>CP119314.1:3223928-3868214 GCA_029202385.1 Candidatus Sphingomonas phytovorans
GTCGTGCTGCGCACCGCTAACGGCATGGTCAACGCCCAGGCCGGAACGATCCCGGAGCTCCGCTTCGGCACGATCGTCGCGCGGCGGCTGGCGGTGGTCGTCTCGCCCGCGTTCGGCGATACCGACGTGATCGGCATGAACTTCCTGTCGCGGCTCAAATCCTGGCGGGTCGAGGGGCGGACGCTGATCCTTGAACCCAACCATCCCCAGCCGGTGAAACCCGAGACGGCGTGAACCCTTTTCCTTTCGCCCGGAAGGAATGTCGATGCGCCCGGGCAATCTTCCCGAACAATGACTTTGGCTTCCCCCGGCAATCGCCATAGGACAGCGCGCACCACCGGACAGGATGATCGATGATCGCACGCGCTGCCCTCGCCTCCGCCCTGATGATGGCCGCCGCGCCGTCCTCGGCATCCGACTATATCGTGATCCGCAGGGAGATCCTGGTCGATCGCCCGGCCGATGCGGTGTGGAAGCGGGTCGGCGGCTATTGCGCCATCGCCGAATGGCTGAAGCTGAAATGCGAAATCGTCTCTGGCACCGGCGGTGTCGGCACGATCCGGCGCCTCAACGACACGACCCTGGAACCGATGGTCGCCAGCACATCGCATTCCTACACCTACAGCCAGACGGCTGGCGGCATGGCCGGCTTCGCCTATAACGGCACGCTGGCGGTGGAGCCGGCCGGCACGGGCAAGTCGCGGATCGTCTACACGCTGATCTACGACGCGGCGCTGATGCCGTCGGACGAGGTCCGCAAGGCCCAGTTCGACCGGATCAACCCGCGCTTCCAGGGCGCGATCGAAACGATGAAGGTGCTGGCCGAGGCGGAAAAATAGCCGCCTCGACACTCACGCCCCGGCTCACATCGTCGCCATGCCGCCTGCCCCGAGCGCCATCCACAGCGCCATCGCCACCATCATCACATTCTCGGTCAGCGATACGAAGCCGAGCGGCACCTTGCTGTCGCCGCCGACGCACGCGCACTTGATATCGCGCTTGTCGATATAGACCGCCTTGAACACCGACACCGCGCCGATCCCGCCGATCACCAACGCGATCGGCACCGACAACCAGGTCAGCGCGCCCGACACCATCAGCACGCCCGCAAGCCCCTCCGCATAGGGATAGATGCTGCCATAGGGCACCCAGCGCTTCGCCAGTAGATCATAGTTCAGGAACATGGCCGAGAAACGCTCGACATCCTGCAGCTTGAGCAGTGCGAGCACACACATGCTGAAGGCGATGAACCATTCGCCCGCCCGGATGGTGATGGGCGTGCCGTACACGGCCTGGCTCGCCGCCAGCGCCATCAGCGCGGTCATCGCGAACAGCATGATCACCGGGCGATAGCTCGTCGCGCCGGGGTCGCGCACCTTCTTGCCGAAGAAGCGGCGCAGATCGTCATAGCCGCCGATCCGCCGCCCGTCGATAAACGTCTGCGGCGTGGTCTTCACGCCATGCTCGGCCTTGAACGCGTCGGTCTCCTCGCGCGTCGTGAGCCAGCGGTCGTCGACCACATAGCCTTGGCGGCGGAGCAGGTCCTTCGCCTTCAGCCCCCAGGGGCAGACATGGTCCTGCATGACCATGCGATGGAGGATGGCCGTCCTGGCCGGCGGGGTCGTCATCTTGGCATCTCCAGCTTGTGCGCGATCGAACCCGACCCATATGGGGTCCGGACCATGGTACGGAGTCAAGCGGTGGCTGACATGACGATTGCGGGGCTTGCGCGCGAAGGCAGTGTTGGGGTCGAGACGGTGCGCTATTACCAGCGCCGCGGCCTGATCGACGAGCCGGCACGTACCGGCGGATCGGGCCTTGCGGGCGGCGTTCGTCGTTATGGGAGGGATCATGTCCGGCGGCTCCGCTTCATCCGCTCGGCGCAGGGCGCCGGCTTCACGCTTGAGGAGATAAGCGAGCTGCTGGCCCTTGACGCGACCGAGGATCGCGATCGGGCACGGCGGCTGGCAACGGAGCGGCTCGCCGCGCTTGACGAGAAAATCGACGAGCTTCAGCGCGCGCGGAGTGCGCTGACGCGGCTCGTACACGCTTGCGATGCGAGCGCGGCCGGTCCCTGCCCGATCATCGATGCGTTCGACCGGCGCTAGGCTATCTCGATCATGTGCGCCGGCATATGGCGACATGGCCCGAGATGGCCGCGCGGCCGGGTACACAGGCTTTCGCCCGGACCGGACGCGGCGGTGCGGAGGCAGGTGGAACCCGGGCGCAACCTGAAGGCCGCGGGGGCGGCCGCAACAGCGTAGTTCATCGCTTCCCCTTTTCGCTTTCGCGTGGAGATCAACGACGAGCGCGTCCGCGCGTTCCGGTCCCGAAACGGAATCCTGTGGACAACCGGGCAAGCCGGCCGAATTCCAGTAAGTTGCGGCCCCGAAGAAAACCCCTCAGCCAGCGCCGGACACCGTCAGAACGGCGACGCACCGATATATTTCAACAAACCAAGCACCGCGATCAGCACCGCGATGGCGATGATGATGTTGGCGACATTGATGCTGCTCTTGGCGACCACGACTTTCTCGTCGCTGTTGATCTCTGCCATGACCCTTCTCCCATGAGGTTTCGCTTGTTCGAGCGAAGTATCCGGCCCAACGCGCCATCTTCCGCGTCGTTCCTGTCGACGGAAGGGGCGACGCTATCGGGTGCCGGCGGCAGGATCCATGATGCGACGGATATGCGTGTCGGGCAGTGGGAACTGGAACTCGACGCCGAAGCGCTGCTCCTTCGCCCAGACGATGCGGGCGCAGAGCGTGAAATCGCAGCATTTCAGCGCGAGATAGGAGCCGACCGGGAGCGCATCGGCGCAATAGAGTCGAGCGCCCCGGGAAGAAACATCGAGGACATGGGCGCGGCGCTTCGTGCCGTTGCATTCGATCGAGGCTGGCTGGAACGTCTTGAACCGCGGCGCGAGGCGCGCATGCGGTCCATCCTTCCCCTTGATCGATTCAGCCATAGGCCCCGCCGGTTTGGCCGTTCATGACGGCTTGGCGCACGGAGGTCGCGCGGAAAGAATCCCTAACGTTGCGGCAACGTCGATTTGGCGGCGGCGAATGAGGACCGTGAAAATGGCCGCGACCGCAAGAAAACCGCCCGGAATTCCCGTTCGCCTCGCGTCCAGCCCCTTGCCCGCGCCCGGAATCCCGCCGCATCCCGATATTGCGGCGGCCGGTGCCGTCGCCTAGGGGGCCCGCCATCACCGTTCGGCCCGCGGCAGGAAATATCCGCCGCCAGGCCGCCGTACCAGAGGGAGTTGCCGTTTCGTGGGGTGGTTCAAGGCAAGCGTCTTCACGCGCCTGAGATGTCTGTTTGGCCTGCATCAGCCGGACCGGTATGGCGCACGCAAGGTTTCCGGAGAGTGGCATTCGCACTGCCTCGGTTGCGAACGGCGCATGGCGCGCGTCGACGGCAACTGGCGGCGCATCCGACGCTGGAGCTAACCCCCCGGCGGTCGGGGCAGCGCCGATCAGCGTCGAACGCCGAAGCGGTAGATCGTCGTCGACCGGAAGGTTTCGCCCGGGCGCAGCACCGTGGACGGAAAGGCCGGCTGGTTCGGGCTGTCGGGATAATGCTGGGTCTCCAGCGCGAAGCCGGCACCCTGGCGCAGCATGTGCCCGTCGCGCGCCGCCTGCCGCCCGTTGAAATGGTTGGCGGTGTAGAATTGCACGCCGGGCTGGGTCGTGCGCATCTCAAGCGTGCGGCCGCTCGCCGGGTCCCAGGCGCGCGCGCCGACCGGGATCGGGTCGCCGGCCGGCTTCGACAGGATGAAATTATGGTCGAAGCCGTTGCCCAGCAGCATTTGCGGGTCGTTCGACGCGACACGGTCCCCGATCCGCGCCGGCTTGCGCAGGTCGAACGGGGTGCCGGTGACCAGGCGGATCTCGCCGGTCGCGTTGCGCTTGTCGTCGATCGCGGTGAAGCTGTCGGCGACGATCTGGATCAGCTGGTCATCGGTGCCGCCAACCCGGTCCCCGCCAAGGTTGAAATAGCTGTGGTTGGTCAGGTTGATCACGGTCGGCTTCGTCGTGGTCGCGACATAATCGATCCGCACCGCGTCATCCTCGGTCAGCGCGTAAGTGACCGCCACGTCCATCGCGCCGGGGAAACCGTTCTCGCCGTCGGCGCTGTGGTAGCGTAGCGTGATGCTGCGGCAGTTCGGCGTGGCGCAGGGTTCCGCCTTCCACAGCTTCGTGGAGAAACCTTTCTTGCCGCCATGCGACACGATGGCGGTCGGATCGGGCGACAACGGATAGCGCACGCCGTCGATCGAGAAGCCACCATGCGAGATCCGGTTGGCATAGCGCCCGATCACTGATCCGACGGTCGATGATGCCTCATAGGCAGCCACGTCAGGCAGCGCGATCACGACGTTGGCGATACGCCCCGCGCGGTCGCGGACGCCGATCTCGTCGATCGCGGCGCCCAGGGTCAGCACCCCCAGCCGCGTGCCGTGCCCGTTGCGCACCACATAGCGCTCGACCGGCTGGCCTTCAGCGGTGACGCCGAACGCGCTGCGTTCGGGGCCTTGCCCCGCCGCGACGCCGAACGGCAGAGCGAGCAGGACAAGCAGATGCTTTGCCTGGATCAAGACGGCCTTCTCCCTCTCATGCCCGCCCTTCTTACGACCGTCGACGACCATGACCAATGGGACGGGACAAGCCCGTTTGCCGCCCTCACCGGACATCTGTTCCATTTTCAGGCGCCCGCGGCGAATGGGCCGAAACGGTTCAAATATAAGTCAATTATAAATCCGTTAAGTCGCCCCTTACCGATATTGGTCAGACTCTCTCAAATATAAAAGATGGATTGATACTGTTGACGCCGCAATACCGCATAGACCGCCATCTCTTTCGAGGGATTGTTGAAATGACTCGACCTTTATGGTCCGGACTTGGATCTCCAAGATCCTGGCACCGGTCAACACGAAGAATATTCTTACTATTCCTTCCTATATCCCTGCCATTGTGGTTGATCGCGTTACTATTCAGAAAAATAATCAAAGCTGCCGATCGCATTGCGCTGTTCGCATGGAAGTTCTGGAGCGATCCGCCCAGACACCGCGTCAGATATTACACGGAAAGCGCGCCGCGCGACCGGGACAAGGCGGCTAAGGTGACGATCAAGCGCGGCGCGGAAGAGCGGTTCTTCCAGCATTGACGCCGTTGCTCGCCACGGCATCACGCCAGCTTGTCGGGTTCCTTGCGGGACATACGGCTGCGAATCCCGAAGTTCGGTGACCCCCGCAATTCCGGAATTCGCAGACACGCATTGTAACGGCTTGATCGAGAAATTGGCCCGCAAAACCGCTTTCGCAGCCCTCGGCCCAACCATGCCACCGCAAAACGGGAGACCCCGAAATCGGTTGGCTGAGGCGTCATAGAATCCCTTTCGCCGCGATCGTAAACTAGGTGTTTTCACGGTAACCGTCCGAGTCGAAGCCAGCCCAACTCCGGATAACCCCGGTAGCCGCGACCCCGATGGCAGATGTCGGGACATTATCGACCGCGGCGAGTCGTTCTTCTTCGCGATCACATCACCCGTCGCTATGATCGGAACCTGGAGATCATGAGAGCAAGGCCGGCTGAAGCATGACGGCGGATATCATCAGGGACCGGGTCACCGACGTCCTGCTGGCGCTGGAACGCGCGGCATCAGCCCGGGTCCGGGAGGAGATGGGTCCCCGCTTCGGCATCCATGCCGACAAGGCGATGGGGGTGCAGATGGCGGCGATGCAGGCCATCGCGAAGCCGCTCTATCCGGATCATGCGCTGGCCGGCGCCTTGTGGGACACCGGCTGGTACGAGGCGCGGATGGTTGCGTCGATGATCGACGATCCAGCGCTGGTGTCCCCCGGGCAGATGGACGCGTGGCGCCTTGATTTCGATAATTGGGCAATCGTCGACACGGTCTGCGCCAAGCTGTTCGACCGGGTGCCCCATGCCTTTGCCAAGATCGACCAATGGGCTGCGCTGAACGACGAATTCGGGCGGCGGGCGGCCTTTGCGCTGCTGGCGTGCCGCGCGATCCATCGACGTAGCGACGACGCTGAGTATCGGCGCGGTCTGGCGCTGATCGAGGCGTGCGCGACCGACGAGCGCAATTTCGTGAAGAAGGCGGTCAACTGGGCATTGCGCGCGATCGGGTTGAAGGCGAGCCCGGCGTTGCAGACGGCGGCACGCGAGACCGCGGCACGGCTGGCAGCCTCCACGGATCGGACGGCGCGGTGGAACGGGAAGGACGCAATGCGTGCGTTCGCGAGGACAGATGATCGGACGAGTGAAACGTCGCCCTGAACAATGTCCATCCCGGATCAAGCCAGGCGATATCGACGACGTGGCGGGCCGGCTTGAGTTTGATCAACCCCCTGACGGCAACCAGTCGGATGGATCGGGGACGTCGAAACTGCCAGCCCCATGACATGGCCGGCGGCCCGAAATCCGGCTTCGTTACAGTGGCATCAACCATCGACGGCGGCTGGCCGCCTGGGGCTGCCGGGCGGCACCGCCATCGTCCGGCCCGGTATCAGCCTCGCGGAATTATTTCCTTTTTGGGTGTTTCCCGGTTTGCGTTCAGTACCGCATCGGACCTATGCAGGGCGCAGGAGCAGGAGCTCCAGGGAGGGTCGCATCAGTGCAGGTTTTCAGGCGAAGGGCCGAGGCCCGCGTCGCTTTCCGTGCGGGCGTCGCGCCGGACCTTCGAACGGCGGCGGAACAGGCCATCATGGCCGGTCGCTATCTGATTTTCGGCAGCGCCGAAGAGGGAATGGCGACACTGTTGCTGAGCAGCGCGCCTAAACTGGTCGCGGTCGTCCGCAAGGAAGCCGACCAGCCAGGCAAGATACCGTCCTTCGATGTGCAGTCGGTACGCGCCGCAGGCGCCGACCTTGACCGGGAGCGCGAGGAACTCAGCCAGCTCTGAGGGCAATTTATTACAGAACAACCCGAATATTTCTCAGAGGGAATTTCTATTTCCAAAAGAAAAGAGAAAAATAAGTAATGAAAGTAGCTATATCAACATCATAACTGCAAACGCAGCTCCATCATCTAACCCAGGACCACAAAACTTCCGACCGAGACCGAGAGGATATCTGAAGGTTTCAGCCTATTCTCATCACCGCTGGCGACGATCGTCAGTTCGGTCCCGGAACGGAGGAAGTCGAACCTGTAACAAATCGCGCCCGCGTCAGCGGCGCATGGATAAACACCACCGATCTCAAGCAGGCCGCCGGCCTTGAGGATGGCCGCTTCACAGCTCAGCGCTTCCGATGAGACGACGTGCTCGCAAGGCTGAGACTTGAGTGTGCCCGCCTTGACCATCGCGAGGGCCATATCAAGCACAAAACCCGCCTGGACGGCGTGGAATGCGTCGGGTGCCGGGAACCAGTTTGCCGTGTCCCATTCGTTGTCGCGATCCGCATCGACGCGCTCACGCCATTTGCGATCGATATCGACACATTCCTGCTGCCAGATCAGCGCCTGGCTCCCCGCATCCCGCTCAACCTTCGGTAGCTGGACGATGTGGAAGGTCCGCCACGCCTCGATGCCGTAGGGCCGCACCGCCCCCTTCTCATAGGGTTCGCCCGGCTTTTCGGGAGCATATTTCAGCCTGACCAGATCGCGGCGACAGACACCGTCGAATTCGGTGCCGACTGACCGGGTCGTCAGGTCGACATCGCGCAGCTGCCGGCGATTGATCGGAACGATTCTCTCGGCCGGCTCCAGGATGGAAAGCATATCCTTCCGCAGCACTCCGTTGGCCTCTCGAAGCGACATCGTCCGGATTTGTTCAGTCGTCAGCCGCTCCCCTGCATCGGCCGAAGTTGCCGGCAAGAGAAGGAGGAGACACGCAATCGCCATCCTCCATATCGAATGAGCGCCGCCGGGCCGCCGTGGGCCACCCTCCGACCTTTTTTCCATTGCCCTTGCCCCCGCGCGATGAGAAGATATGAAGGCTACGATGTTCTCCCATTGTTCCGCAAGCTATTCAATGCGGCAACATTGCATTTACTTCAACAAGCCAGGATATTGGCAAATCGCGGGCATCGCGCGGGGGGCTGAATCATGCAACATGGGCTGGGCCGTCTTATCCTGGTAGCGGCGCTGTTCGCCTGTGCCGGCTGTGGGGGTGACGGTGCTTCGAGCAATGCGGCTGGCCCGAAAGCGGCGACGGTACCGCCTGCGCACAAACCTCTTGCGGCGGCTGCGACGCCCAGGCCGAAAGCCAGCAAACCCACAAGCGACATCGTCCAGCGCTATCCCAATCCGGGCGCCGACGGGTGGGTCACATATTCGGGGGACGGCACCATCCCTGCCCCGGGAATGACGTGGTTTCGCTTTCCCGGGGACTCGGCCTCCCGATACTACAAGATCGATGTCTTCATGGACGACGATTCCCAATATGCCGAAATCAATAATGACAAAGGCAAGGTAATTGCCAATTTCACCAATTTTATCGATGATGTTGGCATCAGAAAGACACCTGGGTCGATCGATATATTCGGTTATCATGGAGTGGAGAGCGGCCTTCCGGAATATGAGATCATCAGAATCGCGAATGGCCGCGAATATGCGTCCTATTATTGCTCAATGGATCGCGCCGTCTTCGAACGCATCATCGGCAAGTCGTTCATCGCGGAGAAGGATGGCTCAGCATCTTATACCGAAAGTGGCTCCGTCGTCTTCTTCCTGGCGTCGGAGGAGCCGAAGCCGGAACGCGATCACTGTACGAAGGGTAGCCAAGGTTGAGAATAACGGGCCGGCATAGCGTGCTGCGCATCACCATGGGGCTCGCGTCCTGCCATTCGTCACCGAGGGAATCCGAGCGGAACCCTCAGCGGAGCCGGCGCGGACCCGGACAGCCACTTCCTCCGAAACCAGCGCCGCAACGCCGCAACGGGCCGCGCGCGTCATCGCGGCCATTCGCTGGAAGCGTGAGAAATGCCAGGGCGCGACCCCCTACCCCGGCCCGAACGAGTTGCAGACCTGTAATGACGAGGCTTCGCGGGCTACCGACAGGGTGCTTCGCCTATCAGCTCAGAACGACCACCTGAACGACCTGCTTTCCGACATCTTCGACCCGTTGACGGTCATTCTGACCCCGGAAGATGAGCGGCATGATGCGCTGGCGGCACAGGGACAATAAGCGCCCACTATACCGATTTCGCCATCGCCCGCGCCGCGGTGCTGACCGGAGCCACACTGGTACGGGAGATCACCAGGCGATCGCCGCGACCGTTGTTCGGCTGCCTGGCGGCAAACCAGGCGACGGAGATATCACCGCTCGCTCGGCCACACATTGCTGGGAAGCGATCCGCAATGCCGATTGCGCCAAATATCCCGTGCCTCGGTGCGCTTCGCGGCTGGACGACGTGATGCGCCGGATGATCCGGTCGTCCGCCTAGAACGCGTACGACCGGACAGGCGCTCAGCCCAGCAAAGCGCTTTCGCCATTGCCGCCCGGGCCGGGGCGGTGGAAGCCGGTAAGTGGTGCGATATCGTCGAGCGACGCGTCGTCCATGTCCGGGGCCGAGCCCTCGCCGGTCAGCTCGATCAGCGCCTGGTCGAGCCTGAGCCCTACGCCGCTCAGGCCCATGTCGTCGGCAATGGCGAGCGCGGCGCGGATCAGCGCTGCGAGATCGGCTTCGGCGGCGGCGCGGCCAGAGGCCGCCTTGCGATCAGTGCCGCTCATGCCGCAGGCATCCGAAGGAAGGGAGAAAGGGCCGGTCGACTCGACCCGGCCTGGAAGTGGGTACGCACGAACATGCTACTCCTTTCGCTGAAGATGCAGTCGAAAGGAAGGACCTGCAATGGGGTGCGATACCCGATTTGGGACTCCCCTGCCGACCGGATTGCCGCTCGGGACGGATCATCAGACGCCAGCGGTGCCGTCGCCTGATCGCGACGGCCCGCTTCCTCGCACATCAGGCCGGACGAACCGGCAGGCCGAGCCAGAGCCCCGCCCGCAGCCATCGGCGCAGCACCAGCCACTCGGTCAACAGGACGGCAACCAGCGTGACGCCGAGTAGCGGCAGGAACAGGCCCAGCGCGATCAGCAGGACGAAGAAACCGATCGTGGCGGGTCGTTGCGTCAACGCAGGGGGCGCACCCAGTACGTCGCCGGGCCGTCGCCGCCACCAGAGCACCACACTGCTGACTGACAGCAGGATCAGGCCGAGCGCGGTCGCTAGGTTCATCAACTGGTTGAGCCAGCCAAACAACTGCCCTTCATGCACCGCGACGCCATAGCCCACCACGCGATCGATCAACCGCCGTTCGGCGAAGTCCCGTCGCGACAGGATCCGGCCGCTTGCCCCGTCGAACGTCAGGTCGGTGCGCAACGGACGATTGGCAGCATCCGATTTCGCGGTCCAGGGCGCGCCCATGCCGGTCGGCGGGGCGATCAGCACCGGTGCGGCGAGACCGAGCGGCGCCACGGTCGCGACCAGCCGGTCGAGCGGCGCGTAGGAGCCTGCGGGATGCGCCATCGCCATGCCGCCATGCTCGGCGTGCTCGCCCATCATCGCGCGGGTGCCGGCGTCAGCGGCGGCGCGCGCCTTAAGCTCCTCGGACCGGCCAGTCGTCCAGTCCTGCCTGACCGCCTGTCCCTCGGCGACGGTCCGGATCGTCCTAAGATAGCCGCCCCAGCTCTTCGCCCAGGGCAGGCCGGAAAGCAGCATGAACAGCGCGAAAGCCGACACCCAGAAACCGGTGACGCCGTGAAGGTCGCGCCAGAAACGCCGTCCTCCCGATCGAAGCCGGGGATAGACGACCCCGCCGAGCCCGCCACCGCGCGGCCACCACAGGAACAGGCCGGACAGGATCATCACGATCGTCCAGGAAGCAGCCAGCTCGACGAGATAGGAGCCGGGCGTGCCCGCGAGGAGTTCCCCATGCAGGCGGAAGACGATGCGCATCGGGCGTTGGTCCTCATCCACCCTGGCCAGCACCGCCAGGGTGCGGGGATGCACATAGACACGGGTCTCCCCCTGCCCTGCCCCCACGATCACCTGCACCGCCTGGGTTGGCGTCTCCGGAAGCTGGTAGCGATGGAGCACCGACCCCGGCACCGCGCGCACCGCGGCGGCGACCTGAGCCGCGGCGGTGGCGGGAGGGCCATCGACCGCCAGACGGGCATAAGGCCGATCGAGGAACGCCTCGATCTGCGGCCGGAACAGATAGATCGATCCGGTGACGGCCAGCCACAGCACGAAGGGGATGCAGAACAGCCCGGCATAGAAATGCCATCGCCAGACAGCATTATAGCCTGGCCAGCGGCGGACGGAATCATTCATCGTTCGCATCCCCCTAGAACCGCGCCTTGACGCCGGCATAGACCGTGCGCGGCTGGCCGGCATAGATCGTGCCCGTCGTGGCGGAGAGCACCGAGGCAGGATTCTCAAGCCCCGTCGTCGGATTGAGGCTGTTGGAGATCACCGAGGCGGAACCGACATAGGTCCGGTCGAACAGGTTCTGCACCGACGCATAGAGACTGAATCGCGACAACCAGTTCCCGCCTTTGGGGGGATCATAATGGAGGTTGAGGTTGACCAGCGTATAGCCGGGCATCGCGAGCAGGTTGCTGTTGTCGATGAAATAGCGGCCGCGATAGGTCAGCTCGGCAAAGCCGCCCAGGCCACGCAACGGGCCATCGGGCTGATCATAGCCGGCACGTCCGTTGACGAAGGTCGGGACCACGCCGGGGATGGCGTTGCCGTCGCGATCGAGCAGCGTCGAGAAGCGGCCAGCGCTCAGGCGCTCGCTGAAGTCGGTATAATGGTGGTCGTTATAGCTGTAGCTGCCCTCCAGCTTCGCGCCAGGCAGCAACCCCGGCAATGGCCGCCAGCTCAGCCCGATCTCGACGCCGCGATGGACCGAGCGCGGCACGTTCGAGGTATAGGCAAGGAGGTCGATCCCGGCCGACTGGGAAACAAGTTCGTTGGAGAACCATTCGTAATAGCCCGTCACTTCAGCCTTCAGGTTCCCGCCGAGCGCGATCTCGGCACCGATGTCGACGCCGGTGTTCCGCTGCGACTTGAGGCCGGCATTATTGCCCGGTACACCCGACGCGGTGACGAACAGGTTGCCCGCCTGCGGGATGCCGTAGCCGGTGCCGACCCGGGCGTGCAGCCGGACTGCGTCGATCGCCTGCCAGAACAGCGCCGCCTCCGGCGCGACGTTGGAGAAATGGCGTTCCGCCGGGATCAGGCCCAGAATCGGGTTCCCGCCGACAGGATAGGCATAGGCGGTCTGCCGAACCTCAATGATCGAGCGCTCGACGCCGATCCCCGCGACGAACCGGAGCCGCGGGGTGAGTTGCAGTTCTTCCCGCGCCCTCGCGCCCATGTTTCGGATGTCGCCGAACACGGTCTGGGTCAGCGCGCCGAAGCCGTTGCGGCCGGCCGGGGTCTTGTTGAAGCTGAAGCTCTGGTTATCGAGATAATTGTAGAACAGGCCGACGAAGCTCGTCGCCTCCATGCCGAACAGCGTGCCGCGATCGGTGATGTCCGACGTGATGTTGTAACTATCCAGCGTACCCTTGAACGGGGTCGCGCTGGTCGGCTGGTTGACAACGCGGCTGTCGAAAGTGGCCTGGGTCCGCCAGGTCGTATTCGGACCGAAATCATGTTCGTAGCGCACGCCGACGATCGTCCGGCGATCGTTGCGCGCCAGATCCCCTTCATCGGCGGTCTGCGCGACGCGCGCGCCGTTGACGCCGTTGACCAGCACCGAGATCGTGCCACAGCCGGGCGATGCGCTCGCCGCCGCAACGCAGCCCTGCTGATAGGGATTGGCGAGATACTGGTTGTAGGAAAGCCGGGTCGACAGGCGGAATTCGCCTTCATTGTAGATCAGCTTGGCGGTGACCCGGTCGCGGTCGCCCAGCGCGAAAGTGCCATAAGCGTTGATCGTGCCGGTTTCATATCCGGTGTGGCCGGTCGCGCCGTCGGCGCGGACGAAGCTGCCGAACACGGCATAGTCATAGCCCGGGCCGGCATGGCCGATCGTGGCATAGAGATTGGCATAGCCGTCGCCGCCGACATCGGCGCCCGCCTCGACCCCGTCGATGTCGCGCCCGCGCCGGGTACGGAAATTGACCGCGCCGCCCAGCGCATAATTGCCGTAGCGCGCCGACGAGGGCCCGCGCACCACGTCGACCGCGCCATAGGCATGCGGATCGGTAAGGTCGAAGCGCGCCAGGCCGTCGGGCTGGGTGACGGGGAAATCATCCTCGAACACCTGGATATTGCGCGCGCCGAAACCATTGCGGGCGTTGGAACCGCGCACTGACACGCTGACGTCGCGCGGGCCGTTGCCCTGCATGACCGCGACGCCGGGCGAGAGCCTGACGATATCGGCCACCGTCGTCGCGGGCGTGTTGCGGAAAGCGGCGTCATCGACGGTGGTGACGGTCTGGCCGATGACCTGCGTGGTGAGCGACAGGGCCTTGCCGGTGACGACGATGTCGTCGGTGGCGGGTTCGGTCCGGCCGATGGCCGCTGCCGGTTCTGGCTGGGGCTGGTCAAGCAGCGCCAGTTGAGCGTCGATGTCGGCCCGCTGGCGCAGCAATTCGGCGCGGCGCTGTTCGGGCGCGCTCGTCTGGGCCGATGCCGCAGACGAGAAGGCGATGGCGGACGCAGCCGCGATCAAGGTCTTCTTCATGGGGATATGTCTTCCTGATCCACGCGCGCGCCGTCGCGTCGACGGAAGCGCGCTATAAAATGACGAGATCAGGCAGTGATTGGCGGTCCTCGAAGAGGCGGGCGCAGATGGGGTGGCGGTGCTGTCGGAACAGGAACCACGGCACGCGTCGCCGCGACCATGACGAACAGGATGGCAAGGGCGAGAAGCAGCGGATCGGCGGCGGCGAGCGAGGGTGTCGACAGGCCCGAAAAGGCACAGGGCATCTCAGCCTTGCCCTGCTGCCCGTCCTGCCCTGACTGGTCTTCCTTGCCCGGGATCGGCATGGCCATCGTCATCGGGCCATAGCCGGAGCAGATCTGGATGATGATGCTGCCGCCCGACGCCATCGGCATATAGCCGGCGGGAACCAGCACCTTCATCAGCAGACCGGCCGCAACGATCCATGCCGCCAGAAGGCGATGACGCAGGAAATGGCGGCGCAGGGCGGTCACGGCGGCGTGCCTAGCGAGACCGGAGCGCCCTGTCGATTTGAAACCGGAGATATCGCGCCCGGCGATATCGCGATTGCCTTCCCGTCGCCGGTCGATGATGATCCCGGGATCAAACGGGGTGACGCATGGATATTCGGTCGGTTCTTGTCTTCTCGGCGGCGGTGCTGGCGACGGCCCCCGCAACCGCGCAGCAGCGCGCGATCGGCCCGGACGATATCGCGCGCCTGGCGGTGGTCGGCGATCCGCAGATCGATCCGAAGGGCGAATGGGTCGCCTATACCGTCGGGACCACCGACGTCGCGGCGGACAAGCAATTCACGCATTTGTGGATGGCGCGATGGGACGGCACCCGCAGCGTTCAGCTCACCAGCCGCAAGGGCGAGAGCGAAAGCACGCCCCGTTTCAGCCCGGACGGCCATTGGCTCGCGTTCGTCTCATCGCGCGGGGACGATCATGACGATGATCGCCTCTGGCTGATGGACCGCGCCGGCGGTGAGGGAGCGATGCTGCCCGGCATCACGGGATCGGTCGTTGATCTCGCCTGGTCGCCGGATTCGAAGACGATCGCGCTGATCGTCGAGGACCCGGACCCCGACAGAAAAGCCAATGCGGCAGCCTCCGCCGCCATTCCGGCCGCGACCAGGCCGGGCGCTTCGACTGCCCCCAAACCCGACCCCGTCGCACCCGCCGCCGAAGCGGGAAGCGACGACAGGAGCGCCGACGGCAAGAAGGACAAGGAACGGCCCCGGCCGATCGTGATCGACCGCTTCCAGTTCGAGCGGGACATTGACGGCTATCTGCGCACCCAGCGCAAACGGCTCTGGCTCTACGATCTCGCCAGCCGCACCGCGCGGCGGCTGACCACGGGCGATTATGACGAGGCGCTTCCGGCATGGTCGCCCGACGGCGGGAGCATCGCCTTCACCTCGAAGCGAGCGCCCGACCCCGACCGGACCTATGACAGCAACCTCTTCGTCGTGGCAGTCGGGCCGGCGGCCGCCGAGCCACGCGCGGTCACGACATTCAAGGGCGCCGATAACGACGCGGACTGGCAAAGCTATCCCGCCTGGAGCCCCGACGGGCGCAGCATCGCCTATCTGCAGGGCGGGCCGGTGGAGCTCTTCTCCTATGGCGTCCGCACGCTGGCGGTGGTGCCGGCGGCGGGCGGGCCGGCACGGGTCCTGACCCCGGCGCTCGACCGCAACGTCACGCATCCGCTCTGGTCGGCCGACGGGCGCAGCATCCGCTTCACCGTGGAGGATGACGGGGTCGAGCGGGTAGCCGAGGTGCCAGCGGCCGGCGGTCCGGTCAGGGACGTCGTCGGTGGCTTCCAGGTCGTCTCCTCCCCAACCCAGTCACCGAATGGCCGCATGGCCGTGCTGGTCGACACGCCCGCCGCCCCGGCGGAAGTCTATGCGCTCGATCGCGGCACGCTACGCCCGCTCAGCCGCCACAATGCCGCGTGGCTCGGCGAAGTCGCGGTCGCCTCCGTCGTCCGCACCAGCTACAAGAGCAAGGACGGGACTGACGTGCACGGCTTCCTCATCACGCCTCCCAAGGCGCCGGCCGGGCCGTTGCCGACGATCCTGTTCAATCATGGCGGGCCGCAGTCGCAGTTCGCGGCGGGCTTCAACATCAGCTGGCAGATCTTCGCCGGCCATGGCTATGCGGTCGCCTCCTCCAACCCCCGCGGCAGCACGGGGCGGGGCGAGACCTATGCCAGGGCGCTCTACGCCGATTGGGGAGGCCCCGCGGTGCCCGACGCGCTCGCGGCCGTCGATGACGCCGTGGCGCGCGGCGTGGCCGATCCGAAGCGGCTCGGCGTCGGCGGGTGGAGCTATGGCGGGATGCTCACCAATTATCTGATCGCGTCCGACACGCGGTTCCGCGCGGCGGTGAGCGGCGCGTCGATCGGCAACATCCTCGCCGGATACGGCACCGACGAATATGTTCGCGACTATGAAACGGAGCTCGGCGTACCGTGGAAGAATATGTCGACATGGCTAAAGAACAGCTATCCCTTCTACCAGAACGACCGGATCGTGACGCCGACGCTGTTCATGGGCGGCGAGAAGGACGCCAATGTGCCGGCGCTCAATTCCAAGCAGCTGTACCAGGCGCTGAAGAGCCGCGGCGTGGAGACCGAACTGGTGATCTATCCGGGGGAATATCACCGGCTTAAACGGCCAAGCTTCCTGAAGGACCGGATGGAACGCTGGCTGGCCTGGTATGATGCGCGCGTGAAATAGGATGGACGTTGCACCGAACAGGTGGGGGGCGAGATGAACGGGTGCTGCAAGCCGCGTTCCGTGCACATTCACCACGGCACCCCCATATAGGACCCAAGCCGGCACGGGCCGACGTTCATTCCGGACGTCTTCGCGCCCGGCCCCGAGGAGTCCACCGATGAAGACCATGTTTGCAAAGGCGGGTCTCGCGCTCGCATTGGGCGCCACCGCCCTGACCGCCGCCGTTCCGGCCCAGGCGCAGCGTTACTGGGGCCACCGCGGCCATGACAATACCGGCACCGCGATCGTCGCCGGGGTTGCTGGCTTGGCGATCGGCGCCGCCATCGCGTCGAGCGCCCATCGCGACCGTTATTACGACAACGGCTATTACGACCAGGGCTATTATGATGGCGGCTATTACGGCCCCGCTTATGCCTATGACGGTTATTATCGCGCGCCGCCGCGCGTCTATTACGACCGCGGTTATTACGACCGGCGCGACTATCGCCGCTACGACGATCGCGGTGGCTATTATCGCGGCGGGTACGGCCATTATGGCTATCGCCGATAAGGCACAGATCACACCGGATTCGACGCCTGCACGCGTTGACTCCCTGCCGCCCGGCCAGAAATGACCGGGCGGCTTTTTTGTGCGCGCGCGTTCAAACCCGGCCTTCTCCCAAGCACCGTGGAGATCGCGTCAGGTCTGGACGTTTCCGACGAGATAGCCGGCCAGCCTGCCCCTCTCCAGGCTGCCCTTTCCCTTGCAGAAATAAACGAACGACGTTTCGTGGCGCTCCCCGAACACGTCTTCGTACCGTGACTTTCCATAGACGTAGAATGCGGCTTCTTCGGCTTCGATCGACTTCCTGTTGCGATCGGCCAGAGGCGCTCCGTCCGGTGTCACGGTATCCGTGAAGTTGCCGGGGCTGATGACATTCACCCCTTTTCTGAAACCCTCCGGGGGCTCGGGAAGGCTGGACCGGAGCGGGAATTCCGCCGTCCAGCTATGAGTCCAGCTTGCGGTCTCCAATGCCGGCGTCTGTCCGAAATTCTTCCATTTGACGTGCGCGACCGGCTCGCCCTCGTCGCTGAATTCGAGCCAGGCGGCCTGGACCCCGACATAGGCGCGCAATTGTCGCTGCGCCGTGTCCTTGGCCAGCGCATTGGCCTCGAGCATCGCCTCGGTCGCCCGGCTGGTGTCCTCCACCGCCCTTAGCGTCGCGTCCAGCGTGCGCTTAACATAGACGACGCCCGTTACGGAAACGACCAACGTGGCGAAGGCGGCAATCGCGGCGGCAAGGGCGCTGTCAGCAGCACGTTTCTGCGCGCTCAGATCCTGTTCGTCATGCGCTGTCTGCGCGGCGGCCTGCACGTGATCACGAACGCAGCGGACCATCTCGCCCCGATCCCGACCGGCACAGTCGCGCTGCACGGCTTGCTCGGCGCCCTGCTGATAAGCGCGGGGGATATTCCGCCCACGCTCCTGCCCGGAACCACCCAGATAGCCGACACCCCATGCGATGAAGAGCGCGAATATCAGTCCGATAAGGGGGAGTGCCGCGTCGGCGAGTACCGGGCCGCCGCCTCTTTTGCTGCCAGGCATTGGATAGGGAACACCGCTGTTGAACTGCCCGGACCAGCTTGTTCCCGATATTCGGCGCTGAGTCCACGCGGCCGACTCAGTCTTTGTCTTTGTCCTTGTCCCATTCGGAATCGACGTGGCTCTCGATGCAGCCATACCAGCCGAGCCCCTGATAGGTCTCGTATCCGGGCGTCCGGGCATAGGCGACGATGCTGTCGCCCTGGCGATACCAGCCCCGGTTCTGCGCGCCCGCATCGATCTCGAACCGCTTCGACAGGATGTCGCGCCCGTCGGACGCCGCCAGCACGAGATGGTCGGCGCCAAGCAGCATCACCCTTGAGGTCTTGCGCTCCTCCTCCGAGAGGCCAAGACCCTGGACGATCGCGGCCGCCTGGGGCGCCCAGTCGAAGAAGATGCCCATCACCCCGATCCGCTCGCCGTCGCGGCGCCCACCGCTACGGATCGCCGTCGAATAGGTCGCGACCGCCGCATTGCCGAGATGCGGGTTGCGCGCGATGTCGCACACCGCGAACTCGTCGCCGCTGGCGCACCCCATGCCGCGCCTGAACCACTCGGCATCGGCCATGTTCGCGCCCGCCGCGCCGCGATAGAGATCGGGCCGGCCGGTTGCCACGATCCGCCCGTCGCGGTCGGCGATCCACAGGTCGATATAGACGGTGTAGGAACGCAGGATCGTCGCCAGCCGTTCCTGCGCATAGGCGGCGGCCTCCGGACCCGGCGCGGCCAGCGCCTCGACCAGGGCATTGTCGGTCGCCCACCAGCGGATGTCGCAAGAACGTTCGTAGAGATTACGGTCAATGATCTCGACCGCGTTGAGCGCGAGATCGGCCAGCCGTTCACCGCGCAGTTCGAAATGCATCTCTGACCCGGCGCGGCGGAGCTGTTCGATATTGGCGGCGACCGCCTCGCGCAGCTGGCGCGCGATGTTGCGGATGTCGGTGGCGACGCCGTTCATTTCCTGCGCGACGACGGAAAAGGCCATGCCAGCCTCTCCGGCCCGCGCCGCCTCGAGCCGGGCGTTCAGCGCCAGCACGCCGGTGCGCCGCATCACCCCCTCGATCAGCGCGACCTTTTCCTCAGTGACGCGTGAAACCTCATAGGCGAGTTTCAGAACGGCATCGGCCACGGCTTCCCCCTCTAGCCGGTGAATGCCTCTCCATGGGTGCCCGTTCGCGACCCGTGCGGGGGCTTGATCGGCCATGGTCGATTGTCCGGCACACCGAAGCGCCGATGGACCATGGCCTGCCCTTATGTGACGAGGCTATGACATCGGCGCCCGGCCCGCAACAACCGTTTCGGTGGCTTTACGATAACGCGGTTCCGGCGGTTTGCGGGGTCAGTCGCGGGCGACGCGACCGGGGCCGAACAACCGCCAGAGACTGGTCGCCACCGACAGCCCCAGGACGATGAGCGTGACACCCAGCATCCAGGTCAGGATCACGCTGATGCCGGCAGCCGTGCCTTGCAGGCTGCGGCCAATCGCGTGCATGCCCTGCAGCGCCTCAAGGCTGAACAGCGCGGTGTCGCCGCCAATGGTCGCCTGACCGCCACCCTGCCCAAGCACGAACAGGGCGCCGGCATTCAGGATCGCCCAGGTCAGGGCAATGCCCGCGGCCGCGACCGGAATCTGCAATGCGGCGCGCAACCTGATCGCCGCGGGCTGAACCACGCCGACCGCGTCCACCGCGACCTGCGCCAGGATATAGAAGAGGATCGGCAGGTGGAGCGTCGTCCAGATCGGCGACGGGGCCGCCGTCACCGCGCCGCCATCGACGTCGAACTGACCAAGGCCGGGAATATGCAGCAGCCCCGCCCACCACGCAGCGACGACGAGGCCGCCGATCAGCGAGAACAATGCATCCGACCCGGGCCAGGACCGGGCCCGTTTCGCCCGCGGTGCCGATGACATCCACGATGCCCATGAACTCTCTTGAGTCCAGGGGGCGCCCGATGTCTCGGCCCTGGGCCGCGTCTGGCTCTTGCCACGGAGGTCGACGCCCAGATGCGCTGCCCAGCGCGCGGGATCGCCATATTTGAGCAGTTCCAGATCCTTGACCCGCCAGCTATCGAGATAGCCCGGCCGCAGCCCGAGATGCTCGCAGATCGCGCCCGCCAGCGTCACCGCGCCGATCACGCTCAGGCCAGCGCCGAACAGGCCGCCGATCGACTGGGCGAACGCCTCGGGCGCTGCCGCCGGATTGCCGCTCAGGCGCAGCATCAGGGTCAGCACGAATATCCCCGCCATGATCAGAAGCCCGGCCTTCACGGCGAATATCCAATAGGGGAAGAGTTCGGGGCCGATCAGCATCTGCGGCCCCTTGCGGTACCGCGCCGCCACCACGAGCGGGTGCCCCATCGCGCGCAGCACCGCCTCCCGCTCGTCGTCGGTCAGGGGTCGGCCAAGCGCCTCCTCGCGTTCCTCGATCTGTGAGAGCAATGTGTCGCGCAATTCGGCGATGATGTCGTCAGCGGTATCGCGCGGCAATTGCGCCGCTACCGCGTCGAGATAGATGTCGAGCATGTCCATATCGGGGCCTTTCGCCGGATTCGGGGGTCAAAGGATCTTGTCGAGCGAGGCGTTGATGCCGCGCCATTCGACGGTGAGCGCCGCGAGCATCGCAACGCCCATGGGCGACAGGCGGTAGAAGCGCTTCTTCCGCTTCTCCTCCTCCCGCCATTCGCTGTGGAGCAGGCCCTGCGTCTCAAGCCGGCGCAGCAGCGGATAGAGGGTGCTTTCCTCCATCTCGAGCCCGTCGGCGGCGAGCGCCTGGCGCAGCGTATAGCCGTACCGCTCCTCGGTGAGCCGGGCGAGCACCGCCAGGACCAGCGATCCACGGCGCAGTTCAAGCCGCATGGATTCGAACAATTCGGTGTCGAGGGTCATGATTGCACTGCCTGCCATACACTATGTGATACACAGTGTATGGCGTATAGCGTTTCTGTCGTCAACCCGGACCGTCGCCGGTGCTCGCTCATTGATCCTGCTATGAAGCCCCGTGATCGGCCGGGGCAGCAGCGCGACGAGTCGAGCGGTGTGCCGGCAACCCCTCGATAGGGCAGCGCCGTGCGCCGCCGTATCCAGGCCCGGCGTTCTGAAAGGGACCAGCCCGGCCTATTTTACCGTGTGTTCTCAAACGACTATGACAATTATTTCATAATTGTGTCATCCGGGACGGCGAAATCTTGCGGCAAAAATGGCACCATTATCGGCACGATCGGCAAATCAAGTTCCGATCCGGACCTTTTAACCTTTCTCCCACATGAACAGCGCCGCACAATACCCCGCCGCGGCGCAACATATGCCGCGATCAAGCAATTTCCGGCG
Organism: Candidatus Sphingomonas phytovorans; assembly: GCA_029202385.1. Lineage (NCBI taxonomy): Bacteria > Pseudomonadati > Pseudomonadota > Alphaproteobacteria > Sphingomonadales > Sphingomonadaceae > Sphingomonas > Candidatus Sphingomonas phytovorans. The sequence continues at coordinate 3,245,231 of CP119314.1, forward strand.
CGATCCGGGCGCGATTTTCGACGAAACCGCGCAAGCCTGGCCGACCGTCGTTCGGCCGAGACATGCCAAAGGACAATTCGGCGCTGGAAAAACGCGCGTCTCGCCTAATTCCGGCGGACGCATCGGGGCGCGGCCTTAAATTCCGGGACAGTTGATCTAGATCAGGCAACGGACGGGCTAGATATCATGCCAAATTCCCGCACGCCGCAGTCCTCCCGGACTTTTTTAGAGAAGGTTCCCCGTAACTGCTGCGTTCTTCATCGGCATCATCAGTCCTGACAAACGCCACCGATCGAATTACGCGAGAGTCGCAACGTATTTCATCCAGCTCGGAATGATCTTCCGATGAGGCCTTTTATAGGACCATTTCGGCCCATCTAACGGATTTCGTGACTTTTCCGGCACGTCGTCATCTGAAAATCATGAGGGTCGACGCAGCTTCTTTACAGCACCCCGGGGCCGGTTTCATTCGCCCTCCATCATGTCTCGGGGGGCCGGGATGCATGATCCCCGAGACTGAAAACATAATCCGCAAGGTCGGCGCGATCGCGCGCCGCCCACGGGTCAGTGAGGAGCGTCTCTGTGAATATTACTATCCCGTCAGTCCGAAAGGCTCGCCTGCTCGCAGGCGTGGCGACGGCCGCCACCTTCCTGTCGCTCGCCGCGACACCCGCCTTCGCGCAGCAGGCGCCGGGCGCCGGCGACACCGCGACGCCAGCCGATCATGCGGCCGATTCAGGCGGCGGCGATATCGTCGTCACCGGCACGCTGTTCCGTCGCACCGATACCGAGACGCCCTCGCCCATCACGGTCCTCACCGCTGACGATATCGGGAAGCGCGGCATCACCACGGTGCAGGGCGCGATCCAGACGCTTTCCTCCAATAACGGCCCGGCACTGGTCAACAGCGCCACCGCCAACGGCGCGTTCGCCGGCGGCGCCTCGGCGATCTCGCTGCGGGGCCTCACCACCTCGTCGACGCTGGTCCTGTTCGACGGCCTGCGCGCGGCTTATTATCCGCTGGCCGACGATGGCGTACGCAACTTCGTCGACCTCAACACCATCCCCGACGAAATCGTCGAGCGCGTCGAAGTGCTGAAGGACGGTGCCTCCTCGACCTATGGCGCCGACGCCGTCGCCGGTGTGGTCAACGTCATCACCAAGAAGGAGATCAAGGGCCTTCACGCCACGGCGGAAGCAGGCATCAGCCAGCGCGGCGACGCGGCCAACCACCGGCTGAGCGCCACCTTCGGCTATGGCGACCTCAGCGAGCAGGGCTACAATGTCTATGTCAGCGGACATTATCTCAACAGCGCCGCGCTCTATAACAAGGACCGCGGCTATCCGTACAACACCGCCGACCTGACCGGACTCTGCTCGCGCACCGGAACGACCGGCCAGCTCGGCGTCTGCGGTCCGAACAATATCGAGAACGGCGCCACCAACGGCGTCTTCAACGGCCTGTCGACGCGAACCGACGCCTTCATGGTGCGGCCCTATGACGCGACCAACACCACCGCGCTCGGCCGCTATCAGCTGCTCAACGGCTGCCAGGGCCTGACGCCCTATACGCTCAGCGATTCCGACTATGCTGGCAACCCGACCGCGCCGCGCACCGTCTGCCAGCAGGACATCGTGCATGATTACGGCCAGATCGAGCCGAAGATGCAGCGCTGGGGGGCTTCGGCCCATCTCACCGCGAACATCGGCAATGCCCAGCTGACCGGCGAGTTCAACTATGAGCGGAGCGAATCCTCCTATACCGGCCTGGCCAGCATCATCCGCGCGGCCGCGCCGGCCGGCATCGACTTCCCGGCCTATACCACTGCCGCCAATGCGACCGTCCTGACCCTTCCGGTCTATATCTGTCCGCGCGGCACCACTGTCGATTGCACCGCGGCGAACGGCACGCTCAACCCGAACAACCCGTTCGCGGCACAGGGCCAGGTCGCGCGCATCGTCGGCCGCCTGCCCACCAGCACCGAATTCAATTCATCGCAGAGCGACGTCTTCCGCGCGGCGCTCGGCCTGCATGGCAATTTCGGCGACTGGAACTATGCGATCGACGGCACCGCGATGATCAGCAAGCTGACCACCGTCGCCAAGGGCTATGTCTATATCCAGCATCTGCTCGACGAGATCGCCGATGGATCGTACAATTTCGTCAACCCGCAGCAGACCAGCCAGGCGGCGCTCGACTATCTGACGCCGACCCAGATCAATCACCAGAACTCGCATCTCTACCAGGTGCAGGGCAGCATCTCGCGCGACTTCTTCCAGCTCCCCGGCGGCCCCCTGCAGGTCGCGGTGGGCGGCGCGTTCCGGCATGAATCGCTGTACGATCCCAGCGGCAACCCGGACTATAACGGGCCGACCGAGCGCTATTTCCGCCTGAACGCCTTTGGCGCGACCGGCAAGCGCGAGGTTGAATCGGCCTATTTCGAGATCAACGCGCCGGTGCTCGACATGCTCGAGATCAACGGTTCGGGCCGCTACGACCATTATTCGACCGGACAGAGCAACTTCTCGCCGAAGATCGGCGCCAAGTTCACGCCGATCAAGCAACTCGCGATCCGCGGCACCTTCTCGAAGGGCTTCCGTATCCCGAGCTTCGCCGAGGCGGGGGCGCTGCCCACCACCGGCTATGTCACGGCACCTCTGTCCTCGCTGCCCCAGTCCTATATCGACCAGCATCTGACCGCCGGCGGCGTGCCCAACCTCTACATCACCCAGTGCCTGACCAACGTTTGCGTCGGCGAGACGACGGTGGGCAATCCCAATCTGAAGCCGGAGAAATCGCGCAACTTCACTGCCGGCGCGGTGTTCCAGCCGGTCCACAATATCAGCTTCACGGTCGATTATTATAATATCGAAAAGACCAACGCGATCACCAGCGTGGACTTCGGATCAGCCATCGCCAATTATTATGCGACCGGCCAGACCAGCTTCAACGGCGTGACCATCACGCCGGACGAGCCCGATCCCGACCACCCCAACGCGATGCGCCGGGTCGCCTTCGCCCAGGGCAGCTTCATCAACGCCAACAAGATCAACACCTCGGGCCTCGATTTCGGCGCGCGCGGCACGTTCAATCTCGGCAGCAAGGTGAAGCTCACCTCGAATATCGAGGCGACCTATATCATCAACCTCGACACCACGTTCCCGAACGGGACGGTCCAGCACTATGCCGGCACGCTCGGCAACTTCAACCTGACATCCGGCACCGGCACGCAACGCTGGCGCGGCAACTGGCAGAACACGCTGGATGTCGGACCGTGGTCGCTGACCGCAACCGCCTATTACACCAGCGGCTATAACTATTCGGCTGAGGACCAGCCGGGCGGGGTAGCGGGCGATTGCGGCCTGGTGCCGAGCAACGGCACCGCGGCGTACCAGCCCTGCAACGTGAAGTCGTTCATCTCGGTCGATATGCATGGCCAGGTGAAGGTCGCCGATCGCTTCACGCTCTATGCCGACGTGATGAACGTGGCCGATCGGAAGCCACCGATCGACGGCGCGACTTATGGTGCGTACCTCTACAACCCGGTCGTGGGTGAAACCGGCATCATCGGCCGGGCCTTCCGCGTCGGCGCGAAGGTGGATCTCTAATGGTTTCCGGAAGCGGGCGGTGCCGGCGGGCATCCTCCGCTTCCGGTTCGGATCACGATCGTCTCGGCTCCTTCCCGGGGACTGGTTGGAACAGCCGATGCGGTCGCGATGCGCAGGAGGGCAACCTCACCCTGCGTTGACGTTCAGCCGATTCCCTCGATGGATGTCAGCGCAGGATTGCGTAAAACTCGACGCCCGGATCGTTCGCGATCCGGGCTTTTTTTGTCGGCGCTCGGCGCGCGCTCAGGCGGCCGGGATCGGCTGGCCCAGGCCGAGCGTCTCGCCGCGCGACACGATCACCCGGTCGCCCAGCTTCACCGCATTGAACAACAGTCTCGCGAATTTGTGCGGGGTGCCGACGCAGCCATGCGTGACATAACCGTCGCCGACCTCGCTGCCATGGATCGAGATGCCGTCATTGGTCAGCCGCAGCATGTACGGCATCGGCGCATCATACAGGTTGGAGACGTGGTCGGCATCCTTCTGGGTGATGTTGAACACGCCGAGCGGCGTCGGCTTGTCCTCTCCGCCGAAGATGATGACGGCGGTGCCGATTTCATGCCCGTCGCGGAACACCGACAGCACCTGCGCGGCGAGATCGACCGTGACGACGATCTGGCCGGTCTTCGGCGCGGCGGATTCATCCCAATAATATTCGCCCTGCTTCATCGCATGGTCGATCGGCAGGATGCTCTTCACGACATAGGCGGCTGGATCCGGTGCAGGTGCCACGGCAGGCGCCGCCTTCAGCGCGGCCACGGCGCGCGCCGGCGCTGGCGTAAGTTTGGGCAGGCTGCGGGCGGTCACGGGCCGCGGGGCGTCCTGCGCGCCGACCACATAACCCCCGGCGATCGCGCAAGGGGCAAGAAACATCGCCCCGATCCACAGGGCGGTCTGCCGGTTGATGGTCCCTACGCGCATCTTCATGCGCCGCTGATCGCGCGAATCCGCGACGATTTCCAGCCGCTGATTCAAGGCGTGCCGGACCGGGACGAAGGGGGGTGGCGTTTATGATTGGCGGTCGCCGGCGACACACGAACCGCCCGTCGCGATCCACCGCATTTCGTCGCTTCCGCCGGAACCGATGTCACGGGCCAAACGTCTGAGGACATGTGGGATATCCTGGAGATCATCAAGCAATGCGCGGTAAGGCGCCGGCGGTGCCGGCTGAGGAACATGAGGAATCCTGGTATGTCCAGCGTGCCGAACAGGAACTTGAACTGGCGCAACGCGCCGAACATCCGGCGGTGGTGCGCGCGCATTATCTGATTGCCGAATCCTATCTCGACCGCGCCAACGATCCCGAGGAAGGGGCCTCGACCGAGGCGGCCTGACACGCTGCTCCTGCGACCGATCCGCGCGAGGTTCGGCCCGTCCCACTCCATGACCGTCACACCCGATGCGGGGAACGGGCCGAACCATCGGTCGTTTTCAGCCCCGAACCGGGAGGCTCGGCGATGGGCATGCGTGGCAAGGGACTGACGATCGCCGCCGCGCGCCGTGCCGGCGGGGTGGTCTGCCCAACGACCGCGACACCCCGATAAGCCAATGTGGCGGCGCATCGCCCCTAGGCGCAGCCGTGATGCGGGATTGCCTTCGAGCGTCTATAGCGGTCCACCCGACGGCGAGGCGATCGCGCATGTCGGGGCAGCGCTGCGTTCCAGCTACAGGCAGCAGGATGACGAAGGCCTGGACGACCGGCTGGTCGTGCTGATGCTGGCGCTCTCGGTGGAGGAGTCCGGCGAAACGGGATAGATCCCGGCGGATAGACAGGACGGGGCAATGCGATACAGCGAAACCGACTGGGATATCCTGACCGGCGACATCACCACGCTCGATGTCGATGCGATCGTCAACGCGGCGAATTCGTCGCTGCTCGGCGGCGGCGGGGTGGATGGCGCTATCCACCGGGCGGCGGGGCGCGAGCTCCTCCACGAATGCCGGCTGCTCGGCGGGTGCCGCACGGGCGAGGCGAAGATCACCCGGGGATATAAGCTGCGGGCGCGCCATATCATCCACACCGTGGGCCCGGTCTGGCGCGGCGGCGGCAATGGCGAGCCGGCCTTGCTGGCGAGTTGCTATCGCGGATCCCTGCGGGTCGCGCACGACAACGGGTTGAGGAGCATCGCTTTCCCCGCCATCTCGACCGGCATCTACGGCTATCCGCTTGAGGCGGCCGCCCGGGTCGCGACGGAGACGGTAGCCGCCTTCCTCGATTCAGCACCGCGCGCGTTCGACCTGATCCTGTTCGTCTGCTTCGGCGCCGAGGCGACAGCGGCGTTCAATCGGGCGCGGGAAGATTTTTTCGACTAGGGACGGAACCGGTCTCCCGCTGGCGTGTTTTCCTTTCCGAAGCGGCATCGTGTCCCCCCTCGCGCCGCTTCAGATCTAGAACGCCCCGCCAGCTCCTCCCCCCTTGCTGGCGGGGTCGTTCAATTTCGGGACCTCGCCCACCGCGTTGCCGTGCAACAGCGACCAGCCGGGCGGCAGATAATCAGTCGACATGTAATAATAGAAGATGCAGCTCCCGTCGGCACGATAGCTCGCGCCCTTGACGATGCCGAAGGCGATGCTGCCGCTGAACACCGGGGCGCCGCTGTCCCCGCCACGGCAGACCGGACCGTTGGCAACGACCCAGGTCGGCGTGCAGGCGCCACCGCACAAATCCCCCGCCGGCGCGTAATCGACCAGTTCGACCTGCGAGCAGCTATAGCCGGTCGTCTCGCCGCGATGGCAGACGACATCGCCCGCGCGCGTGCTGGTGCGGTTGCGCCAGGTGGTCACGGCCCGCGCCACGGTCTTGGCGGTATCCGCATAGAATAGCGGCCGCAGCGTCTCCGGACTGACATTGACCTGCACGTCCTGATAGCCCCAGCCCCATTGGCCGACAAAGTCGAGCGGCGTCTCGTGCCGCTCCCGATCGACATAGGACAGGATATCCGGGCAATGCGCCGAGGTGACCACGCCGGTGCGCGTACCGTCGGTCACGACGAAACCGGTGGTGCAGGCATAGCGGCGCCCGTCGACCGGATTGACCCCGACCACGCGCGATCCGCCGCCGACATCCATGGTGCCGATGGCATTGACGTCGCGGCCAAGCACCCGGAGCCGGACCGGCACGCCGGCCAGCGTGGTCAGCTTCGCCGTCATGGCGGGCTGATCGATCGTTGCGACATCGGCCCCGTTGATGATCACGACCAGCTCGCCGATGCGCGGATCGACACCCATGCCCGGCGGGTGCGGCAGCGCGGCGCGGATATCCGCCTGGTGCTTCTCGATCGCGGCGAGGATCTGGTCGCGCGTCGCCGGTGCGCCGGTATGGAAGGTGATGCCGACAGTGCGCCCGCCCGTGGCCACCGTCTCGTCAGCGACCGGCTGGTTGCCGGTCAGCAGCACGACGATGCGATAGTCTGGATGATGCTCGATCGAGATGCCAGCGAGGCGATCCTTGTAGAGCATCGCAAGCCGGTCGGTCTCGGCGACTGAATCCTGCTGGGCTCGCAGGCGGAAGATCGCTTCGTCAAGCGGCACGCCGTTCTGCTTCGCATACTCGGCCGCATCCTGCGCCAGCGCCTCAGCGGGAGTCTGGACCGGTATGGCGGGCGGCACGACCTGCGCCGGCACCGACAGCGATGGCGTCTGGCCGGGAGCCGGAACCCCGACCTGCGCAACGGCAGGCAGAACGGAGAGGATTGCCAGGATGGCAACGGTGGCGGCGCGAAAGACGGCGTGGCGCATGCTCATGACGATAGAGATGCCCCAATGCACTGGCGATGAATAGCGGCGGTGAAGCTCAGCCGATATCGTTTCCGGTCAGCACGGCGTCGCAGCCGGCCCTGGCCATCATCGCCCGCAACGCCGCAGCAAAGCGTTCCAGTTCGACATAGGTGGTGCGAAAGACCGCCTGGCAGTGGTGCCGGCGATCATATTGGTCGGAGAGATTCACGAGCACCTCCAGATGGCCGGCGGCATCGATGGCTGCCACCGTCACCTTGACGATCGCTTGATAGTTGCCACCATCATCATCCGATTGGCCCCAATCGGCTCTCAACGGGCTATCCAGGGTGATCGGGTAGCGGGACAACCTCCCAGCCCACTCCTCGATATCCTGCCATTGCACCCAGAATCCTAAGTCTCCGCCGACTTTCGGTGTCAGCACCTTGGCCTGAAGCCAGCCAAAATCGTCATCGCGGCTAAATTCGTAGGTCAGGGTCAGGCTTGACGTCATATCTCGACGCTGGCCGATCGATCGGCCTTCCGCAAGCTTGCCCGGCGCTGGGACGTCGGTATCGTGCCCCGACGGCGCCTTTCACCGTGGAGTCCTGCGATGACCGACATACGAAACGAGACGGCTCCGTCGGCGGTGCCGACCCGCTATGCACGCGGCGCCATCCTGCTTCATTGGGCGGTCGCGGCCTGCTTCGCTTTCCAGATCGGGCTCGGCTGGCGGATGGATGGACCGCGCGGCGCGGAGACCTTCGCCGTCTTCCAACTCCACAAATCCATCGGCATCACCATCCTGTTGCTGACCCTGATCCGCCTCGGCTGGCGGATCGCCAATCCCCCGCCGCCCTTTCCCGCGACGATGAAAGTCTGGGAAAGGTGGTTGGCCCATGCAGTCCATATCGGTTTCTACGTCCTGCTGCTTGGCCTGCCGCTGACCGGCTGGCTGCTTGTATCGGCAAGCAGGACGGCGATTCCGACTGTCCTGTTCGGTGCGATCCCCTGGCCGCACGTGCCCGGCGTGCCGGGGCTTGCCCCCGGCGCCAGGGCCGGGGTCGAGGAAGCGGCCGAGCTTGGCCACCAGGTGCTGGTCTATATTTCCTATCTGGTCATCGCGCTGCACATCGCGGGCGCGCTGAAGCACCAGTTCCTCGATCGCGGCGACGACATCGCGCGGATGATCCCCGTGCCGTCCCGCGCGCTGGGCGCAGCCGCACTGGGGGCGATCCTGGCCGTTGCCGGGCTCACCGCGATTGCGAGCATCGTCCGCCTGACCCCGGCCGCCACCCCGGCACCCGCCGCCGTCGCCCTGTCGCCGGTTACGGAAACCGCGCCCGCCGCCGTGCCACCGCCCGCGGCCGTACCCAGCGCCGCGCCGACACCCACGCCAAGCCCAACGCCCGAGGCCACGCCGACACAGGTCGCCCCGTCGCGCTGGACGGTGCGCCGGGCCGCCTCCTCGCTGTCGTTCAAGGCAAGCTGGTCGGAGGGACCGGTCGACGGCCGCTTCGGTACATGGGACGCGACGATCCTGTTCGATCCGGCCGCGCTCGACGCGTCGTCAGTCAAGGTGACGATCGACATGGCGTCGGCCAGGACGGGCAACGCCGACACCGAGGGCGCCCTGCCCGACAATGACTGGTTCGCGGTCGCCACCCATCCGAGCGCGACCTTCGCCGCAACCCGTTTTCGCCACCGTTCCGGCGACCGCTACGATGCGATCGGCACCCTGTCGCTGCGCGGCGTATCGCGGCCGCTGACCCTGCCCTTCACGCTGAAGATCGACGGCGACGTCGCGACCATGACGGGCAGCACGACGATCGACCGCACCCATTTCGGGGTCGGCCAGGGGGAATGGACGGCGACCACCAATGTGAAGGCAGGCGTGACTGTCTCCGTGGCGATCAAGGCCGACCGGCAATAACGCTCAGCCGATCGCCTTGCTCATATGCACGGCGATCGCGCCGGGGAATTCCTCCTCGCCATCGACCCCATAGCCGAGCCGGGCATAGAGACGCCGGTTCGCCGCCATCAGCGCGTTGGTGAAGAGCCTGATCCGGCGATGACCAGCCGCCGCGGCCAGCGTCTCGGCGTGCGCCAGCAGGTGCCGGCCGAGGCCCCTGCCCTGAAAGGCCGGGGCGACCGCGACATTCTCGATCAGCAGGCAATCGGCCTCCACCACCGTCTCGATCAGGGCCGCCAGCGTTCCGTCGATGTAGAGCAGGTCGATACGGTGATCGCGCACGGCCTTGTCGTAATCGGCGGTCATCGGTCGCGGCTCGCGGCCGATCACCGGCACCCATTTCGCATAGGCCTCGCGCACCAGCGCGCGGATCGTGGCGGCGTCGGCGGCTTCGGCACGGCGGAGGGTCATATCGTCAGTCATGGAGCGATCATGCCGCCGGGCGCGCGGGCGCGCCACCGGGAAGTCGCGGATCGCGGGCGGAGGGAGCCCGCCCAGCCAAAACCGGACGTTCGGCGGCCTATTCCGTCCGTTCGCGGGCACCCCCGTGGCAAGCCGCATCGCCAGGGCGCAACGACCTCCCGAGAAGCATCGGGGAGGATCGATCATGTACTCAGCCGGCAGGACCATCCTGACAGCGACCCTCGCCTGCGGCACGCTCGACCTTGCGAGCGCCTTCCTGTTCTCCGGACTGCGCGGCACTGGCTCGGTCCAGGTCCTCCAGACCGTCGCGAGCGGGCCGTTCGGGGATGGCATGCTGGCCGGCGGCATCTCCGCCGCGCTGGCCGGGTTGATCGTCCATGTCGCGATCATGTCGGCGATGACCGGCGTGTTCGTCATGGCGGCGGGCCGTCTGCCCTTCATCGCGGCCCGGCCGCTGATCTCCGGCATCGCCTATGGCTTCGTCCTTTATCTCGTCATGAACTGGATCGTGGTGCCGCTCCGCTGGCCGTCGACCTTCCCGCCGGTCGCCCCGTTCCGGATGGCGAGCGCCCTGTTCTCGCATATCGTCTGCGTCGGGATTCCGATGGCTTATATCACGGCTCGGTCGATCCGCCGGGGGCTGGAAGAGTCAATCACAACCGCCTGAGCGGGCGAACGGCGATTTCCAGGGGTTGAGCGTCTGTCGACAGACAGGCGATGATTTGCGACATCGGGCCGATGCAGGCGCCCACTCCCCTTGCCGCGCACGAGCCCCTGTCGAACGCCGGGTCGAACGCGGGGCGCGAGCCTTTCTATGTCGAGGAATCGACCGGCCGCACGGGCCGCAAAGAGACCTGGCCGGAGACCCGCGCGAAGCTGACCCTGACACTCAGCATGTGGGGCGCGAGCCTCGCCATGTTCGCGCTCGGCGCCGCGCTGGCGGGCAACCCGCATCTGCTTGCGTCAGCGGTGGTGCGGATATTGGTGTACGGCATCGGCATCGCCTTTTGCTACGCGTTGCACCGGCTGTTGCGGCGGCTGTCGCACCGCAGCTTCCGCACCCGCGCGCTCGCGCTCGCACTGACCGCGCCGTTCGCGGCGGAGACCTTCGCCTGGTTCAATTATTTCGCCTTCGCTGCTTTCGACGGGCGGACGATCCACCTCACCATCGTCGACTGGAACGCGGCGATATCCGTCCTGTCGCTATGGACCTGGTTCTTCATCGCCTGGACCGGATTGTACCTGGCGATCGAATATAATTTCGACGCGAAGGAGGAAGCTCGGCGATCGGCCGAACTCCGCAACCTCGCGCACGGCGCGAAGCTCCGCGCGCTCTCCAACCAGATCAACCCGCATTTCCTGTTCAACAGCCTGAATTCGATCTCGGCGCTGATCCTCGACGGGAAGAGCGCCGATGCGGAGAAGATGCTGACCGGCCTGTCGACCTTCTTCCGCTCCACCCTCTCGATCGATCCGCTGATCGACGCGTCGCTCGAGCATGAATTCGACCTGCACCGGCGGTATCTGGCGATCGAGCAGATGCGCTACCCCGACCTGACGGTGGAATTCCTCCTCCCGGAGGAGCTTCGCACGGCCGCGCTGCCGGCGCTGATCCTCCAGCCGCTGGTCGAGAATGCGATCAAGCACGGTGTCGCCAAGTCCCTGCCGCCCACCTCGATCCGCATCTCGGCAAGGCGCGATGGCGACGCGCTGGTGGTGACGGTCGCCAATACCGGCCGGGTCGGGCCCGCCACGCCGAGGGCCTGGACCGACGGGATCGGCCTCGCCAATGTCCGCGAGCGGCTGGCCGAGCATTTCGGCCCGGCACAGGGACTTGCGATCGCGCCCGGCGCCGGGAGTTTCGAGGCGAGCATCACTATTCCGTTAGGGTTCGCGCGGTGAGCGTGTTCAGCATCGTCACAGTCGACGACGAGCCGCTCGCGCTGCGCCGGCTGGAGATCGTGCTGAACGGCATCCCGAACGCGCGGCTGCTTGGATCGGCGTCGAGCTGTGACGAGGCTGTTGCAATGATCTCGGAATGCCGGCCCGATATCGTGCTGCTCGACATCCGCCTGCGCGACGGCACCGGCTTCGACATCCTCGACCGGCTGCCCAGGGGCGTGACGCCGGCGGTGATCTTCATCACCGCGTTCGACCATTTCGCGATCCGCGCCTTCGAGGTCTCCGCCGTCGACTATGTGCTGAAGCCGATCGATCCGCCCCGGCTGCACGAGGCAATCAACCGAGCCCGCGCACGGCTGGCCGCGGACGGTTCGGCCAGCCAGGTTCAGGAGATGCGGGCGATCATCGAGGATCTGCGTGCCGAATTCCACGACCGCGCCCGCTCCCCCTATGAGACCGAGCTTTGGATCCGCGGCGCGACAGGCAGCCTGACGCGCGTGCCGCTCGACCTGGTCGACTGGGTGAGCAGCGAGGACGATTATGTGCGGCTGCATACCCGCACGACCTCGCACCTGCTGCGCCTGTCGATTCGCGCGTTCGAGGGGCGGGTCGATCCCGCCCAGTTCATCCGGGTCCACCGCGCCGCGCTTGTCCGCCTGTCGCGCATCGCCGAGGTGCGGCGCACCCCGACCGGCCGGCGCGAGGTGATCCTGCAAGGCGGCACACGCATCGCCGCCGGGCGGGTGCATGCCAAGCGGCTGCGGGCGTTGTTGCTTGAGCGAAACGGCGTGCTTGGGGCCGGAACGGATTAGGCGGGGGTGGCGCAGTAGAAGAGGCAGGACCGCATCTTGCCTCCGCGGGCCGAACACCCGATATCGCCATAATGGCGGCTTCGAGCGGCCGGAAAGCGGGGACGACACATGCCGCCCTTTCGTCTGAGTGCCGGCATCCTGCTCTATCGCAGGCGGCGCGGCGCGTTGCAGGTATTCCTCGTCCATCCCGGCGGGCCCTTTTGGGCTGCGCGGGATCTTGGCGCGTGGCAGATCCCCAAAGGCGCGGTTGAACCAGGCGAGCAGCCGCCCGAGGCGGCACGGCGCGAATTCCGCGAGGAACTCGGCAGCGAGGCGGAAGGTCAGCTGGAACCGCTCGGCCGAATCCGGCAATCGGGCGGCAAATGGGTCGAAGCCTATGCGCTGGCGGGCGACCTGGACCCGGCCGGCATTGTCAGCAACCAGAGCGAGATGGAGTGGCCGCCGCGCAGCGGGAAGACGATCTTCATCCCCGAGGTCGACCGCGCCGACTGGTTCACGATCGATACCGCGCGGGCGAAGATGCTGGCGAGCCAGAGGCCCCTGCTCGACCGGCTCGAACGGCTTGCCGGGGCCTGAAGGGCCGTCGACTCAGTCGATCAGGCCGCGGTGCCTGATCTCACGCCACAGCAGGTCAGCGTCAGCGCCGGTGCCGCCAGTGAACTCATAGGCCTCGACCAGCGCCTCGTCAGTGACGGCGAAGGCGGCGCGTTCAAGGAATTCCTGCGCCTCAAGGATGCGACGGCGCAGATCGGTGCCGAAATCGCCGCTGGCGTCACGGCCGAACAGCGAGCCCTTCTTCATCCTGATCGAGAGATCGCCGCTTTCCACCATCCCCGCGATGCCGAGATCGTCACGCATCCGCTGACGGATTTGAGCCATGGAAAGAGCGAGCATGCGAAGCGCGTAATTGTCGGCCATTGCCCCGGCCTTAGACGGGCGGTGGCGGCGGGATCAAGGCGGTTCTGCGGACGGGCGCGACGGCGCGTTTTTCCAGGACGGCCGGCAGGGGACGGTCCACGGGCTGGCGGGCGTTCCTCATCCCGGATGAGCGTCGATCTTCCGCATCATCTTCTCGATCGCAGCATAAGGATACGGACGAAAGCGCTCGATCATATCTCAGGTTCAATACGAAAAGCGCCAAATACAGTCAGTCCAGGTCGCGCCCTACTCATCCGGCTCGTCGGATTCATCAGGCGGCAGGCAATCCGGCGGAGCCTTGTCGCGCCATTTCGTGACCTGCAGGGTCTTGCCATCGGTGACGTAAGCGCTGCCGTTGCGCCAATTCTCATCGGCGAACGCAACGACCGCATGGCGCCCGCCGACGGAACAGAAGATCGACTCAAGCGCATTGAGACGCGCGTAGAAGACAAGGGTGACGCGCCCTTTCGAGATACCGCCCGAGGCGTCTCGTTCGGTGGGTTTAGTGATCACGTAGAGAGTGTGGCCGATATTCGAATCGCCGGGCTCCAATTGGTCATATGTGTCGGCGGAGCAATCATCGATTTCTGAACTGCAGGAGGCACCGCCGGTATAGGACCAGCCGCCCTTCAGCGGTGCCCGATCGCTCGGCACGATATCTCCGACCTTGGGAATAGACCGCGCCGGCAACGGCGGCTCTTGCACCTCTCCATTCACTCGCCCCGTCTCGACACCATTTGCCGCATCCGGCACCGCTTCCAGCTGTCGCGCAGTGGCGGTTTTCACCGCCTTGCCCGGGGCGGACGATGCAGGACCATGGGAGGCATCGGGCGCAGGGCGTGAAGGCGTGTCGTTACCGCACCCCGCAAGCGCGAGTAGCGCCGCCACCATGCCGAGACCAATCCTTCCGCTCCCCATCTGCACAATCACCCTGTCCGAGTCTACTTATCTGTACTTCAAATGTTCCGATCAATCCATCGCCGACATATCGAAGAATATGGTCGGCCGAATGCGTCGTTTCAGCGGCGGAGTGCGGGCAGGCGTCCGGCAAGCCAATCACCAGGATCGTAGGTTTTAGACATCGTGCCGTTGCGAACTTCGAAATGAACGTGGCTGCCCTTGGTCGCGGCATTCCCGGTAACGCCCAGCCGGCCAATTTCCTGACCCATGCGAACCGGATCGTTTTTCTTCAGCCGCGGCACTTCCCGCAAATGCGCGTAGACCGTTCGATACCCATCTGGATGTTGGATAATGACATAATTTCCCCAGCCGACCACCTTCTTGCCGAGTGTAAAGAGTTTTTGTCCATTTTTGTCGCGTTTGATCGCGCCGGTCTCATCGCGCGTCCAGATCTTCTCGTACTCGGTTCGGGGCGGTTCCGCCACGACACCATCAGCGGCGGCACTGACGAGGGCGCCGATCTCGCCTGGCAAATCATATCCCTTGTGCTTCCGGCCGCCTCTCTTCTGCCCGGTGAGATCATAGCTGCCGTCGGAATAGGCTTTGCCCCGCGAATCCCTTTTTCCTTTCTGCGCGGTATAACCGCCGCCGGGCACCGGCCAGCCCCTTTTGAGGACGCCGGGCCGAGCGCCCGCCACGGTGGCCGGTTTGGCTGGGGTCTGGCGCGGCGTCGGAACTGAGACGGGTTGAGGCGGAACCTTGGTCGGCGCCAACTTGGGGGCGCCCCAGCCTTGGATATCCCTGAACATATCGGCAGGCTTCGTCGGTGATGTCGCGGCCTGTGACGGCTCGCCTGCCGGGGCCTTTCTCGTCGTTTCGGCCTTGCCCTGGGGGTCGACTCCATCGTCGCTCACCATGCCCTTGGCATTGATGTAGGCGGACGACCTCATCAGAGCGTCGCGTTGCGCCTCCCACGTCTCGTCCAGCGCGGAAGCGTTGGTTGTGAACGACTCGCCGGGGCCACCCCTGAGCAGCGGAGCCGGGCTCGGGTGCGGTACACCCGTGGGCTCCTCCTCGTCGTGAAGATTCGCGCCAAGGTCCTGATCAGGCGAATGAGCCGAAGTGGTATCGGATGGCATCGGCTGGGCATCGACAGAGCCACCCCCCAGCACCTTGTATCCACCCGACTTCCACCACCAGATCGCCTGGTCGGCGGTGTAGGTGAACGGCACCAGCCCTTCGGCGATCAGCGCATGGCCGAAATACTTGTCCACCTCCTCATAGGTCGCGGCGCGCTCGCCCCTGGTCACTTCATTGAGGTCGTCCATCGTCCGCGACATCAGTGCCATCGCCATATAGCCGCCTTTGGGATGCTGCATGCTCAGATGGTCGGGCACCTTCCAACTTGAGGGTGGACCGTCCCAGGGCGAGGGCGGCGGGGCAGGCGGCCGCTCAGGGCGCGGGCGGGCGAGGTGCGCGTTCTCCTCGATGAAGCGATGCATCCATTGCTCGTCCGTCTCCTCCTCCGGTGCTGGCTGCGGTGCCTGCGGTGGGGTGGCAGCATTCCGGGCAGTATCCGGCGTCGGCGGACCTTGGGCGGGTTCGGACGTCGGAAAGGCGTTCGCATCCTCGATTGGCGGAATAGTCATGGCCATCGGCACCTCCTGTTCCGGAGGGGCTAACCGGGCGAATGACTCTCTTGAATCAATTGCGCGCTTGCAATGTAGGAAATTTCCTACGAGAACATAAAAGGAACAAACAGCGGGAGCGAGTCGTGAGCCAGCAAGCAAGCCTGCCGGATTCTATGGGCGTGGGCGCCATGTTGAATCCGGGGCGGTGCGCGCCGTGCGGCATATCGGATTGGCATCCGGAAGCGCGGAACTGCCAGATGGCGGGGTGCCCGTTCGGGAATTCCCGCGGCGGCGATGATGTATCCGTCGCCCGCGATGCGTGCCCGATGCGGGAGCGCGCATGATCGATTCCGCCATCCTGGACGCGATGCTTGCGGCGGGCGCCTCGGCCGAGGTGATCGTCGCCGCGGTGAAGGCCGATGCGGCGCGCGAGGATGCGCGGCGCGAAGCGCAGCGCGCCGGCAATGCCCGGCGGCAGCGACGCTATCGCGATCGGCTGCATGGGGACGAGACGGGCGATCTGTTCGAGGGGGTCGAGGCCGACGGGGGTGATATGGCCGCCGGTGCCGGGGGCCTTGGCGAGGATGCCGACCCAGCCCCCTCCCATCGTCATGCCGGACTTGTTCCGGCATCCACCGCTCCACAAGCCTCACCGTCGTTGAGTTCGCGGGACGGTGGACCCCGGAACGAGTCCGGGGTGACGGAGGGGAAGGACGCGGCTTCTTCGCCCTCTCCTCTCCGGGGAGAGGGGCAGTCCGACACATCGGCCTCACCGCACTATACTACCCTTCTCCCCGACCCTTTTCCCGGAGGGGAGACGGAGATTGCGGCCCCACACGATAACGCCGGTAACGCGTCACATGACGCGGCATCGGCCGTGACGGGCGCCATCCCCCCTTCCCTTGATAAAAGCCCCCAGACCCCAAAAATTAATCCCAACCCCCGCGTACCCGTGGGGGCACCCGCGCGAGGGGCGGGCCCCGCCCGGCGGTTTCCCTGCCCGGACGGCTGCGACCCGAACGACTGGCGCGACCTGCTCGCCAATCGCCGGACCAAGCGGCTGGCGATGACCGATGCCGCGTACCGCAAGCTGATCCGCGATCTCGCGGCACAGGCCGACGACGACTGGCCCCCGGGCAGGCTGCTCGCCCATGCCGCCGAGAAGGGCTGGGCGCAGATCTTCGATCCCCGTGACGACCCCAGAGGAGCCAGCCGCCATGGCAACCGCCCCCCATCCCGATCCGCAACCACCCGTGACCCGGGCGAGCCGCAAAACCCTCTCGTCCGCGCCGTGCTGCGATCCGAGGCTCGCGGCGCTGGTGGCGGAGGCACCGGCTTTTAGCCATGTCTGCACGCCCGAGGAGCGCGGCGCGCTGGCCGCGCTGGCGGTGGCGACCGAAGCCGCGCTGACCCCGGCAGCGCCGCGCGAGATCAGGCGGATGATCGGCAAGCTCGCGCTTGGCTTTCCCGCCGGCAAGGCAAGCGACCTTGAAGCCGAGGCCCGGCTTGAACTCTATGCCGAGGGGCTGGGCGATATCCCCGCCGACATATTGGGCGCCGCGTGCGCGCGAGCTCTGCGGGAATGCCGGTTCTTCCCGGCGGTCGCCGAGATCCGCGAGCGTTGCACCGGGATGGCGGTGCGGCGCTGGGAATTGTCGCGCATCCGCATGCTGATCGCGACGCACGACCGCCACTGGCGGCCCATCGACCCGTCGCCCGCGACCGAACCCCTGACCGCAGCACAACGCGCGCGCCTGGCGCTGATCACCGCGCCGCTTTCCGCCTGAAGGAGACCGATATGGACGACATCACCCTTTCGCCCTGGGAGCGCGAAGTGCTTGCCTGCGTGACCGAGGCGGCCGAGGCCGGGCGGACCGCGCCGACCGGCGACGAGCTGCAGGAACGCTGCGGCTGCGATTCCATCAGCACCACCGTCAACCTTGTCCAGCGGCTGGAGCGCAAGGGACTGATCCAGGTCGAGCGCTATCAGCGCACCCGGCGCATCACCGTGCTGGCGACCGGCAAGGCGACCGCGCCGGTGGCCAACAAGACGCCGCACTGGCGCACGAAGAAGCGGCCCGGCCGGATGCCTTCGGCCTCGCTGCACGCGCTGAAGGCGCGCGACCCCGACATGACGATGGCGATCATCAAGGCCGCGCGGCGCGAGGGAATGGGTCTGGACGATTTCGTCGCCGAGCTGGTCTGGGCCGGCTGGCAATCGCGCGAAGAGGCGTTCGCGGCGCGGGTGGCGGCGCTGCGCTGAGGCGTCGCTGCTTGATTCAACATTGCCCGCATCCGCGCCAGGGCGGGTGCGACATCAGGGAGAGCCCCAATGGTTGACGCTATCGATCCCTTCTCGCCACCGAATACCAACCGACCGCCGACGATCGACATGCCGCAGCCCGACGCCGTCGCCGCGCCGGAGTTGACCCGAACCGCCCGCCCGATGCTCCGCCAGCACCGGAGGAGGAGACGGATGAGCAATGGATACAAGGTGCTGGGGGGGCGCCGCTGTCAGCGCCCAGCGCAATGGATCGAAGACGGCCACGAATCAAACTTCCCGATCCACGGCAACCTTGAACTGAGAGGCGATCGCCTGCAGGATATAACCAATAATCACAATCTGCGGATTCTGAGCAAATTGTTTCCCGACATGCCTCCCTCCGAGCCAGCAAGAATGGCTATTAGGGCAGGTTACGCGCAACGCGAAATGTTCACCGTATTTCCAACGCCCACGACTGCATCCCGGTGATAGTCCGGATTAATTACATGGTCAGAATACTTATCGCAGCAGGCACCTTATTAGTCACATCTATTATTTTTATTCTACTGATACAAAATATTATACTTGTTAATATCGGCTGCAGTGCCAGCAACGTGCGAGTTGTCGGCGTTACGGTTCTGGAATATCGGGTACATAGCGTTAATCTGTTTGGCAATAACTTTACCGTATTCAAAGTGGGCACTGACGACGGTCCGGATATCGTCTTCACTCGAGAACATGGCCTGAGACCCGAGCGTCATAATCTTGGTTATGTCACCTCCGGCGCTTTGGACCACTATTATATCCCCTGCCGGACAATCGATATCGGGCGGGAAGCGGGACAATAGTGACGAGATAACGGCACCAAACAGTGACGCGAGCGATCGCCCAACCTGTCGACGAAGCGTATTGCAAACCCGAGATCCTGAAGAAAATATCGCGCATCACGGCACCAGCACCTCAATCACCCCTGCCGCGACCCGCGCCGTCACCGGCGTCCTGGCCAGAAGCTCGCCGTCGATCGAGATCGCCATCGGCGGCTCGGTCACAATGCGGAGTTCGGTGCCGGAGAAATACCGCACCGTCTCGTGCCGCGCATCGAGGCGGAGGATGCTCGTGACCCAGTTCCTGATCAGCCGGGTCCTGGCGTGCCCGGTCACCGCCTGGACGACGATCGCGCCATTATCCACCGCCGCCTGCTCGTTGAGTTCCGTCCCGCCATGATAGGGCCCGTTCGAGATGCGCACCTCGACCACCGCCAGCCGTTCCGCCGCAGCGCCCTCGCCCACGATCAGGGTGAAGGGGCGGAAGTGAAGAAATTCCCATGCGGCCCAGCCAAGATAGCCGGCGCGGCCGAGATATTTCTTGAGCGCGTGCGGCACCGACTGGGCGATGCGCGGCGCGATGCCGATCGCGGCGCCGTTCGCGAAATAATCATCGTCGATCATGCCGAGGTCGATGCGTCGCCGCCGTCCGCCAGCGATGACCTCAAGCGCGCCGTCGATGTCGACCGGGATGCCAAGCGTGCGCGCGAAGCTGTTCGCGGTGCCGAGCGGCAGCACCGCCAGCACCGTCTCCGTGCCGACCAGATAGTCGACCAGCCCGCTGATCGTGCCGTCCCCGCCCCCGAGGATCAGCAGGTCGGGCTTCTTCGCCAGCGCCCGTTTCACCACCGCGCCGAGTTGGGCGGGATCATCCACGGCGTGCGCGTCGACCGGGTAAGGCAGGTCAGCGCACCGCACGCAGGCCCGGTCGAACAACGCCCTGCCCCGGCGCGACCGCGCGTTGACGACCATTGCCGCGCTGCGGATCCGGGGCGTGTTGGCTGGGCTGATTCCGTTCATCTGGCGCGAGAACGTACGCCGGCGGCTTTCGGGGCCAATCGCGGGAATGTGGCAGCAAAGAGGGCTGGTCGCGTCGTCCGCCAGCCCCGTACCGGCGCGCTACACCCGCCGCGCGATCGCGATCAACGCCGGTGACGGAATCGGCAAGCTGCCACCCGCCCCGGCCACGCTGGCGCGGATCGAGGCGAACGCCTCCTGCTGCTGCTCCTCGTCGAGCGCCGCCCAGATCGGGCTGAACTGGAATATCCGGCCGGGGTCCGCGAGCGCCGCCATGTCCAGCATGAAATCATGAGTCACCCGACTAATCCGCACGTCGGCGAAGCCGGCCGCGACCATCGCCGCCTCGAACCGGGCGGGATCGCTGAATTCGTTCATGCCCTCGATCGGCCGGGGCTGAACGACACCAGGGAACAGCGCGGCGACACGATCAGCCAGCAACAGGTTCGACGCGGCCCCACCCGGATGCGTCCAGCTCGCCACGCAGCCGAGCCCGCCGGGCCGCACCACCCGCGCCATCTCCGCCAGCCCGCGGCGCCAGTCCGGAAAGAGCATGATGCCGAAGATCGAGAAGGCGGCGTCGAAACACGCATCGGGCAGGTCGAGCGCCTGGCCGTCCATCACCAGCGCATCGATATTGGGCAGGCCATGCGATAGCACCGCGGAGACCATGCCCGCCGAGAAATCGGTCGCCAGCACCTGTGCCCCGCCCCGCGCCGCCACCAGGGCAAGCGCGCCGGCCCCGCAGGCAATGTCGAGCACCGTCGCTCCGGCGGGCAACCCCGCCTGCCGCCACGCCTGCCCCGCATAGACCGAGGTGAAGGCATGGGCCATTTTCTGATATTCGGACTGGCTGTCCCAGAAACCCGGGTCGTTGAGGTTCGCGCTCATATTCTTCCCTCGCGATCGGCGGGCGACGCCGCTTTTGGTGAGCGCGCCTGATGTCACGCAACTTATGATGTGTCGAGTATGTTCGTGACTTGCCATCGACGCGTGCAATCACGACACAGGGACGATGAGACAGGACAGCAGGCTTTCGCGGATGCTCCACGTGCTGCTCCACATGGCGCGGCACGAAGGGCCCGCCACGTCGGAGACGATCGCGAAGATGCTGGGGACCAACCCGGTGGTGGTGCGCCGCACGATGGCCGGCCTGCGCGAGGCCGGCTATGTCCGGTCGGAGAAGGGGCATGGCGGCGGCTGGTCGATCGCGTGCGACCTTGACTCGGTCTCGCTGCTCGACATTCATCGCGCAGTGGGTGGCCCCACTCTCTTTGCCATCGGCAATGAGAGCGACAACCCCGGCTGCGCGGTCGAGCAGGTGGTCAACGCCGCCCTCGACGATGCCCTACACGAGGCCGAGGCCCTGCTGATCGCCCGACTGGGCACGGTGAGCCTGGCAACGCTGGCGACGGCATTCGACGCGCGGTGCCAGGAAATATTGCGACCGGTTCCCTAGCCTTCAGGCTTTACGCCCATATGGTTCACTATGGACTGATCGTACCCGGCGCCCGCTTCCCTTTCCCAGGCACCATCGAGCACGGCGTCCGGCGCCGCGATGAGGCGCGACAACAGGCGTTGCAGGTCGAGGATGCAATGTTCGACATGAGCCCGCAACAGACGCCTTTCAGCGATGTCCAGCGCGTCCATGTCCAGCACCAGTAATGCGCGCAACGCCACGATGCTGTCGGTGATTTTGTCCAGTTCGGTCATCCTGCCTCCCGCTTGGCGCTACGCGCCAGCTACGTGCAAGGAGGCGATCCGGATGCAGGCCGAAACGATAAAGGTCGCCGGGGCGGTTACCGGGCGGGGCAGACGCGCCGATAAGCGATGTGCCGGATGACGAATCCGACGCCGATGGCCATTGCGTCGGCCCGCCTGCCCTAACCTGCTACCGCCGCCAGCAGCCAATCCCGGAACGACAGCATCGCCGGGTTGGGCGTGCGCGACTTGAGCCAGGTGAGCCAGTAGCGGCCGGTTGCAACCTGCTCCGCGAAGGGCCTGACCAGCGCACCGTGCTCGATCGGACGGGCGAGCATCGCTGGTGGGGCGAGCGCCACGCCCACACCCTGCATCGCAGCCTCGGCCATCGTCACCGAACTGTCGAAGACCGGGCCGTGCAGCGGCGGCGCGGCCACACCGGCCGCGGCGAACCAGCGCGGCCATTCGTCGGCGCGATAGGAGCGGAGCAACGTGGCGGCGAGCAGGTCGCGCGGTTCGGCCAGGGTGCGGGCTATGGCGGGAGTACAGAGCGGGGTCAGCGGCGTTTCCATCAGCGCGACACTCTCCGTCCCGTGCCACGCGCCGTCGCCGAAGCGGATCGCGAAATCCAGGCCCTCGCCCGCGATGTCGACCCGGTTGTTGTTGGTGAACAGGCGCAGGTCGATACGCGGATGGGCCGCGCGAAACAGGGGCAGCCGCGGCAGCAGCCAGCCCGTTGCGAAAGTGCCGACCGCGGCGACCGACAGGACCTGAACCGTCATGCCGCCCCCGATGCCCTCGACCAGTTCGGCGATGCGATCGAAGCTGTCGGCGAGCGCGGGGAGCAGCGCCAGCCCTTCATCGGTGAGCGCCAAGCCGCGCGGCAGGCGGCGGAACAGCTGGACGCCCAGGCGGGTCTCAAGCCCCTTCACCTGATGGCTGACCGCCGCCTGCGTCACGCACAGCTCGATCGCGGCACGGGTGAAGGAAAGGTGGCGCGCCGATGCCTCGAACGCGCGCAGGGCATTGAGCGGCAGATGCGGGCGGACCATCGCCGCGCCATAAGTTAATCTAGGGGCTCGTGCCAGCTTTGATCCTTTGTGTGCGGGGCCCTGCCCACCCTAGCCTGCGCATCATCGGGACAGAGGAGAATGAACATGGCGATCGACCGGCGGACCTTCACGACACGGTTGCTGCTTGGCGCAGGTGCTGGAATCGTCGGATTTCCGGGGACTGCCGAAGCGATCATCGCGCAACCGGCGCGCGCGACCCTGCTGGTCGACCAGGCGACAGGCAAGGTGCTGCACCGGTCGGGCCAATGCGCAACGCGCTTCTCGCCCTGCTCGACCTTCAAGATTCCCTTGGCCTTGATGGGCTATGACGCGGGCATCCTGAAGGACGCGCGCACCCCCGCCTGGGACTATGACCCGGCCGTTCACGAGGCGAGCCGGGCGGTCGAGAAGCAGCGCACCGACCCGACGAGCTGGGAGCTGAATTCAGTGATCTGGTATTCGCGGGAGATCACCAAGCGCCTCGGGGCGGCGCGGTTCAAGGCCTATGTCGACCGGCTGGGCTATGGCAATCGAGACGTCAGCGGCAATCCGGGCAAGGGGGACGGGCTGATCAACGCCTGGCTCATGTCCTCGCTCGCCGTCTCGCCCGACGAGCAGGTCGCGATGTTGCGGCGGTTGCTGGCGGGAAAGCTGCTTTCGGCGCAGGCCTGTGCGCTGACCGAGGAGATCCTGCCGCTGTTCGACGGCAGCGGTGGCTGGCGCGTCCAAGGCAAGACCGGGAGCGGCTGGCTGAACGCCCCGGACGGGCATCAGGACAGGACTCAGCCGCTCGGCTGGTTCGTCGGCTGGGCGGACAAGACCGACGGCGGGGGCAAGCGGCGAGTGGTGTTCGCAAAGCTCGCGGCGGGGCCCGGCCTGCCCACGCCCACCACCGGCATGGCGATGCGCGACGATCTGCTGGCGTCGATCGGGCGGCTGGCGGGGTAGGGTCGATTCAAAACCGGCCGCGACCATGCGCAATTGACCTCCCGTTCCAGGAGGCACCGCATGATCCCGACCGACCCGCAGGATGACCTGACAACAGCCTCACCCGACGCCGTCACCGCGCCGGACGAGGCGGACCCGAACCGCCCGCCCGAGGCTCCGCCAGCACCGGAGGAGGAGACGGACGAGCAATGGATGCATCGCTTCCTGGAGGAGAACGCGCACCTCGCCCGTCCGCGCCCGGAGCGGCAGCCTGCCCCGCCGCCCTCGCCCTGGGACGGACCACCTTCGACCTGGAAGGTGCCCGACCATCTGAGCATGCGGCATCCCAAGGGTGGCTATATGGCGATGGCACTGATGTCGCGGACGATGGACGACCTCGACGAGGTCACGAAGGGCGAGCGTGCCGCGACCTATGAGGAGGTGGACAAATATTTCGGCCATGCGCTGATCGCCGAGGGGCTGGTGCCGTTCACCTACACCGCCGGCGAGGCGATCCGGTGGTGGAAATCGGGCGGGTACAAGGTGTTGGCGGGCGCTTCGGAAGGTGATCAGCAGCCCCAGACCGTCATGACCAACAATGAGGCGCAGGCAGAATTGCCAAACTACAGCAGCGCTTTCGGGACACGGCCTGAAGCCGACAGCAGTGTGGTGCATGCCGCCAGCACACTTGACCCAATGCAGGTTCCATTGCCCGGCATTTTATCGAGAGCAATACCCGAACGGGCCGAGCCCGACGTCATCGTCGCCGCCGATCCGCAACGCGTCGCCGATATGCGATCCCTGACGGACGCGGAGTTCGCTCGGCAGTCGGACATGGAGCGATGGCTGGAATCACTGTCGAATCACCCGGCCAGACAGAAAAGCGGACGCGAACTGGGTGTGCTATCAACCCAATATGAAACAGGTGGTCGCGGACCGGGCACCATCTCGTCTGGCAAGAACGACAAGGGTGGCAAATCCTATGGCAGCTACCAGCTTGCCAGCGATACCGGTACGTTGCGTACCTTTCTCAAAAGCAACGAATTCGCCCCCTGGGCCGGCGAGTTCGCGAATCTTACACCGGGCAACGCCGAATTCGACAAGCAGTGGCGCGCTGTCGCCGCCCGCGATCGCGAGGCCTTCCACAAAGCACAACATGCGTTCATCGAACGAACCCATTACAAACCGGCAGTCACGATCATCCGCAAGGAGTCGAAGCTGGACCTCGATTCCAGAAGTGATGCTGTTCGAAACTCGGCATGGTCGGTTGCCGTCCAGCACAAACGTGCAGCGCTCATCCTGTCGCAGGCAGTCGGCGATACGGACCGTGCCATGGCAAGAACCGACCCGGGTTACGACCAGGCGTTGATCGACAATATCTATGATCGGCGCACCGCCTATGTCACCAAGCAGCGCGAGATCGCAATCGCGGACGCAGCCAAGCTTCCCAAAATACCTGCCCCAGAAATCGTAAAGAAGCGAAGGGAATTGCTTGGGCAAGCTAAACAATTTACCGACGTGATAAAGAAACGATATCCATCGGAACGAGCCGCTGCCCAGCAGATGCTAAGCGACGAACAGAAGGGCAGTCGATGATCCAGCGCTTCACATCAAGATTCCGCATCGCTTGCTATAACTCGATTCTCGCTTCCCTATGCGTCGTATTGCCAATCCCGAGTTCGGCCTTTGGCCGGAGCCAAGCGGATACAGGGGGCAAGGCGGTCGAAAGCGCCTATGAGCGATGCTCCAGCGCCGCGCGAGCCGTGATGCCCAAGATCTTCGATTGTCAGCGTGCCGAACTCGACCGGGTCGATAACGCCCTCAACCGAACCTATCAGCAACTTCGGCGAACCCTGCCACCGACGCGATTCCGGAAATTGCGGATCGAGGAGCGGGCATGGCTCAAACGGCTCGATAAGACCTGTACGAAGGAAGCCGGCGGGAGCGACGCCCTCGGCCAAGATTCCCAGTTCTTCTGGCTGGGCTGCCTGATCCGGGAAACCGATACGCGCCTCAGCAAGTTGGAGGCGCTATTGCCAGGCCGTCGCCCCCGATGAAGGACGGTCCACGATTTCACAGGCGCCCCTCGCCGCGCGCGGCCGGACACACAGATTGACTTTGCGAGAACAAATCACGGTTGTGGCGACACCGAGGCACTGTTCAAAGACATCATTCCGATGCGACCGTTTACAATACCAAGGTCGGCTGGCATG
This sequence comes from Candidatus Sphingomonas phytovorans, assembly GCA_029202385.1. NCBI lineage: Bacteria > Pseudomonadati > Pseudomonadota > Alphaproteobacteria > Sphingomonadales > Sphingomonadaceae > Sphingomonas > Candidatus Sphingomonas phytovorans. The sequence continues at coordinate 3,271,109 of CP119314.1, forward strand.
AAATGGTCGACGGTCAATTGATTTTCACGGCGCCCTTGACAGCAGTCACTAAATCGCAAGCTTCGGCTATTCAGCACAATCTGACTTCAGCCCAGGAAAAACACCTTACCCCGAAGGCAAAGAAAGCGAAGCAGGGAAAACTTTGAGATGCGCAAGCTGGCGGGAATAGCGCTCACCTTTGGATTGATCCTGGCAACATGGGCAGTTCCTCAAGCTTTTAGCAAGGCGCTCCAGCAGGTCGATCCATCCGAACCCGTCAAACCGCAGGCAGCGTCGTCCGCCGAGGTACAGGCCCTGCCATGCTTCGACGTAGCGTTGGTTGCCAGTGCGCCACGGTATCGCTGGCTCTCAGTTCCCGAGGACGATGATATCATTATTCGCTGGCCAGTTCGTATTACCTTCGATGTTGAGGAGGTGATAGCCGGACGGGTGGCCGGATCGACCGTCACCATCAACACGGGCCTGCATACCCGCTATAATAGCCGCATCCGATATTTCCTGTTCTATCTCAAATCGGACAGATCGGGCGGATACCGTATCGTCGAGATGTCCGATAGCCTCGTGCGTAGCAGGGATGGCAGCTTCGTCATCCCGGTGACAGCGCCATTCGCTCCGCCCCCCGAGGCCGACGATCTCAACCCGCCCCCCGATTACGAGAAGCTATTGCGTCCGATCCGCTATGACGCCGCGGATGCCTGGTGGTTGCAATCGTCCGACCTGGAAACCCGTGCAGACGGCAGCATCGCGACTGAAGCCCATCCGTGGGGCGTGGTGAGGAAGAGCGGCATCCTCGCCCCACGCGGTCTTAGGGTCGACGATGTCGTGAAGTCGATCGCGAACCGTCGCTGTTCGGGTTCTACGCGCAAATCCGGACCAAGTGACCCGGGCACAGATCCTATCAGATTCACCAAGTGACAACGACGAATCGACAATAATGCACAAAATGGTGAATTTAAATACCCCCGACATCGTTATTCCGACACCAGATTGTGTGATAAATAATCGATATCAAGGTATCAGGATATTTCAAATGAAGGTCGTTGATTTTATTTTCCATTAATGGACCGAATCGAAGCCACAAAAATACAAATAACGACGACATGTGCAATAAGCACTTTATTATGGCATTATCGTAGCGATTTTTCAAATAATGACCGAAGCCTAAAGGCCCTTATACACGAATTTTACCATGTCGCGCAATATCAGCGCCTTGGCTTCAAGAATTTTGGCGATCGGTACGTCACCGATGAACTGGTGTTCGGCCCATCCCTCGATCAGGGTTTTGATCGGAATGCGGTATACAGATATGATAAGCGGAGCCGTACATTCGACAACGAGACCATCGAAGGGCAAGCCCAGACGGCCGGTGATTATGCGGCATTGCGCGCGGCCAACAATCCATCAACATTGGCTGAACGGCGCCGGCTTGAAGCGCGTCTGAAAGGGTCGGGCATATATGGCTTTTAGACATCCTGGGCTTTCGCTGCTTTCCGGAGCAGCCCTTTTATGCCTTTCGTCCTGCCAGCTTGCGGTGAAAATCACCGTCACGCAACTGGACGATGGCCGCATCGTGATCGCATCAGCCGACGGGACAGACCACCCGCCGTGCATCTACACTGTCAACATCATCAAGCTTGTAGACGGAAAAGACGAAATCGACTCGCCGCACATTTGGACAGTGAATCGCGACTTGGGGCTGGACGACGACAAATGCAAAAACAAGATCATCTACCCCGAAATCCCGGCTCATTATCACGGCGAATCCGACGAGCCACTGGTACCCGGCCATCGATATGTCATCGATATCTACGGTGCCAGTTACGGCGCGGGCACGACGATCGTGAGACGCGGTCATCGATAAGGAGACCATCGGAGGGCAAGCCCAGACGGCCGGTGACTATGCGGCATTGCGCGCGGCCAACAATCCATCAACATTGGCTGAACGGCGCCGGCTTGAAGCGCGTCTGAAAGGGTCGGGTATATATGGCTTCTAGACATCCTGGGCTTTCGCTGCTTTCCGGAGCAGCCCTTTTATGCCTTTCGTCCTGCCAGCTTGCCGTAGATATCGTCGTTCGGCAGTTCGACGATGGCCGGATAAGCATCGAAACGGACGATGGGAGCAAGCACCCGCCCTGTATCAAAAGTATCGATGTATCGCGCGTAGCTCCCGGAAAATCCGGTTTTGCCATCCCCGATGTTTGGATGATCTCCCTACTACTCGAGGTGGAAGATGCCGAGAATTGTAGAAGCAAGATCGTCTACCCCGAGATTCCTCCGCACTACCAAGGCTCGTCAAAGGCGAAGATGGAAGCGGGACAGGAATATCGTGTGTCAGTGAGCGGCCCCGGTTTCGGCACCGAAAAGATCTTCGTGCGACGCGCACTTCCAAGATTCCGCTGAAAGCCGATGCACCGGAGATATGCAACCCGACGCGCCTCACCTGCCCGTGCTCACCATGTCCGTTAACCCACGCGATATGGGCTGACCATCGCAACAACTGCCCTCAACGTTTCGCAAGCCCCTCGATTCAATCCTGCGACGTCCTCCCCTAACCACGGGCGATGACGAGGCGCAGCGCGAGCATGGAGGAGAAGTTGCTGACCGGCATCGCCGGTGGCCGCACCTTGCGGGAGCTGTGCCGGGCACTGCAGGTGGGCCGATCCACCGTCTATGACTGGATGAAGGACGAGGATTTCGCGCACCGCATGGCCTGGGCACGCGCGATCGGCTTCGATGCGATCGCGGAGGAGATGCTCGAGATCGCCGATGACAGCCGCAACGACTGGGTGATGCGAGCTGACGCCGAGGAGAAGGACCCGCCGGTCCGCAACCCGGACAGTATCGCCCGGTCCAAGCTGCGCATCGATACGCGCTTGCGGGTGCTCGCGCACTGGGACCCCCGGCGCTATGGCGCGGCCGGGAGCGCGGCTACCGGCGGCGGCATCGCCGGAATGACCGCGAGCGACGGCGGCGGCGAAGGCGGCAGCCAGACGGCGGCAGAGCCGGTCGCGATCGCCGCGCGGCTTGCCTCGCTCCTCACCACCATCAGCGCGCGCGAGCCCGACCTGATCGGACATGGCGACGACATCGATGATCCCGACTGATCCCGCCGCGCTCGACGGCCTGCTCGCCCGCGCCACACCGGAGGAACGGGCCGAGATCGCCACACTGCTCGCCGCCGATGCCCGGGCCTGCCCGTGGCGGCCGCAGCCCGGCGCCCAGATGCGCGCGCTCGATAGCGCGGCCGACATCACCGGCTATGGCGGCGCGGCGGGCGGCGGCAAATCCGATCTGGTCGCCGGGCTGGCGCTCACCCGGCACCGCCGGTCGCTGATCCTGCGGCGGGAGAAGGCGCAGACCGACGGCATCGTCCAGCGCATCGGGGAGATCCTAGGCTCGACCAGGGGCTATGCCGCGCAGAAATCGGTGTGGAGGATTCCGGCCCCAGACGGCGGCCGCCTGATCGAGTTCGGCGGGCTCGACAATCCGGGCGATCACCACAAATGGCAGGGCCGTGCGCACGACCTGATCGCCTATGACGAGGTGACCGAGATGCGCGAGGCGCAGGTGCGCTTCACCATGGGCTGGGCACGGACCAGCGACCCGGGCCAGCGCGCCCGGGTGCTGATGACGTTCAACCCGCCGACCAGCGCGGAGGGCCGCTGGGTGCTCGATTTCTTCGGGCCCTGGCTCGACAGGAACCATTCCAACCCGGCCGAACCAGGCGAGCTTCGCTGGTTCACCACCATCCGCGGGCGGGACGTGGAGGTGCCGCGCGCCGAACCCTTCGTGATCTTCCGGCACCAGCCGCTCTATGATTTCGACCCGGCCGATTTCGGCGCGGAGAAGATCATCACGCCGCGATCGCGCACCTTCGTGCCGAGCCGGGTGACCGACAATTTCTTCTATCTGCGTACCGGCTACATCGACACGCTCCAGGCGATGCCTGAACCGCTACGCTCGCAGATGCTCAACGGCGATTTCGCGGCCGGGGTTGAGGACGACGACTGGCAGGTCATCCCCACCGCCTGGATCGACGCGGCGATGGCACGCTGGCGGCCGTGCGATTCCCCGGGCGATCCGATGCCGGCAATGGACTCGATGGGCGTCGACGTCGCGGTGGGCGGCCGCGACGCTTTCGTCATCGCGTGCCGGCACGGCGGCTGGTTCGCCCCGCTGATCCGCATTCCCGGGCGCGAGATCCCGCAGGAAGCTGGCGGGCCCGTTACCGCCGGCCATGTCATCCGCCACCGGCGCGACCGGGCCGTGGTCCATGTCGATGTAATCGGATGGGGCCTGACCACCGCGAATTTCCTCACCGAGAATGGCGTGCAGACCGTCGCGGTCAATGCCGCCGCCGCCAGCGCCGCCGGAACCTCTGACGGGCGGCTGAAATTCGCCAATATGCGCGCCGAGATGGTGTGGCGTCTGCGCGAGGCGATCGACCCGCAAGGGGCCGACCCGATCGCCCTGCCCGACGATGCGACATTGCGCGCCGACCTGGCGGCCTATCACTGGAGCGTGACGGCGCGCGGCATCCTGGTGCGGTCGAAGGACGAGATGAAGGCGATGCTCGGCCGCTCACCCGATGCAGGCGACGCGGTGTGCCTGGCGAATTTCCGGTCGATGAAGCTGGAGGTGTGGGAGGATCTGCACCGGAATCGGCGCGGGGCGGAGGAGTCGGCGGAGGACCTGTACCGCGATCTGCGCTGACGCGGGCGACGTCGTACGACGAAGCGAGCCGACACGTGGGACGAACCGATCCGGTGAATTCCGCACGCCCCGCAAGTGGCTCGCTCCACCGACTCAGGGTCGAAACGACTAAAGCCCTGCCCCATGTCCCTGGGCACAGGGGCCCAATATCGAGAGGATAACAGCCATGAATATCAGGATCTTGAGTACTGCCGTCGCCGGTGCCGCGCTTGCCATCGCCCTGCCCGCCACCGCGCAGCAGGTGCCGCCGAGCAGCCCGCCGACAACCAATGCGCCAACGGCCGACCCCATGAGCCAGCCGCCGGCGCCCGAGGCGACGACGCCGGCACCCGCACCGGACAGCACGACAACCACGGCGCCGGCCGATTCGTCGGCAACTACCGCCAGCACGCCCACCGACGAGCCGGCGGACACGGGCAAGAAGAAAAAGCGGAGGAACTGATCCAGCCGACGGGCTGATCGATGAAGCGGCGCAGGGGAGACCCTGCGCCGTTTTTTATATCGGGGCGCCGCATCCGGAACTGAAGCTGTGGAATGAGGCCCCGGTCCAGGGCCGCACGCTCACCCCTTATAGGCCATGCCGCCGTTGTTCGAAGCGTCCCGAAGATTGCCGAAGATCGACGGCCAGTCCAGCTTGCCGAAGCGCGCGGTGTCGCCGGACAGCAGGGTGTCGCCCTCGCTTCGCATCGCCGGCGTCCAGCCAAGCGCGTCCCGCACATCCTGGCTGGCACTGTCGTAGAGCGCGTTCAGCGTCATTGCATGCGCACGGCGATCGCCGTTCATCGTGGCGTTCTGGAACGGCTGGAGGGTCTTCGCCAGGCGCAGGTTGAGCCAGCCGGCCGCATCGTTCGATTCGTCTTGCGAGAAGGAACCGCCATGATCGACAGCGATCGCTGCCAGTTCCTCGTCGCTAAGCGCACTCATATCGAGCTGGCGGCCACCCTTTGCCGTGTCGAAGGTGATGAAGGTGCCGTCCGATTTGGCATCCGCGTACAATGCATCCAGCTTGCTTCGGGCCGCAATTGCATTGTCAGCCGGGCTGGGCTTCTGAAGCGCCGCCGCGGCCGCCTTCGCAGCGTCGGAGATCTGAACGACATCACCGGTATCCATGGCGGATGTTTTCGCCGCGTCGTTGGTTCTTGACGCCGACGGCGCAAGCGCGGCGTATTTGGAGGCTGTCGTACCCAGCGCGATGCCGGAGCGATTGAATCCGACGCCGGTCGTTGAAATACTCACGCGCCCTCCGCCTGCACTTGCCCATAGGCCATTACCGAAACAAAATACTAAGCCGATCTCTATAAAAAGAAGTGAATGGGGCGCGCGCCGCACGCCCCATTCGACTTACTTCATTGAAAAGACCGCCGCGAAATTGCCGTTCGTGAAGATCTGCGAGATATCCTGGCTGACGACCTTGCAGGTCGCGCTGCCGCTCGCGGTCGTCGAGGCGTTCGGGGTCCAATAGGCCGATGCGCCGGTCAGCGGATTCGCTGGCGTGTAGATGGTCGAGATATGGAAGACGCACTGCTTCGTACCGATCTTGTAGGTCACGTGCGCGGCCGAGGTCGTGCCGCAATTCGTGCTGGAGGTGGGCGAGGTCGCGCCGGCCAGGATGTTCGCTGGTGTCGGCGCGAAGACGCCACAGGTGTTCACGCCGTTCGGCACCATCGTGGCCGTCCCGACATTCTGGAATGTCATCGACACGGACGAAGCGAATGCAGGCGCGCTCGACAACAGGGCGACAATACCGGCAACGACAGACAAAGTCCTCATGGTGAATATCCTCTCGGTTATGCTGCAATAGCATTCAAGTAAATGCCAGAGACGAACTCGATTGAAAACACATGTTACGACTTTTTTGGGACGACAGTGGAGGATATCGCTACCAAATTGGAGTCAACGCTAATATATATTGCAGAAATTATATAAACCGATGTGGCGATAATAATTTACGACCAAAGCTGATCCAGATCAGCCAGAACAATGCTTTGAGAAAATGGGAATACCGGAAATCTTGTTACGGGACCAATTCGAAAAGACCGGCTGTCGCCCAAGTCGCATCCTGGCCGGATGACGCCCCCTCCACGCGGTCACAATGCGCGGCTTGCCCGAATGACGATGACACGACCTGTCGGGTCAAGGAATGCAGGGCTGAATGCTGCGGGGACCTGCCCGTTGGAATCTCGCACCGAGAACCGTTTGTCGAACAGGTTCTCGACTGTCAGCCAGAGGCGAAGCGGTTTCGACCGGTCCGGTTTCGAATCCTTTTGCGGAAGCGTCCAGGACATCCCTGCGTCCGCGGTGCCAAAAGCGGCGTATCGGATCGAATAGGGAGCCAAGGCCGAGATATCCTCCACGCGAGCCCCCGATCTCCACCGCGCGCCGAGCTGGAACGTGAAGGCCCGATAGGAGGCATCCACCTCAATGTTGATCCTGTGCCGCGGTGTGCCCTGGACGCCATCAAGGGGGGTCTTCAGCAGATCGATGCCAGCCGCGCCGGCGGAAGGGCTCAGCGTGTCCTGCAATGTCAATTCGTGCGTGACGCTGAAATCCCAGGTGATCGCGCGATTGTCCGCCAAAGCGGGTGCGCCACCACCTGTCGCACCTAAGGTGCCGGTGAGGTGCAGATTGGATTTCAGGATGTTGCGCCGTTCCTCGGACGCGTTGAACGGGCGCACATCTATGGAGACGAGCTGACCGGCACCATCTCTTGTGAACCGGCCGGGGAATACGCGCTGAAACAGCGCGCTCGCATAGCCGGTATAGACGACCGGGTTGGCGATCCTTGACGATATATATTCAGTCGTGGCGGAGATATTGGTCGACCCGACGGCCTTGCTCAGGCTGAGGCGGAGCGTCGACATATCTTCCGACACGGCGCGCAGACGGGTTTCGCCCCCGGATATGCGCGTCACCAGAACATAGTCGCCGGTCAGCGTGTCGACCACCAGCACACCTGGCGTATAGACAATAGCATCCCGGCTCCGGTTGAGGACGGGCGGCGCCTCGGCGCGGCTCCGGCCCAGGCTGAGCGAGAGGAAATCGGCCGGCTGCCATTCGACGCTGGCATCATAGCTCGGGTATCGGCCGGCGGAACTTACCCATTCGGAATCGGCGCTCGCCGACAGCGCGACCCGCCCCAGGAAACCGCCAAGGGGCACGCCCGGGCCGACGACCGGCACGTCAAACCCGAGATGCCCCCGATACCGCCCCTGTCCGGCCACCTGCCGTGACGGCTGAATCCCGCCGTTCGTCGATACGAGGCGCTGGAGCGAGCCGCTCAGCCTCATATTGGCGGCCAGGTCGCCGGCAGGCAGCGACACCAGGGGCGCATTCGCGCTCAGGGCGGCCCCCAGGGTGCCGCTGCTGGACGAGATGGCGAGCGGCACATAGCTCGCAGGAAGAGCCGCCAGATCCCCATCAGCCGAAAGGCCGGTGATTTCCTGCCGGGAAAGCTGGCTGCCTGTCCGGGAGACCGTGACGGAGCCGGTAAGTTCGCCCGCCCAGGTGATGCGCTTCAGCGCACCGGAGGCGCTGAGGCCGATCTGGTAGAAACGCGTGCGCGACGCATCGATCACGCCGCGCGCCGTGATGGATTGCGCTGAATTGCCGCCAGCCCCGACATTCCCTTCCCCAGGCTCCACCAGCGTGAATCTGGCAAGCTGCCGCGACAGCGAATCGGAAAGCGCCGCGGATATTGTCACGCTGGTGGAACCAAGGGGCAGCGCCAGCCCGGCCGTAAGGGAGGCCGCTCTGCTCGACGGCAGCAAGGTGCGATAGGGAGTCAGCGCATCGTTCGCTCCACCTTCGAGAAGGGCGATGCGGTCGCGGCCGTCCAGCCCGGTATTTCCCTGCAGGGATACAGAAGCATTGAAGCGCTTCTCCTGGTCGATCTTGATGTGGCGCAGGGCAGCGGTCGCGTCGTCGCCCCCACCCTCCGTGGGCAAGCGCACTCCAAGGTCGGCGGTCGTCGAGGCAAAACGGGGCTTGAGGACAAGGTTCAGGACCTTGTTCTCCGGCGTGAAGCCATAGTTTCCGGCGCTCCTGTTCGACAGAATCTGGATCTCGGCCAGCGCCTCCGGGGGAACGTCGCGAAGATCCGAGATGTCCGCCAGCCTGCGGCCGTTCACGATGATCGAAAAGGGGCGTCCGCCATTGCGGCGTTCAAGGCGTTCGATAACCTCGCCGATCGTCATGGCGCCCAATGACCGGATGCTGTCGGCGGCGTATCGATCCTCGACTGAGCCTGGCGCATTTGGCGGCCGGCGGCCTGTGACAATGATGTCCGAATGGCCGGAACCGGGGGGCGACACCTCCTGCGCCTGGGCCGATGCGCACCCGATCGACACGGCGACGAGAATGGTCGACCCCGCGCATGCGGTTATCCAACCGAAAACTCTCTCCACTATGTCAAATGGATCATCTGTTGGCGACATTGATACTCACCAGCGCGCCGTCACCATTACAACAATCGAAGACTCACTCGCTATGAAATGTTGCACCACTTTCAGCAGTTGACTGGCCGCAGCACACCATTCTCTTCCCGTTGCAAAGCCATCTAGACAAGCAGGGTGATATTGATACCGTATTTAACATCCGAACCGGTTGATTTTTACGTCAGGACTTGTCCAAACAATTGGCCATTCACTGGAAGAACGGTCACCCCGCGCCGCTTTCTTTATCCCGCCCGCCCTATTCCGGCCGAACTCCCAAAGGTCACCGCATGAGGCAGGCTATTTCCGCGTCACGCGCCGCGCGTTCGCGGGCACGAGAAGCAGGAGCGCGGCCAGGACCCAGAAGGCGACGGGCAGGCCAACAGCCTTTGCGACGAACCCGATGGCGGCCGGCCCGACAAGAATGCCCGCATAGCCCAATGTCGTCAGCGCCCCGATCGCCTGTGCGGGTGGCATGCTCTTTTGCGAACCGGCGAGGCGGAACAGGACCGGCACGATATTGGATGCGCCCAGCCCGATCAGCAGGAACCCGGCGAGCGCCGCAGGGGCGACAGGCGAAGCGAGAATCAGAACGAACCCGAGGGCCGCCAGCAAGCCGCCGCCCAGCAGCGTGCGATAGTCGCCAAGCCGGGCGGTCAGGCGATCGCCGAACAGCCGGCCGGCCGTCATCGTGATCGAGAACAGGATGTAGCCGACACCGCCCATGCGGGTGTCGACCAGCGAGGCCTGGGTGATCAGCAACGCACTCCAGTCGAGCATCGCCCCTTCGGCAAGGAATGTGACCATCGCCAGCACCGCCAGCAACAGCACGATACCTTGAGGGCGTACGAATAGCGGCCCTTCGTCGACACGGGCGGACGAGAGCAGGCGCGGCCAGGCAATCAGCATCGCGACGGCCATCAGGGCCGAGCAGATCAGGCTGCCGACCAGCGCCGCGATCTTCAATGACAGCAACAATGTCATCGTCGCTGAACCAGCGAAGCCGCCGATGCTGAACAGTGCGTGGAAGCCCGACATGAGGGGTCGCTGCGCCGCGCTTTCCACTTCGACCGCATGAATGTTCATTGCCACGTCGAGCGAGCCGAGCGCGCCGCCGAACAGCAGCAGGACGATGCCGAGCGCCAATGGGGTCGCCGCTACCGAGAGGAACGGCAGGACACAGGCCAGCGCCATTCCACTACCGACGATCACCGGCTTGCTGCCGTACCGGGCGCTGAGCGGACCAGTGGCGATCATCGCCGCGACCGAGCCTGCCCCGATGCAAAGAAGGAGCAGCCCGAGCGTCGCGTCATCCACCGCCAGTCGCTGCTTCGCGAACGGCACCAATGGCGCCCAGCAGGCGATGCCGAAGCCGGCCACCAGGAAAGCAAGGCGGGTCGCCAGCCGAGTGGCCGGTCGATCGGCGGAAATCATCGACATTGCTCCGGGCGAGATCAGGCTTGGCCAGCGACAAGGATAGTGCGGCAGCCCGCGGCATCGAGTGCAGCGCGTTGCAGGGCCGTCGCGCTGGATTCGATGATCACCATGTCGATCTGCTCGGCGGAAGCGACGAGATGCGCCGCTGCTTTGCCGATCTTGTCGTTCGTGATCAATATGAGCGAGCATGCCGACGATGCGAGGACAACCCGCTTGAAGCTGGCGTCCTCGAAATGCTCGGCACCGACGCCGTCATCCGAGATGGCGCAGGCGCCGATGAAGGCGCGGTCGAACCGCATCCGGACAAGCGCCTGCACGGCGACAGCGTCGATACATCCGCCCACCACCGGGTCGGCCATGCCGCCAATCACGATGAGCCGGATATCCTGGCGACGGAGAATCGCGGCGGCGATGTCCACTGAATTGGTCGCGACGGTAAGGTCTGCATCCTCGGGCAGGAACTCGACCAGCGCGAGGTTGGTGCTCCCGCTGTCGAGGAAGAGAAACTCGCCGGGCTGAACCGTTTTCGCCGCCGCGCCCGCGAGAAGCCGTTTTACTTCCTGGTCAGCGACAGCACGGGCGGACATCGGCACAGCGCCGGGGGATATCGGCAATGCGCCGCCATATACGCGCCGGCACAGGCCCTGGGCGGCGAGCGCCCGAAGATCGCGTCGGACGGCGTCCTCCGAAACGTCGAACTCAACGGCAAGCGCCGGCGCCGATACCGGTTGCCCGGCCGCAAGCCGCGCCGCGATGTCATCTCTGCGGGCGAGTGGAACCTCTATCGTCATAAACGCGCACTATCGTGCATGTTTTGCCGAGTCAATGCGCAAGAACGTGCGAGAACGTGCATATCATATGCACGGAGATGCCGATCTCGCTGAGATTTCACCGTGGAAACCCGCGAACGCTTGGCCTCGCGAAGTTCCCCTCTATAGCTCGGGGATGGCCTTCGGCGTCTTCATCCACCGAGCAGACTCGATCTACGAAGACAGTCCCGCCGAGCGCTATCAATTCCCCCGCCCCTATCTGACCCGCGCCCAGCAGACCGTCGGTGACTGGATCCTCTATTACGAGCCGCGCAAGGTGCGCGGGACACGCGGCTATTTCGCGGCTGCCAAGGTCAGGCAGATCATCCCGGATCCCGCCGCGCCGGGCATGTACATCGCGCTGATCGAGCCGGGCAGCTATCTGGAGTTCCCCGACGCCGTGCCCTTCGGCAGCCCCGGCGATCCGGTCGAGCGCGGCCTGTTGAACGAGGCCGGCGCCATATCCGGCCGCGCGCAATCGGCGGTTCGGCCGCTCTCCGCGGCCGATTTCAATCGCATCATCGAGCTTGGACTCGGCGGAGACGACAGGCTGCTGCCGCGCGACGACGATCCCGCTCTTTCTTCAACTTCCGACAATTTCGTGCAGGATGAACGGGTGCCCTTCCCGTTCGAGCAGGAACGCGATCGCATCAGCTATTACGGATCGCGCATCGTGCGGAAGCAAATCTTCCGCCGCGTCGTGCTGCGCGCCTATGACGAGCGTTGTGCCATCACTGGCCTGAAGCTGATCAACGGCGGCGGCCGTGCCGAGGTGCAGGCGGCGCATATCCGGCCGGTCGAGGCGAGCGGGCCGGACATCATCAACAACGGGCTAGCCCTTTCCGGCACCGTGCACTGGATGTTCGATCGCGGGCTGATCGGCCTGGACGATGACCTGAAGATCCTCGTCTCCCGCCAGATCAACGATCCCGACGGCGTGAATGCGATGATCAACAAGAGCGGCCATGCCCTGCCGCCGCTTCGCCCGGCCGATCGGCCGCACCCACATTTCCTGCAGTGGCACCGCGAGCACTGCTTCAAGAACTGAGCTGCGCCGACAACGGATGCGGCCAGGGCGGCGAGATCGTGCCTTCTCTGCCCGGGCCCCCTTCACCGAGGGGCGAATGAATGTCAAAGCACGGCCGGACGGCGTGCGCGGCGAGAACAAAGACATGACGAAGCGATTCCTGGCGTTAGCGGCGACCCTTGCTGCCCTCCCCCTTTCCGCCTGCATCACCATTCCGCCGGCCTATGGCCCGGCCGCCGGCACCTGCGCCGGGCAGACCACCGATCCCGCGGCGGCGAAGGACCCGGTCTATTTCGTCGCCACCGGCATGCCCGACTGCGCGGCGGGCGTGCCCTTGTCGCTCAGCGTCCTGCGGGGCAGCTTCCATCCTTATGGCGAGGCACCGTCCGATCCGGTTCGTTACGGCATGGCGACCCAGGGCACTCCCGTCCTGCCCGAACTCACTCTGTCGGCGGCGGCCCAGTGGCGGGACCGGCTGCGGCGCGACCTGCAGGCGGGAGGAAATGTGAAAGGCCGCGTCCTGCTTTATGTCCATGGTTATAACACCACGCCCGCGCACGCGCTCTCGATGGCTGACCAGGTCGCCATGGCGGCGCGTTTCGACGGACCGGTGGTCGCGTTCCTCTGGCCGTCGCAGCATGCCCTGGCCAAATATGGCTGGGACGAGGAGAATGCCCGCTGGACCCAACCATCCTTCGACGCGGCGCTTGCCGATCTGGCGCGGATCGCCCCGGATGTCGTGCTGGTGTCGCATTCGATGGGCGGTCGCATCGCGATCGACGGGCTGCGCCACCTCCAGGCGAGCGCGCCCGATCTGGCGGCGCGGGTCCGCACCGTCGTGCTCGCGGCACCCGACATGGACCGGGAATTGTTCGATCGCGACGTGTCGCCCGATATCGTCCAGCCGGGGCGGCGCATCGCGTTGTTCGCCTCCGGGCATGACCTGGCGTTGCGCAGCAGCTGGGCGGTGCATGGCAATCCCCGCGCCGGCGATGTCGGCTGTGCCTTCCGCCTGCAGCGCCGCAGGGGCCCAGCCATCGCCCAGCCACGCTGCTATCCCGTCCCGCGCGGCGCACCCGGCGAGTTGACCGTGATCGACGGGACCGACATTCCGGGCACGCCGATCGGGCACAGCGCCTATGTCGCCACGCCTGAGGGCCGCGCGGCGCTGCGCAAGCTGCTCGCACCCGATGCCGCACCGTTGCCGGCCGACAAGGGAGTGATGCTGCTCCACCTCGACAGCCCGCCCGATTGCGCGAACGGGCCGAGCCGGCTGAAGATGGACTATACCGTGGTACGCTGCACGGAAAAGAAGAAGCGATAGATGCGAAAACGCCACGCACCGGGGCCAACCCGGGCGTGGCGCGCAAAGGGCTTTAAACCGCCCCGCTTATTTGCACTTGGTGAACTGGCCCTTTTTCGGACCCGATGCGATGTGGCATTTGCCCTTCGCGTCCTTGGTGACGCCGGCGGCGACGACAGCCGGTGCGGCGACGGCGGTCGGGCATTTCACGAACTTGCCCTTGGCATCCTTGCAGGACGCGGCGAGGCCCGGCGTGCCAGTGAGCAACGCGAGCGAGGCAAGGGCAAACAACGATGTACGGATCATGGCATTTTCTCCCGCCGATACAGTCGGCTGCAGGGGAGGCTATGCGGAGGGGCTCGCCGCGGCGGTGACGGCAACATGACAAAAATGTCATGATTCGTGAGCCAGAGAGCGCGTGATACGGGCAGAATTCTCAAAGCAGCGCGACGGGAGTCGGCATCATCAACCGTCGTCCGCGAAGAGTATCGACCAAGCAGACAACCCGGATCAGCAACCGGTATTGGGGCATAGGTGGCGCGCGAAACTTTGGTCCCTCGATACGCCATCTCGGCAGGCTCGATGACTACGCGGGACGAGCGGATATGCCTTGTCGGCATCTGATACTGATACTCCAGCGACTGGTGCGCTGGACTTCCGAACTCGCCCTTCAGGAACGGCGCGACGAAACTCTCCTTACCCCACCTCGGCCGCGGCAGTCGTCCAGCCAAGGCCGGGGATGGTGATCGAGCGTTTGCCCGACAGATCGACGCGCGTGACGAAGATGTTGCGTCCCTCGATATAACTCATCACCCGCCGTGCGCGGCCGAGCGAGCTGGTGCCGTAGGTGCGCGCCACATCCTCGTCGCTTGGGCAGGGTTCGCCCTCGCGCGCCGCGCGGGCGACCAGCAGGAAGGCCCCGAGCATGTCGTCGGGCAGGTCGTTCGCCTGTTCGAGCGCCTGTTGCCATTCGTCGTCGAGCCGGTCGAAAATGCCCGCGCGCGCCGCGGCGAGGCGGCGGGCGAAGGCCGACGGATCGAGCGGAGACCGCTTCACCCCCGCCATGCGGCAGCGGACCTGGAAATCCTGGAACAGCACGGCGGCCGTGCGCAGCGTCGCCTCGGGATCGTCCATGATCGCGCGAAGCACCTGGACGATCACCTCCTCCAACTCCTCGAGCGACTGTTCCGGCGCGCTGTCATGTTCGCGCGGCGGCGTCGCGGCGAGATCCTGCAACAGTTGCGCGGCCGGCGGCGTGCGCGGCGCGGGCGAGACGCCCGGCGGCAGCAGCGGGAACAGGGTGCTGGGCGGTTCCTCGATGCCTTCGCGCAGGAAGGTCATCATGTCGTCGGACGGGGCCTGGGGTAGCGGGGTCAGGACCGGGCTGGAACTGCGCGCGCTGGTCTCGACCGCGCCGATCTTCACCATCACCGGCCGGCGCGCGATGGCAGGGCCGAGGCCAAGGAACGTGCCGCGCGAAAGGTCGCGGATCGATTCGGCCTGGCGGCGCTCCATGCCGAGCAGGTCGGCGGCGCGCGCCATGTCGATGTCGAGGAAGGTGCGGCCCATCAAGAAGTTGCTCGCCTCCGCGGCGACATTCTTGCTGAGCTTGGCGAGGCGCTGGGTCGCGATGATGCCGGCAAGGCCGCGCTTGCGACCGCGCGACATCAGGTTCGCCATGGCGGAGAGCGAGGCGCGGCGCACCTCCTCGCTCACCTCGGCACCGGCCGCGGGGGCGAAGATCTGCGCCTCGTCCACCACCACCAGCGCCGGGTACCAATGTTCGCGCGGGGCATCGAACAGCCCGTTGAGGAAGGCGGCGGCGCAGCGCATCTGCCCTTCCATCTCCAGGCCCTCGAGGCTGAGCACCACGGAGGTGCGATGCTCGCGGCAGCGCGCGGCGAAGCGCGTGATCTCGCCCACCGCATAATCGACCGCCTCGATCGCGACATGGCCATAGGGCGCGAGAGTGACGAAATCGCCTTCGGGGTCGATCACGATCTGCTGCACCTGGCCGGCGCTGCGCTCCATCAGCCGGCGCAGGAGATAGGATTTTCCCGAGCCCGAATTGCCCTGGACGAGCAGGCGCGTGGCGAGCAGCTCCTCCAGATCGACATGGACTGTTTTGCCCGTGCCGTCCGTTCCCATATCTACCTGAAACGTCATGCGCCTGCCCTTGGCTGATCCGGGCGCGGGAGGGCAAGCGTTTAGCGGCGGGGCGCCTGCGCTTCCCCCGTTTTTCCCGGGGGCGGAATCGACCCGGAAAACTACCTAATCCATATTATCCCCAAAATGGCTATACTGTCCGACGCCGACCGATTTGGAAGCGCTTCCTTTTACGGTGGTGGGATGGGCCGGGGATAGAACCGCATCTCCGGCCCACTCTTCTCCCGCCCGACGGCGTTCCGACACGCTCTCTCCCCCGGGGAGTCAGGTCCGGGTACTGCTGCTCAGCGCGAGAAGATGGAGGAGCGGCCTTCGTCTCCGGCCGAATGGAAAAAGCGCGTGACGGCACCGGTGAGCATGGCGGTATTCGCACCATGGGCGAACGCGAGGTCCCCCAGGACCAGCATCAGGATGGCGGCGAGCACGAACTTCATGGACCGCCAGCCTAAGCTGCATTGATTAACGAATCCTCCATATCGGCGGTGCCTCAGGTCGCGCCGATCCGCCCCCTTATCCAAAGCGCCACCGTCTCGGCCGCGGTGATCAGGATCATGTGCCCGCCGTCGATCAAGGTCAGTTCGACACGCGGCACATCAGCGGCGATCCGGCCGCCATGCAGCGTGGGATCGAGGATTTCATCCTGCCGGCCGAACAGGATCGCGACGGGCACCGCCAGATCGGGATAGCGGGCCGCCAGCCCGGCCATGTCGGTACGGGCGGCCGCCAGATCGGTCGAGGCAGCATGGAAGGCGCCGGGCCGCAGCACGAGCCGCCCGCCACCCAGCGTCCCGAAATCGGCCGCGACCGGCTCCGGCGCGAACACCGCCACCGCGCCCTTGTCGCCGGAGAGCAGGCCGAGCGGCGTAGCCAGCGTCAAGGCGACCGCGCGGCGCACCGCGGGCGAGTTGATCGCAATGCCGCGAAACGCAGCGGGCACAGCGCCTTCCGGCTGGGTAAGCGGTGCGACCAGCGCCAGGCCGCCGACCTTGTCGGGATGATCGAGGGCCAATGCCAGTGCGACCGCGCCGCCCAGCGAATGACCGACGATCAGCGGATGATCCAGTTGCAGCATCTCGATCAATCCGGCGATCAGCCGCGCCTGCACCGCGATGCCCGCGGAAGGCCCGGCCGCCGAATAGCCCGATCCGGGCCGGTCGACGAGGATGACGCGATGATCGGCGACGAGCCGGTCGGCGAGGGCATAGCCGAAATTGCGGATCTGGCCGCCAAGCCCGTGGATCATCACGATGGCGGGCCCGTGGCCGCGATCGACATAGTGAAGGCGGGTGCCGTGGATGGTGACGAACTGGCCGTCGGGCGGCACCTCCCGCTCGATCCGGCGCGCGGCGAAGCGCGAGAACAGCACCAGCCCGCCGGCCAGCACCGCCACCCCTGCCGCGATAGCGGCAATCACTGATGCGTTGCCGCGTGGAACTGGCCCATCGTCATGACGTCTCTCCTCGCGCTTCATGATCGCCACATCCTTTCACAGCCGCCGGGCGGTGTCACGCCCGCGCATGCGCCGTCGCGCGGCATTCGGAAGCGCGGAGGGCGCAATGATATAGATATGTCGATTCAGCGGACGATCCAGCTTCGCCGGCAGGGAAAGGATGATTTCGACAGCAACCCATGGCGGCGGCACGGCGCCCGATATTCCACGCCTTGATCGCCGGCGTGTGCACCCCATATCCAAGGCCTTGTTCAACAACGGAAAGGAGGTGGTCAGATGTCTCATTGTCACACGCCGGCCATGGCGGATCATGTGAGCACGACCTCCAGCGCGGGGGCTTTGCGCGCCTGATTTCCCAGCCGTGACCGGCTGACAATGGAAAGGCCGTCCCGAAAGGGGCGGCCTTTTTTGCTGCCCTGTCGTGGGCATCGATATTCCCCCGGAGGAAAGCGAACCTCGGCGCAGCGTGCGGGGTAAGACTTTTCTCATCCGATCGGTGCATAATGTGAAGCATGAGCGGGATTGGGGATTCATGTCGGGCCGTCGCGGCACGCGTGCTGCTGGCCGTGTTCGGCATCGCCGCCGCGTGCTGGTCGCTTCCGGTTGCCGCTGACACACCGCTCCTGGATGGATCGCTTTGTCATGCCGTCACCGGGCGGCAACAAGCGGACGACAGCCTCCCGTCGCTGCGTTTCCACTGCGGCGGTTCCCCGGCCGGTTATCAGCACAGCAGCCTCTGGCTGCGCGCCGATCTCAGACGATTGCCGGTCGATCGCAACGACATCGTGCTGATGGTCCATCATTCGCGCTTCGACAGGCTCGCGGTGACATTTTCCTATGCCGACGGCACCGAACAGCGGCAGCAGGTCAGCAGCGGCGACTATGGATCGCATTGGCGGACGGGCGGACAGATCGCCTTTGAGGCACCCGCCCGGAACGCGCCGCTCGTTGCGATGACTTTGCGGTTCGATGCCCTTGCCAGCCACAACCTCCTTCACGCCCGGCTGATGACGCGGGGCGAGAGCGGCGTGCAATCGGCAGCGCTGGCGGCGGCGATCGGCGCCGCGCTGACGCTGCTGCTGATCGGCGTGATCTACAACCTGTCGCTCGCCATCTCGGTTCGGCGGCAGTTCCTTGCCTGGCACGGCGGCTGGGCGGGGTGCATGCTGCTCTGGGGGGTGATCTGGTCGGAAATACACCTGATCGCCGTCCCGGGCATGGCGGGGACGATCTCAGCGCAGACCTGCACCTTCCTCGCGTGCCTTGCGATCGCCCTGGCGACGACCAGCGTCGTCACCTCGCTCGGCCCGGCCGACCTGCCACGCCTGGCGAGAAGGGCTACACTCGCGCTGGGCGGCGGCATCGCGCTGCTCGGCATCCCGCTCTCCCTTGTCCGCGGCGCGGGCATCGATTCGCTGGCGAGCTTGGCGAGCTTGCTCATCCTGGCCGATCTGCTGGCCGTGGCAGCCTGCCTTACCTGGGCCTGGCGCCACGGCAGCGCCGAGGCTCGCGATTTCGCCGGTGCCTGGTCGCTGCCGATGGCGACATTGGGGTTCATCCAGATCGCGAATGTCGACAGCGGCCTCTGGGGCGGTGGTTCGAAACTGCTGATCCTGCTGGCCGCGGCATGGCAGACGCTGTGGCTGTCGATCGTCGCGACCAGGCGGTTTGCGCGGCTTCGCATCGAGCGCGACCATGCCCGTGCCGCCGAGGCACGGGCGAACGAGCTCGCGCGGCGCGACCCGCTCACCGGGCTGCGCAACAGGCGCGGTTTCGTCGAGACGATCGCGCCGCTGCTCGACCCGGTCCGATCGGAAGGCGCACCGGCCGCCCTGCTGCTGATCGATATCGACCGCTTCAAATCGGTCAACGATGCCCATGGCCATGAGGCGGGCGACATGGTGCTGCGCTGTATCGCCAGGAGGCTTGAACGATGGGAAGGCCCGATGTGCGCGGTCGCCCGGCTCGGCGGTGAGGAGTTCGCCCTGATGATCGCCGGGATCGAGGGGTTTGCGCTCGCCCGCTTCGCCGACAATGTCCGCCTCGAGATCGCCGCATGCGACCATCGCGGGTCGATCGGCGAGCGACCGGTGACGGCGAGCATCGGTGTCGCCGAAGCGCCTATGCCGAGCGATTTCCAGCAGCTTTACCGGCTTGCCGACCAGGCGCTCTATGCCGCGAAGCAGGAGGGTCGCAACCGGATCGTCCTGCGCCGGTTTACCGTCGTCACCGCGCCGGTACCGGACCCGCCCACGACAATCCGGGCGGCATCCTAGTCATCTGAATCTAAAGTTCGGGACATAAATTTTGCTCGGTCTTTTGGCAGAATCGTTTGATCGCGGCGAGGATATCGTCAGCGGATTTTGTCCATCGGAAGGGTTTTGGGTTGGCATTATGCCGCTCGATGAAGCTGCGGATATCGGCTTCCAACTGGGCAGTTGAGGTGTGAACACCGCGCTGGATTTGCTTGCGGGTGAGCTCGGCGAACCAGCGCTCGACCTGATTGATCCACGACGCCGATGTTGGGGTGAAATGGACGTGATAGTGCGGCCTGCGCGCTAACCAGGCCTTGATCGTCGGCGTCTTGTGGGTGGCATAATTGTCCATGACAATATGAACGTCGAGGCCGTCTGGAACATTGCCGTCGATCTGTTTGAGAAAATCGAGAAACTCGGTTGCCCGATGCCGCTTGTAGCATTTGCCGATCACTGCGCCGGTGGCGATGTCGAGGGCGGCAAACAACGACGTCGTACCATGCCGAACATAGGTGTTCGTGCGTCGCTCGGGCATGCCGGGCATCATCGGCAACACGGGTTGCTCACGGTCGAGCGCCTGGATCTGCGACTTCTCGTCGACGCACAGGATCAGGGCATGGGTCGGCGGCGAAAGATAAAGGCCGACAATGTCTCTGACCTTGTCGACGAACAGCGGATCGGTCGACAGCTTGAACGTCTCCGCCCGGTGGGGTTGCAGCCCAAAGGCGTTCCACATCCGGCGGATCGTCGTATGGGAGTGACCAGCGGACGCCGCCATGGAACGGATCGACCAGTGCGTCGCATCGGCGGGTAGCGTTCGCAACGTCCGTTCGATCACCGCCGCGACAGCATCGTCGTCGATCGAGCGAGGGCGGCCGGATCGTGGCTCATCGAGTAACCCATCGATGCGCTCGTGCACAAACCGCCGACGCCACTTGCCGACCATATGCTCGCTAACGCCCAGTTCCGCTGCCACTCGCTTGCTTTGCAGGCCATCGGCGCAGCGCAAAACGATACGGCAACGCTCCGATAGCGAGCGCGTCACCCGATGGCGTCGTACCTGCCGCTCCAGATAGTCGCGCTCATCCGCCGTCAAAATCAGGACCTCAACAGGCCGACCTCGCCCCATCTCGCTTGCTCCCGTCGTTCAGGCAGGATCAGCATACAATGTAACTTACTTCAGTTCCAGATGACTAGCGCTTGGCGACATTGCGCCCGCGCCGAAATGGCATAACGGTGAGCCCCGCATGACATCCCGCGTCAAAATATTCTTCGATGGCGGATGTCGCCCTGCCCCCCAAGGAATGGAAATCGCGGTCGTTATCGGCGGGAAGGCCCATATCCAGCGCGACCTCGGGCCGGGAACCGGGATGGATGCTGAATGGCTTGCCCTGATCCACGCGGTCGGCCTGGCGCGGGAGTTTGGCCTGACCGACGTGGTGTTCATCGGGGATTCCGCTGCCGTCGTGAACCAGGCCAACGGAACCGCGAAATGCCGCGGCGGCAATATCCGGCATCTGGAGGAATTCCGCGCCATCACATCCGCCGCGAACCCGCCGCGAATCCGGCACATCAAGCGGTCGCAAAATCTCGCCGGCATCGCGCTGGCGCGATTGCATGCGCGCTGACGCGAATGGATATTCTCTACAGCTTCCGGCGATGCCCCTATGCGATGCGCGCGCGCATGGCGTTGCTGGTGAGCGGCGCCCGGATCGAGATTCGCGAGATCATCCTGCGAAACAAGCCGGTGGAGATGATCGCCGCCTCTCCCAAGGGAACCGTCCCGGTCCTCGTCCTGGCTGATGGACAGGTGATCGACGAAAGCCTCGACATCATGCGCTGGGCTCTCCGGCGCGCCGATCCGGAGGACTGGCTGACGGGTGACGATACAGCGCTGATCGCGACATTCGACGACCGGTTCAAGCATCATCTCGACCGGTACAAATATGCCGACCGGCACAATGCGAACCCGGAGGAGCATCGCCTGGCCGGTGCGATGCTGTTGAGGGAGCTGGAGGAACGGCTGGCCGTCGGCAGGAACCTGTGCGGCGAGGCGCGGTCGCTTGCCGACATCGCGATCATGCCGTTCGTGCGGCAATTCGCCTCGGTCGACAGAATATGGTTCGACACCCGGCCATTGCCGGGGGTGCAACGCTGGCTCGCGGACCATATTGCCTCCCCGTTGTTCGAGCGGGCGATGGCGCGTCTGGCATCATGGGCGCCCGGCGACGCGCCTGTCATGTGGCTCGCTGCGGACCGGCACGATCACGAATGACCAAGTCGAGATGGCGGCAGATGTTCTTGCATGCCTGTCGGATGATGATCCAGGATGCGAGCATCCGGCGATAGTCTCGACAGACATCAGTCCGGTCGAGGGGGTAGACAGATGAGAGCTTTTCTTGGTGCGCTCGCGGTGTCGGGTGCGCTGACAAGCCCAGCCTATGCGGGTGACAAACCACTGATTGCCCCGGCCCCTGCATGGGTGAGGCCGGTCAGCCTGCCATCCACGCCCCCAAAGACCGACGAGGCGCCGGTCCAGCTGCTGCTGTCAGACCAGCAGGTCGATTTACAGCCTGGCCGGCAGACCGTGTATTCCCAGATGGCCCTGAAGATACAGACGCCGCAGGGCCTTACCGTCGGCAACATATCCTTCCCGTGGCGCCCCGACACCGAGGAACTCACGGTGCACAGGCTCGTGATCCGGCGTGGCGACCAGACCATCGACGTTCTCGCCTCCGGACAGACTTTCACCGTCATCCGGCGGGAGCAGAATCTGGAGAGCGCAACACTGGACGGCGTTCTCACCGCGAATATCCAGCCCGAAGGCCTTCAGGTCGGAGACGTGCTGGAATTCGCGATATCGGTTTCCTCCAGCGACCCGGTACTGAAAGGTCATGTCGAACAGATCGGGGCCAATTGGGACGGCACCCCGATCGGTCGCGCGCACCTGCGCATGCAATGGCCGAACGGGATGAAAACGCGGCTTCGGCAGACTCCTTCCTTGCCCGCCTTCAAGCCGGTCAAGATAGGCGAGAGCACCTCCGTCGAGATACTGCTCGACGACGTGAAGCCGATCATCCCGCCCAAGGGCGCCCCTGTCCGCTATCGCATCGGCCGGCTGGCCGAGATGACAGACTTCGCTTCATGGGCCGATCTCGGGGCATTGATGGCGCCGCTTTACGAGAAGGCAGCGACAGTGCCGGCGCAAGGCCCGTTGCGTACGGAACTGGAGCGGATCCGCGGCGTATCGCGCGATCCGAAGGCACAGGCCGAAGCGGCACTCGCACTCGTCCAGGACCGGATCCGGTACGTCGCGCTGGCGATGGGAGCCGGGGGCCTGGTTCCTGCGGATGCGGAGGCGACATGGTCTCGCCGCTACGGCGACTGCAAGGGCAAGACCGCTCTTCTGCTCGCGCTGTTGCACGCCATGGATATCCAGGCAGAACCGGTCGCGGTCAGCACCATCTTCGGTGACGGCATGGATGCCCGGTTGCCGATGATCGGGCTGTTCAACCATGTCCTTGTTCGCGCCACGATTGCCGGCAAGATCTATTGGCTCGACGGCACACGCTCCGGCGACACCAGTCTCGACAGGCTGGCAATACCGGCGTTCGGATGGGGCCTCCCGTTCGTGCCGGCGGGCGCAGCGCTGGTGCGGATGGTGCCGACACCATTGGAGGTGCCGACACGCGATGTTTCGATCCGGATCGACGCGACCGCAGGCTTGACCATTCCGGCGCCATTCAAGGTCGAAACGATCATTCGCGGTGACGGCGCCGTTGCCATGAATGCTTCGCTGGCCAATCTCGTCGGCGATGCGCGAACCTCCATGCTGCGCGACTATTGGAAGGAGCAATACGACTTTGTCGATATGACATCCGCCAGTTCGGCCTTCGATCCCAAGTCCGGCGAGCTGCGCCTCTCAATGGATGGACTGGCCAAGATGGACTGGAGCAGCGGCTGGTACGAGACGGACGGAACCGGGGTTGGGTACAAGGCCGACTTCGCCCGGGCGGCGACCCAGGACCAGAACGCGCCGTTTGCCGTGCCGTACCCCTATTATCAGCGATCGACCGAAACCATCCTTCTCCCTCCCAGCTTTGCCGGTGTCAGGTCCGCACTGAAGAGCGACGTGAACCAGACGGTCGCCGGTATCGAATATCATCGGCAGTCCAAGGTCGAGACAGCGGTATTCTCGATCGAGGTGACGGAACGAAGTGTCGCGCCGGAATTCCCCGCGAAGGACGCCGCCGCCGCCCAGGCCAAACTCCGTGAACTCGCCAGCCAGACCACCTACCTGCGCAAGCCCCCGGGCTACAAGCCGACCGAGAAAGAGGCGGATTTACTGATCGCCGCTACACCGACGACCGCGCAAGAATATCTCGATCGAGGCGTTCTGTTGCTTGACCGAAACCGCCAAGACGAGGCGATCAAGGACTTTGACCAGGCAAGCGCACTTGATCCGAAGAATGCGTGGGCCATAGCAAACAGGGGTATCGCACGCGTCTGGAAAGGCGATCTCGACCTCGCTGCCAAGGATCTCGACGCGGCTGCCGCGATCGATCCAAACAACGGGGGAACCTGGCGGGGACGCGGCATGATCGCGCAGCGCAAGGGCCCACCTCAGGAGGCCGTAGCAGCCTATACAAAGTCATTGGGCATTGATCCGGGCAATCCCTTCGACCTGGGGCATCGCGCTGAAGCCAACAAGGCTGCGGGGAATGACGAAGCGGCCCTGCAGGACGCGGCGGCGGCGTTGAAAATCAACCCGAAATGGATCGACCTCTATCTTTTGCGGGCAAACATCCTGCGGAATCAGGGCAAGAACGACGACGCACTGAAGGAAGCAGTGGCAGTCGAAGCTGCCAACCCGGATATTGCCTTTGCGCATGTCACCGCCGCCAATCTGTTCGCTGCTTTCCACCAGGATGCGGAAGCGATGAAGGCTTATGATCGGGCAATCGCGATCAAGCCCGAGGCCTATATCTATCTGAATCGCAGACTGATGCGCCCCAAAGCCGATATTGCCGGTCGTCAGGCTGACCTCGATGCCGCCGCGAGACTGGATCCGAACGACGAAGATGTGCTCACCGCAAAGGCCGAGGCGCAGATCGACAAGGGTGACTTCGCGGGAGCTGTCGTGACATATACTTCGGCAATCGATAAATCACCGGGGAACGCCGAACTCCTTACCGACCGCGGGATCGCCTATGCCCGATCGGGTGATGCAAAACGCGCGGCGGCGGATTTTACCAGTGCTCGCGCCAAAGCCACGGAAGCCGTCGATTTCAACAACATGTGCTGGTCGAAGGCAAAGGCGGGAATAGAGCTTGAAGCCGCGTTGGCGGATTGCAACACCGCCTTGAACAAGGCGCCGGGCATAGCCGCTTATCTGGATAGCAGAGGGCTCGTCTTGTTGCGCCTCGGAAGGCTCGACGATGCGATTGCCGACTATGACAAGGCATTGGCCAAATACCCGCATATGGCATTTTCGCTGTTCGGCCGGGGCGTGGCCTGGGCCCGCAAAGGCGACAAGGATAAGTCGGCAGCCGACATGGCTGCGGCGCTGAAAGTGGCCCCGGAGATTCGCACCGATTTCGAGCGGTTCGGGATCACGTTATAGACCGAAAGGAAACCCTGCCGTCAGGTCGCTGGAGCGCAGCCGTTCACCGACCTGACGGGCTGCCCACCCCTGCAACCCGCCCCTCGATTCAAACCCTTCCCCAAAGCCCCTATTCCGCACTGCATGTGCATGCCAAAGCCCCCCAAGCCGCAAGAAATTCCCGAGCGCCAGGCGCTCAAGCTGCCCGATGGCGGCTCCACCGCACCGAGGGTCGAGGATGGCGTTCGTCGTCGCCGCGCGATGATGACGTCCGTCTTCTCGAGTCTCCTCGGACAAGGATCGGGGCCGTCGACCACGACGGTGCTGGGCGGCTGATGCCCGGCCCCGCGCTCCCCAACGTCTCCCTCAAGGAGCGCTGCAACCGGCGCCTTTCAGCGCTGAAAGCGGCCCGCCAGCCCTATGAAGCCGAATGGGCGGAGATCGCGAAATACGCGCAGCCTTCCCGATCGCGTTTCCTCACATCCGAGAACAACCGCAATTTCCGGCGGGGCAATTCAGCCATCTATAACGCGCGGGCGATCCTCAGCTTCCGCACGCTGACCGGCGGCATGACGAGCGGGCTTTCCTCGCCCTCGCGCCCGTGGTTCCGACTGACGCCGTTCGATACCGATCTGGCGGGCGACGGCGCGGTGAAGGCCTGGCTGAGCGAGGTCGAGCAGCGGATGTACGCCTTTCTGGCGGGCACCAATTTCTACGGCGCGGTCAAGGCCGGGTACGCCGAGATGGGGCTGTTCGGCACCGATGCCTGTGTGATGGTGGAGCATGATCGCGAGGGCGCGGTGTGCCACGCGTTGACCGCCGGCGAATATTGGACCGCGCTGAGCGACGCGATGGTGCCGGACACGCTGTATCGCCGCTGTTCCATGTCGGTGCACCAGGTGGTGCAGTCGTTCGGCCTGGAGACGGCCAGCGACTTCGTGCGCAACTGCCACGCCAATGGGCGCTATGACGAGCAGATCCCGGTAGTCCACGCGATCGAGCCGAACGACGACCGGGTGCCGGGCGTGAAGACCGCGCGGGGCAAGCCCTGGCGATCGGTCTATTGGGACGAGAATGACGGGCGCGCCGACCGGGTGCTGCGCGTCTCCGGCTATGAGGAGCAGCCTTTCTGGGCGCCGCGCTGGGACACGACCGGGGGCGACACCTATGGCACCTCGCCCGGCTTCGATGCACTGCCGGACATGCGCGAATTGCAGTTGCAGACCAAGCGCAAGACCGAGGCGACCGAGTTCCTGATCCGGCCCGAGAAGATCGTGCCCGCCACGGTGAAGCTGACCGGCAAGGCGGGCAATGTCGTCTCCGCCTCGGCGGTCGACGCGGCCGGGGTGGTCGTGCCCTATATGATCAACCCGGCGGCGATCGGCGCGATCATGGAGGATGTGAACCGCTGCGCCGAGGCGATCGACCGGCTGACCTATGCCGACCTGTTCATGGCGATCACCAATATGGACGGCATCCAGCCGCGCAACGTGGAGGAGATCGCCAGCCGCAACGAGGAGAAGCTGACCCAGCTTGGCCCCGTGATCGAGCGCGTGAACAACGAGAAGCTTGAGGTGGCGATCGACCGGACCTTCGGCATCATGACTCGGCGCGGCCTGCTGCCGCCGGCGCCGGACCATCTCCAGGGTGAGCCAGTGAAGGTCGATTTCGTGTCGATCCTGGCACAGATGCAGCGGATGGTGGGGCTCGGCCAGATCGAGCGGACGGTGGCGTTCGTCGGCAATCTGGCCGGGCGCTTCCCGGAGGCGGCCGACCGGCTGGATGTCGATGCGATCGTCGACGACTATGCCGATCGCGCCGGGGCACCGCCGAGAATCATCCGGTCGGTGGAGGATGCGGGCAAGCTGCGCCAGGGCCGCGAGCAGGAAGCGCAAATGGCCAAGATGGCCGCGATGGCCGGGCCAGCCAAGGACGGCGCGGCGGCGATGCAGATGCTCGGGCAGATGGCGGGGCCGCAGGGTGGGCCGGCGGGGCTGGCACCCGGACAGGGGCCGGAGCCGGGACAATAGCCGCATCCTCCTCGTCGCCCCGGACTTGTCCCGGGGGCCATCGGTCCGCACGCACCACGACCCGACGCTCTGGCCGCACCATGGACCCCGGAACAAGTCCGGGGTGACGGATAAAGCATAGGAGGTCCCGAACCTCACTCCCTCTCACCCTTCCCACGCCTTCGGCGCGGGCCCCTTCCCTCTCCCCCAAAAGGGGAGAGGGAATTTCGGCGAGCACCCCATGATCGAGAAGACCGACAAGCTCACCCTGCTGGAAAGCGCGCCGTTTCGCCGCTTCCTGTTGTCGCTCGTGCAGAGCGCCGGGGTGTTCGAGACCGCCGCCAATATCGCCGATGGGCGCCACCTCTATCTCGAGGGCCGGCGCTCGCTCGCGCTTGAGATCCTGCGTGATTTCGACGCGGCGCAGCCGGTCGCGCTGCCCGGCGGAATTCCCGCCGCGACCTTGATTCAAACCTTGCACGAACTGGCGCATTCGGGGCGCAAGGAGAATGTCCTTGAACGACGAAACACTTATGCAGAACTCGGAGACGATGCCGCCTGAGGCGGATGATGGCTTCGACGATTTCGAACCTTCCGCGCTTGGCGATGAAGTCGCCGATGGCGGGGAAGACCTCCCGGAGGACGATGAGGGCGACACGCCCGACACCGATGCGGGAACCCCCGACCAATATCAGCTCATCGCGCCCGAGGGCCTGACCCTCGACCCCGTCGCGATCGAACTGGCGACGCCGGTATTCCGCGAGCTCGGCCTTTCCAACGAACAGGCCAACAAGCTGATGCCGGTGGCGGGCCAGTTCGCCCAAGGCGTTCTCGATCGCCACAACCGTCAGATGCTCGGCCAGGTCCAGACCGAGCGCAAGGCGTGGCTCGACAGCGCGCGCAACGATCCGGAGATCGGTGGCCAGCACTGGACGTCCACCATCGGCACTGCGGCCAAGGCGCTCGACGCCCTCGGCTTCGGCAAGGGCAGCGCGTTCCGTACGCTGCTCGACGAGAGCGGGCTGGGCAACCACCCCGAAATGATCCGCGCCTTCCAGCGGGTCGGCAAGGCGATCGGCGAGGACGGCTTCGAACGCTCGTCGGGCATCCACCATTCGAAGCGAGACAGGGCGGAGACGCTCTACCCCGAAGACACACCCAAAGGAGGGTAAGACATGGCAACCATCGGCAATTCGTTCCTCAATCTCATCGATCTCTACAAGGGCGCCGGCGGCGCCGACGGCCAGCTCGGCGAAGTGGTCGAGGTGCTGCGGCAGCTCAACCCGATCATGGAGGACGCGGTGACCGCGCCCTGCAACATGGGCACCGTCCACCGTCATACCATCCGCACCGGCCTGCCCGACGTGGCGTGGGGCCGGCTCTACCAGGGCATCCCGCAGTCCAAGTCGACCACCCAGCAGGTCGACGACACGACCGGTTTCGTCGAGGGTCTGTCGACCGTCGATACCAGGCTGCTCGAAATCTCCGACAATCCCGGCGGCGTGCGCCTGTCGGAAGGCCGCGCCTATCTGGAGGCGATGGCGCAGGAGGTGTCGCGCGGTTTCTTCTACCACAACACCACGACCACGCCGGAGAAGTTCAAGGGCCTGGCCTCCCGCTATTCCTCGCTTGGCGGTGGCGGCGCGGGCAACCAGATCGTCAACGCCGGTGGTGTCCAGTCGGACAATACCTCGATCTGGTTCGTCACCTGGGGCGACGATTACACGACCCTGATTCACCCCAAGGGCACCAAGGCCGGCGTCACGCGCGAGGACAAGGGCGAGCAGCGCACCACCGACGGCAGCGGCAACATCTATTATGTGAAGGAGGAACTGTTCCGCCAGCATGTCGGCGTGGCGGTGCGCGACTGGCGCTACAATGCGCGGATCGCGAATATCGACGTGTCGAACGTGCTTGCCGGCACGGTCGACCTCTACGGCTTCATGCGCCAGGCCTGTTACAAGCTGCAGGGCCGCCGCGCGGCCAAGATGGCAGCGAATGTCGCGGCGCAGGGCCGCACCGTCATCTACATGAACCGAGACATGCTGCAGGCACTCGACGCGCTCGGCACCAACTCGGCCAATGGCGCGCTGATGCTGAAGCCGATGGAGCTGCAGGGCGAGGAAGTGCTGTCCTATCGCGGCATGCCGATCCGCGAGACCGATGCGCTGATCAACGCGGAGAGCGTGGTCAGCTAGGCATTCAACGAAGCGGCATGCCGTGTCCTCGCGAAGGCGGGGATCCAGAACCAAGCAGCGCAACGCCCGTGACGCTGGCCCCCCGCCTTCGCGGGGGGAACGGCCACGGCGGCGCTGTTCCGAGACACCAGGAGAACCATCATGATCTTCGACGCAACCACCCTGTTCTCGAACGCCCAGGCGGTTACCGCCACGGCGGCATCGACCAATATCATCGATCTCGGCGCGACCGGCACCGTGTTCGGCGGTGCCGCCGCCATCACCCGCGATGTCGGCAAGGGTCGCGAGATCGCGATCCGCGCGAGCGTGGTCGAGAGCTTCAACAACCTGACCTCGCTGACCATCGGCATCGAGACCGACGACAATGCCGGCTTCTCCTCGCCGAAGACGGTGTGGAGTTCGCCCGCCTATGCGCTGGCCGACCTGGCCGTAGGCGCGAAGCTGTTGCTGCCCGACGAGCTGCCGGTCGGCACCGACGAACGCTATCTGCGGTTGAAATACACCGTTGCCGGCACCGCGCCCACGCTGGGCAAGATCACCGCCGGCGTGACCGCAGGCAACCAGACCAACCCGTGAGCGCGAAGGGAAGCAGCATCATGAAGCAGCCCAGGACCTACACCGCGCCGCACGACGTCTATACCGGGGGCGTCCTTTACCGCCCCGGCCAGCCCTTCACCACCACCGAACCGCGCGGGGCGGAATGGGAGCCGATCGGCGCGGCGGAGAAGGCGGCCATCGCGGCCGAACGCGAGAACCAGGCGGACAAGGCATAACAGGCCCATCGCGGGGACGGCAAACCGACACCGTCCCCGCGATGCGCAGCGCTCCGGTCGCTTGGTCGATTCCTGAGCGCAACGGCATTGGCGAGGCCAGCCCTTTCCAGCACCGGGACGCGACTTCTTTTTCCGCACCGGAGCAGCAATGGCAACGCAACTCGCCTCTCGCGCGCCCGTGAAGACGCGCGAGATTCACAACCATCATGTCGACTCGACCATCTGGAACGACTTCGCGTTCCGTGACGACGACATCGTCATCGCGACCTATGCCAAATCGGGCACCACCTGGGTTCAACAGATCGTCGGCCAGCTGCTGTTCGACGGCGATCCCGACCTGGACATCGCCGAATTGTCCCCCTGGCTCGACCTGCGTGTCCCGCCCAGGGAAGTGACGCTGCGCCAGGTCGAGGCGCAGACTCATCGCCGTTTCCTGAAGACGCACCTGCCGGTCGACGCGCTGCTGTTCGACCACAAGGCAAGATACATCTATGTCGCCCGCGACGGCCGCGACGTGGCGTGGAGCCTGCACAACCACCACGCCAATGCGACGCCGGCCTGGTATGCGGCGCTCAACGACAGCCCCGGCCGCATCGGCCCGCCGGTCCCGCAGGCCGATCCCGATATCGTTCGCTATTTCCGCACCTGGCTCGACAAGGACGGCGACCCCTTCTGGCCGTTCTGGGAGCATGTGCGAAGCTGGTGGGCGATCAAGGACCAGCCCAATGTCCTGCTGCTGCATTTCGAGGATCTGAGGCGCGACCTGCCGGGCGAGATGAAGCGCATCGCCGATTTCCTGGAGATCCGGATCGATCCGGCACGTTTCCCGGCGATGGTCGGGCATTGCGGCTTCGACTGGATGAAGGCGAATGCGGCCCGGGTCGCGCCGCTGGGCGGCGCGTTCTGGAACGGTGGCGCGCAGACCTTCATCAACAAGGGCATCAATGGCCGATGGCGCGATATGCTCAGCCCGGGTGACATCGCCGACTACGAGACGCGCAGCGCCGAAGAGCTCGGTCCGATCTGCGCGCGATGGCTGGCAGGTGGCGTGCGCGCCATCTGACCGCCGATTTTTTTGCGGACCCGCCGGGCCAGGCGGGGCGTTGGTCGATCATGACCAGTCGTTTCAGCACCCGCGCCACCCCGATCCTCTTCGCTATCCTGTTGCTCGGGGGATGCGGCAACGGGCCAGGCGAGGGCGTGGGGCCAGCCAATGCCACCACCACCTTCGTGCCGCCGCGCGAAGTTGCCGCGACTCCGTTGCCGGGGCAGACGCCGCAGACACCGGCCACCGCCTATATCGGCAAGTTCCCTAACGATCCGGTCGGCGGCGTGCTGTTCTTCGATCGCACCGATGTATCGAAGGCGCTGGCGGAGGCAGTGCGCGACAACGCGATCCGGGCGCATTTCAGCGAAACCAGAGAGCCGGAAAAGCCGATCTTCGCGCAGGACGGCAAGGTCGTCGCGGCTGGCTGCAACGCACGGGATTGCAGTGGGCTCAACTGGACGTTCCGGTTCGATCCGGCGATCGGCACGGGCGAGGCCTGTTATCACGACACCGCGACGATGCAGGATTCAAGCCGCTGGTTTGCCAACGGCACGCCTGTGATGCGAACGGGGATGTGCCCGCTGGCCTGACGGCATCGAGCGGCAGACATCGGGGAGCGGCAGACATCGGGTGCGACTGATTTGGCGCAATGCGTTGATGGTCGTTCCCTTCGCAAAGAGCCCGAACGGATTCCCCCGCCGACTGCGCTACGGCATCGCATGCGCCGGGGCGTGGACCGGAGCCTCGACCGGCGTTTCGATGATCGAGCGTACCCGCGTCGCCAGCGTCTCCATCGCGAAGGGCTTGGTGATGATCCCGGTACCGGGCTGGAGAAACCCCGGCGCGAGCGCCGCATTCTCCGCATAGCCGGTCATGTAGAGCACCTTGAGGCCGGGGCGAAGCTCTCGACCAGCGTCGGCGATCTGGCGGCCATTGAGTCCCGGCAACCCGATATCCGTGATCAGCAGGTCGATCCGGCCACGTGCACGCAGCCGTTCAAGTCCCTCGGGACCGTCGCCTGCTTCGATCGCCCGATAGCCCAGTTCAGTCAGCACCTCGACGATCAGCCCGCGCACGACAGGCTCGTCCTCGACGACCAACACCACCTCCGCCGCGTCGGTGGGCGTAACGGGCGTTCCTTCGGGCGCCGCCTCCTCAGCCTCGACCACCCCCGCATAGCGCGGCAGGCACAGACTGAAACCGGTGCCGACGCCTGGCTCGCTCTCGATCGTGGCATGCCCTTCCGACTGGCGCGCAAAGCCATAGATCATCGACAGGCCGAGGCCCGTGCCCTGGCCGAGCGGCTTGGTGGTGAAGAACGGCTCGAAGGCACGGGCAATGGTATCGGCGTCCATCCCGCTCCCGGTATCGGTCACCCGGATACAGACATATTGGCCCGGCTCCAGATCGCGATGCCGGTCGGTGTACCCCTTGTCGAAATCGGCGTTGGAGGTCTCGATCGTCAGCCTGCCGCCGTCGGGCATCGCGTCGCGCGCGTTGATGACGAGATTGAGGATCGCGTTTTCGAGCTGGTTGTGGTCGCACAGGGTCCACCACAGATCCTCGGCGAGGACCAGGTCGAGGTCGATATGCTCGCCAAGCGTGCGGCGCATCAGATCCTCCATCGACGCTATCAGCGGATTGGCATCCACCGGGCGGGGGTCGAGCGGCTGGCGGCGCGAGAAGGCAAGCAGCCGGTGGGTAAGCGCGGCAGCGCGGTTGGCGGCGCTGGTAGCCCCGGCGATGAAGCGCTCGATCCCCTCTGGCCGCCCCGAATCCAATCGTCGCTGGACGATCTCGAGGCTGCCGGTGATGCCCTGCAGCAGATTGTTGAAGTCGTGAGCGATGCCGCCGGTCAACTGGCCCACCGCCTCCATCTTCTGCGACTGGCGCAGCGCCGCTTCGGTTTCGGCAAGCGCTGCCGCAGCTTCGCGCTCGGCGGTCACGTCTCGCCCGAAACTGTAGAGCGTGCCGCCATCGGCGACGGTGATCCAGGCCAGGCGACAGCGGCCGCCATCCTTGCTCAGATAGATTCGCTCGACCTCAAGCAATGGTGCACCGCCCGACAGTTCCTCCAGGGCGAGCCTGCTTTTCGGTAATTCCTCCGGCGCGACGAAATCGGTGATCTTGCGGCCGACCGTTTCCTCCGAACTCCAGCCGAGAACCTTGGTCCAGGACGGATTCACCGCATGAACCTCGCCCGACGTCGACAGGACCAGCTTCACCACGGGCGAGAGGTTCCAGATCCGCTCCCGATCCCTCGCGAGGCTGCGTTCCTTGGTAATGTCACGACCGACCGCGTGGATGCGCCCGGCATCCGGCACTGCCGTCCAGTCGAGCAGGCGATAGCCGCCCTGCTTGCAGGCATAGCGATTCTCGAACGCCAGCGTCGTCGCCCCGGCGGACAGGGTGGCGATCTGCATGGCCGTGGTCGCGACATCGTCGGCGTGAAGGAAGTCGACGATGTTGCGGCCGACCATCTCTGCCTCGCTCCAGCCGAGCAGTCGTGTCGCCGAAGGGTTCACCGCGGTGATGATGCCGTCGAAATCGCAGACCAGCATCAGATCCTGCGACAGCATCCACAACCGGTCGCGATCGCGCAGGCTTTCCGCCTCGGACAATTTCTGTTCGTGGATATCCGTATTGGTACCGATCCAGCGCAGGATCGCACCGCCCTCGCCACGGATCGGCAGAGCGCGGACCAGATGCCAGCGATATTCGCCATCGGCCCGGCGGATCCTGAATTCGGTTTCGTAGTCGGCACCGGAGGCGAGCGATGCCGCCCAAAGGGTGGCCGCGCCCGCAATATCGTCCCGATGGACGATGCTTGCCCAGCCTTCGCCAAGCAATGCCGCCGATGCCAGGCCACTATAGTCAAGCGTCCGCTGGTTGAACCAGTCGAGCCTGCCATCCGGCGGCGAGGTCCAGACATGGTTGGCCATCGCCTGGGCGAAGGCGCGGAATTGCGCTTCGCTCGCGTTGATCGCCGCCAGCCGGGACCGCGCCTCATATTGCCTGAGCCGGCCCCGCACCGCCGACTTGGCGAGGCTGATCAGCGTCGTCGGGTGGAAAGGGCGTTCGAGGAAGGTGACGTTGCCGAGCGTCTCGAGCAGGCGCACCGCCGCCGGATTCCTCTCCAGCCCGCCGCCGCGCTGAGTAAGCAGGATGAAAGGAAAGTCAGACCATTCCTCCTGATCCCGCAGGAAGGCGTCGAGTGGATGGAGATCGGCGCCACGCAATGCCTCTTCAGTGACGAGTGCGAAACCCGCACCGGCGCGAAGCTCCGTCACCAGCGCCGGAAGATCGCCCGCGACGGACGCGCCGATCCCCGCCTCGCGCAGCATCTCCGCCGCGATGATCGCATCGCGGCCATGCGGGGCGAGGATGATTGCGCGCCGGGCGGAGGTCAGGTTCACGCAGGCCTCATTCGGCGACGAATTCGTCGATCCCGGCACCCGCCCGTCCGATCAGCGACGGAACCCCGCGGAGCACGCCCTGGAACTGGGTCAGCGGCTCGCCCAGTGCGATACCGTCGCCGCCGATCCTGAACTCGCGGATCGTATCCTCGTGCGGACCGGTCCGCTTCTTCACGATCGAGATCGCGCGGCGCACCCGCCCGGCCGCCTCGAAATAGCGCAGCAGAATCACGGTGTCGGCGAGATAGGTGACATCGACCGGCGCCTTCATGTCGCCGACCAGCCCATGCTGCGCGACGGTGAGAAAGGTCGTCGCGCCCTGGCGGTTCAGATATTGCAGCAGTTCATGCATGTGCAGGATCAGCGCCTGCTCCTCCGGCATCGCCGCCTGATAGCCGTTGACGCTGTCGATCACCACGACCCGCGCTTCGCGCCGTTCGACGCAATTGCGCACCCGTTCGGAGAATTCACCGGGCGTCAGTTCAGCCGCATCGACCTGCTCGAGCGTCAGCGATCCGCTATCGACCATCGCCGCCAGATCGATGCCGAGGGCCTTCGATCGCGCCATGAGCAGGCCCATTTCCTCGTCGAAGATGAACAACGCGGCATGTTCGCCCCGCGCGACCGCATCGGCGACGAACGTCAGGGTCAGCAACGATTTTCCGGTACCGGCGGGACCAATGACGAGAGTGCTCGATCCACGCTCGAGTCCGCCGCCGAGAAGCGCGTTCAACGCCTTTTGCCGGGTCGGCACCAGATCGCGGGTGAAGCTGCCCTTGTGTTCGGCCGAGACCAGCCTGGGAAAGGCGCGCACCCCGCCGGTTTCGATCACGAAATCATGATAGCCTCCACGAAAGCGCTGGCCGCGATATTTCACGACACGCAGGCGGCGACGCTCGGCGCCATAATTGGGCGACAATTCCTCGAGCCGTATCACCCCGTGCGCGACGCTGTGGACCGTCTTGTCGAGGATCTCCGTGGTCAGGTCATCGAGCATCAGCACCGTTGAGCCGTGGTGCGAGAAATAATGTTTCAACGCGAGGATCTGGCGGCGATAACGCAACGAGCTTTGCGCGAGCAGCCGGATTTCGGACAGGCTGTCGAGCACGACTCTGTCCGGCTTCGCCCGCTCGAATGCCTCGAAGATTCGCTTGGTCGTCTCGCCCAGTTCGAGATCGGAGGAATAGAGCAGGCTCTGCTGCTGATCTTCGTCGAGCAGGCTTTCAGGCGGCACCAGCTCGAACACCTCGATATTGTCGCCGAACGTCCAGCCATGGGACCCGGCACTTTCGCGCAGTTCCTCCTCGGTTTCGGAAAGCGTGATGTACAGGCAACGTTCGCCCGCAGCGGCACCGGCCATCAGGAACTGGCTGGCGATCGTCGTCTTGCCCGTGCCCGGGCTGCCCTCGACGAGATAGAGACGACCACGGGTAAATCCGCCCGCCGTGATGTCGTCGAGCCCGGCAACGCCCGTTGCTGCCTTGTCTTTTGGCGCAGTCATTTCGGCTCCGTCGTTCGCCGCGCCGGACGTGCGCGCAAGGGATTGGAGGGTTCCGTCCTAGGCGCTGCCGTCACACGGCGCCTTAACATGGAGATGGTTCGCGAAATCAGGCAGCCAAACCCCGAACAAGATCGCCACCCGCGAAGGCCGGCCGATGGGCCGGTACGGACATCGCCTCCTCAGGACAGCAGCGCGCGATCGCGTCAAGTACCGCTGCAAGCGCACCGCGATCCGAAGGGAAGGCGAGATGAGCGCAGGATACCTCGATCCGGTGATCCGCCTCCGTCGTCGCACCCCGCGCGGCGGAGGCGGGAATCACGCCATCGCAACGCGACCAGATCGCCACCGTCGGCACCGGGGGCTTTTCGGACAGGGTACACTCGATCGGCGGCGCGTCGACCCGATGCCCGGCGATCCATTCATAGACGCGCGCCAGCATGGTTGCGCTGAGATCGCCCGAAAAGGGACTGCCGAGCGTGATGACGGCGCGAACGCGATGCGGCGCGACCTTCGCATATTCTCGCGCCATCAACCCGCCGAAGCTCCAGCCGAGCAGGATGACAGGCCGATCGTCCCGGCGCTGCAGTTGATCGAGCCGCCGGTCGAGCCGGTCGAACATATCGGCCGAAGCCCCCAGGTTGCGCCCTTGGCCCCAGCGATAGGGCCGATAGCCCGCATAGCGCAGCGCGATCCGCATCGGCCGCATCGCGGCATCGGTGGCGAACAGGCCGGGCAATAACAGGATACGCGCGCCACCACGGTTGTTGAAGCGTCGCCGCAGCACCCTGCCCGCCGGAACGAGGCTCCGGGCGAGGAACCAGCATTCGCGAAGCATATGTACGGCGGAATCAGATAAGGATTTGCGGTCGGCAAGCCAGGTGCA
This sequence comes from Candidatus Sphingomonas phytovorans, assembly GCA_029202385.1. Lineage (NCBI taxonomy): Bacteria > Pseudomonadati > Pseudomonadota > Alphaproteobacteria > Sphingomonadales > Sphingomonadaceae > Sphingomonas > Candidatus Sphingomonas phytovorans. Next base: position 3,308,129 of record CP119314.1, read on the forward strand.
TTCGGTTCCGGTCATTTCGGTCGAACGATCATTCCGGGCGGAAGTTTCACGCCCTCCCCGGAGGCGTTTGCGAGGCTGGCGGGAACCGCCCGCGAGCAGGCAATCGGCATGTCCTCAGGAATCCTGCGCGATTAGACTTAAGTCTAACGCCGCGAGGACAGGCTCCATGTCGGGTTCGACGCATTTTCGTCTCCCGCGGGGACCATCCCACCGTCTTTGGCTTCCCATATCGATCATCGCTCTGTTAGGGGGGCCCACGATCACCGGTGTGGCAGAGGCTCAACGCGCCCGCTGCCGGGCGATCTGCATCTTCCGTCGGGAACCAGCGGGACGCACCGCCGTTGCGCCTGTCAAATATGTGGGGGACCGTATGAACGAGCGAGTTACCGATCAGTCCGAAGAGGCGATCCAGGGGCAGGACAGCGAAGCCGTGCCCGTGCTGATCACCTTCGCGCTACTGTTCCTCTTGTCAGCGGCGGTATGGTTCGTGCTCGACCGGATTCGCACCGACGAGGTCCGCACCGAAATGTCGCAAAGCGCAGAGCAGGGCGGACAGGCGTCCGGCGGCAGGACCCAGCCCAGCAAGGTAGCCACGACAAAATAGCGACGGTCGATCGCCGCGCCCGTTGACGGCGCGTTACGGATTGCCAACGCAACCCGCTTCGTCTCTCATGGTGGTAACGCCCCGGGGGAATGCGCGGTGCAACTCGAAGAGGCCAGGATATTTGTGAGCAGGGTCTTTGCCTGCCCGGCCGACGTCGCCGAGCAGGTGACCGATCGCGGCCGGCTCCGCTCCTATGCGCGGACGGCGATCATCCTGCGGCAGGGCGACTGGCTAGCGCTGACCTTCCTGCTGCTGGTCGGGCGCGCCCAGGCACTGCTCTATGCCGCCGAGGGGCAATTGGTGCTGCTCCACGAATTCGCGCCAGGCGATCTGTTCGGCGCGCTTGGCGAAGCCGAAGCCGTGCGCCAGGATGCGGATGTCGTAGCGGTGGACGAGGTACGGGCACTGACGCTCGATTCGGGCGATCTCGCCCTGCTGGCCCAGCGTTATGGCTGTATCGGTCTCGCACTATCCCGAATGCTGTTGCAGCGGCTGCGCCAGACGACCGAGCGCATGTACGAACGCACCGCCCTGTCGGCGGTCGGCCGGGTCCATGCCGAATTGCTGCGCCAGGCACGCAGCGGCGCGGCGATGACGATCCGGCCGGCACCGGTTATCGCCGATCTGGCACTGCGCGTCGCGACCACGCGCGAGACGGCGTCGCGCACGATCAGCGCGCTGGAGCGCCGCGGCATCATCCGCCGCGACGGCGACTGCCTTACCGTCGTGGCGCCACAGCGGCTGGAGGAGATGATCCTATGACTGGACTTGGTCGGGCGACCTGAGCGCGAACAGGCCGACCGGCGATTCTCCGGCGGGGCTGGCAAGTTCACCGACATATTCCGCGCGGGAGGCATCCGGTGCGATGATTGTAAGTGCCGAGGCGAAGTCGTCGGTCACGCAGATCGTTCCCGCGGGCGCGGACGCCGCGGCGGCGCAGGCGAGATCGACCGGCCGACCAATCAGGCGCAGCGATCCGGCAAAGGGATCATTCACCCTATCGGCGATGCCATAATGGCCACCGATGCGCAGTGTTTCCCCCTTCACGATCAGCCCCGCCTGAACCGCGAGAGCGAGATCGTCATAGGCGAGGACAACCTCGTTTCCGGTGAAGGTGGCTGCAACATCAGGTGTCGGGCAGCGATCGAGGGCCGCCTTGATAGCCGCAAGGCCCCCTTCTCCGGAACCGGGCGCGCGGATCGCAAGCACAGCCGTACGGTAACGGGAAGTTCCCTCGGCAGCAGCAGGCCCGTCGACGATTTCGCGCGGCGCACTCAGAATCTTCTGACGATGGCCCGCACGCGACCAGACAGTTCGCGCCCGCCCCGATGCGCTATCGACCGGACTCTCCCCATCATCGGCAAGGACCAGCAACTGCACTGCCTCGCTCGCCAGCAAACGCGCGTTGGCCAGTGCGCTGCCCATGGCGATCTCATCGGCGAGCGCGATCATCGTCTCGTCAGGCACTGTCCGGGGTTCCACCGTCCGTACTGTCTCGGCTCTGGCAAGTACCGCGTCGAAGCGTCGGCGCCATTCCGATCCCCACGGATCGACCGACAGCGCGGCGAACCCCGCTACCCCACCGGGCAGAATGACGTGCAGCGTGGCACCGCGATCGAGCAACGCCTCGGCAATGATGATGTCAGCGCCCGCGGCAAGGGCACCATAGCCGAAGCCGATCCGCTCATCCTCCAGCGCCGCCGCCACATTGTGCGTAAGCGCGGTCGCCCCGGAATGCGCCCGGAAGGCCATGTGTCCGCCGAAGTGAAGCGAACGTGGCGGCCGGAGCATGTCGAGCCAGGCCGAGTCCTGCCCCAGCGCATCAAGGATGATCGCGAACTGGCGGAGCGTCGATGCGTGATCCTCCCAGGCCAGTGGCGCGAGCGCAACCGCCTCCCCAAGCGCAGCCTGCGCCTCTTCCTTCCGGCCGAGCAGGACCAGCGCCTCGGCGCGCGTGGCGGCGCGGTAATAGGGGGTTTCGGGTTCGTCGGGATGTGCGGCGACGCGCGCGAGCGCTTCCCCGGCGAGCATTCGCGACGTCGCTTCCGCGCCGCAGAGCAGCGAGAGCGTTGCCGCATTGATCAGCGGATAGGTGCCGCCGCCGGCATCAGCCGCCTGGCGATAGGCCTGGGCCGCGTCGGCATAGAGCTGGAGCCGCGCCGTGCCCGCCATGCGCCCGGCCATATCCTTGAGCAGGCGGCCCTTTACGCTCAGCACGGCGGCATCGTCGACTATCGCGGCCAGGCCGGCCTGTTCGAAGAGAAACCGGGCATGATCCAGGGCCCCGGCACGGGCATTGGTGATGATCGAGAGCAGGACCTGCTTGTCAACTGGCATCGGCATTCCATGAAGCTGCACGCGCCTTCCGCGGCGCCGATCTGGCGAAGAGACGCGGAGAAGGAATCAATCGCCGCCCTTGTTCTCGATATCCGGATCGATTGTCATCGGCAGAAGGACCTTGCCGCCGTTGACCAGTTCTATGTTCAGACTGAATCCGTGAGCGACATTCAGGCCAGAGGGACATGGTTGATCGGCGAAAAACGAGATGCATTGGCAATCATCCGTCGGGCCGGCTTCGACCGCGTTACCCTTTTCGTCCAGCTTGTGTCGTAGCAGATCGAAATATTGTGTGCCCAGATCGAACTTGGTCGTCATCGGGGCCATAGTGTTGGAGAATCGCCAGAACTTTCCCGCAAGCAGCAAGATCACGCGCGACCTGACCGCGAGCGAGAAGTCAAGTGATGTAACCCCGATAAATGGCTGCGAATTCAGGACGTGCTGCAAGACGTCCCTCCACGTCTTCGCCCCCATATGAGGCGTCCCCACGTCGGGAACGGACTCCTCGAACGGGTAGATCGAAATGGTCAGATCATCCAGCGGCCCCGCCCTCGTGCTGGTCTCCGCCCTGATGAGGAAAGAGCGCGTCACCTCGTAATCATAGGAGATCGGTCCGACTGGGCTCAGTTCGTGTTGCTCGAAATATCTTCCGGGCCTGAAGGTGCTCATGTTGCAGAGGGGCTTTGTCGCCATTGTCTTTACTCCTTCGGGGTTTGCGCGCGGCTTTCGTCGATTTCGTTCACGATCTGGGTCCGAACCTGCCGCCACTCGATATTTGCCGGGTCGAGGCGGATGAGTGCATCGAGCTGTCCGAGCACCGCTGTCAGCCGCTCGCGTGCGGCATCGGTCCGGCCGGTATCCAGATCGATCTTGGCCCGGCCACGCAGCGACCAGAGACGCGCCGCGCGGAATTTGACGTTCGCCGGATCGCGCGCAAGCTGGCGATCAAGCAAGGCGAGTTCACTGTCCCGGTGGCGCACCGCGTCCGGCCAGTCGCCGGCGGCGCGATAGGCGTCCGCCATCCAGGCATGGCGGTTCGCCAGATCCTTGATCATGGCAGAAGGGTCACCGGTCCGGCGGGCGGCGGCCTCCATCCAGGCGAGCGCAGCGGTGCAGGCACGCAGCGCCGCATTGACATCCCGCGGCTGCTTCAGCGCGATCGAGCAGAGATTGCCCTCGGCATAGCCTGCTTCCTTCAACCAGTCCGGGTTGTGCCGGTCGATCGCGATCAAACGTTCCGCCAGCGCCCGATAGCGGCCGAACCCTGTCTTCGCCCGCACGAGATTGCCGCGCTCATAATCGACCGAAGCGATCCAGAATTCGCTTTGCGCCTGGGCAAAGATTCGCTGCGGATCGTTCGGCGCGATCGCCAGCAGCGCGGCGGTGGTCCGCGACGCCTCGTCGAACTGAGCGAGCGCGCGATCGAAATCCCCGCGCCGCTCGTCGTCCTCGCCCATCGCGTGAAGGATGCGTGCGCGCCGTTCGAGCGAGTCCGCCGGCAGCACCGCCACATCCTGCTGACGGTAATAGCCGAGCGCGCGCCGATTGACGGCGGTGAGGACGTCGAGCCGCCCCACTCCCTTCAACCTGTCGCGCAGATCAGTCAGCATGAATTCCACCAGTCCCTCGGCTTCCTTGCGCTGGCGATCGGCCTCCGCACGGGCAGAGAGCGCGAAGATCGTCAACACCGCCATGGCTATCACCGCGACTGCGGCGGCGAGCGTGACGGCCATCACGCGGCGAATACGGCGTTGCGCGTCACGCTGGACAAGCGCGTCGAGGCCGATGCCGGCAAGTCCAGCGACCAGCTTCAGCAGGCCGAGACGGCGACCGTCCCCCTCCGGCCGGAGATCCGCGGCGAGCGGTTCAAGCGCCGCGCCGTCCGCGCCTTCCCGTAACATTTCAGGGAAACAATCAGCCGGGTCCCCCCGGACGATCGCGGCCAAGACCGGCTTGCCCGGATTGAGCTCGCGAAAGGCCGCAATCTCCCGCCCGACCCAGACCGACACCGCCGCATCGGGCGAGCAGAGCACGACCAGCGCATCCGACCGCGCGAGCGCCGCGCGCACCCCTTCGCTCAGATCATGGCCGGCAGCGAGTTCCTCGCGATCGCGAAAGATCGGACCGAGCCGTTGGGGTAGCGCCGGGCGGGCGGTGCCGGTCCTGGCGAGACGGCGTGGGATGCGATAGGATTCAAGACGCCGATGCAGCCAGCGCGCCGCACCCGCATCCTTGTGACTATAGCTGAGAAATGCCCCGTAACGCGGCTCGCCGCCCGTCATCCCGCCTTCCCCCCGGTTGGCGCGACGGCGACACGCCGTCGCGCGCATGCTGACAGAGAAACGGCGCGCGCCTCAAACTAAAATGCAACCGATTCAGAGTGAATCGAGCAATTTTCGGCCCCTCTCGCCCGATATGCCTAATTTCCGCTTTACCTTCTTTCGGTGAGTCGGAGAGCAATTCGCTCAGCTAAGCCGCACGCAAAGAACAACCATATCGGTTCAGATGACCGGACTATCGCTGCCCGCCAATCTCGCCTGGACCCCTGACCTGTGTTAACCTTCCGGGATGTTCTTCCGGGTTGAGGAGCTGCGAAAAGGTTGCGACAACAATCGCATGCACGTCCAGGGCACGGTGGGTCCACGGAACGGAAGATTGTTCTTACTCTTATCGTCGCAGCAGGGTTGTTCAGCGGCATACCATTTGCCGGATGGGTGTTCGATGCGCCCGCGCTCCAGAGTTTCGGCGTCACCGGCTATCCGATGTGGCCGTTATCGGCGGTCGGTTACATCTTTCTCGCGGCCGGTTTCTGGGCGACGATGGCGCAGCACCGGGCCGCGCCCTTTCTCCTCGCCATCCCGATCCTGATCGCCGCCTGCATATTGCTTGAGAATGTCGCCGGCGTCACGCCGGGCATCGACCGGCTGCTCTTCCCGGGGCAGGTCAGCCAGTTCGGCGGGGTCTATCCCGGGCGCCCGGTCGCGAACTCGATCGCCACCTTCGGCTTTCTCGGCCTCGCATTGCTTGTCGCCGGGCGACGGAACCACGCCTGGGCGGAACTGGCCAACCTGTTCGCCTCGGCTGCCTTCTGCTTCGGTGTCGCCTCCACCCTGCTGCTGCTTTTCGTCGGCCCGGGAAAGGAAGCGACCATCCTGCACATGTTCGTCGCGCCCCTGCCCGGCAGCCTGATTACCGTGACGCTGGCAACCGCGTTCCTGCTGTGGCGGCCCGATGCCGGCTGGACCGTGCTGCTTTCGCCAGACCGCACGCGCAGCCCGCTCTACTGGCTGATCCTGCCACTGGTCATCGCCTTGCCGGTCATACCGACTTTGGCCGCGCGGTGGGGCGCAGGGGCCGGGCCGGTCGCGCTGCCGGAGACCGAATTGCTGGCGATGCTTGGCAATGTGGCGATCCTGGGCTTCCTGCTCTGGCTGTCGGCCGATCGCTTCAGGCGGCAGCAGGAGGAACTCAACGAGGTCACGCTGGCGCTTGACGTCGCGGCGATCGCGCTGACCCGGGCGGACGGCGAGATCACCTATTGGTCGCGCGGCTGCGAGCAGCTTTATGGCTGGCCGGCGGACGAAGCGATCGGCCGCAAGAAATACGAGCTGCTGCACTCACGTCACGGCAGGGACTGCCAGGTCGGGCCGCTCCGGCCGACAGGGTCGGCCGAGCGCGAGCTGGTCGAGCGGCGGCGTGACGGCAGCGAGATCAGCGTGCTTGAAAGTACCCGGATCCACGAACGACCGGATCGCGAGCCGCTGCTGGTGCTCAGGATGCTCGACATATCGGAGCGCGTGCGCACCGAAAACGCGCTGAGACTGAGCGAGAGCCGGCTCGCCGCGGCAGCCGACGCGCATCAGCTCGGCGTGTCCCAATGGGACGTCAAAAGCGGCCGGCTCGAATGGTCGCCCGGATCGGAACAGCGCCTTGGCCTGCCCACCGGCGGGCTGGCGACCTTCGACCAATGGTATGCCTTTGTCGACCCCGACGATGCCCAGGGGGTAATGGAGACGATGCAACGCGCGGTCACCAATCGGGACGAGCGCGTCAGCTTCAGATACCGTTTCCGCCAGGCCAATGGCGTGGTGCGCACGATCGAAGGGTCCGCGCGCTGCTTCTACGATGCGGACGGCCAGCTCGATACGGTGATCGGCGCCAATGCCGATGTGACCGAGCGGGACGAGCGCGAAGCGACATCGCAGCTCCAGTCGATCATCGAGACGATCCCGGATGCGACGGTGATGATCGATTCCACGGGCATCATCCGCAGCTTCAGCCCCGCCGCCGAGCGGATGTTCGGGATCGATGCGGCTACCGCGATCGGCAGCAACGTGAAGTTCCTGATGCCGGATGCGATCGCCGCCGGGCATGACGCGTCGATCGCGCGCTATCTGGCGAGCGGCGAGCGCCATGTGATCGGCGCGACGCGGGAGCTGACCGCACGCCGCGCCGATGGGACGCTGTTCCCGATCGAGGTCAATATCGGCGAGGCAGTGCTGGGCAGGGAACATATCTTCACCGGCGTGATCCGCGACGTATCCGACCGGCTCGCCGCCGAACAGCGCATGAGCGATCTCAATTCGGAACTGGCGCACATCTCCCGCCAGAACGCGATGAGCGAGCTCGCCGCCGACCTGGCGCACGAGCTCAACCAGCCGCTCAGCGCAACCGCCAATTTCCTCGCCACCGCGCGCATCCTGATCGAGCGCGGTGAGGATGGCGGCCGCATCGCCGACCTGCTCCGCCTCGGCGAGGAGCAGACCCTGCGCTCCGGGGAGATCATCCGCCGGCTGCGCGACTTCCTGGCCAAGCGCGAAGGTGAAATGCGCGTGGAATCCCTCGAAACCGTCGTCCGCGAGGCTGTCGAGCTGGTGCTGTTCGGCACCGCCCAGTTCGATATCCAGCTGACCTATGCCCTGGACCCGGCGGCAGACACCATCTTCGCCGATCGAATCCAGATCCAGCAGGTGCTGGTCAACCTGCTGCGCAACGCGGTCGATGCATTGCGCGGGCAGGCCGACGGCGCGCGGGAGATCATCATCGGCTCGCGAATGATGGAGGACATGGTCGAGATATCCGTCTGCGACAGCGGCCCCGGACTGCCCAAGGAGATGGCCGACCGTCTTTATTCGCGTTTCGCCACCACCAAGGGCGGCCCGTCGATGGGCATCGGCCTGTCCATCTCGCGCCGGATCGTCGAGGCGCATGGCGGCGCGCTCGTCGCCACCAACCGGCTGGAGGGAGGCGCGATGTTCAGCTTCACCGTGCCCGCGCTTGGCGAGCTGGAGGAATAGGCGCCCGGAAAAACGGTCGCTGATCGGTCCTGCGGCCGTCTCCCGACCCGAGCGTTCCCGTCAGAAACAAAGCAGAAAGAAAGTTCTCCTTCTTTTGAAATATGTTACTGACAAACTGGTGGTCAGAACGGTTGGATCACCCTTGCAAATGAGTCGCAATGTTCGCACTTCCAGCGGGAATGTACGCCGGGCGGGAGACCCAGGATCATTTGGGGGATGCCCGGAAAGAGCGCTGGCCGTTAAGGGGATGAGCCGCCGATGCCGATTGCCTTCCGCTGGCCCGCCGCGTCCCTGATCCCCGTTGCCGCGCTTGCCCTGGCCGCCTGTTCCGGCGGCGGCAAGCCGCCCGCTCCTCCCAAACCGCAGGTGACGGTCGCCGTGCCGCTGCAACGCGACGTGATCGACTGGGACGAATATGTCGGTCGGTTCGAGGCGATCCAGGATGTCGAGCTTCGTCCGCGCGTCTCCGGCGCGATCGACCGGATCCTGTTCGCCAACGGGCAGCATGTCCGGGCCGGCGAGGCGCTCTTCATCATCGATCCGCGCCCCTATGCAGCCGCCCTCGGCCAGGCCCAGGCGCAGGTCGCCAAGGCCAACGCCGCGCTGATCAACGCCCGATCCGAGTTGGCCCGCGCCGACAAGCTGCTTGCCGCCCTGGCGATCAGCAAGGAGGAATATGAGACGAAGCAGGCCAATGTCCGCAGCGCCGCGGCCGACCTTGCGGCGGGACAGGCCAATGTCAGCAACGCGCGGCTGAACCTCGGCTTCACCACCGTTCGCTCGCCGATCACCGGGCTGGTTTCCGACCGCCGCGTGTCGAAGGGCAATTTCGCGACCGAGGGCCAGACCGTGCTGACCCGCGTCGTTTCGACCGATCCGATCTGGTTCTCGTTCGAGGGCGCAGAGAGCTTCTACCTCAAATATCTCCGCCAGGACCGCAAGGGCGAGCGCGGCTCCTCCCGCAGCACGCCCAATCCGGTCGAGATCCAGCTTGCCGACGAAAGCGGCTATCGCTGGCGCGGGCGCATGGAATTCCTCGACAATGCGATCGACACCAATTCGGGCACGATTCGCGCCCATGCGGTGGTGCCCAATCCAGACGGGTTCCTGACACCAGGCATGTTCGGCCGCGCGCGCCTGCTTGGCTCCGGCACCTACAAGGCGATGCTGGTGCCGGACGAGGCGATCATCACCGACCAGACACGGAAGCTCGTCTATGTCGTCGGCAAGGACGGCAAGGCATCGCCGCGGCCGGTTGAAACAGGCCCCCAGGTCGAGGGCCTGCGCGTCATCAAGACCGGCCTTGCCCCGACTGACGAGGTGGTGATCGAAGGCATCACGACCTTGCAGCCCGGCGCGGCGGTAACGGCGAAGAAAGTCGTGATGAAACCGCAGGCAGCGGATACCGCGCCGACGTCACAACCGGACACAGCACCGCCACCGGCCGAAGCGACGGCGGACTGACCCGGTGAAGTTTCCCCATTTCTTCATCGAACGACCGATCTTCGCGGCGGTCATGTCAATCCTCATCGTCGTGTTCGGACTGGTCGCCTATCCCGGCCTGCCCGTGGCGCAATATCCCGAGATCGCGCCGCCGACGGTGGTGGTGAGCGCGACCTATCCCGGTGCGACCGCCGAGACCCTGGCCGAAACCGTCGCTGCGCCGCTGGAAGAATCGATCAACGGCGTCGAGAACATGCTCTACATGTCCTCGTCGGCGACCGGCGACGGATCGCTGCAGATCACGGTGACGTTCAAGCAGGGCGTCAATGTCGACCAGGCGCAGGTGCTGGTGCAGAACCGGGTCTCCACCGCCGAACCGCGCCTGCCCGCCGAAGTCCGCCAGGTCGGCGTCACGGTGCTGAAGAATTCGCCTGACATCCTGATGGTGATCGCGCTCACCTCACCCGACGGGTCGCTGCCCCAGCAATATGTCTCCAACTATGCGACGACCCAGATCATCGACCGCATGGCGCGTATCCCCGGCGTCGGCGGCGTGCGCGCGTTCGGCGGGCGCGACTATAATATGCGCGTCTGGATCGATCCCGATCGCGCCGCGTCGCGCAACCTGACCGTCGACGAGATCGTCGCCGCGATCCGCGCGCAAAACGCCCAGGTCGCGGTCGGATCAGTCGGCGCACCGCCGTTCAACCAGGGCGGCACCGCCTTCCAGCTCGGCATCCAGGCCAAGGGCCGGCTCGCCAATCCGGAGCAGTTCGGCGAGATCATCGTCAAGCGCGACGACCAGGGCCGGCTGACGCGCCTGCGCGATGTGGCTCGCGTCGAGATCGGCGCGCAGGATTACGGCATCAACGCCTTCCTTTCGGGCAAGCCGATGATCGGCATCGCGATCACCCAGCTGCCCGGGTCCAACGCGCTGACCACCGCCGAAGCGGTCAAGGCCGATATCGCCGAGGCGTCCAAGGGCTTCCCGCAGGGGATGGCGTACAGCATCCCCTACAACCCGACCGAATATATCCAGGCGTCGATCGAGGCGGTGTATCACACGCTGATCGAGGCGATTGTCCTGGTCGCGCTGGTCGTGCTGCTGTTCCTGCAAAGCTGGCGCGCGACGATCATCCCGCTGATCGCGGTGCCGGTGTCGCTGGTCGGGTCTTTGGCGATGCTCGCCTTGTTCGGCTTCAGCCTCAACAACCTGTCGCTGTTCGGCATGGTGCTGGCGGTCGGTATCGTCGTCGACGACGCGATCGTCGTGGTCGAGAATATCGAGCGGCTGATGGAGGAAAAGGGGCTGTCGCCCCGCGATGCGGCACACGAGACGATGGACGAAGTGTCGGGCGCGCTGATCGCGATCGCGCTGGTGCTGTGCGGCGTGTTCATCCCGACCAGCTTCATCCCCGGCATTTCCGGCGCATTCTACAAGCAGTTCGCGCTGACGATCGTGTCGGCCGCGGTGATCTCCGCCTTCGTCTCGCTGACGCTGTCGCCGGCGCTCGCCGCGATAGTGCTGAAGGCCAAGCACGAGGCGGAGCCACGACCCGGCGTGCTCGGCTGGCCCGGCCGGTTCGCGCGCGGCTTCAACCACGGCTTCCAGCGGCTGGGCGAACGCTTCGGCAGGTTCACCGCGCGCGCCGTCCGCGCGCTGGTGCTGGTCGGCATCGTCTATCTCGGCTTGATCGGGCTGGCCGGCTGGCGCTTCAACGCGACGCCGACCGGCTTCATCCCGGCACAGGACCAGGGATATCTCATCGCGGTCATCCAGCTTCCGCCGGGCGCCTCGCTCCAGCGGACCACCGGCATCATGAGCCAGGCGGCGAAGATCGCGCTGGCCAACAAGGGGACTCAGGCGACCGTCGCCTTTGCCGGCCTCGACGGCGCCACCTTCTCCACCGCGCCCAACGCCGGCGCGATGTTCATCCCGCTAAAGCCACATGCCGACCGCGAGCATGCCGACGCCATCGCCAACGAACTGCGCCGCGAGTTCGGTGCGATCAACGGCGGCAACATCCTGGTCGTGCCGCCCCCGCCCGTGCGCGGGATCGGCACCGGCGGCGGATGGAAGATGCTGATCGAGGATCGTACCAATCTCGGCCTCAAGGCGCTTGAGGGCGCAGCCTTCGCGATGATGATGAAGGCGAACCAGACCCCGGGCATCACCAGCGCCTTCACCACCTTCAACACGCGCACCCCGCGCCTGTTCGCCGATATCGATCGCGAGCGGGCGGAGCAGCTTGGCGTGCCGGTGGAGAATGTCTTCTCGACGCTCGGCACCTATCTCGGCTCAACCTATATCAACGACTTCAACTTCCTCGGGCGCACCTATCGCGTGACCGCGCAGGCTGATGCACCATATCGCGACCAGGTATCCGATGTCGGCCATCTGCGCACGCGCTCGGCGGCGGGCCTGATGGTCCCGCTCGACGCGGTGATGACGTTGAAGAACGACAGCGGGCCTTATCGGGTGGTGCGCTACAATCTCTATCCCTCGGCCGAATTGCAGGGCGACACGGTGCGCGGCTTCTCGTCCGGCCAGTCGCTGACCACGATGGCGAAGCTGGCTGAAGAGACGCTGCCCAAGGGCATGCGCTTCGAATGGACCGAGCTTGCCTTCCAGCAACAGGCGGCGGGCAACACCGCCGGGCTGGTGTTCGGCCTGGCCGTGCTGTTCGTGTTCCTGCTGCTCGCGGCGAATTACGAAAGCGTGGTGCTGCCGCTCGCCGTCATCCTGATCGTGCCGATGTGCCTGCTCGCGGCGATCCTGGGCGTGAACCTGATGGGCGGGGACAACAATATCCTCACCCAGATCGGTCTTGTCGTGCTGATCGGCCTGGCCGCGAAGAACGCGATCCTGATCGTCGAATTCGCGCGGCAGAACGAGGAGAACGGCATGGAGATGCACGCCGCCGCCGAGCATGCCGCCGAGCAGCGCCTGCGCCCGATCGTGATGACCTCGATCGCGTTCATCCTCGGCGTGCTGCCGCTGGTGATCGGCTCCGGCCCCGGCGCGGAGATGCGCCAGGCGCTTGGCGTCGCGGTGTTCTTCGGCATGATCGGCGTCACCACCTTCGGCCTGCTGTTCACGCCGAGCTTCTATGTCATCAGCCGCAAGCTGGGCGACTGGGTTTCGAGCAAGGTGCGGCGCGCAAAGCCGGCCGCGCCACCAGCCGACCCTGCGGGAGAGCCCGCATGACGCGCGCTTCTTCAAAAGCCCTCCCAACCGGCCACCGGCTCGCGCCGGGGAAAGCAACAGGGATACTGGCGACCGCCCTCGCCCTTTCCGCCTGCACCGTCGGACCGAACTATGTCCGCCCGGCCACGCCATCGGCGGCGGCCGGCGGCTTTGCCGAGACGACACGAACCAGCAGCATCGCCGCGACGCCGCTGCCGGATCACTGGTGGCAGCTCTATACCGATCCGGTGCTCGACCGGCTCGTCACCGACGCGCTGGCGCACAATACCGACATCCGCACGGCGGCGGCGAACCTCGCCCGGGCCCGCGCCGTCCTGTCCGAGCAGCGCGGCGCGCGCTTGCCGACCACCAGCCTCAGTGCCCAGGCGACGCGCAGCCGCACCCCGGCAGTCACCAGCCCCACCGGCAAGTCGTTCGAGGCCGATTTCTACTCCCTCGGCTTCGACGCTTCCTATGAGATCGACCTGTTCGGCGGCGTGACCCGCGCGATCGAGGCGGCACGCGGCGACACCGATGCAGCAGCCGCGCAGCTTGACGCCGCGCGCGTCTCGGTCGCGGCGGAAACGGCGCGCGCTTATGCCCAGGCCTGTTCGAATGCGGCGCAGCGCACGGTCGCGCTGGAGACGGTGAAGCTGCAGCAACAGACGCTCGACCTCACCAGGACCCTGTTCGATGCCGGGCGCGGAACACGTAGCGACGTCGAGCGGGCCGACGTACTGCTCGCCAACACACAGGCGCAGATCCCGACCTTCGAGGCCGAACGCCGCGCCTCGCTCTATGCACTGGCGACGATGACCGGTCTCGCGCCCGAGGCGATCGACGCCGATGCGGACAAATGCACTGCCCCGCCACGGGTGACGGTGACCGTCCCGGTCGGCGACGGCGCAGCCCTGCTTGCCCGCCGACCCGACGTCCGCGCCGCCGAACGCACCCTGGCCGGCGATACCGCCCGGGTCGGCGTCGCCGTCGCCGATCTCTTTCCCTCGATCCAGCTGCTCGGTTCGGTCGGCTTCGGCGGACGGAAACCCGGGGACATCTTCAAGCCGGCCGGCATTTCCTGGTCACTCGGCCCGCTGATTTCCTGGAACTTCCCCAACATGACGGTCGCCCGCGCGCGTGTCCGCCAGGCCAGGGCAGGCGCCGATGCATCGCTCGCCCGCTTCGACGGAACGGTGCTGACCGCGCTGAGGGAAGTCGAGCAGGCGCTCGCCCGCTATGCCGGCGCCCTGGATCGCAACGCCGCGCTGGTGCGCGCGGAACAGGCAAGTACCGAGGCCGCACGGCTTTCCCGTCTGCGCTTCGACTATGGCGCCGACAGCTTCCTGTTGCTGATCCAGGCGGAACGCGACCGCGCCGATGCCCGCACGGCGCTGGCGCAATCCGACGCAGCGGTATCGGATGCGCAGATCAGCCTGTTCAAGGCGCTGGGCGGCGGCTGGCAGGACGCGCCCGCGCCGGTGCGACGCGATCCCGCTACGCCCTGAACCGCATCAGCCGCCGACGCGCCTGAAGCGGATGGTGCGGCCGAACCGTTCGAACACCAGATCGCCCTTGTCGATCATCAGCGCCGTGCCGCGGAAATCGGCCTTGCCGATATCGTTCGCCTCGAAGCGGAAGCTCAGCCAATAGCCTTTGGCCGGGTCGATCGCCACCGGATCGCCCGCCACCTCGAACATGGGCAGGAACATCCGGACGCTGACCGGCGGATCGGCGGCGTCGAGCGTCAGCGACAGGCCATCTTCCGACAATTGCCCGCCTTTGGTTCCGCCCCCGGCCGAGGTGAGAACCGCGTCGAAATACTGGAGCGACACGTCCTTTGGCGCCTCAAGCGACAGGCGCAGCGTACCGGCAGGCGCGGGTTTCTGTCCGGTGAAGACGAAACGCGGCGGCGTGACCGGGTCGCTGGTGAGCAGAACGCGACCATCCTTCACCACCCACGCCCCCCGCCCCGCCTTGTCGAGCGCGCCATAGACAAGGCCATAGTCGAACCGCCCGTCGGCGCTGAGGTTGAGCTGGGCGCCCATCTCCATCTGGTGGCCGTCGTAGAGGCCGACCAGCGTCGCGCGATCCTCAGCCGGCGCCGGCATCGCGATGGACGCCAGCAGCATGGCAAGCATGATACGCATCTTCACCCTCTCCACACCACCTGGACGCCTCGTTGCCGGATTGACGCAGGGGAATATATTTTCGTATAACGTTAAATATTGATCGACTCGTGAAGGATGCCCGCCATGGACCGCGCCTCACTCGCCTCCGCCATCTTCTATCGCGATCCGGTGGCTGCCTTCGCCTGGCTCGAAAAGGCCTTCGGCTTCGAGCCCGCGATGCTCATCACTGATCCTGACAACAAGATGGTCCATGCCCAGATGACCTTCGGCAACGGCTATATCATGATCGGCAGCGAATGGGCCGATTATACCGCCAGCCCGGCGAGCATCGGCGGCAAGAACAGCCAGACGGTCCACGTCAACATCGACAGCGATATCGACGCCCATTGCGCGCTGGCGCGTGCCGCCGGGGCCGTGATCGAAGAGGAGCCGGCCGATCAATTCTATGGCGACCGCACCTATCGCGCGCGCGATCCGGAAGGGCATGTCTGGACTTTCGGCCAGAATCTGCGGCCCTTTTCGCCCGAGGAATCGGAGAAGACGACCGGCCTCAAGATCGAGATGTTCTCCTGAGCGCGGCGGCCGCGATCGACCGCACGCTCGCCGCGCTTGCCGACCCCAACCGGCGGCGCGTGGTGGAATTGCTGCGCGACCGGCCGCATCGCGCCGGCGAACTGGCCGAAAGCGTCGGGCTGAGCCCCGCCGCGCTCAGCCGGCACCTGCGCACACTCAAGGCGGGCGGGCTGATCGAGGAAGTTCATCCTGATTATGATGCGCGGGTTCGTATCTATGCGCTGAAGGCAGGGTCGATGGCGGGGCTCAAATCCTGGGTGGACCAGACCGAACAGCTCTGGGCAGACCAGCTCGCCGCGCTCAAGGCGCATGTCGAAAAATTGCCATGAGTTCGCGTGTCATGGTCGCGCTACGCATCGCGGCAATGCCGGAGCGCGTGTTCGAGGCTTTCACGCGCGATATCAATTCATGGTGGCGGCCCAACCCGATGTTCCGCTTTACGCAGGCCGGCCCCGGCATGCTCTCGATCGAACCGATGGTGGGCGGGCGCTTCACCGAGACCCAGGCCGACGGCACCGAGTTCGAGATCGGCAAGGTCACGCACTGGGAACCGGGCGTTCGGCTCGGACTGACCTGGCGCCAGGCGAGTTTCGTCGACGACCAGTCGACTCTGGTCGATGTGCGCTTCGAAGCGATCGGCGCGGAAACGCGTGTCACGGTCGAGCATCTCGGCTGGGACAGCATCCCGGCTCCACATGCGGCGCGCCACGGCATGGTCGGCATTCAGTTCCTCAAGCGCCATGGCGAGTGGTGGCGGGATCTGCTCGCGGCGCTGAAGGCCGACCTCTCCCCGCCCCGATCGGGCATGCCTCGACACTCCGACAGGCGGTAACAACAAAAAAACGGGCCGGTCCCGAAGGACCGACCCGAAAAAGTTTTAGGAGAGGATGCCTGAAAGGCCTGATCGTTGTGCACCGCAGCACGATTGACCGCAAGTGCGTAAAGTCCCGTAGCGATTGTCCCTGATGCAATCAGGTTCGGCAGGCGGCCTCTCGACGCTCACCCCGTCGTCGCGATGACATTGTCTTCGGAGTTGCGGTCGATACGGATATTGTAGGGGTCAGTGCCCGCAAAGGCCGGCTTCCTTGCCGTGACCAGCTTCACGGTCTGCGTCCCGGTCCTCAAAGGCAGGCGCTGGAGAAGCAGCACGTCCTTCTTCGCGAACGCACCGCGCCCCGGCATTGCCGTGAACAGGCCGAATTCCGCCTGCTCGGCCATCGGTGCCTCGGTCTCCTTGCCCTTGCCGTCAGCATAGAGCTTGTGGGCCTCGACCGTCAGGGTGGTTTCGAACCGGCCGTCGGGCAGCTTCTTCACCACGGCACCTTTGGTCTTGATGTCGTAAAGCGAGATGCGTTCGAACAGGTCGGTGATCAGCGCCTGCTCCTCGGGGCTGGCGCCTTTCCGGAACTCGGCGATCAGGTCTAGCGAGCGCGGATAAGGCGCTCCCTTGAAGCGGAAGCGTTCGAGATACCGCTTCAGCGCCGCATTGACGCGTTCCTCGCCCAGCGCATCCTTCAGCCGGTACATGACCAGCGATCCCTTGCGGTAATGGATATATTGCTGGTTCTCGACGCGGTAGAGCGGCAGTT
This sequence comes from Candidatus Sphingomonas phytovorans, assembly GCA_029202385.1. Lineage (NCBI taxonomy): Bacteria > Pseudomonadati > Pseudomonadota > Alphaproteobacteria > Sphingomonadales > Sphingomonadaceae > Sphingomonas > Candidatus Sphingomonas phytovorans. Next base: position 3,325,288 of record CP119314.1, read on the forward strand.
CCTCGATCACCTCGCCGCCCCGCGCGCGCAGATAGCGGTCGAGCTCGAACTTCAGGAAACGACGGATCTGGTCGCGGCCGTAAAGCTTCTCCATCACCATCAGCGCTGAATATTGCGCCAGCGTCTCCGTAAGCATCGTCGCGCCCTGCATGTCGGCACCGATCGCCTGATGCGCCCACCATTGATGGCCCAGTTCATGCGCCGTGACATAGGTGACATAGTCGATCTTCTCCGGATCGGAGAGATCCGCGATGAAGCCGATGCCTTCCGAATAAGGCATGGTGCCGGCGAACGCCTGGGCGAACTGGGCATAATCCGGGAACTCGATGATGCGCGCCTGCCGGAACTGATAAGGGCCGAAATTCGGCTGATAATAATCGAGCCCGTGCGCGAAGGCTGCGAGCATACGATCGACGTTCCGGCCGTGGCGGGCATCGTAATAGACCGACAGGTCGATGCCGTGGTGCATCACATGCTTTTCGACATAGCGCGCCGACTGGACCGAATAGAAATTCTGGATCGGGGCATCGACGACGAAGCGCGCGGTGCGACGGCCGTTCGCGGTCCTATCGCTGACCTTGTAGCCGGGCGCGATCGGCGTCTGGCCGGCATCGGTGGTGACGGTGATGTCAGTCCTGATCCAGTCGGTGCGGAGCTGGCTGAAACGCGTCGCGGCCATATCCTCCAGCTTTGCCGGCCGAAGCTCGGGCGGAAGGCCGTATTTGCGGCGCTTGGTCCGGTCCTGCAGCATGCCGTTCCGGTCCATGCCGATCGTCGGCACGAATTCGAAGTTATTGACGAAGGTGCCGTTCTGCACGACCCGCGTATCGTTGCCGCTGTTCCGGAAGCCGCGCTGGGTCCGCTCGCTACTGAAGGTCAGGCTGGTCTCGCCGCCCGGCGCGAGCGGCGCCGCGAGCCGGTAGATGCGGTACTGGAATTTCGGATAGTCCCGCGCCAGCGTCGCGCCTGGAATAACAATCGAACCGATCTTCGTCACCCGATCGTCAAGACGGACGTGCACGTCGCGGATCGGCCCGGAGGTCCGGTTGACGAGGGTCAGAATGCCCTTTGCAGTGAGGCCGGGCTCCTGCGGACGCAGGTCGACCGCGACGCGCGCCGCCGCGACGGAGAGCTGGGGCAGCTTCTGGTAGGGCAGCAGCGTCTTTTCATATTCTGCCGTGAAAGCGTCGTCGGAGACGGGCGTGCTGTACCTGTTCCAGACATGGGTGTTGATGAAGATGTACACCCCGCTCGCGACGAACACCGCGAGCGCAACCCCGCCAACCAGCCCGGCCGTGCCGGACAGCCGGCGCGGGAGGCGTTTCAGCCGTGGCCGCAGCCGGGTCTCGGTGCCGCGCCGCCAGAGCGCATGGGCCAGCACCAGCAGGATCAGCGCGAACGCCGACCAGTAGAGCCGCAGCCAGTACGCCCCGATCCAGAAACGCCCCTGCCCGTTCATGTCGGACAGCGGCACGCCCGGGATTTGCCCGTAATTATAGAGCGCATCGCCGAAGCCGAGATTGCGCAGCGTGACCCGGACGATGATGAAATAGAACACCATCAAGCCCCAGCCGAGATATTTGTTCGGGCTGAGCGCCTGGATGAAGACGGCAAGCACCGCGATCAGCGTGAAGCCGATCGTGTCGGGCAGCACGTACCAGAGGAGATATTTGCCGAGCTCGACGTCGGTATAGCCGTGAAGCAGCTGTGCCCCGAGGCCGGCAAGCACGCTGACCAGCAGGGTCGAGAACATCACCAGCAGGACAGCGAGCGCCTTTGGCACCACATAGGCCCAGTCGGGAATCGCCGACGCATCGATGATCTCATGGATCTTGCGGTCGCGCTCGCGCCAGACGAGTTCGCCGGCATAATAGATCGCGATGATCACCGGGATGATGCTGAAGGACCCTTCAAGCAGGCCGATCACCACGCGCGTCACCGGCAGCACCGGCGTGCCGAACAGCTCGCCGATATCGACCATCGCGCCGGCCGCGTTGAACAGGCCGAGCGCCATCAGGACGAAGAAGGCCGGGCTCTTGAACACCTGGCCGAGCTCGAGCGCGGTGCGCACGCGGAGCTGGGCGAAGGCGGTCGCTCGACCGAAGCTGGGTACCGGCAGGGGACCGGTCGGACCGGTCGGCGCGCGCGCCTCGACCTGCTGCTGCAGCCTCAGTGCGCGCCTGCTCGCCTTTGACGGCCTGGTACCGAAACTGAAGGTGGCGACCGCCACCGCCAGCGCGCCGAGGCCGATCGCGACGACGACGGCGCGGTTCCACAGGAACATGCCGTCGATCGGCGGGACGAGCGTGTTGCGATCCGCCGCCGTCCAGTATTTGGTCGCATAGGAAAAGGCGCCCACGCCGAACGGCTCGCCATAGGCCCCAGCCAGTTCATAGGCCGGGTTGCGATCGAGCACGATACTGGCGATCGTCCACAGGATAAGGAACCCGACGACACCGAGATAGGTCGCCATCATCGACCGGGTTGCCGTCGCAAGCGCGAAGAACAGCGCCGAGGTGAGCAGGAGATTCGGCAGCCCGACCAGCAGGAAGGGCATCGCATAATAGGAGAACATGTTCGGGCCGAGCACCTCGCGGTCGACCCAGGGCATGAAGGTGCCGATCCAGATGCCGGCCAGAACGGCAAGGAAGCCAAGCGCGGCGGCCACATAGGCGCCGGAATAGCGGCCAAGCAGATAGGCGGTTCGGGTGATCCGCGTGGCGCGCACGATCGGGCCGAAGCCGGTCTCGTCGTCGCGCACGACCACATTGGCGACGAATGCGGTCGAGACGAACATGTAGAAGATCGACATGATCATCACGATCTGCGCGATCGCATAGGGGGCGTTCTTGTGGACGTTGCCCCCCGACCCGATCTGGAGCTGGTCGATCGTGGTCGCGCCGAAGCCGCACAGGAAGAAGGTGACCACCGCGACCCAGAAGACCGGATTGCGCAGCTGGTAGCGGAGCTCGAAGCCGAAGATGCCGCGGAACATGGGCGTCAGGCCGCGCGGCGCGAGGTGTCGAGCGTGGAGAAATAGACATCCTCAAGCCCCCCCGATACCGGGTGAAAACCGGCACCTGGTGCGGCATCGGCAAGGACATGGATGACCGTCCGCCCGGCGAAGAGGCGCGTCGATATCACGCGGTGGCGCTCGCGATATCCCTCGAGTTCCTCACGGTCGATGGTCTTTTCCCAGATGCGCCCCTGAGTCGCCGCGATCAGATCGAGCGGCGCGCCCTCAAGCAGGATTCGTCCCCCCGCCAGCACCGCCATGCGCGGGCAGAGATCGGCCACGTCCTCGACGATATGAGTCGACAGGATCACCACGACGCTGTCGCCGATCTCGCCGAGCAGGTTGAGGAAGCGGTTGCGCTCCTCCGGGTCGAGACCGGCGGTCGGCTCGTCGACGATGATCAGCTTCGGCCCGCCGATCAGCGCCTGGGCGATGCCGAAACGCTGGCGCATGCCGCCGGAGAAGCCGGCCAGCGCCTTTTTGCGCACGCCCCAGAGATTGACCTGATTGAGCAATCCCTCGACCGTCGCCTTGCGCTCGCCGCGGCCGGAGATGCCCTTCAGCACCGCCATGTGATCGAGCATGTCGTAGGCCGACACGCGCGGATAAACGCCGAAGTCCTGCGGCAGATAGCCGAGCGTCCGGCGCAATTTCTCCGGCTCGGCGATGACATCCAGCCCGTCGAAGTCGATACCGCCCGATGTCGGCGTCTGCAGGGTCGCGACCGTGCGCATCAGGGTCGACTTGCCGGCGCCGTTGGGGCCGAGCAACCCGAACATGCCAGGCGGGATGGTCAGGTCGACGCCGTCCAGCGCCACCGTGCCGTTGCCATAGACATGGGTGAGCTTCTCGATCTTCAGCATGGATTCCCTCCGGTCGGAGCAAAGCCTATCAGGTGTATTGCACTTGTAAAGCAGCAAGAGAACAGTCGCGAAGATGCAAGGAGGCGAAAGTTAGACGTGTCGTCCTGGTCAGCCATCCGGAGGGCTTCAAGGAGAACCTCTTCAAGCGGCAACGCAGTCAATTCCGATGCTGCGCGTTCCGGATCGCGAACTACTAAGCGCGTGCTTTACAGCCCATTCCGGGGCGGGTTTTTCTGTTGCGAGACCTCCGGCCCCGATGCTTCGAGAATGTCGAGGAACTGCCGCGCGACCACGCCAGCGGCATTCTTCGCGCTGAGTATCCAGAGCGAGGAGATCGCCTTCTTGTCGCGCAGCGGGCGATAGACCAGCCCGGCCGGCTGGAGCGCGCGCAGCGATTCCGCCAGTACCGCCGTGCCCAGTCCGGCGACGACCAGGCCGAACAACGTCGATATCTCGCGAACGTCCTGCGCCATGACCGGCTCGACGCCGACCTCGTGCAGCATGTCGAGGAAATGCCCGGCGAAGCTGCCCTTCTGCTCGCTCGAATAGAAGATCATCGGCTCGCCGTGCAGGTCCTTGAACGACAGGCTGGTCTTGCGGGCAAAGCGATGGTCCGATCGCATCGCGATATAGAGCCGTTCCTCAAGCACGCGTGTCGCGACGATACCCGGCGGCACCAGCGGCGGCGTCGGACTGCGCAGGAAGCTGATGTCGATCTCGCCGGACGCGAGCTCGGCGACCTGCGCGCCCGGTGAAAGTTCGAGCAGCTCGATCCGCATCTCCGGATAGCGTTGCCGGAAATCGAAGATCGCACGGGCAACCGCGGGCACGAACGGCGCCGAAGGATTGAAACCTACCGTGAGCCTGCCGAAATCGCCCCGCGCCGCGCGCTTCGCCACGTCCACCGCATGTTCCGCCTGAGTCAGGGTGGCGCGGGCCTGATCAAGGAAGACCCGGCCCGCCTCCGTCAGCACCACCTTGCGACTGCTGCGTTCGAACAGGCGCACGCCAAGTTCATCCTCAAGCGCCCTGATCTGCTGGCTGAGCGGCGGCTGCGACACCCCCAGACGCTGTGCCGCGCGCCCGAAATGCAGTTCGTCGGCGACGGCGACGAAATAGCGCAGGTGGCGAAGCTCCATGATCGATATGTCGCACGTCTTGATCCGGGGTCAAATCATATTGGACGCAAGTGCAGCAAAAGCTCATTCGGCCGCCAGAAGACTCAGTCGCATTCCCTCCCCGGGACCCGGAGATCCGCCATGATCGGACCCAAATGATCGGTATCGTCAAGGTAGCGCTGGCACGTCCGCTGACCTTCATCGTCATGGCCATCCTGATCGCCATCGTCGGCGTGCTGGCGGCGGCGCGCACCCCGGTCGATATCTTCCCCGAGATCCGGGTGCCGGTGATTGCCACGGCCTGGAACTATGCCGGCCTCTCGCCAGAGGACATGTCGGGCCGCATCATCACGCCATATGAGCGCATCCTGACGACCACGGTCAACGATATCGACCATATCGAGAGCCAGTCGATGCCCGGCATCGGCATCGTGAAAATCTATTTCCAGCCGGGCGTCGACATCCGCACCGCCACCGCTCAGGTGACATCGGTATCGCAGACGGCGGTGCGGCAGATGCCAGTCGGCACCACGCCCCCGCTGATCTTGAACTACAACGCCTCCACCGTGCCGATCCTTCAGCTCGCGCTGTCGGGCAAGGGGCTGTCCGAAGGGCGCATGTTCGATCTTGCGCAGAACAATATCCGGCCTGCGCTGGTGACGGTGCCCGGCGCCGCCATCCCCTATCCCTCGGGCGGGCGCTCGCGCCAGATCCAGATCGACATGGATCCCCAGGCACTCCAGTCAAAGGGGCTCTCGGCGCAGGACGTGACCAACGCCATTGCCGCGCAGAACCAGATCAACCCGGCCGGCTTCGTGAAGATCGGCGGCTATCAGTACACGGTGCGGCTCAACAATGCGCCGGGATCGATCGAGGAGCTCAACGCGCTGCCGATCAAGGTGGTCGATGGCGGCACCATCTATATGCGCGACGTCGCCCATGTCCGCGACGGCACCGCACCGCAGACCAACGTCGTCCATGTCGACGGATCGCGATCCGTTCTGATGACGATCCTGAAGAACGGCGCGACCTCCACCCTGGCGATCGTGCAGGGAATCAAGGACGCGTTGCCGGGCGCGCAGGCGAGTTTGCCGGATGCCTTGAAGATCGTGCCGATCGGCGACCAGTCCCTGTTCGTAAAGGCGGCGATCAACGGCGTGATCAAGGAAGGCGCGATCGCGGCCGCGCTGACCAGCCTGATGATCCTGCTGTTCCTCGGGTCGTGGCGGTCCACCGTCATCATCGCCATTTCCATTCCGCTCGCGATTCTCGCCGCGCTGATCGCGCTGGCCGCGACGGGCCAGACGCTGAACATCATGACCCTGGGCGGGCTAAGCCTCGCGGTCGGCATTCTGGTCGACGACGCGACGGTGACGATCGAGAACATCAACTGGCACATGGAACAGGGCAAGGGCGTCATCCCCTCCATCCTCGACGGCGCCGCTCAGATCGTGACGCCCGCCTTCGTCTCGCTGCTGTGCATCTGCATCGTGTTCGTGCCGATGTTCTTCCTGCCGGGAGTCGCCGGTTTCCTGTTCGTGCCGCTCGCGTTCGCCGTGGTATTCGCGATGATCGCGTCGTTCATCCTGTCACGCACGCTTGTCCCGACCATGGCGATGTTCCTGCTGAAACCGCATGCGCCCGGCCATCTCCACGAGGCGGGCAGGCCGGATTCGCGCAACCCGCTCGTCCGTTTCCAGCGCGGGTTCGAGGCGCGGTTCGAACGCATCCGCACCGGATATGGCGCCTTGCTTGAACGCGCGCTCGGCTCCGGCCGGCGCTTCGTGATCGGCTTCCTGGCAGTCGTGGCGGTGTCGTTCCTGCTGGTGCCGTTCCTCGGACAGAATTTCTTCCCGTCGGTCGATGCCGGGCAGATCACCATGCACGTCCGGACCCCGGTCGGCTCGCGCATCGAACAGACATCGGCTGAGTTCGATCGCATCCAGCGCCGCATCCGCCAGATCATCCCGGCGCGGGAACTGGTCTCGATCGTCGACAATATCGGCCTGCCGTTCAGCGGCATCAATGTGATCTACAATAATTCCGGCACGATCGGTCCGCAGGACGGCGACATCCTGATCCAGCTTTCGAAGGACCATGCGCCGACGGCCGACTATGTCCGCAAGCTGCGCGAGGCGCTGCCCGGCGCCTTCCCCGGCACGACCTTCTCCTTCCTGCCCGCCGACATCACCAGCCAGATCCTGAATTTCGGCGCGCCCGCGCCGATCGACGTTCAGATTGCGGGCGGGCGGGATCAAGCCGCCAACTATGCCTATGCGCGCAATATCCTGCGCAAGCTCCAGACCATTCCGGGCGTGGCCGACGCGCGCATCCAGCAATCGGCGCGTTATCCCGAGATGCGCGTCGCGGTCGACCGCAGCCGGATCAGCCAGTTCGGCCTGACCGAGCGCGACGTGACCAACGGCCTGTCGGGCGCGCTCGCCGGATCGGGCCAGACATCCCCGGTCTTCTACCTCAACCCGGAGAACGGCGTGTCCTATTCAGTCGTCGCGCAGACGCCGGAATATCAGGTCGGATCGCTCAGCGACCTGCAGAACATCCCGATCACCGGCACCGGCCATGCCGGATCGCAGGTGCTTGGCGGCATCTCCACCCTCGTGCGCGGAAACGCGGCCGCGGTCGTCTCCCATTACAATATCGCGCCATCGATCGACATCTTCGCGACCCCTAATGGCCGCGATCTCGGCGCGGTGGCCGGCGACATCAACCATGTGCTGAAACAGATGAAGGCGCAGGCACCCAAGGGCGTGACCGTCACGCTGCGCGGCCAGTACCAGACGATGAACACCGCCTTCTCCGGCCTGTTCTTCGGCCTGATCGGCGCGATCCTGCTGATCTACCTGCTGATCGTGGTGAACTTCCAGAGCTGGCTCGATCCGTTCGTCATCATCACCGCCCTGCCCGGCGCGATCGCCGGCATCATCTGGATGCTGTTCATCACCGGCACCACGCTGTCGGTGCCGGCGCTGACCGGCGCGATCATGTGCATGGGCGTCGCCACCGCCAATTCGATCCTGGTCGTCAGCTTCGCTCGCGAACGGCTCGCCGAGCACGCCGATGCGACGAAGGCAGCACTGGAGGCGGGGATGACGCGGTTCCGCCCGGTGCTGATGACGGCACTCGCCATGGTCATCGGCATGCTGCCGATGGCGCTCGGACTTGGCGAAGGTGGCGAGCAGAACGCGCCACTGGGCCGCGCCGTGATCGGCGGGTTGATCGTGGCGACGATCGCGACATTGATGTTCGTGCCGGTGATCTTCAGCATCGCCCATCGCCGGGATGCCGAAAAGGCAAGCAAGCGCGCCGCCGCGCTGGAGGAATCGCATGCTTGAAACCCGTATCGATACCGTTGAATCACGGCCCAGGAACAATTTGCGCCTCTTCGCGATCGTCGCCGTGGCGATCGCCTTGCTGGTTGTCGCGTTCGGCATCTTCAGCCGGATGCGCGCCGAAAGCAGCCTGACACGCTGGACCGATGCACAATCGACCCCGGTCGTCACGATCATCCGCCCGACGGCTGCCGAAAAGGCCGAGGCGCTGACCCTGCCGGGGAGCGTCCAGGCCTATAACAGCGCGGCGATCTATGCCCGCACCACCGGCTATATCAGCCGCTGGTTCGTCGATATCGGCGATCCCGTGCGCGCCGGGCAGGTGCTCGCGGTGCTCGACGCGCCCGAGGTCGACCAGCAGGTCGCCGCCGCCCGGGCCGACCTCCAGACCGCCCAGGCCAATCGCGCGCTCGCCCAGTCGACCGCCACGCGCTGGAACAATCTCCTCGCGAAGGACGCGGTGTCGAAGCAGGAGACCGACGAGAAGATCGGCGATCTCGCCGCCAAGACCGCGATCGCCAACGCGGCGAACGCGAACGTCCGCCGGCTCGGCGCGCTGCAGGGATTCACTCATCTGGTGGCCCCCTTCTCCGGCGTGGTCACCAGCCGCTCAACCCAGATCGGCGCGCTCGTCACCGCCGGCACCGCCGCCTCGACCCCGCTCTTCACCGTCGCCGATATCGGGCGGATGCGCATCTATGTCCGCGTGCCCCAGCCCTATTCGGGCGCTTTCCATCCCGGCCTTCACGCCTCGCTTAACGTTCCCGAATATCCGGGGCGCGATTTCGACATCCAGCTCGTGCGCAGCGCCGGCGCGGTCGATCCGCAATCGGGCACGGTGCTGATGGAGTTCCAGGCGGCGAATGGCGACAAAGCGCTGAAGCCAGGCGCTTATGCCCAGGTCAAGCTGCCGCTCGGCGCGGGCAGCCCGGGCGCCGGCGTCCGTCTGCCGCCGAGCGCGATGATCATCGGCGCGAACGGCACGCAGGTCGCCGTGATCGGGCCTGACGGGAAGGCCCTGCTCAAGACGGTCACGATCGGCCGCGACAACGGGGACAATGTCGAGATCAGCGCCGGGCTCAGCGCCAATGACCGCGTGATCGACAACCCGCCCGACTCGCTCCAGACCGGTGATGCCGTGCGCACGACCAGGCCGGGGCCGACCCGTGCGGCAAGCTGAGATGGGTAGCGTGTCTCTTCCAAACCCTCCGCTGAAGAGAAGGGGATTTATAGCCGCGCTCCTTGCAACCACCCTCACCGCTTGCTCGCTGGCGCCACCCGAAACGCTCCCGCCCAGCCCTGCAGCGCCGGCCTATAAGGAACTTGGCCCATGGGGGCCTGTCGCCGCGACGCCGCCCGAGGCAGGCAAATGGTGGACGTTGTTCGCCGATCCGACGCTCAACGATCTTGAATCCCGGATCGAGTCGGCCAATCCGGATCTGGCCGCGGCCGTCGCGCGCTACGACCAGGCCCGCGCCGCGCTGCGCGAGGCAGGCGCGCAGGCGCTGCCCCGCGTTGACGCCGGCGCGCTTGCCGAACGCTCGCGCGTCTCCGCCGGGCGGCCCTTCGGCTCCGGCGCCGCGGTGACCGATAACGACCTGCGCATCGGCGCTTCGCTTTCCTACGAGATCGACCTGTTCGGCCGGGTGCGCAATTCGATCAAGGCCGGCGCGGCCGATGCCCGCGCCAGCGCACAGGATCTCGCCGCCGTGCGGCTCGGCCTCCAGGCGGCGCTGGCCGATAATTATGTGCGGATGCGCGGGCTCGATGCGCGCATCACCCTGCTCAGGCAGACGGTCGAGGCCTTCCAGCGTGCCTATGACCTGACCGACACGCGACATTCGGGCGGCATCGCCTCCGGCATCGACGTCAGCCGGGCCGCCTCCATCCTGTCGAGCGCAAAGGCCGAACTGTCCTCCGTCGCTGCGGATCGTGCCGCGCTTGAACACGCGGTCGCGATCCTGGTGGGCGAATCCCCCTCCAGCTTCTCTCTGCCCGTATCCGGGGCCCCGGTCGCCCCGCCGGCGATCCCCGTCGGCGTACCGTCCGACCTGCTCCAGCGCCGTCCCGACATCGTCGCCGCGGCCGAGCGCATCGCGGCCGCCAACGCCCGGATCGGCGTCGCGCGAGCTGCGCTCTACCCCTCGCTCAGCCTGGGCGGGGCCGGCGGATTCGAGGCAGGCAACACGAGCATCTTCAGCGCGCCGAATGCTTTCTGGGCACTCGGGCCGCTGTCGGCTGCTTTGTCGATCTTCGACGGCGGCGCGCGGCGCGCGCGGGTGAAAATCAGCCGGGCGCAATATGACGAAGCCGCCGCCAGCTATCGTTCGACCGTGCTGACCGCCTTTCGCGAAGTGGAGAACGATCTCGCCCGTGCCCGCCATCTTGTCGTGCAGGAGACCGATCAGCAGAACGCGACGACCGCCGCCGAGCGCACCCGCGACCTCGCCCTGATCCGCTATCGCGACGGCGCGTCGGATTATCTGGAGGTGGTGACGGCCCAGACCGCGGCGCTCGACGCGCAGCGCTCCCTGCTCGATGTGCGCACCAGCCGGTTGCAGATCGCGGTGGCGACGGTGCAGGCGGTTGGCGGGGTATACTGAGAAGCGGCCCCGACTATTCAGGCTGGATCAGGCCCACCGCGACCTGATGTGTTTCCTCGTCCACGATATCGGCAAAATAGGCAGCGTTGCGGGGTAGCTTGAGCACATGCTCCCGATATTTCGTCGCCATGGCGTCGCTCGCCCGCAACGCTCGATTGAGGATGCTGTCCGGTTTGTCCGCGGTTGCATAGATCAGCGTGAAATTATCGGGCAGGTAGAAATCGCCGTGAATTGGCCGCCGGCGCCGGTTGAAGTCGGCAAGACTCGAATATTCAGCGTCGACGATGAGCGCATAACGATGATCCGCATCATATCGCGGATTGGATAGCGCGACATCGATGAAGCGCCGCCATCCGTAGAGCTCGGCCTTGCCCGCCGTCCGGCCGAAGAACAGCACCGCCACCGGCGCGATGACGTTGCTGCCATCGGTCGCCACCACGGAGACGCCGGTCACGTTCATGATTCCGCCAAAGCCGGGCTTGCTGTTGGTGTCCACCGCCCAGACCTGATGATAGAGCCGGAGCGTCTCGTCGGGATCGACAGTGAAGTCGGAAGATTTCCCGAACATCGTTTCATGGATGAATTTGCGTCGCCCCGTTCCTTCGTAGAAGGTGGTTTCGGTTATGCCGCGAGCGCTGACAGGCTCGCCGTCCCGCATCGCCCTGATCTTCAGGAATTGCTTTTCCTGATCCCAGGTGCCTTCGAGCGAGTCCCCCGCATCGACCGCGATCCGGATCTCCATTTTTCGAGGCTTGCGCTCATCCGACATTGTCGGCTCCTGCACGGGCAGTCATATCACGCCGCCGGGGACGCATCGTCCTGTCCCTGCTCCGGTTGCTCGAGAAATTCGCGCCACAGCATGACCAGCACTGCCATCGTCGCGGGGCCGATGAACAGGCCGAGCAGTCCCAAGGTCTCGACGCCGCCGAGAATGCCGATCAGCACCCACAAAAAGGGTAGCCGGGTCGCGCCGCCGATCAGGACTGGCCGGATGAAATGATCGGCGATGCCGACCACGACCAGCCCGATCACCATCACCGCCACCGCACCGCCGACCGAGCCGAGGCCGACAAGCAAGGCACCGGCGATCGCGAAGACAAGCGCCGCGCCGAACGGGATCATCGCGGCCACCGCAGTCACCGCACCGAGCAGCAAGGGGTGCGGCACGCCAAGGGTGATATAGACCAGGGTCATCACCGCCCCCTCCCCGATGCCGACCAGGACCAAACCGTCGATCGTCCCGCGGATCGAGCGTAGCGCCTGGACGCCGACGCGTTCCCCGGTCGGGCCGAACAGGCGGTCCCCGGCCCGACGGAGCTGCGCGATGATCGAATCCCGGTCGCGCAGGAGGAAGAACAGGGTCAGCAGGGTGAAGACGAAAACGACCAGCCGGTGCAGCACGTTGCTGCCGATCAGGCGCGTATCGGCGACGTCGCGGAGATGGTGGAACTGGTTGACCGCGCCTTCGGGGGTGGCAAGGTTCGCCTGCCACCAGGTCGTGAGCATCTCGCGGCCGACCGGCACCTTGGCCACCCAGCCGGGCAATGGCAGGCCATTCGCCTGTGCCTGGGTGATCCAGATCGAAACGTCATGCGCCTCCCGCGCGGCCTGGGTGATGCCGGCGGCTACTGGCACCAGTACGACCAGCGCGACCAGCAGCGCGATCGTCGCAGCCGTCCAGGTCCGGCCGGCCGGACCTGGCCATCGCTCGCGCAGCCGCATGTGCACCGGATCGATCGCGACCGCGATCACCACCGCCCAGGCAAGCGATGGCAGGAAAGTCCAGGCAATCCAAAGCCCAAGCAATCCGAGCAGACCGGCAAGGGCGAGTCTGGCGATGAAAGTCGCGCGCGGCGCTGCGTCAGGCTGTTCCATGGCCATGGGATAGGGTCAGTACGTGCCGCCCGCAACGGCCATGGCCCATGGCCCATGGCCTGACCCGCCGCGATCAACTCAGGCGAAGATCTCGGTCAGCGCCTCGGTCGCGGGTCCATCCTTCCAGTCGCGCAGTTCGATATAGAGCGAGGTCTGGATGGTCGCGACGATGGCGGTGACGACGGTCGAGAGCACTGCGCTCACCAGGAGGAAACCGAGCGGCAACCCATCCTGCGCAGCGGCGGCGAGTCCGTTCAGACCATATATGCTGAGCAGGAGGACGTCGACCACGGCCGAGAAGATCCAGCAGATTACCACCATGATGAGACCGAGACCGAGGACTTTCCAGCGCGCGCCCTTGGTCAGATAGCTGCTGCGGCCGAAAGAACCAAGGATGCCCGTCTTCTCCTCCACCAATGCCGGCGCGGCAACAGCCCACATGAGATAGAGGATGACGCCCGGCACGATCAGCAGGAGGAAGCCGAAAGCGACGCCGATGGCCAGCAGCAGGCCAAGCACGAACAGCGGCACGATCACTCGCAGCCCGACCATCGCCGACTCACCGAAACTGGCCTCACGCCCTTCACTATGGGCCGCGGTGGCGCGCATCAGAGCGCCCTGTGCCAGCATGACGAACGCGATGCTGAGCACGAAGACGACGGCCGCGATGGTAAAATAGAGGGCTGGCGTGATCACGCCCGTCGCCAGATTCTGCGGCACAAAGCCCAGGCGCTGGCTAACCAGGTTGATGACGACCCCGGGCAGCGCGCTGAACACCAGCGAGATGCCGAAGACCGTTACCGGATTACCGCCCATCGTCCCGAACGCCCGGCTGAATATCCGGCCGATCGAAACTGAACGATCGCTTGCGCCATTGATGTTCGTCGCCATGGTTTTCCCCTTGACCGTCAGTCGCACGCCAGGCGCCCTGCCGTCTATCAGAGTGACGATGGCGTTTCAGGCTGTAAAGTCAGAAGTAACAATCATTCCGGTGCAATATCCGCAATTGCACCGCTGCGGACATTGTCTAGGCTGGGTATGGGCTGATTGCGATCGGGGGAAGATGTGAGCGGGGGTAACACGCAGCAGGCGGCAACCGCCGCCGAGCGCTTCGCCGCCGCCCATGACGCGCTGAAGGCAGACCCGTCAGTTCAGTTTTCACTCACGCGCGCACCGCCACCGCCGGAGCCACCGGCATGGCTGCGGCGCCTGGGCGAGTGGCTGGTGGAGGTGCTGCGTCCCGTCGGGCGGTTCTTTCAATGGATCAGCAGCTTCATGCCGGACGCGCCCTATGCCCGCATCTTCCTGTGGACCGTGATCGCGGTGGCGGCTGCTGCCCTGTTATGGATGGCGTATCAGCGAATCCGCCACGGGGAGTGGCGCCTGCCGCATCGCCGACGGAGGACCAGCACCTCGGTCGACATGCCCGAAGAAGCCTGGGCGCCCGAAGCCGCCCCGGCCCGCGCCTGGCTGAACGAGGCCGATGCGCTGGCGGCGCAAGGCCGTTATGCCGAGGCCGTCCATCATTTGCTGTTCCGGTCGATCGAGGATATCGCACGTCGCCGGCCACGTCTCGTCCGACCAGCCCTCACCAGTCGCGAGCTTGCCGCGACCGATGCCATCCCGCCATCGGCCCGCGATCTGTTCGCCGGCATCGCGCGCCTGGTGGAGAAGAGCCTGTTCGGCGGCAGGCCGGTCGCGCCGGAGGATTGGGAAACGGCCCGGTCCGCCTATTCGGATTTCGCCCTGCCCGGAACCTGGCGCGCATGAGCGACATCGCCATTGGATCAACGGGCGCGGACGGCACGTTCAGCGCGCGCACGGTCATATTGATTCTCGCGATCGGTATCCTGGGCTTTATCGGCACGCTGGTGCTCGGCGCCTATGCACCCGACCTGCGATCGGGACGTAACGGTGGCGGCCATGCCCTTTCGACCGCCGCGACCGGTTTCAACGGGCTTGTTCGACTGGCCGAGGCGACCGGGCGCCATCCCCAGGTGGCACGCGATATCCATCGCCTGGACACCGAAGATCTCGTGGTGCTGACGCCCGAGTCCGGTACAATCAATCTCTTCCCCATACTCAGCCAGCGATCGGCAAAGGTTACACTCGTCGTCCTGCCGAAATGGCAGACCGTAGGAGACCCGGAACGGACCGGCTGGGTCCATTACAAGGGTCTGAAGCCGTCTTCCGATCCCGGGGGTGTCCTCGCGCCCAAGGAAGAGATCGAGGTCGCCCGCCACCGGAGCGGAGGCGTGCCGCTTGTCACGTCGCCCGAGCTCCCGCGGACCATTCGCTTCACGGCGCCAAGACCGCTTCAAACGATTTCGGGTGCCAGTCTCACCCCGCTGGTCACCGACCCGCAGGGCCGCATCGTCCTCGCCAAGCTGACTGACCGCCCGCTCTATGTCCTCGCCGATCCCGACCTGCTGTCGAACATCGGGATGGCTGACGCGCGTCAGGCCGCTTCAGCGCTCGATCTGCTCGACTGGCTGAACTCAAACGAGGCGACATCGATCTATTTCGACGTCACGCTGAACGGCTTCGGCCGCTCGCCAAGCCCGCTCAAGCTGGCCTTCGACCCGCCCTTCCTTGCGATGACCCTTGCGATCGCCATCGCCGTTTTCCTCGCGGCATGGCAGGGCGCGGTGCGGTTCGGATCGCCGCGTCGGCGCGCGCGTGCGATCGCCTTCGGCAAGGTCGCGCTGATCGACAACGCCGCCGCGCTGGTCCGAAAGGCCGGCCGTTATGCCATGCTCGGCAATCGTTATGCCGACATGACCCGGGAGCGGGCCAGCACGATCTTCGGCGCCCCGGCGCATTTGCGCGACGGCGCCCTCGACGCCCACCTCGACGGGCTTGGACGCCAGCCACGCTTCAGCGACCTGGCCCAGGCCGCGCGGGACGCGCGCGACCGGCATTCAGTGCTTTCCGCAGCGCAGGCGCTGCATCAATGGTTATGGGAGAAGAACAGGTGACGACTGACGAGGTGCGCGCGCTCGCGGAAGCGATACGGGTCGAGATCGGCAAGGCGGTGGTCGGGCAGGAAGCCAGCGTCGACCTGATGCTCGTTGCCCTGTTCTCCGGCGGCCACATCCTGCTGGAGGGTCCTCCCGGTACCGCCAAGACCCTGCTTGCGCGCAGCTTCGCCGAAGTGATCGGGCTCGATTTCGGACGAATCCAGTTCACGCCAGATCTCATGCCGGGCGATATCATCGGCGCGAACCTGTTCAATTTCCAAACATCGACCTTCACCCTTACCCGCGGGCCGATCTTCACTGATCTGCTGCTGGCCGACGAAATCAATCGAGCACCGCCCAAGACGCAAGCCGCCCTGCTCGAAGCGATGCAGGAACGCACCGTGACGATCGACGGGGAAAGCCTGGCGCTCGGCAACCGTTTCATGGTCGTCGCGACGCAGAACCCGATCGAACAGCAAGGCGTGTATCCGCTGCCCGAAGCGCAGCTCGATCGTTTCCTGTTCAAGCAGGCGGTCGATTATCCTTCAGCCGAGGAGGAACGCCGCATCGTGGCACGGCACGGCGCGCACCCGGCAATGACGCCAGCCGATTGGGGCGTGGAAAAGCGCGCGGATGCGGCGACGATCGACGCGGCCGTCACGGCGGTTGCGGGCATAAGGCTGGTCGACGAGGTGATCGACTATATCACCGCCCTGATCCGCGCGACGCGCGACGTGGCCGACCTGGAAAGCGGCGCGAGCCCGCGCGCCGGCGCCATGCTGGCAGGCGCGGCGCGCGCGCGCGCGGCGATCGACGGACGTGATTTCGTGCTTCCGGACGATGTGAAGGCTCTGGCTCCGGCCCTGCTGCGCCACCGCCTCATCCTGTCGCCGGCGGCCGAGATCGACGGGCGATCGATCGAGGATGTCCTGCTCGGCATCATCGAGGCCATCGAGGCGCCCCGTTGATCTACCCGACGCGCGCGGCGGTCGTGGCGGCGGCGGCGGGTGCGCCCGTCGCGCTGCTGATCGCCGTCCTTCTGCCGTCGCGCTGGTATGCAGGGCTTGCGTGGCCGGTCGCGGTGCTGATCCTTACCCTGATCGATGCCTTTTCCGGCGCGCGCAAGGGTGCCGCAAGGCTTGAAGCCATCCCCAGTGTCTGCGTCGGCGCGACAGTGGATGCGACAATCAGCGTCGTGCTTGACGGTGAGAGGCCGCCCCGATCCGCCGAGATCGCGGTCGCCACCGGCCCGCTGCTTGCCGTCGAAGACGATGGACGGCTACGGATAGCACTGGAGAACGGGCGCGGGGCGGCACTGCTGCCCCTGACGGCGGTACGGCGCGGGCTGGGCCGGATCGACCGATTGTGGCTGCGCTGGCGCGGCCCCTTCGGCCTAGCCTGGAAGCAGCGCGAGGTGCCGCTTGACGCGACCTTCCCGATCATCCCCGATATCCGCCCGGTGCGCGAACGCGGCGCCCAGATCTTCCAGCGGCACGCCCTGCAAGGCCTGATCGCGCAGATCGATCGCGGCGACGGTGCCGATTTCGACGCGCTGGTCGAATTCCGGTCGGGCATGGACAGGCGGGCGATCGACTGGAAGCAATCGGCGCGGCACGTGAAGCTGCACGCCAAGGAATACCGGACTGAGCGCAACAACCAGATCGTCTTCGCAGTCGATGCGGGGCGCCAGATGACCGAGCCGGTCGCGGGCCTGCCCCGCATCGACCGTGCCGTTTCGGCGATGTTGCTGACGGCATGGGTAGCGCTCAAGCTGGGCGACCGGATCGCACTCCATTCCTTCGATTCGCGCCCGCGCATCGCCAGCGGCCTGATCTCCGGAACGGCCTCTTTCGCTGAGCTCCAGCGGCTCGCCGCCGGCATCGACTATAGCGGTGAGGAAACCAACTATACCTTCGCCCTGACCACGCTCGCCACGCAGCTCAACCGGCGATCGATGATCGTCCTCTTCACCGAATTCACCGACCTGACCACCGCCGAGTTCCTGGTTCGCGCCGCCGCGCGGATCGTGAAGACCCATCTGCTGCTGATCGTCGTGCTGCGCGACGAGGAAGCCGAGGCGATCGCCGACCGCGCACCGCAAAGCGCCGACGACGTGACCCGCGCGGTGACCGCGGCGGCGCTGCTCAAGGACCGCCGGATCGTCATGACGCGGTTGCGGCATCTCGGGGTGCATCTGATCGAGAGCGAGCACGACAAGGTCAGCGAGCGGCTCGTCGAAGGCTATATCGATCTCAAGCGGAGGAACCTGTTGTGACCTCGCCAGGCACCACCCGCAAGCAGGGCCGGTCATCGGCCTTTGTCGATGCGCAGCCAGTGCTGGTCAACGCCAGCCGTTTCCGCAAGGTGCATTCAGCGGACTGGGAACGGCTCGACCAGCTTGTGACCCGGTGCGAGAAGCGGTCGGTGCGGGCGCTGTCCGACGACGACCTGCTTGCCCTGCCCCTGCTCTATCGCTCGGCATTGTCGACCCTGTCGGTGGCGCGGGAGACATCGCTCGACCGGTCGCTGGTTGCCTATCTCGAGCAACTCTGCGCCCGCGCCTATTTCCAGATCTACGGCGTCCCGACCTCGGCGCTGCGCCAGCTTGCCCATTTCTTCGCTCACGGCTGGCCCCACGCCGTGAAATCCCTGTGGCGGGAAACGCTCATCGCGCTGTTGCTGACCGTGGCGGGCGCGGTGGTCGGCTATCTGCTGGTCGTCAGCGACCCGACCTGGTTCTACGGCATTGTCGGCGACGGCATGGCGAACGGGCGCGATCCGACCGCTTCGGCGGCAGCGTTGAAGGCGACGCTCTACGACAACAAGGAGGAGCTGCTCGCGACCTTCGCGACCTTCCTGTTCACGCACAATGCCCAGATCGCGATCTTCTCCTTCGCCCTTGGTTTTGCCTTTGCGGTGCCGACAGCGATGCTGATCATCTATAACGGCCTGATGCTCGGGGCGATGATGGCGGTATTCGCGTCGAAGGGACTCGGTTTCGAATTCGCCGGCTGGCTGACGATCCACGGCACGACCGAGATGTTCGCGATCATCCTCTCCGGCGCGGCCGGTTTCCGCGTCGGCACCGCCATCGCCTTTCCGGGCCGCCTCGCGCGCGGCGATTCCGTCGTCAACGCCGGGCGCGCCGGCGCGGTCGCCATGGGTGGCGCGGTGGTCATGCTGGCGATCGCCGGCCTGCTGGAGGGTATCGGCCGCCAGACGGTAACGGGGGATATCACCCGCTATGCGATCGGGCTTGCCATGCTCGCGGGCTGGCTCGTCTATTTCTATCTGCCGAGGCGCACCTGATGCGCTGGCCTTTCCGCAAGGGGCCACGCCTCCCCAAATCGCTCCGCCGCAATTTCGTGACGCCGGAGGGCGTCGACCTGCAGCTCGAGCTGGGCGGCGCCGGCGTACGCGGCGCGGCGTTCATGCTGGATGCCATCGCGATCCTGACGGTGCTGGTCATGTCGACCACCATCATCGTCCTCCTGCTCTTCACCTCCAGCAAGTCGAGTGCGCTAGAAATCTTGTGGATGATCGGCTTCTTCATCCTGCGCAACGGCTGGTTCGCGCTCTTCGAAATGGGCGGCCGGGGCGCGACGCCGGGCAAGCGGCTGATGGGCCTGCGCGTGGTGGCGCGTGACGGGGCGCGGTTGACTGGCGGCGCCGTGCTGGCGCGCAACGCCATGCGTGAGATCGAGGTATTTCTGCCGCTGTCCTTCCTGGCGATACAATCGGCGCAGGGCCAGGCGGACGGGTTCCTTGTCCTGTTCGCGCTCAGCTGGAGCGGGATCTTCCTGTTCTTCCCGCTGTTCAATCGCGATCGGCTCCGGGTCGGGGACCTGATCGCGGGGACCTGGGTCGTGCGCACGACCAGCGGTACGCTTGGTGATGATCTGGGCGGAGAAATCTCGCGGCAGCGCCGTAGCTTCAGCGAGGCAGCGCTCAGCCTGTACGGTATCTACGAGCTCCAGACGCTGGAAGACGTGCTCCGGGGCGGGCGCGACGACGCGATCGCGACCGTGGCGGCGACGATCCGGCGCAAGGCTGACATCCCCGACGATGGCGACGATTACCGGTTCCTGTCGGACTATTACGCGGCATTGTGCGCCAGGCTGGAACGGGGCCTGATGGTCGGTCAGCGCCGCGCGGACAAATTCGGGAGCGCCCGCACGCGATAATCGCCAGCACCCGCAAATTGCCATTCCCCTGCAAACGCGCAACACTCGGCCGCGAGAGCCAGGGAGAAGATGTTTGGCCTATATATTGGGCGGCTGGCAAAGCGACTTTGCGCGCAACTGGAACCGCGAGGGCATCGATATCGCCGATGCCTTTGGTGAATCGGTCCGGCACGGGCTTGAGGTAGCAGCGCTCGACGCCGACGAGATCGAAACCGGCCATGTCGGCAATTTCACCGCCGAGCTCTTCGCCGGGCAGGGCCTGCTGGGCGGCTTCTTCGGCCTGGTCGATCCGGCATGGGACGGACTGCCGACCGCGCGGCACGAAGCCGCCTGCGCCTCGGGCAGCGTCGCGCTGCTTGCGGCGACGGCCGAGATCGAGGCGGGACGATATGGTCTCGCCTGCGTCGTCGGAATCGAGCAGATGCGCAACGTACCCGGACGGACAGCCGCGCAGCATCTCGGCGCGGCGGCGTGGAACGGGCATGAGTTCGCCGATGCCGAATTCGTCTGGCCCCGCGCCTTTTCCGACCTCGCCGAGGAATATGACCGGCGGCATGGCCTGAAATACGAACATCTGATGCGCATCGCCGAAATCAATTTCGGTAATGCCAGGCGCAATCCGAATGCCCAGACGCGCAACCATGTCTTCACGCCCGCGCATTTCACGGCTGACGACGAGGTCAATCCGGTGGTCGAGGGCCGCACGCGGAAAATGGATTGCGGGCAGGTGACGGACGGTGCGGCGGTGGTGTTCCTCGCCTCGCCGGAACGCGCCGCCGACTATGCCCGCAAGCGCGGCGTGCCGCTTGAGAGCCTGGCGCGAATAACTGGCTGGGGGCACCGGTCAGCGCCGATTTCCTATGCGGCGAAAGTGCGGGCAAGCGAGGGCGAGCCCTATGTCTTTCCTCAGGTCCGCCGGGCGATCCTCGACGCACGGGCACGGGCCGGAGTGACGGACATCGCGGCGATCAACGCGGTCGAGACGCATGACTGCTTCACCGCCACCGAATATATGGCGATCGACCATCTCGGCCTGACCGGACCCGGCGAATCCTGGCAGGCGATCGAGGACGGGTCGATCGAGATTGGCGGGCGGATGCCGGTCAACCCCTCGGGCGGGCTGATCGGCCTCGGCCATCCGGTCGGGGCGACGGGGGTTCGGATGCTGCTCGATGCATCGAAGCAGGTGACGGGGGCGGCAGGCGACTATCAGGTCGACGGAGCGAGGCGCGTGCAGACACTCAATATCGGTGGATCGACCACCACGACGGTGAGCTTCATTGTCGAGCGCGCTGCTGCATGAACGCGATCGTCCTGCTCGCCACCAACGCGGCCCTGCTGGTCGCGCTGTTCGTCCTGCTCTGGCTGGTCTGCCTGAAGACGCGGGACGTGACGCCGATCGACAGCGTCTGGGCACTCGGCATGGTGTTCCTGGCGGCGGCGAGCTTCCTCCACACCGGCGGCGATCCGACGCGCAAGGCATTGCTGCTCGGGCTGTGCGCCGTGTGGGGCGTTCGCCTGGGCCTTTACCTCCTCTGGCGCTGGCGCCGCCATGGGCCGGACCGGCGCTATGGCAAGATGTTCGCGATGGTCGAGGAGGCCAAGGGCTGGGGGTTCGCCCGTGCCTCGCTGCTGCTGGTGTTCGCGACGCAGGCGCCCTTGCTGTTCATCGTCTGCCTGCCGGTGCAGCTTGGGCAGATCGACGCCGGGCCGCCGGTCGGCCTGCTGGGCATGGCCGGTGCAAGCTTCGCGATCGGCGGAATCCTGTTCGAGAGCGTCGGCGACTGGCAACTGGTTCGCTTCCGCGACGATCCGGCCAATGCCGGCAAGGTGCTGGCGACGGGGCTATGGCGCTATACGCGACATCCCAATTATTTCGGCGATGCGCTGACCTGGTGGGGGCTCTACCTGATCGCCGCCGAAAGCTGGTCGGGGATATGGGCCTTGCCCGGGCCGGTGTTGCTGACCTGGACCCTGATGCGATGGTCAGGCGTGCCGACGATCGAGGGGCGGCTGAAACGCAAAAGGGCCGGCTATCAGGATTATGTTCGGCGGACGTCGGGGTTCGTGCCGTGGTGGCCGAAGGCTTAAGTCCTTCTCCCCTTGTGGGAGATGGAGGGAGGAGCGAAGCGACGGAGGGATGAGGGGATGAGGTTCGGGACAATCGAGTGTCCCCCTCACCCTTCCCATCGCAAGAGCGATGGGCCCCTTCCCTCTCCCACAAGGGGAGAGGGAGTTTAGAGTGATACTCTCAAAGCCGCCCGCTCCGCCCAATGCGCATGGGTGCCGCTGCAGATCTTGTGCGGCAGCGCGATGCGGCAGATCGGGCCTTCAGCGAATTTCTTGCAATCGATCAGCACGCATTCGGACGTGCCGCGATTCTCATCGATGACGAAGCTCACCAGATAACCATCATCCTCATCGATCGCGTTACTGCGCGGTGCAAACGGGGCTTCGCTGGCATAGCGACCAGCTTCCAGCATCACCTCCCAGGATTGTCCCGTCTCAAGGTCGTGCTTGACGAAGCCATTGAACAGGAACCAGCCGGGTTTCGACGTGGTCGAGTAGATATAGCGGTGCTTCCGCCCCGCCACACGCTGGTTGATCATGCCGAATTCGAGGATGCGGTCGTCAAGCCGCTCCTCGCGCGTCGTGCCGTCGGCCAGGTTGAAGCGCCAGCGGTGGAGCTTCGGACGGAAGCTGTGCTCGTCGACATAGGCCATGAGGTGCCCATAGCCGTCGGCATTCTCCAGCGGCGCGGGCGTCGGATTTTCCTGGAAATAGCCATCCATCACCACCTCGTCGCCCTCCTCATAGGCGTTGAGGAAATGGAGGACATAGGTCGGCGCCGCCGCGAACCAGCGGATCTCGTCGGTACCACCACGACGCGGGATCAACGCGAAGCGCGCCGGCACACCCTCGTGCAGGCGCGCGGCGTGGATATCGCGCTTGAGCAACTCGGCATCCCAGAACACCGGCAGGTCGTTCACGATCGACCAGTTTTCCGAAAAGGTCATGTCGTGCGGCAGGCGCGGGCCCGGCAGCGGTACCGGAATATAATGGGCCAGCCGCCCGTCGCGATCGACCACGCCGTAATGCATGAAGGGTGCGTGCTTCGAGTAATTGAAGAACATCAGCTCCCCGGTGCGGTCGTCCACCTTGGGATGCGCCGAGATGCCGTCGAGAGGAACCCAGGGCGCCATGCCGTGCTGCTCGAGCGTCTCGGGATCGAGCACATAGCCTTCGCCGCATTGATAGAAGGTCGAGATCGCCTTGCCCGCATGGACGATGATGTCGGTGCTGCTGCTGTCCTTGAGCGATCCATGCGCGCCGAAGCCGGGGCGCAGCGACGTGCCCGCACGATCGGCCAGCCCACCCCAGAGCGACCCGCCCTCTTCCTGCTCAGCCTGAAAGCAGCGGGTGCGCACGAAACGGTTGCGATACGAGGCGGTGCCGTTGCGGAAATCGATCTGGTGAATCATCCCGTCCCCATCGAAGGGATGATAGCGGCCAAGTGGCTGGTGAAGCTGGTTCTCGGTATTGCGCAGATAGACGCCGTCGATATCGTCCGGGATCGCGCCCTCGATCACCTCCAGATCGACCGCCGTCACTTCCTCATGCAGCGGCGTCCAGGCGCCGTTGAGATAGGGATGATTGCTCGGGCGCAGCGAACCCTTCATGGGCGCACGGTCGATGATCTGCATGACGGTTCCTCTCCACGGCACCTGACATAAGGCAGTCTAAGCACGGAAATCGGGATCGGCCAGCATCACCGCAGCGGGAGGGTCATATCCTGTTGTCGTCCCGTGCCGTGCACCACCACCTTGTCGGCGAAGAAGTCGAGCCGGGCGTATGAAGTCTCCTCCGTGTCGAGCATCGCCTTCAGATTGACATAGTGGATGCCGGCACGGGCGCCGTAATTGCCGTCATGGTTGTGGCCGTCGAGCCAGATCTTCGCTGAAGGATGGCGTTCGAGCAGCGCCATCACCGCGGGCGCATTCCAGAGGTTGTGCTGGTTCTCGGGATAGAGCGGGAAATGGTTGAAGAGCATTGCCTTCAGGCCGCGCCGGTCGGCCTCGGCAAGCTGAGCGTCAATCCAGCTGAGTTGGACGTCGCCGATGCCACCGTCCCATAACGGCTTGTCGGCATAGAGCGCAGCGTGGGTGTCCATGCTCTGCTTGAGTTCGGCACTGCCCTCTGGCCATGCGTAGCTGCTGAGATCGTTGCCGTCGGTGACGATGAACATCCAGCCATGCTCGACGAAGCTGTGATAGCGCGCCTTCATGCCGAGCTTGGCGGGGACCAGCAGCTTGTGGGCGTCGTCGATCGAGAATTCGTGATTGCCCAGCACGAACTGCCAGGGGTGCGTGAGCTTGCGCGCAACCGGCAGCAGCAGATCATAGCTTGCCCAGTCGCGGTCGATGAAGTCGCCAAGATGGACGACGAAAGCGAGCCGTTGCCGGTTGAGATCGGCGACAGCGCCGGCGAGCTTGGCCGGCGTGGTGTGATAGAGGCGCTGGCCGCTGTCGGGCTCCACCGCATATTGCGCGTCGGCGATAGCGCCGATGCTGAACAAGGGCCGCTCGGGCTGTCGCGCCGGAGCTGAGCCGGTCATGGCGAGTGCCGCCATCGTCGCCATCACCATCGCCCTGCGCATCATCCACTCCCGCCAGCAAAGGACGCGGCTTTAGGGAGCCCGCGTTACAGTTGAGCGACGACCTGCATTTCATCCGTACGACTGTCACCGCCGGGTCATGGAGCACGCCTAGAGGGGCGAGACTCGTGTGGATTCCAGGGACGGGAGCGACCAATGACCGGCATGCCGCGCCATCGCGCCCCGCCTGCCCGCGCCGGGCACAGTCGATGAACGAGTTGTCGCCTATAACGGCGCGGGGCCTCGCGCGGGACGAGATCGATCTTCGCCAGGCGTTGCAGCGCTTTGTCGAAGGGCGGCTGCGCGACCGTAATGATGGCGAGGACATCGTCCAGGAAACCTATGTCCGGCTCTACAGCTATCGCCGTACCCGGCCGGTGGCCGATGTCGGCGCCTTCTGCTTCGCGGTCGCGCGCAACCTGGTGTTCGATCATCTTCGCCGCCGCCACGCTCAGCCGCAGAGCGCCGAACTGGCGGACGACATCGCTTGTCCCCAGCCCCGCGCCGAAGAGATTATCGACTACCGCCAGCGGGTGGAAATACTGGTGCGCGCGATCAAGGTGATGCCGCCGCTGCGCCGCGAAGTGTTCCTGCGCCGGCGGCTCGACGGCATCCCCGCCGCCGTGATCGCGAACGACCTGCAGCTCAGCGTATCGGCGATCGAGAAGCATTGCAGCCGCGCGCTGGCCGATCTGCGCGCGGCGCTCGAACGGCGCGGGCTGCCCGCCGGGGCCCGGGCATGAGCCGCCGCGCCGCCCTGCGCGATGCCGCCCGCTGGGCGATGGCCGAGGATACGACGCCGGCAGCACCACCGCCACTCGCCGCCGACGTCCAGGCGACGCTCGACGATCCAGCACTGACAGAGGCGCTCGAACAGAGCGCCTCGTTCGGCCGTCTTTCCGACGGCGACATCCTTGCGATGCGCGGCGCGCGGCGTCGGGGCATCGCGACCTTCGGCGCGGTCGTGCTGGTGGCAGCCCTCGGTGTGGGGGGCTGGTCGAACGGCTGGTTCGTCAACGGCCCAGCGCCGATCGTCGCCCATTATGAAACCCAACGCGGCGAGCAGCGCGACGTGGCGCTCGCTGACGGATCGACTCTCCATCTCAACGGCGCGACCAGTCTCGACGTCACGCTCGACGAGAAACAGCGCCATGTCGCCCTCAATCGGGGCGAGGCCTATTTCGACGTCGCGCATGAGAAGGACCGGCCGTTCATCGTCCGCGCCGGCGCGTCGTCGACACAGGTGCTGGGCACCGCGTTCGACGTCGACATGGCCCGGGGCGAGGTGAAGCTCGCGGTCTATCGCGGGCGCGTGCGGTTCGGCGGCGTCGGTTCGGATTCGCACAGCGTCGAAGTCCCCGCCGGCTGGCGCTCACGCTTCGAAGGCGGGGTGGCGCATGCGCCGACGCGCTTTGACGCGACGCAACAGGATTGGCGCCAGGATTGGGTCGACACCGACGATATGCGTCTCGCCGACCTGGTCGACGCACTCAACCGGCGTGGCGGCCCGATGATTCTGGAGCCGTCGCCGACACTAGGCAGCATCGCGCTATCCGGTCGCTTCAAGCTTGATAAACCACAGCAATTGCTCCGGGCAATCGGCACCGTCTACGGCTTTCAGGTCGTGACCGAGGGAGAAAGGCTGCGGCTCGCGCCGGCCGAGCAGTGAGTCTCACATTCGTCATACCGATGTCATTGCACTGCAACAAAATTCTTTTGTCCGGACCGGGCCCCGAACCCCGTCCTCCGTCCGAGGCGAACAAACGCCTGAGCGGAGGAACATCATGGATCGCACAAAGGGACTTTCATTGATCGCGCTGGCGGCGGCGCTTGCCGCGCCGGCCATGGCGCAGGCAAAGCCGGTCGAGGGCACGCTGGCACGGCAGATGCAGTTCGACATCGGTGCATCCGACCTGCGCAGCGCCATCTCGCGCTTCTCGCGTGCGACGGGCGTGCAGGTCATCGTGGCGCCGGACGTCGTCGCGAAGCGCCGCACCGCCGGCGTGCGCGGCGCGCACAGCGTGCGTGAAGCACTCGACCTGATGCTGCGCGGCACCAACCTGTCGGCGTCGATCAGCGATGGCGTGGCTGTGCTGAAGCCGGTCGCCGCGGCTCCGGCCGCGATCCGCCGCCCCGCGCACGCCGTGCGCGAGATTGCAGATATCTCGGCAGCGGGCGCAGCACCGGAACAGGAGACCTCTGTCGCACCCGATATCATCGTGTCAGGCTATCGCCAGAGCCTCACGCGGGCGCAGGACCTCAAGCGCCGTGCGATCGGATCGGAGGACGATATCCTGGCGCAGGATATCGCCGCCTTTCCCGATCTGAACCTCGCTGAATCGCTCCAGCGCGTTCCCGGCATCACCATCACGCGCGATTCAGGCGAAGGCCGCCAGATCGCGCTCAGGGGCCTGGGCGCCGAATTCACCCGTACCCAGCTCAACGGCATGGAAGTGCTGGGCAACACCGCATCGGGCATGGACAATCGCGGCGGCGTCAGCCGGTCGCGCTCGTTCGACTACAGCCTGTTCGCGTCGGAACTGTTCAACCGCGTGTCGGTGCAGAAATCCTACGCAGCCGAACAGGACGAGGGCGGCATCGCCGGCACCGTGGGGCTGACCACCGCCAAGCCGTTCGATTACAACGGCTCGAAATTCGTCGTCTCGGCGAAGGGCCAGACCAACACCAACACCAGCGGCATCACGCCGCGCGTCGTCGGCCTCGCGTCCGGACACTGGGGCGATTTCGGCGCACTCGTCTCCGTCGCGTACAGCCAGATCAAGAGCAACGAATACGGCTATCGCAACTGGGGCTGGGGCTATGTCAAATATGCGCCCGGCAATATCGGCCCCAATATCGACGCAGCGACCTCACAACTGCTTCAATCGGGCACTATCGTCGCCCCCCAGGCTGAATCGCCTTCGACCTGGTACACCGACCGCAAGCGGCTGGGCGTCACATCCTCGCTGCAATATCATCCCGGCGACCGGTTCAAGATCGATGTCGACTTCCTCTACGGCCGACTTTGGGATTACCGCGACGACTATGCCATCGCCAGCGCCGGCAGCAACGCGCTGACCGGCGCCACCGTCAATGGCGGCCAGATCATCCAGTCAGCGGTGATCGACGGCAACACGCTGCGCGCGGCGAGCTATACCGGCATCGACCAGCGCTCCGAGCACCACATCGTCAAGAACCACACCGATTTCTACCAGGGCGTGGCCAATGCGAGTTGGAAGGTGACCGATCGCCTGACGATCACGGCACTGGCCGGCTATGAGGAATCCGACTTCAGCCAGCCTGTGTTCGACAAGGTGTTCATGGAGGCCAAGAACATGGCCTTCAGCTTCGACACCCGGCCGACCATCCCGGTCAACACCTATGGAAGGGACCTGACCGACCCCAACAACTGGACGTTGCAACGCCTCGACGTGCAGGAAAACGGGATCACCAGCAAATATGCCAACGGAAAGCTGGCCGCCGCCTACAGCGCGACCGATGCGCTGACCTTCAAGGTCGGCGGCGAGTTCAAGCATTTCAGCAACAGCGGCTATATCTATGTCAACAAGGTGTTCCACAACGTCCCGGCCAATGTGGCGATTCCGAACAACCTGAAAGAAGTGATTGGGCGGGATTCGCTGCTGCCCTATATCGTCGGCAACGTGGACGGGGTGTACGCCTATATCGGCGATCCGCGGGACCTGTCGGCGAAATACCTGCAGGCCGGCAGCGACTATCTGGTCGACGAGAAGACCTGGAGCGGCTTCGCCCAGGTCGATCTCGATACTCATGTCGGCGGCATGCGCCTGCGCGGCAATGCCGGCCTGCGCTATTTCTCGACCGACCTGACCTCGTCGGGCCATCTCACTGCACCGGTGAACGGCGTGAATACGCTCGTGCCGGTGGTGATCGGCACCAATAGCAGCGGCTGGCTGCCCGCCGCCAATTTCGCGCTCGACGTCGCTAAAGACGTGGTGGTCCGGCTGAGCGCGAGCCGCAACGTCAACCGGCCGGCGCTGGGCGACCTGGCGGCGGCCGGCACGCTCACCACCCGGCCGAACGGCGGGAGCGCCTCCTTCGGCAACCCCTTCCTGAAGCCCTACAAGGCAACCTCGGTGGAGGGCTCGATCGAATATTACATGGATCGCACCGGCTTCGCCTCGATAGGCTTCTTCTACAAGCACATGGACAGCTTCATCACGTCGAGCAGCACGACGATCCCGTACAGCCAGACGGGCCTGCCGCTGTCGCTGCTGATCCAGGGCCAGGACGGCAACACGCCGTACGATGTGAGCCGGCCCGTCAATGGCCCCGGCGCCGACATCAAGGGCATCGAGGTGGCGTTCCAGCACGACTTCACCTTCCTGCCGGCCCCATTCGACCATCTCGGCGTCGTCGCCAACGGCACCTGGTTCGACGGGCACCAGAAGGCGATCTACACCTCGGGCACCACGATCAGGATCGAGACCCTGCCGCTGCTCAACCTGTCCAAATGGGCCGCGAACGTCACCCTCTATTACGAGGACAAGGACTGGGGCGTGCGCGTGTCGGACGCCTATCGCAGCCAGTATCTGATCAACACGGGCAATGTCGCCAACACCGGCGACGGCATCAAGGGCACCAACAACATCGACTTCCAGGCGCATTACAACATCACGCCGAAGATCCGCGTCGTGGCCGAGGGCATCAACCTGACCAACCAGGCGATCCGGCAGTTCGCCGATATCAATGCCAACCGTTCCGAGGTCTATACGACCAGCGGGCGGACCTTCACTTTCGGCGTAAGCGCCGAGTTCTGAACGGACAGTCCCCGCGCGGCAGGTCCGCGCGGGGACCCCATCCGCCGGGTTGGCAGAGCGCATGGCGACGCTCTAGGCTGATCGCATGCTCAAACGATTCGCCACGCTCGCCATCCTCTTGCTCGGCATCGGCACTGCGACCGCGCAAACCGCAAGCCCCTCTGCCCCCATCCTCCCTGCGACACCGCCGGCCACCGTCCGCGTGGTGCTGACCACCAGCGAAGGCCCCATCACGCTCGAGCTGGAAAAGGACCGCGCGCCCAAGACCACGGCGAACTTCCTTCGATATGTCGATACGAAGCGTTTCGACGGCACGACCTTCTACCGCGCCATGAAGCTCCAGCCTGAGCTGGGGCTGATCCAGGGCGGCCTGCGCAACGATCCCAGGAAACTCTTCCCGCCCGTCCCGCATGAGCCCACCACCCAGACCGGCCTGAGCAACAGAGACGGCGCGATCTCGATGGCGCGCGACAAGCCGGGCAGCGCGACCGCGGATTTCTTCATCGCGATCGGCGATCTTTCCTCGCTCGACGCGAAGCCCGACCAGCCGGGGGACAATCTCGGCTTTGCCGCCTTCGGGCATGTCGTTGAGGGGATGGACGTCGTGCGCCGCATCGGCACGGCCCCCACTTCTCCCACCGAGGGCGAAGGCGCGATGAAGGGGCAGATGCTCGCGCCGACCATCCGGATCATCACCGCGCGCCGGGTAGCTGAGGTCCGGTAGCTGAACGGGGGCCGACCCGGTAGCTCATCCTCAGTTCAGCAACGATGTGATATGACCCTCGCCATAGTCAATCAGCGAGAGTCGACCATGCGTATCCTGTCCTCATTGCTCCTCGGCGCCGCCCTGATCGGCATGAGCGCCGCCGCCCCTGCCGCGCCGCGCGACAACAGCCAAGCTGAGGCGAAGCTTGCCAAGGCGCTTGAAGGCCGCGTCCCGGGCAAGCCCGTGAGCTGCATCACCCTGAGCAACATCACCTCGTCCCAGATCTATGATGGCACCGCGATCGTCTATCGGTCCGGCAGTACGCTCTATGTCAACCGGCCGCGCATGGGGCAGACCTCCCTGGACAGCGACGATATCCTGGTGAGCAGAACCTTTGGCTCGCAGCTCTGCAGCCTGGACACGATCAACCTGGTCGACCGGACATCGCGCTTCCAGACTGGCTTTGTCGGCCTGGGCGAGTTCGTGCCCTATACCAAGGTGAAGACGGTAAAGGGCTGACGGCCCGGCAACGGCATCAAGCTTTACTGGCTTGTGCCGTCGTCGCCAAATAGGATCTTCAGGGAGCCCAGCGTGACCGACTCGATCGACGATCAGATCATCGACACGCCCGACGGGCCGATGACCTGGGCAGCGTGGAAGAAGAAGCACCCGGTCCAGATCCCGTCGCGGCGGACCAAGGGCAAGGACCTGCCGGTGAAAGTCAAACGCTTCACCGACAAGCCCTGAACGGCGCCGGGATCAGCGATCGAGCATCGCCATCCCTGCGCTGCCATAGCGTTCGCCAGCGGCAATCCCCGGACGAAGCGCTTCGTCCAGCCCAGCCAGATCATCGTCGCCGAGCGCGATATCAGCCGCGGCAACATTCTCCTCCAGATAGGTGCGCCGTTTGGTACCGGGGATCGGGACAACGTCCTGGCCCCGGTGGAGCAGCCAGGCGAGCGCGATCTGGCCAGGTTTCACGCTTTTCGCGTCGGCCAGCGTGCGTACTGCGTCCGCAGCGCGCATGTTCGCAGTGAAGTTCTCGCCCTGGAAGCGCGGATCGCCGCGCCGGAAATCACCCTCGGGATAATCTTCCGCACGCTGCGCCGTGCCGGTGAGAAATCCACGGCCGAGCGGGCTGAACGGCACGAGCCCGATCCCGAGTTCCCGCAAAACAGGAAGGATCTCAGCTTCAAGCCCGCGCTCCCACAAGGAATATTCGCTTTGCAGCGCGCTGACCGGTTGTACCGCATGCGCGCGCCGGATGTTCGCGGCGCCTGCCTCGGACAGGCCGAAATAACGCACCTTGCCTTCGCGGATCAGCTCGCCGACCGTACCGGCGACATCCTCGATCGGCACGGCGGGATCGACGCGGTGCTGATAGAACAGGTCGATATGGTCGGTGGCCAGGCGCCTGAGCGACGCCTCAGCCACGGCGCGGATATGCTCGGGCCGGCTGTCGACCCCTCCGGTACGGTTGCTGCGCTGGATGTCGAAGCCGAACTTGGTCGCGATCACCACCCTGTCACGCTTGCCCGCAAGTGCCCGGCCGAGCAGTTCCTCGTTGATGAAGGGGCCGTAGACCTCGGCCGTGTCGAAAAGCGTGACGCCCAGTTCGATGGCACGGTGAACCGTCGCGATCGATTCCGCGTCGTCGAAGCTGCCATAGGACTGGCTCATCCCCATGCAGCCAAGGCCCAGTTGGGAAACCTCAAGCCCTTGCGTTCCCAGGCGTCGCTTCAACATGGCGGAATCTCCGGAAGAGGAAGGCCGGGATATGGGAAAGGCGCCACGCGAATAGAACCACCCGCCGTCGGGCAGAGCAGAATTCAGACGATTGTTCGTTAGCGCCCCTTGAATCCTATATCATATCTATGAGACACCCCGACCTGATAAAGCCACAAATGCGGGGAGAGAAATGATGTTCAATCTGGTGAAGCTGGCGGCGACGCTGACGTTGCTGGCGGCGGTGCCTGCCTTCGCCGCGGAGCGGACCCCGGAACAGGTCGTGAAGGATCACGTCGCCGCGATGAAGACCGCCAATGTCGATGCCGTGATGGCCGATTATGCCGAGGACACCGTCGTCATCACCCCGCCCGGCCTGGTGCCGACGCAACAGCCCGCCAATGCACCGGGCGTCTATTCGGGCAAGACGAATGCCCGGAAAGTGTTCGTGGTGCTGACCGGCAAGGACAGCATCGGCGGCATCCGCGCGATGGAAACGGTGGTCGAACCGCTGGGCGGCGACGTCGCGCTGCTGCGCTGGATGCAGTTCCGGGGCACGCCGCAGCAGGTGTCGGGCGTTGACGTCTTCGTGGTTCGCGGCGGCAAGATCGCGGTGCAGGACATCATTCTCGATACCGCCAGGCCATAGCCGGCCGATCCGGCGAGCCGGGTGCGGTTCAGGGCGACCCGCCGGGTTTGGTTGGATCGCTCGCCCCGTGGGAGCCCACTTTCCCGGTCATCTACGCCTATCGGTACAACCGCACGAAATCGCCCTGCGTCGCGTAGTCCAGCCGCTCGCGATAGTCGCGATGCTCCGCCATGCCCGGAACGACGCGGCCGATGACGGGGTCGGCCTGGGCATCAAGCTTCGCCAGGGCGACAGGACAGGCGACCGGAACGAGCTGCGAGCCTGTGCCGACCTGGAGCGTGGTCATCACACCGTACAATGCCCCCTCGATCGTCGGGCGGCCGAGGATCACGAGCCGGTGCTGCCCCGCCACATTGGTGACGAGATAGATATGGCCCGACAGGTTCGGCATCGAGACGTGCCCGGCCTGTTCGAACCGGGCGTCAGTGCGCTGCGATTCAGCAAAGCCGAGATGCCCCGCCTCGTCGATCCAGCGGATCGTGGTGACATAGGCGAAAATGTCACCCGGACTGCCGAAGCTCGGCCGCAGCGTCAGATAGCGGCCCTCGATCCAGCGTACCGCGGCACGGGCATAGGCCCCCATGGTTTCGGGCGCGAGGTCGTTGGAGGCGGCGGCCGGCGGCGGCGCTACCGGACGGAGCGTCACGCCCAGCGCTTCCTCCAGGCGGATCGTCGTCGCCAGCGTGAAGGGACGCCCGCCGGACAGCGCCTTTTCCAGGGTCGACAGGCTGATCTTCGCCATATCGGCCAGCGCCTGGCGCGAGATTCGGCGACGCGCAATCTGCTCACGCACGCGGCGGCCGACTTCGCGCGTCTCGCCCTCAAGAAGGTCGCGGTCCTGCATTCTCTCCTCTTTCTCCGATAAGTGACTACCACATCTTTCCGCACCGCCCGTCAACTGGCCTGTCGGGCGCCAACGCACCAGAACAGCACCTTTTTCGTGGCACAGGCCAATTGTCCGAACCGCCGCTGCCGCGCCGCGCGCCCTTGATTCAAACCCTGTCGCAGCTGGCCTAATCCCGCCGCATGGCCATCAGCATCACTGTCTGCAATCTCGCCCTTGGCGAGCTTCGCGCACCCCCGATCGTCGATATCGATGAGGCGACCACCGAGGCGGCTGAGTGCAAGCGCTATTATGCGCATTGCCTCAAGCTACTGCTCGAACGCTTCGACTGGAGCTTCGCCACGCGGATCGCCTCGCTCGCCGAACTGAACGTGAATCCGCGCGCGAGCGAATGGGCCCATGCCTATGCGCTGCCCGCTGATCTCGCCACCGCGCAGCGGCTCGTACCGCCGGCAAGCGGCTGGCCAAGCGGCGCGACGAACCGTCCCGTCGCGCCGGTGCTGGCCCAGCCCTTCATCATTGAGGATGGCGTGCTGTTCAGCCAGATGCGCGGGGCAATCCTTGAATATACCACGCGGGACGTGAGCGAGGCGGACATGCCCGGCCTGTTCTGCGACGCGCTGGCCTATGCCGTCGCGGCCCGGCTAGCCGTGCCGCTGCGCGACAGCCGGGAGACCAAGGGACAGCTGCTCCAGCAGGCCGAGGTCGCTGCCCAACGCGCCATCGCCGACGACATCAACCGCCAGCCCAATCGCGATGCACGCACGCCCGATGAAGTCGCGGCCGCGCGCGGTGCCGGGGCCGGTTGCGCGAGCGGAGCGAACTGATGCCGCTTCGCACCGGACAACCGAATTTCTCCAAGGGCGAGCTTGCCGAGGATCTGATCGCACGCGTCGATGTCGCTGCTTATGCGACCGGCCTGCGACGCGCGCGCAATATCATCATCCTCAAATATGGCGGCGTGACCAAGCGCCCCGGCACGCGGCTGGTCGCCGAGGTCTATGCGGACCGGGGCGTCCGGCTGATGCCGTTCCAGTTCTCGATCGACCAGACCTATGCCCTCGAAATGGGGCAGGGTTATATGCGCCCCGCGGCGCTCGGCGGCCTGTTGCTCGAAGACAAGCTGTCGATCATGAGCATCACTCTCGGCGCCGTCACCACGATCCAGGCGGCCTATCACGACTATGCGGTCGGCGATCAGATCTATCTTTCGGGCATTGAGGGAACGACCGAGCTGAACGGCCGGGTCGCCCGCATCCTCAGCGTTTCGGGAGGAAGCACCGCCGGTGGGACCTTCACGATCGACGTCGATTCGACCGGGTTCACACCGTTCACCGCCGACACCGGCGGCACGGCCAGGCCGGGGATACCCCCGCCGCCACCGCCGCCGCCGCCCGTTCCACCAACAGCGCCACCACCGCCGCCACCCGATGTGGGCGGGGGCGGCGGCGGAAGGGGCGACTATTGCGTTGCCGACGACACACCGATCATGATGGCGGACGGACGGGAGATCGAAGCCCGCCACGTCAAGGTCGGCATGCAGGTACGGACGCAGCATGCCGCGACGATGGAATGGGGCAACTATCCGGTCGAAGCGGTCAGTGCCGCATGGCAGCCCGTATTTGCCTGCGCTCTTGATGGGGTAACGATCCGCGCGACCGCGGAACATCGCTTCCGGATCGGCGACGACTGGGTCCGCGCCGACACGATCGGCACCGCAGCCGGGTCCGCCTGGGTTGCGCGGATCACGATCGCTGACGCCCATACTTACATCTCGGCCGGCATCCTGTCCCACAACAAGGTCTGGGAGCGGAACTATGACTGAGCATTTCGCATGAGCGTCGCCCGCATCTATCGCGTCGGCTCACCTTTCAACGGCGAGGAACTGCCGGAAGTCGACTTCGAGCAGTCGGCCGACACCATGTACCTGGCGCACCTCAACCATGCGCCGACCAAGCTTGTCCGCAAGAACCATACGGCCTGGACCTTCTCGACGATCGCCTTCACCCCGACGCTCGTCGCCCCGGCGAGCGTCAGCGTCACCGCGACCACCCCGAACACCACCGAGATATTCTACCAGCCCGCCCGATATGTCGTGACCTCGATCGACGATGCCAGCGGCACGGAGAGCCGTGCCTCCATCGCGCAGTTCGCCAGCAACGACCTGACGCTGAAGCGCAACTATAACAGCATAGGGTGGGCGGCGGTGGCCGGTGCGTCGCGGTACCGGGTCTACAAGGCCGACAACACCCAGGAATTCGGCTATATCGGCACCACGACGAGCCTGAGCTTCGTGGATGACAATATCGGCCCGGATTATTCCGACGGGCCGCCGATCGCCACAAACCCTTTCGATGACTTTCCCGCCGTCGTCACGGCGAGCATCGCCGGATCCGTGATGACCGTGACCGCGGTGACGAGCGGCGAGATCAGCGAAGGCAAAACGCTTTCCGGCACCGGCATAACGGCCGGCACGCTGGTGGTCGGACAGCTTACCGGCGCGACTGGGGCCGCAGGCACCTATACCGTCACGCCATCGCAAACGGCAGCAAGCACGGCGGTCACCGCGAAGGACCTGCGGAACTACCCCTCCACCATCACCTTCTTCGAGCAGCGCCTGCTCTGGGGCCGCACGACAAGTCATCCCAATGCGATCTGGGGCTCCCGGTCGGGCAGCTTCGAGAACATGGATATCTCGCGCCCGCTCAAGGCATCGGACAGCCTGAGCTTCGCGCTCGTCTCGGGGCGGGTCAACGCGGTGAACCAGCTCGTCTCAACGACCAGCCTGCTCGCCCTCACTTCGGATTCCATCTTCAGGATCGAAGGGGGACAGAATGGCTATCTGACCGCGACCGACTTTGTAAGCCGACGCCAGAATGGGCGCGGATCGGCGCGCCTGTCTCCGCTGGTGATCGACAGCGTCGTCTTCTACCAGACCAGCGTCGGCAACGGCGTGCGGACGCTTGGTTATGAATTCTCGAGCGACAGCATCAATTCCAACGATGTGACGATCTTCTCCCCACATCTGTTCCGTGGCTTCAACGTCACATCATGGGCCTATGCGCAGGAACCCCGATCGCTGATCTGGGCGGTTCGCGACGACGGCAAGCTGCTGTGCTTCACCTGGGAGCAGGAGCAGCAGGTCTGGGGCTGGACGATCTGCGAGACCGATGGCCTCGTCGAGAGCGTCTGCGTGATCTCCGAAGGTGGCGAGGACCGGCTCTACCTGACCGTGCGACGGAACGGGAAGCTGCTGATCGAGCGCATGGCGACGGCCAGATGGGATGCCGTGGAGGATTGCTGTTTCCTCGACAGCGCGGTCAGCTATCGTTTCGAAACGCCGCAAACCGTGCTGCGAAACCTGCAGCATCTGGAAGGCAGGACTGTCTCGGCCCTTGCCGATGGCGGGGTCGTGACGGGGCTGGTTGTCGGCAATGGCAGCGTCACCCTGCCCGAGCCGGCGAGCAAGGTGACCATCGGTCTGCCCTACAGCGCCACGATCGAGACTTTGCCGCTCGCCTGGCAGGGCCAGGGCGGCTGGACGATCGCCAAGCCGCAGACCCAGGCCAGGGCGGTGGTCCGGCTGGTTAACAGCCGCGGCGTGAAGGCGGGGCCGACCGACGCGACGCTCGAACCGCTCCGCGCCCGCATCAACGAGCTTCCCGGCCAGCCCCCCCAGCTGATGACAGGCCTGTACGGAACCTATCTGCGCGCCGACATCAATGGCGGCGCGCGCATGGTGGTGAGATCGGACGATCCGCTGCCGATGACCGTGAGTGCGATCTATCTCGACCCCTCCGTCTCCGAATAACCGGGTCGCGCTGGTCAGCGCCACGCCAGTCCATGTCGGCCCGATCGCATCGCGGATGCGCGAGGCCGATGTGACCGAGTGCGCGGCGATGGGCCATACGCCAAGACAGGCGTTGCGGGCTGGCCTGCTGTCCTCCTCATTATGCCTTACCGCCACGGTCGACGGGCGGCCCGAGGCGATGTTCGGCCTGGTGGTGACGAACGCACTGTGCGGCGAGGGGGCGCCCTGGATGCTCGGCAGCGACGCGATCTACCGCCACCCGCGCACGATGCTGCGCTGGGGCCCGCGCATCCTTTCGGCGATGTTCGATTCAACCCCGGTGCTGGAGAACCTAGTAGCGGAAGACAATCACCGCGCCGTCCGCTTCCTGCGGCGGATCGGCTTCACCATCGGAAAGGAGGTGATCATGATCGCCGGAACCCGCTTCGTCCCCTTCTCCCAGGAGCGCCGCTGATGTGCGAACCCACAACCGCTTTGCTGATCGCCTCCACCGCCATGTCGAGCATCGGCGCCGTGACGGCCGGCATCGGGCAGGCCCAGCAATATCGCTATCAGGCGCAGATTGCCGACCAGAATGCCCGGCTGGCGAATGAACAGGCGCGCGATTCGATCGAGAATACCAATCTGGAGGCGCAACGTCGCTATCGCGACCTGGCCCAGATGAAGGGCGCGCAGACCGCCGCGATGGCGGCGAACGGCGTCGATCTCAATTTCGGATCACCGGTCGATATCCAGAAGGATACCGCGATGATCGGCGCCGAGGATATCGGCCAGATCTACAAGGGCGGCAACGAACGGACGCGCGGCTTCGACATCAACGCGTT
Source organism: Candidatus Sphingomonas phytovorans (assembly GCA_029202385.1). NCBI lineage: Bacteria > Pseudomonadati > Pseudomonadota > Alphaproteobacteria > Sphingomonadales > Sphingomonadaceae > Sphingomonas > Candidatus Sphingomonas phytovorans. Next base: position 3,363,269 of record CP119314.1, read on the forward strand.
CAACTACAGATCCGAGGCCTCGGCGAACCGCGCCAAGGCAAGCGGTGCGCTGATGAAGGGTGTGTTTGACGGGCTCTCGACGGCGTTGGGCGGTGCCTCGCAAGTCGCGGGGAAGAAGAATCCGGTTGGCAAGAAATCAGCCCCGCCAGCGCAAAACCCGTTCGCCTCTCCACTGCCGAGGACTTAGCTGTCATTGACTTTCAGTCCCGCCCGGGGATCGGAAGGCTCGAACACTGACCAGCCGGTACGTTGCACCAGCCGCTCCAGCGCCAGTGCGCCCAGTTGCGATGTACCACGCGGGTTGAGACCGGGCGACCACACGGCGATCGACGCCTTCCCGGGCGCGATCGCCAGGATACCGCCGCCGACGCCGGACTTGCCCGGCAGGCCGACACGGAAGGCGAACTCGCCCGACCCGTCGTAGTGGCCGCAGGTCATCATCAGCGCGTTGATGCGCCGTGCGCGCTGGGTCGATACGATCGAATGGCCGGTCGCCGGGTTGATTCCGCCAGCCATGAGATACCTGCCCGCAAGCGCGAGCTGGCGGCAGCTCATCGCCAGCGCGCATTGATGGAAATAGACGCCAAGCGTCCGTTCGACCGGATTGCGGACATTGCCGAACGCGCGCATATAATTGGCCAGCGCAATGTTGCGGAAACCAGTCGCCTGCTCGGCCCGCGCGATGCGTTCGTCGATGAAGATGCTGTCGTCGTCCGCCAGCGATCGGACGAAGCGCAGGATTTCACCGATCGCCTCGACCGGTTCGTACGCGCCAAGGATCATGTCGGCGACGACGATCGCGCCAGCGTTGATGAAGGGATTGCGCGGGATGCCGGATTCAGTCTCGAGCTGGACGATCGAGTTGAACGCGCTGCCCGATGGTTCGCGCCCGACCCTGTCCCACAGCCTGTCACCGATCGCGCCCAGCGCCAGGGTCAGGCTGAACACTTTCGAGATGCTCTGGATCGAGAAGGGTTCTTCCGCATCGCCCGCCATATGGCAGGTGCCGTCCGCCTCGATCACCGCGATGCCGAACTTGCCGGCGGTGACCTCTGCGAGGCCGGGGATATAATCGGCCACGGTGCCGCGATCCGGCGCGTCCGCCATCTCGGCCGCGATATCGACGACGATCGTTTCGAGGGAAGCCATAGGTGTTGTTAGCGAGCCCCGCCCGCATAATCACGCTGCTTCAGTCGAACTCCACCGTCAGCGATTCAGCAAAGGCCCCGTTCTTGCGCAGCTTGCCGGCAGCACCCGGCGCGCGGCGCAGATTCTCGCGCTTCAACAGCGGCTTCAGCATCAGGTGAAGCGTGGCGTTGTTGATGTGGATACCGAAGCATTGATGCAGGTCATAGCCGAAATGAATATATTCGTGCGGCAGCCGGCACGGATCAAAACGCTCCGGATCCGGCACCCGACGCCCGTCGCGCATTGCGGAGGCAAAGGCGGCAAGCACCGTCGATCCAGCTGGAATGGTGCGCTGATGCCTGGTGCCCTGAGCAACCGTCCAGTCCTTCAACACCACGCGCGGCAAGCCGGGGGCGAGCGGATCGAAGCGCATCGCCTCGCGAACATAGCCGGCGAGCAGCACGACATCCCCGGCGCGCGCCGCTGCCTGGGCACCCCGCAGCGCATCGGGCCGGCGCAGCAGCTGCTCCATCGCCTGGGGCACGACCATCGGCGGCTGGGGCGGACCGCCGACGATGAAGCCCATCAGTGCGGTGCGGATCTGCGCATCGCTGAAACCAGGTTCACCCGCCTTTTGCAGCTTGAGGCAACGAGCGAGAACATCGTCCACCTTGCCCGGCGCGGCACGGCGTGCCTCGATCTGCCGCTGGATATGGTCGCGCAGGGCCGGCGCGATCTCGGCAACCTCGGCGAGCAGCGGCGCATCGCTGGCGACGAACTGATATTCGAACAACCGCGTGCCCCAGACACGCAGGTCGCCCCCCGGGGGCGCCGGGACGCCGAAATAGTCGGCAAGGAAATCGAAGGTGACGCGCCGCACCAGCATATCGACCACCTCGATCCGGCCGCCTGCGCCGGCGACGATCGCCTCGGCCTGCGCCTCGACCTTTGCCGCGAGCAGCGGCAGGTCGGCCGGCCGGACGACCTTGCGCATCGCCGCGGTATCGGCGCGATATTGCGGGGTATCGCCCATGCCGAGGAAGAAGGGCTCCCCGCCCATGATGATGTCGAGCTTTTCCTTGTAGGTGACGCCGAACGCCGGATCGGTCGCGAACACCTCCCGCACGTCATCGTACAAAGTGACCACATAGGTCTTGCCGAAGCGGGGGATCGGCTTCAGCCGGCGCAGCAGCCGGAAAGCGAACGGCATCGCCGCCATCACGCCTTGCATCAGCAATCGCTTCAGGCCCGTGGGGCCGGGCCGTAGCACCTCGGTCGAGGAAAGCACGCTCATAGCGACGCCAGATAGCGCAGTGCCGGGATGCTCGGCAGGAAGAAATAATCCCCGCCGGCCATGCGGACAAAGGTCTCGACATCGACGATCCGGCGCAGCGGCTGTTCCCGGATCGTCATCTTGCCCTTGGGCCCGATCAGCGGATCGGTCTCGTCGAACAGGGTCGCGAAGTTCGGGTTGAGCAACCAAGTCTGCTGCACGAACTCGAACTGGCGGGCGATGTCGGTGTTGAGGCAGATGAACAGCAGCCCGCGATCGACCCCGTCCTCCTTTGGCGGCACGCTGATCGTCGAGCCATATTTCCGGCCGCGGCGCAGGATGCGGTGGTTGTTCGCAGCGTCGAGCAGGGTCTGCTTGTCGCCAGTTGTGGGCGCAAGACCGTCTCGCGGGTTGGAGCGACGGACATGTGACCCAGCCGGGCAGCCGACACCGTGCAGATCGCGGTCGAAAAAGCCGAAATCATTCTCCGGCTGCTCATAGGCATCGGGCGGCAGATAGCCGGCCGGACAGAGCAGATCGCCCTTGGTGTTGCGGCCGACCACCCGCTCGGCAAGCCAGGTGGTGGTAACGTGCGCCGATCCTTCCGGATCGCGCTCGCGGATATGCGCGGCATTCGCGCGCATCGATTGCCAGAAGGCGACGACATCCTGCTTCAGCTCGCGCACGACCATGTAGCTGCCGTCGAGCCCGAGATCGAGCGAGCCCTCCGCCAGCGGATGCGGCGGCAGGCCGGCGGCCCGTGCCTTGTCATCGTCGGGCACGATCGGCCCGGGCGCCTTTTCGTGGTGGCCGTTGGTGTGGCCGAACAGGATCTCGCCAAGCGGCACGCCGTTCCAGAAATCGCGCACGGCCGGGGCACCCGTACTGAGGACGATCGCGTCCTCGTCATCGAACGGGATCGGCTGCGAGATGCCGTCGGCGAAACCGAAATGCTCGCGCGCGACACCCTTCTCATCCGGGCGCAGATCAAGCGGCAGGCGGTGGACGACCTGCACGTCATGCGGCTTCAGCGCCGCCTCGACCTGTTCGGCCCAGGCCTCGGCGCTGTCCTCGTCCTTGTCGTAGAGCAGCAGCAGGGCATGGACGGTCACCGGCGTGACGATCTGTTCCTCGCGATGCCCGGTGGAGGTGCTGGAACGCGATTGTCCCGCTTCCACGCTGGTCAGGGCACTGCGCTGCCGCGCGTTCGAGCTCCATTTCGGCCCGCCTTCGATGACCGTGCCGAGCCATTCGCCCTTGCGGCGATCACCCAGGCGACGCAGCCGGTCCTCCTGGAACATCCCCTCCTTGAACGGTGCAGCAAAGGAGTCGAGCGCGGGTTTCGGCAGGCCCATCTTTTCGAGCCCGGCATAGGCGAAGGAGATCGCGGTCGCCCGCGCGTCGCGCCCGTCAGCATCGGTGACCGGCGCGAGTTCCTGGACTGTCCGGAGCCAGGCACCGCCGCCCTTCCCCTTCCAGGTGAATTCGAGGAACAGGGCCCGCCCGGTCGGCAATGAAGCGAAGCCGCTGACAACCAGCCCCTGAGTCAGGGTGCAGTGCGGCGCCTTCAGCTGCCAGCTCGGCGGCTTTTTCCGCGGCGTCTCGCTCACAGGTCGTTGATCCACGCGGACGCCTCCTTGTTCGTGAGCGACGGTTTGCGCAGGCCGTTGGCGATGCGGTTGTTGCGTTCGACCTGATCGACGGTCAGGTCGCTATAGGCGCTGTACCAGAAGCGGCTGACCGCCATTGAATGGCGCGCCCAGCCCTTGAACTTGCGGCCATGGCTGGCGCCGTCCTGGATGAGGAAACGCGTCGCCGGGAAGCCAACGCCGCATCCCCAGGCGAGGGTGAGGCCGACATGCGCCTTCTCGATGAAATCATCGAGATAACTTTCCCAGCTCTGATCGAAATTGCTGAAGAACATCAGCCGGCTGCCATTGTTGACGAATGCCCAGTGCGCGAAATGGACGGTGCGCATGCTGCCGAGATAGCCGCGCACGCCGCTGTTCGGCATCGCGCGCAGCACCAGCCCGAGCCCGTGATGACCGGCGCGGACGATGATGGTGCGCAGCACGCCCGGCTTGATCAGCACGACCGAGCCCATGTGGTTCTGCGGAATCCAGTCCTCGCGCTGCGCCATCTGGCGCACCATCTCCTCATCGATCGGCGGCTCGTCCTGCGAGGAATCGCGCCGTTCGAGATAGCGCAGCCAGCAGAGGATCAGCAGCACCGAGAAGGGTACGCTGAGGAGGCCGAACAGCGTGATCCGCGGCGCATGCTGACGCGCCAGCTCGAGCGGCAGGCCGGTCATGATCGAGATGGTGATGGTGATAAGCGGTGCGAGCACCGCGTAGAGGATCGCCCCAACCAGGATCAGCACCAGGGTCTGCGGCTTGAACAGGGCAGTGATCAGGTTGAACGTCCCCGCCGTGTCAGTGCCCGGCAGCGGCTCGCGGATCATGTAGAGGCGGATACCCGTGTAGATCAGGCCGAAGGCGAGCAGCAGGAAGAAGCGTTTGTCCGGCATCAGCGGCGCGAGGATCAGGCCCGGCAGCGCCAGTGCGAGGACGACGAGCAGGGCAAAGACCGCCACCTTGAGATAATCGCCGCAACGCGTGAAGAACGGGATACGAGCCGGCGCGCGTTCGGCAAGCCAGGGAAAGGCGGGCAGCAACGCACTACGGAGATGGTGGTGGATGTCGGCCGGGGTCACCGCGCCACGATAGGGGCTTGGCCCGGTACCGTTGGCGGTCGCGATCTCGGTCCGGGTCGCGCGAAACAGGTCGCTCTCGGCAAGGATTCGGTCGCGGGTCATGCCGCGATTGCCGTGATGGTAGACACTCGGCTCAAGCGAGCGCGCCTCCATATAGGGCGCGACCGGCGCCCGCGAATCCGGCGCCGTCACCGCATCGTAAAGCGGCCCGCATGGATCCAGCGGGCGCTTGCAGCACCGCAGCATGTTACGCAGGTCAATGCCGATCGCTGCCTCGAGCTGCCCCCAGAAGATGCCGGGCGCCCCGTCGAAATTGGCCTCGAGCACGAACAGCGGATCATAGTCAGCGCCGGGGAACATGCTCATCGACAGGAAATGCACCGACGGCACGCCCCGCATGAACCAGGCATAGTCGCCGGGGCCACCCGCGCTCGCGGCGGAGCCGTTGTCGTGCAGCCGGTCGATCAGGGCGGAAAGCTTGACCTGGCTTTCCGGCTTGACCTCCAGTGCCACGGACAAAGTCGTTTGTCGCATCCGGCCATTCCTCTGCGCGCAGCGTTCCCGAAGCGAAGAACGGACACCCACCGCCCGAACGTTACGCTCCCGATTCGTCAACCTATTATGTCACGCCATTCAAGGCGCACAGACAAACGAGATGATAGATCGGATTCCGGATCTATCTCCGTCCGGCGCCAGTCGATTCAAACCTTTCCCGCCACCGCCTAAGCCATCTCCATCACAGGAGGTGCCGCGTGGCCGCAATCAGTCCGAACATTTCAAGCGAACCCCAGAATGGCACCGGCACACAGGCCGAGTTCCCATTCAATTTCTCGATCGTCGCAGCGACGGATGTCGGCGTTTATGTCGACGGCGTCCGCAAGACCTATTCGACACACTATGGCGTCACCTTCGGCGCCACCTCCGGCACGGTGACCTTCACCACGCCGCCAGCCAGCGGGACGCGAATCCAGCTTATCTCCGAACCGGATTATCTCCAGACCAGCGAATTCGCGGACCAGGGCGCGTACAATCTTTCGACCGTGAACATGATCAACCGGCGCGGGGCGATCCGGGATCTGGTCAACCACGATTTGGGCACGCGCGCGCTTAAGGTGCCGTTGGGCGATCCCGCGCCCACCTTACCGCCGGCCTCGGAGCTTGCAGGCAAGGTGCTCGGCCATGACGGAACGCAGTTCATCGCGGTGCCGAACGACGCAACATCTGTAGCAGAGGCCGTAATGGAGAGCCAAGCCGCGCGAGACATAGCATCGGCAGCCGCCAGACAGACAGCACTTGATCTTGCGACCACAACTCTTGCAGTTGCCGCCCTTCCCATTCGCTATACTAAGAGCACCTCAACGACGATCACGGCAGATGCGACGCTGAACATCGACACCGATCTTTCAGTGCCATTGGCCGCAAACACACTAACCCGAATCAACGGCAAGATCTATTTCACCACCACTGCGGCGGCAGATTTCAAGTGGCGCCACCTCGGCCCCGCCGCAGCCACGAGAATTCGCGTGCAGCACTATAGCATCGCTCCGGGGGACGCCGCTCTAAGTAATATCGCTGTGGATACCACTTTCAGTGCGGCGGACATCTCGATAACAGGAGCGGCCGGGTCGGGCTGGATCGAGATAGATGCACTTATCGCAAACGGGCCGAATGCCGGCAGCTTCGGCATATCCTGGTCACAGAATACGTCCGACATTGGAAACACCGTAGTCGAAGCTGGCAGCTATCTAGAGGCGGTCAGACTTCCGATAACCTTGGACGTAGCATTCGGAGACAGCGCAGTAGCCAAGCTAGGCGGATACGCTGCTCCGGTCGCCTCAAGTGGGCATAACGTGGTGGGGGTCCCCGGTTTGGGAATGGGCCTTGGGAACTGTTACCTTGATACGATGATCCGTGGCACGGACCTCTCCGCGCAACTCTTCGGAGGAAACTACACGCTTCAGATAGATGGAGGAACCCCAACCACAATTGTAGCCCCCGCAGGCTGGTCTTTCGTCCCACTCTTCCGCCTTCCCGAGGGAAATCATCGGATCAAGTTGAAGGGCCAGTACTTTGACAACGATCTTTGCTATCGTATTGCGGGGATCGCCCCTCAAATAACCCGCCCTTCGGACGTACCCAATTTCTATCCGGTGGGCACGGCCCCGTATTCAAATTATATCGCAGCCGAAGGCATAACCGGCAGCGCCTCGCTGTACGCGACTGGGAACGAGCAACGCTATTGGTCGCAGCCTAGCGGCTGCGGACTAAGGTTTGCAGCCACCACAACCTCAGTGCGCCTCTGGATGTTCAACGGCTTCGGCACAGGAGCAATCGTTCTGCTGCAGGACGGAGTGGAGATAGCCTCGGTCACTCCTACCATGTCTTCCAACTATGAGGTCGTCGCCCTTGCTACAGGCCTGTCCGGGACCCACGAGTATGAGGTCAAGTTCATCTCGGTTAGCGCCACGATCTATGTCAATGCTATCCTCGTAGACAGTCTAAGCGCTTCCTTACATACCCCCAAACAAGTGGACGCGTATTTCGGGGACTCCATCGTACAGGGAAACGCCCTCGCCTCCCAAGCAGACTCACGTCTCATGGACCCTTACATCCTCGCGCAGGCCACAGGCAGGGTTTCCATCAGGCGGGGTGGGTCAGGAGCCAAAGTCTCTACAGGCCTTCGTGATACGACCTCCCAGATAACTAGCCTAACCTCTATTCCCACCCGCGTCTTCTGCGCTGGCGGCGTCAATGACATGATTACGGGGGTCCCGATCGCCACCTTCCGGTCCGACTACCAGACCATGCTTTCCCTCATCCGTGCGGGGCTACCTTCAGCGAAGATATATGCACGAGGCATCCTTTCTGTAGGAACCACCATTGCGAACTACGCGCAGCGGAACACCTACAACAGTGCAATATTGGCGGCCGTGACTGCGATTGGGGACGCCAACATCATTTTTGTCAACACAGATGGCTGGATCGATCCAGTGACGGACACCTCCGATGGCCTCCATCCGAACGCCTCAGGTTACGCCAAGGTGGCAGCCGCTCAACAACTAACGTTGTAATGCTCAATGGCAAAGTATCTTTGGCAACTATATCTACAGCGCGTGACCTTACGCTTAGCATCTCACTCGGCGCCTTTCGGATTTACGGGGACTTTACTATACGCTTCGCATTACACTTTGACATACTCACGCATAAACCAAGGCCAGTCATATATGTCAAAAGCCACGAAGATAAAGCCTTGCATTATACCAGCAACCCGTTCGCCTTATTATCCAATTTCCAATTGTTGATATTTTCTTGGATTTAACAATATGACAGAACAACTCGATACTACAGGGATGATGCTAGGTGAGATGAAGGGTCAACTTCGTGAAGTTATCCACAATTTGAACATGATGTCGACCAAACTTGATGCACTCGGCGAAAGGGTAATCAGCGCGGCCGACCTTCCGGTCAAGGTCAAGGAACTCGAAAAGCGCGTGCTAGCGCTCGAAGCGGACAGACATCGCCGCGACGGAGCAATGAGCTTCGGCGGCTGGGTTGTTCGCTCACCTCTCGTCGGCTGGCTGGCCGGCGCGGGGCTCGCCCTCTGGATGCTATTGAAGGGAAAGCCGTGATGAAGACGATTGACGCAGTGATCGAACAAGTGCTGGCGAACGAGGGAGGCTATGTCAATAACCCCAACGACGCCGGCGGCGAGACGAACCACGGCATCACCGCAGCAATCGCGCGCAGCCAAGGCTTTACGGGGCCGATGCGCGCCATGACGCGGGCCTTCGCCTTCGAGATTTATCGGCGTCGTTATGTGATCGCGCCAGGCTTCGACCAGATTGCCACGGTATCAATGCCGGTTGCTGCAGAACTGGTCGATACCGGCGTGAATATGGGCCCGGAGGTCGCCACGGCTTTCCTGCAACGCTCGCTCAACGGACTCAATAACGGCGCACGGGATTATCCGGACCTTACCATCGATGGAGCGGTTGGCACGGCGACGCTCGCCGCATTGAAGGCGTTTCTTGCCAGACGCGGAGCGGAAGGCGAACGGCGACTGCTCGTGCTGCTCAACGCCCTTCAAGGTGAGCGCTATCTCTCGCTGACTGAAGACCGGACCGCCAACGAGGCCTTTCTGTATGGCTGGCTGGCGAGGGCGGCGTGAGCGGCACAGCTATCGGCGACCCCGTCGAGCCGATTGTCGTAGAGATGGCGAAAGCTGCACCGACTAACGCGATCAACATGCCCGATCACCGGATCCGCGAACAGGCCTGGTATCAGGCGTTCGTTCGGCTCGCCCGCCCGACGCTCGACTGGATCACCAACGCGACAGTCGCCTGGACAATGATCCTGCAGCCTCTGCTGTTCGACCGGTTCGATATCACCGCGGCGGGCATGTCGCTTGCCTGGGCCGGCACGGTCTACGGCTTCAAGTTCGCCGAGAAGATCAAGGGGGTGGCATAGTGCCGGCCGTCCCTGTCGCAGCCTTGTTCAGGATCGCATTGGCGACGATCCTGATCGCGTTGCTTGCCGGCCTGCTCGCGCTCCGATCATGCGGCACGGCACGCAAGGCGGCAACTGAAGCCCGCCTTGCGGCCGGCCAGCGCGGGGCCGCGATCGAAAGTGGGCACGACGCAGTCCAGACGCTCGGCAACGCCCAGGCGGCCGAGCGATCCATCCATGAGACCGTGAAGGAGGGAAGAGATGCGATCAACCAAGCACCTGGCGGCGATAGCAACGATGCTGCCGATCGCGCTGCTTGCCGGCTGCGCTCATACCGTCATTCAGGCAAATGCATCGCCCTGCTCGGCCCTGTTGCCGAGTAGCTGGCTCAACGGCGTATCCCCGGCGGCCCTGCCCGAGAGTGCCAAGCTGCCCGACGGACATGACGACGCGCGGCCATGGCAATCGGGCTTCATCGAACAGACTGGGCAGCTTGAGGTGGCAAACGGCCGCTATACCGATGCGGTGGGAATTGTTGCTCGTTGTGAGGCGCGGGATGTTTTGGCGACAAAAAGGGTGCGATCTAAATTCCTTGGCGTTTTCTAGCCATCCCACCCTCAAGCAAGCGCATCAACGCCCTCTTGGCTGGCCTCTCGATCAGATAGAATGACAGCGCGCCGATCAATGCGATGACAGCGGCATAAGCGATCAAAAAGCCCGGCTGCAAAACGATCCTGCGCGACCCAATGATACCATCCAAGACGAGCATGGCAGTCAACATTAGCGGGACATGCCACAGATAAACGCCGTATGTCATATCACCGATGGCGCGCGCCCATTTCGGCAGGACCAGATGTGACGATTCGACACTGCAAATAATCAAAAACAGGCTTGGCAGGATCGCCGGCATTAGCTTGGGCACACCGATGGCCGGATGCACAACCAATAGGGCTGCAACGAGGCCGAGGCCCGCTATCCCCGGAATGGCAAGCCAGCGAGATTTCTTACCCGCTACGATATATGCGCAATGCGCCGCAGATCCGAGGAAGAAATAGAAACCACATTGCCAGAACAACGTACCCGGAAAATTGAAAATACTCCCCATCGCGAAAGCGCCTGCCAATGCAAAAGGGCCTATCAGGCCAAACCGGTAAAGCCGAGACGCTATCAACCAGAATATGGCGTATATCAATATTTCTAGTGAGACCGACCAGATTGGAGCATTAAATGAGGGCGCTCGCTGAAACCCCCAGTCAGAAGCCATGAAAAGATGCAGTACAAAATGATAGGTATCGTTCGCCTGATAGATTGCGAAATTACCCAAGGTACCAAGTCGACCAAACTGGAGACCCGCAACCACGAGAAGTGTGATCAGGTGAAGTGGATAAAGGCGGGCGATTCTGCTCGCTACAAAATAACGGGTTGTATGAGCATGGCCAACATAAACCCCAGTGAATACGAAACCAGAAATTAGCCAGAATAGCTGTACTGCAAAGAGACCAAAATCGTATATTGGCCACAAGAGGGTTCGCCAAGGCATAGCATCACGCACCACTAGAACCTGCTCGATCGAACCAGCCGGTATTGCGAAATTCTGATAGTGGAAAATAACGACGGCCAAGGCTGCGAACCCACGCACGAGATCGATCAAGAAAAAGTGCCGACCTTCGCCGCGAACTGGCGCGAACAAGCGCCTGGCGAGAGGCTCCTTCGACGTCACATCTACCGCCTTTATTGTTTGCATCGCCCCACCCTGCCTTGAATATCGCCATCGTTCTGCGTTCGATGTGGCGCCTATACAAGTGGATTGAGGCGGGCGCGAGTTCACAGGCGTAACAAACTTGTCATACTGGTCAGCGGTGTATCCGCCACCATCTCTGCGATCGACTCTCTTCACTATGTTGTATCGCTCGATGGACCGCCTCTGTCGTGCGGGCGCTCCCGTGTAAAATCTGGCCCGTAGTGCATCCTTCCATTCCTGGCTGAATAATGCACCATCAAATGACGGGATCAAACATCTAGCCCCCGGTTGGGAAGCCCCGCGGTCACACCGGTACCATTTTCCGACCACCGCCTGAAGATTGACCCCTAGATCAATCCCAGCTCCCGCATGCTCGCATGGCCGCTGGTCGACATGATCAGGTGGTCGTGCACCGCGATCCCCAGCGGCTGGCCCGCTCGGGCGATGCGGCGGGTGATGTCGACGTCCGCCCGGCTCGGCGCGGGATCCCCGCTCGGGTGGTTGTGCACCAGCACGATCGACGCGGCGTGAAGCTCCACCGCGCGGCGGATCACCTCGCGCACATGGATCGTCGCCTCGTCGATCGTCCCGCGCGATATCTCCTCGTCGAGGATCAGGCGGCCCTGGCCGTCGAGGTGAAGCACCCGCGCGATCTCCACCGCGCTGAAGGCATGGGTGAGCCGCAGATAGTCGAGCAGCGCCGGCCAACTGTCGACCACCGGCCCGCGCGCGAAGCGCAGCGTCGCGATATGCGCCAGCGCCGCGTCGAGTCCGCCGAGCAGTGCGTCGAGATCGGGCCTGCCCTCCAGCACGCGCAGCCGCGCCTGCCCGCTCGCCGCCAGCACGCCGGGCAACGAGCCGAACTCCTCCACCAGCCTGGCGGACAGGCCGGCCGCGCCGGCCCCCGCTACAGGCTCGAGGAATCCCTCCAGGATCTGTCGGCACCGTAGAGCTGAAGGCGCCGCCGGTGCCGCCACGCGCCAAGCGCCACCAGCAGCAACATCGGATACGCTTCGAACGAGATCAGGAACTGATAGCCCCTGGACAACGCGCTCTGGTCCACCGCGCGGATGAAATGCGCGGTGACCGCCAGAAGCTGAAAGCCGGCGAGCCAGAGCGGCCAGAAACGCGTCGAGGCGACCGCGAGCACGAACAGGCCCACCAGCAACAGCATGTCGATCACGAAGACCCACATCTGCATTTTCTGAAAGGAGCCGGAGAAGGGCTGAGACTGGGTGACGAAGCTGGCGAGCGAGGCGGCCAGCATCATGGCCGCCGCGCTCCGCTCCGGCGCGCCGCCCCGCGCCAGCGCGTAGGCGCAGCAGATGATCAGAATCATCTCGTACAGAATGATGCGCAGCATGTCCGGAGCGGAGCATTCAACCAGCCCTCTCGTCAACCCGCGATCATGCGGCCGTGCTGATCGAGACAACCGTGGCGGTGCCGAGCGCCGTATCCTCGCAGAGCGACTGATCGCCGAACCACGCCTTGACGCCGTCGAGCCCGACATCGTGCTGTGCCGCCCGCAATGCACCATGGACCAGCGCGATGCTCGACCAGGCCTTGGCGAGCGCGACGTTCGCGTCCGCATTATGCCGCAGGGCATCGCTGGCAATCGATAGCGGCAGCCGCGCTTCCTCGCGCGCCGCCAGCATCGCCAGCGTCAATTCGGCGTTGCTGCGCAACGAGGCGTCGAGATTGCGCTCTGCCGGGATCAGGGTCTGCGCGACTTTGCGCGCCGCGGAAAGACGATCATTGAGCATGATTACCCCCTGCGCCGGCGCAGGGCGCGGGCGCTTTCAAGAATGTGCTGTCAGAATGTGCGGTTCAGAACCGTGCCGATGAATTCGCCGGCGCCGTTGACCACACCGAAACCCAGAAAAAGAATGGCCATCACCAGTGTCGCGATCGCGAACGGCCAGGCCAGTCGCTGAAGCGTGCTCAGGTCATTGCGTTGCCCTTCCCGTGTTGGGATGGGCCAGCGCGCTTCCGCTCCGATCGGCGACAATCGCTGGCCCGACCGGGACCAGCTGTCGCGGACCGAAGCGGAAGCGGGAACCGGCCCCTCCTCGTCCGGAAACAGGATTGCGCCGGAATCGCCGGGGTTCGGAAGATCGGACGGTCCACGGTTCGGTTCAACCGAACCCTCCCACCCCTCCCGCACGGCGACCATCAGCACGGCGGCACGGGTGGAGGCCGTACCGAGCTTCTCGCGCGCGCCGCGCAGATGGCCCTCGACCGCACGCTGGGAGATGCCGAGCTCGTGCGCGATCTCCTTGTCCATCTTCCGATCCCATTTGCCGCGAAGACATTGCAGCTGGCGGGCGGTCAGGCCGTCGAGTCGATTCGGTCCCATTCGGAGCAATCTACTTTATGGTAAGCGCTTGGAAAGCATTCGCGTGCCCGGATCGTGCCTCCCCGCCGAGGGCCAGCCCTCCTTATCCATTGCGTGCCCGATACGACACGCAAATTGCATTGCCGTGCGCGGAACAATCCTTTCGCATCGAAGGAGGCAAACGTCCTATTTCTTGGGACGAATCGCAGCGCCCGTCAGGAGTGACGACCATCGCCGTTTCGGTTCTTGTTCCGGCCCGCGACGCCACGATCCGGGCCACAGGCGGCCACCCGGGCGGCAGGCAGGCGCGAACTCCGACATTGTGCACTACCCTACCCCGACCTAACGCGACGATTTCTGATTAAACGCACAGGGAGCCAGTTCATGGACGTCGGTTTCATCGGCTTGGGCCAGATGGGCAGCCAGATCGCCCGCAATCTGATCGAGGCGGGACATCGGGTCACCCTGTGGAACCGCAGCGCGGACAAGGCCGCCCCGCTGGTCGCAGCGGGCGCGAGCCTGGCCGCAACGCCCGCCGAAACCGCCCGGCAACCGGTGGTGATGAGCATGCTGGCCGACGACAGGGCGCTTGAGGCAGTGGCCTTCGGCAAGGACGGCATCCTCGCCTCGGGCACGCCGACCATCCATGTCTCGATGAGCACGATCAGCGTCACCATCGCCGACCGGCTGGCCAGCGCCCATCGGGAGGCTGGCCAGACCTTCGTCTCGGCACCGGTCTTCGGCAGGCCGCTGGCGGCGGCCGCGAAGAAGCTGTTCGTGGTCGCGGCCGGCCCGGCCGAGGCAGTCGCGATCTGCCAGCCGTTGTTCGACGCAGTCGGTCAGCGCAGCTTCAATCTGGGCGAGACGCCCCACAAGGCCAATATCGTCAAGCTCAGCGGGAATTTCCTGATCATGACGGTGATCGAATCCCTAGCTGAGGCAATGACGCTCGCAGGGCGCTATGGCGTCGACAAGGGCATGTTGCTCGACACGCTGACCGGCTCGGTCTTCGGCGGGCTGATCTACGAAGTGTACGGCAAGGTGCTGGTCGAGGAGAAGTACGAGCCCGCCGGCTTCACCCTGCCCCTCGGCTTCAAGGACATGAGCCTGGTCGCCGAGGCTGCCGTCGCCGCCGGCGTACCGATGCCGATGCTGTCGCTTGGCCGCGACCGGCTGATCGCCACGATGGCGCGCGAGCGGCCGGAACTCGACTGGGCATCGATGGCGAAGACGGTCGAGGCCAATGCCGGTCTGTGAGGCCGGCTACTCAATGGCCCCGGTTTCGCCGATCGCAACCGCAAGTGGTTATACCGGAGCCGAACATTTAGACTTGCGTAACATACGCCCGGCAATGCTGCACAGGTAAGAGGTCGTGCCATTGCCGAATATCATCGATCCCCATGGCGAGACCGCAGGCGCTGAACGGCAGCGTCTCGAATGCCTGCGGCGTTACGGCCTGGACGGCACCCCCGGCGAGCCAGATCTCGATCGCATCGTTCGCCTGGGCGCTGAGATGTTCGGCGTGCCGATCTGCGCGATCACCCTGGTCGGTCGCGACCAGGTCTGGCTGAGAGCCAGGTTCGGCGTCGAAATCGATTCACTCCAGCGCGAAGGCTCCTTCTGTGCCGAAGTCGTACGCGGCACCGATCCGATGGTCGTCGCCGATGCGCTGGCCGATCAGCGCTTCGCCACCACCGATCTGGTCGCCGGGGCCGGAATCCGTTTCTACGCGGGCGCACCGCTGATCACGCGGGACGGCGTCGCGCTGGGCAGCTTCGGCCTGCTGGACGTGAAGCCGAGGCATGATTTCTCGGAAAGGCAACAATCCCTGCTGTCGCGGATGGCCGGCATCGTCGTCGACCTGTTCGAACGCCGCCACACCAGCCGAACGGCGAATACCCTCATCGCTTTTGCCGATGTCGCCCACCAGGCGCTCATCACGACTGACGAAGAAGGGCGCATCACCTTCTGGAATCACGGCGCGCAGGCGATGTTCGGCTATGCGGCGCGCGAAGTCGAAGGCCGTTTCGTCGAACTGATCGTGCCCGAGCGCTTTCGCGCGGCGCATCGCGAAGGGCTGATGCGGATCGCGGGCGGCGCGCAGGCGCGAATGACCGGCCGGCCGCTCGAAGTGCTCGCCGTCCGCCGCGACGGATCGGAATTCCCCGCGGAACTGTCGCTGTCGGTGTGGAACGGGTCACTCGGTCTCGGCTTCGGCGCGCAATTGCAGGACATATCGGACCGGCGCGCGCGCGAGGAGCGGCTCCATCATCTTGCGAACCACGACGAACTGACGGGCTTGCTCAATCGCAACAGCTTCCGCGCGCGGATCGAGGCCCAGCTCGAAAGCACCGCGACGGCGACGGTGATGGTCTTCGATCTGGACGGGTTCAAGGACGTCAATGACGGGCTCGGCCATGCGGCGGGCGATACGTTGCTGCAGGCACTCGCGCTGCGGCTTGCCGCATCGCTCGGCCCCGACGACGTGCTGGCGCGGCTGGGTGGTGACGAGTTCGCGATCCTGATGCCCAATGAGCGCGACCCGCTCGAGATCGCGGCTCGCGCCGACGCGCTGCTCGACCTGATCGGCCGGCCCTTCTCGGTCTGTGGGCACCAGTTCCACTTGTCCGGCAGCATCGGGGTCGCGCTCGCCCCGTTCCATGCGGGCAACGCCGACGAACTGGTGGTTCGCGCCGATCTTGCGCTCTTCCGCGCGAAGAACGCGGGAGGACGGCGCTACCGCCTGTTCGACACCGGCATGGAAAGCCAGCTCGCCACCAATCGCGCCTTTCAGGACGAACTGCGCTACGCCTTCACCGACCGGCAGCTCGAACTGCATTTCCAGCCTCAGGTCAGCCTGGCCGACGGCCGCCTGATCGGCGCGGAGGCGCTCCTGCGCTGGCGCCATCCGACCCGCGGCCTGCTCTATCCCAAGGCCTTTCTGCCGGTGCTCGAAACGCACGCCCTCGCGTTCGAAGCCGGGTGCTGGGTGCTCGACGAGGCGTGCCGGACACTGGCCGCCTGGCGACACGCCGGGCTTGCGCCGATCCGGATCGGCGTCAACCTGTTCGCTGCCCAGCTCCGCGCCGGCACCCTGGTCGATGTGATCGAGAGCACGCTCGCCCGGCATCGGCTTTCCCCGGCGGACCTTGAGGTCGAGATCACCGAAACCATCGCGCTTCGCCACGACATCGAGGAGCTGGAACCACTCCGCGAGCTGCACGCGCGCGGCGTCAGCATCGCCTTCGACGATTTCGGCACCGGCTTCGCATCGCTCAGCACGTTGAAGGACTTCCCCCTTTCACGCCTCAAGCTCGATCGCAGCTTTGTCGAGGATATCGGCCTGGACCCGCACAGCGAGGCGATCGTGAAGGGCGTGGTCGCGATCGGCCACAGCCTTGGCCTGGACGTGATTGCCGAAGGCATCGAGACGGCCGGGCAGGAGGCATTGCTCCGCGCCTGGCAGTGCGACGCGGGCCAGGGCTATCATTATGGCAAGGCGATTCCGGCAGCCGAGTTCATGGCGACCTTCGGCACCCCTTTTCCGATCGCGGCAGCCGGACCGGTCGCAAAGATCCGCTGAACCCCCGCGTCATGAGAGACCGGCCGGGGTCCGATTCAAACCAGCCCCCTATTGATGAATACGGCGCGGCAGCTTCCATGCGTCGGAAATTACCTGGCTCAACCGGCCGGGAAAGAACAGGCAATGCAGCGCGAGCATGATCCAGTCCGCTGGATGCGCCAGTGCGGAGGCGACCAGCAGCGAGACCGGCAGGAACACCTCATAATATTCGTTGAGCAGGATCAGATGGCGCGGGCGCGGCTGGACGATCGCAGCGTGCATCTCGAACCGTTCGAGCTTGAAGATCACCAGAAAGGCGTAGAGCACCAGCGCGACGAACGGGATGCGATCATCGAGCAGCCAGAGCAAGGCGAACAGGGCCGCGCATTCCAGCGGGAACATCGCCCTGGCGCCGATCGCCCTGGCCCAGCGCCCGCCATGCCGCTGCACGAAGGTGCGCACATTGCCGATCCGGTCAGCCTCCTCGTCGCTCAGCTGATGCCACAGGATGCCGCGTACCCCGAAGGCACCGGCCCACACCCCGACCAGCACGAGCCAGGCGAGATCGGGCGCCACACCGCCAGCGCGAAAGGCGAGCAGCGCCGCGACCAGCGCGGGAAACAGATGCGCGCCACTCGCATCGGCCATCACCCCCAGCAGGCCCCGCGTCTTCAACCGCAAGGGCGGCAGCGAATAGGCACTGAATGCCAGCCACGCCGCGCCATAGGCCGCCAGCAGCAACGGATCGTCACGCCAGCGCCATGCCATGGCCAGCCCGATCAAAAGCGGCACGGCAACGAGCAGCGCGGTCGTCACGCCTGACCGCCCCTCAAGCCGGTTCGGCTTGCCAGCTCGCCGATCCTCGTCACGGTCGGTAAGATCGTTGATCACACTCACATAAACGGCACCGGCCGCGATCCCGATCAGCAATTCGATTACGACAGGCCAGGCAGCAGCAATCGATGCGTGGCGACAGGCGAGCGTCGCATAGAAAACGCCGAGGATCGGGAGCAGCTTATACTCCCACCACTCCGTCGCCCGGATGATTTGCCCGATCCGCACCTGATTCATTCCCCCTGGCCGACCCGTTCATCGCCGATATTTCGCCACGACATAACTGCTTGTTTTACAAAATCCTGCGATTTTTGATTGACGGCATAAAGGGGCAACGTGGTAGCGACGGCACAGAGGGGGCTCCGTTTTTGAAAATCGCCGATCCGCGCCATATTGCTTTTGTCAGCTGCAACGAGACACATTGGGGGGGCAGCGAGGAACTTTGGGGGGCCGCCGCCGCCGAACTGGCCCGCCGCGGCCACCGCATATCGGTCGCCAAGCCCAACCTTCCCAAGGGCGAACCGGCGATCAAGCGGCTGAACGAGGCGAAGTGCACACTGCACGATCTTGCCAAGTTCCCGCTGCTGCCCAAGGCATTTTACGGTATTTTCTCGTTGATCAGCCGCGCCGCCGGGCTGAGCTGGCAACTCGCCCGCCTCGATATCGCGCTGCGCTTCTCGCGCCCCGACATGGTCATCCTCTCTCAAGGCGGCAATTGGGACGGTTTCCTCTATGCCGGCGTGCTGCGACGGCTCGGCATTCCCTATGCGCTGATCTGCCAGAAGGCGACCGAACTCTACTGGCCGTCCGACTGGATGCGCGAGCGGTGCAAGGCGATGTATGCCGACGCGCAGGGAGCCTATTTCGTCTCGCACCACAATCATCGGCTCACCGAAGAGCAGATGGGCATGGCGATCCCCAGGGGGGAGGTCGTGCGCAATCCGTTCCTCACCGCCTGGGATGCGCCGCTTCCCTGGCCCGATACGGGCGACGGGCTGAGGCTCGCCTGTGTCGGCCGCTTCTTCCCGATGGAGAAGGGCCAGGACATGTTGCTGCGGGTGATGGCGCTGCCCAAGTGGCGCGCCCGCGACGTCAGCGTCTCCTTCTTCGGCGCCGGCGATCGCGCCGAGGGCTTGAAGGAAATGGCGGCCTTCCTTGGGCTCGACAATGTCGTCTTCCCCGGTTTCGTCCGGAACGTCCAGGGAGGGATCTGGGCACAGCATCACGCCCTGATCCTGCCGACGCGCGCCGAAGGGCTGCCGCTGGTGGTGGTCGAGACGATGCTGGCCGGGCGGGTGACGATCACGACCGACGTGGCCGGCAGCGCAGAGGTCTGCAGCGACGGCGAGACCGGCTTCATCGCGGCCGCACCGACTGAAGCTGCCATCGACGAGGCAATGGAGCGCGCCTGGGCCGCACGGGCGACATGGCCTGCGATCGCCGCCGCCGCCGCCGCCAGCATCCGCACCCAGGTGCCGCGCGATCCTGCCAGCACCTTCGCCGACATCGTCCTGCGCCTTGTCGACAAGGGCGCCGTGCAGGCACCGGCCAGGGACTATGGCGAGGAACTCGTCGGGGCTGCCGAATAGCTGGTCCGCGCCACAACCGGGCGCGGTCTATTGCGGATTCAGCCGGTGCTCGAACAGATAGTCGCGGGCAAAGGGCCGGTAGATCGGATCTACCGCCAATCCATCGGCGGTACCGCGCACCGCCTCGAGCAATTCATCAGTGACAACCGTCCTGTCGACCGGTTTTGCCGGTGATAGCCGATTGAGCAGCGCGATCGGCCGGCTCAACCGGTTGTCGAAAACAAGACCAAGGTACAGGCGCGACATCCGCCGACGAAACGGCAGACGCCTGACCAGCCGGGCGATGCGAGGATACCATCGCAGCTCGACCGGAGAGAGAGAACGATTGACCACGGCGTCCTTGAAATCGAACGGCGCCACGCCGAGCCGCCGTTCCATCTCAGCGCGGAACCCGGCCGGATCGCGCGCCAGCAATTCATAGGGCAGCACGATCACCCGATCGCCGAAACGGGCGCGGTACATCGCGATCAGTTCATCATAGCACCAGGGATTTTTGCCGCCCAACCACATCTGCGTTTCCAGATCGTCAGTGCCGCCGACCCGGACATATTGCGAATAGGAGGACAGGATCATCGACCGGAATCCGCGCGTGACGATCAGGACATGCGCGTCCGGGAAATTGCCCGCCAGCAGGGCACAAGCGCGCGCCTGTCGTTCTTCCAGCGTTCCTTCGCCCGGATGCGACAAATCGATATCGCGCCGCCCGGCATCGAGAAACGGGAAGGTGAATGCCTCGTGGCTGGTGACGCGCCACAGATAGCCGGGATCCTTGCCAGCCGCCTCCGCAACAAGGGAATGAATGCTGCGGAATCCGGCGATGCCGCCATGCGCATAGGCGATCTGCGGATGGGCGGCGAACCAGCGCTGCAAGAAGGTCGAGCCGGTCTTCGGATAGCCGATATGAATCAGATGACGGGTCACGCTGCCTCCGTGCGCGATACCCGTGCAAGCGCCTCGATGCAGAAGCCGGTGGTCAGTTCCTCCGATCCCCAGTGCGGCGTATCGGGGTGCGCGGGCGCAAGGCTGCCGTCACGGCGACGTTCGCGCCCTCCGAAATAGACCGGCGCGCGCGGCCAGCTTCCATCGGAAGACTGGCGAGCAAGCAACGCATCGATCAGCTCGTCCGGCGGCATCGCACCGCAATAGAGCCGGGCGGCGATCGACAAGGCGATCTCCAGCGCACTCGTCGGAGGCGCGGCGTCCAGCCTGGCGAGGAGCAAGCCCCGCGCCTCTTCCGAACGGTCCCCAAGCGCACGGGCGAAGAAATACCAGAGTACGAAGGGGTTCTCATACCATTTGTCGGCATCTGGCTCACCGCCCCGGCGCAATATCCCGACCAGCCGCTCGACCACGCGCGCATCGCCCGGGAAGCTGCCGAGATAATGAAGGCAATTGGCATTCACGCCCGCATCGACATCGGCTGGCGCCGCGGAGGTCTTCTTGAAGAAGAACCAGAGCGTCACGAGATGGCGAAGCTGCGGCAGCGTCACCCGCATATGCGCCCGGCCGGTCCAGCGAGCCCGGGGCATGATCCAGGTCAGGAACATGCCCTGCGCGTCTCGGTTCGCGAGGAGCAGCGCCGGGTCCGCACCGTCCGTCGAGCCAGCGGCCGCAAGGGCGGCCGACACGCAACACGTATCGTCCATATCGGGCGGCAACTGGCGAAAGAACGGGTGATCCCGGGTCCAGTGCCGCCATAGGCCATGGCGATCGCGCTGGGCGAGCAGGAACGCCAGGCCACGGTCGCGCATCAGGTTGGCGGCGGGGACGAAGGACAGGCAATGCGCGATCAGGGCGGTCGGGAAGATCGAGGGATCTGGCTCGCAATCGCCCGCCATGTCCCTGCGCAGCGACGTCACCACGCGGAACTCCCCGCTGTCGAGCTGGACGTGTTCCAGAAAGGCGAGACCTCCGGCAAGCGCTGCCCGCACATCGGCGCGGTCGAATCTGCCCTTGGGTGTCACGATTGCCATTCCCGGATTCCCGTTCGGACCCAGACAAGCCGGAACGTCGTTCATCCGGCGACGCTTAGCCAGTCGCCATTGCGCTGTCGACGGCTCCAGCCGCCCGCGGGCCATCGCGATCAGTCGGTGTCGATCCGCCGTGCCGCCTCGATCAACAGGACGGGAATGCCGTCGCGGATCGGGTAGGCGAGACCGGCCTGATCCGAAACCAGCTCGCCGGCGATCGCATCATGCCGCAACGGAGTCCGCGTCGACGGGCAGACGAGCCTGGCAAGCAACGTTTCATCCATATTACGCCGCATGCCGGAATTCTCCTCGACCGACCCTTCGGTCATTTCCCGTCCGTTCCGTCCGGCGACACCCGGAGCGGTTCATCCCATTGCGCATCAAGCCGCACCAGCTGATTCGCCCAGATCTGCAGATTCAGGACAGGATCCGGATCGGTATGCACCTGGATATGGCATTCCCGGCTCCGCGAACTCTCCAGGGCGATCGGGTAGTGTGTGGTGGCATCGAGCAGCGTCGCGCGGACAATGTAGCGGCCGGCGAGCAGCGGCACATCGGGCAAGATGCAGCGGAGAATGCCGCGACCCGCGTCGAGACGCCGCGGTGCCGTATCGACCGCACCGCAAACACAGGTCCATCGATCCTCGGTCCAGATGCTCAGCGCCCATATCACCTCGGTCGCCAGGTCGGCCTCGTAACGGAGCGTCACCTCGGCCCGCCCGCCGGTGCGGATATCCCCGCCGCTACCCGACGCCATGCTGAGCCCGCCCATGCGCACCGGGCCATTGGCGGCGAAGTCGCCCGACTGGCTCGCCTCGACCGCCGGCCGCTGCTCGAGCATCCTGCTGACCGCATCGGCCACACCGCCCTCGAGTATCACGCGGCCCCGTTCGAGCAGGACAGCGCGGTCGCACGCCGTCTGAATCTGTTGCACATTGTGGGAGACCAGGAGCAGCGATCCGCCCCCCTGGACGAACTGCCGCATGTGGCGAATGCATTTGTGCTGGAAAGCGAGATCCCCCACCGCCAGAGCCTCGTCCACCAGCAACAGGTCCGGCCCGAGATGCGCGGCGAGCGAATAGGCGAGACGTGCCTTCATGCCCGAACTATAGGACAGCAGCGGGGCATCGATGAACTCCGCCAGTTCAGCGAAATCGATCACTGCCTCTAGCAGGCGCCCGGTCGCATCCGGATCAAGGCCATGAAGCGACGCGCCGACCTCGATATTCTCGCGGCCGGTGAGCAGCGGGTTGAAACCGGTGCCGAGCTCGATGATCGCCTCGGACCGGCCGGCGATGCGCACCTGCCCCATATCGGGTTTCAGAAGACCGTAGATCACCCGCAGCAACGTGCTCTTGCCGGCACCGTTGCGCCCGATCACGGCGACGGCCTCACCGCGCCGCACGTCGAACGAAACATCGTCGAGCGCCCAGAATTCCCCGGGGCGCAGGCGACCTGCCCACCATTGTCGCCCCGACATCTCACCCGCGATATCGCCCAGACCGTAGAACAGCGCCTTTTTCAGATCGCCGCAATATTTCTTGGACAGGTTGGAAACCGACAGCGTCGTATCGCCCTTCCCCGAACGCGCGGCGCGATCAGGTGCGTCTGACATGTCGAGACCGGCAAAGGGGGGCGCTGCGACCTCCATCGCTCAACCCAACCGGCTGACGACATGCGGTCGGGCAAGCCGGTACCACAGCCAGGCGGCGACCAGACCGACAAGGGCGATGCCGACGATCACCAGAAAGCCATTGGAAACGCCCCACCAGCCCAGCAACCAGCTTCGGGTTGTGACGAGCAGCGGCGCGACCGGATTGAAACGGAGTGGCCCAAAGGATGGCAAGGGATAGATCACCGGGGTCAGGAAGAACCAGAAGGTCATCGCCATCGCGATCACGCGGCCGATATCGTCATACAGCAGCCCCAGTGGCGCCACCGCCAGCCCGATCGCCAGGCCGAACACCACCAGCGCGACGACCCCTGCGGGGATCAGCACCATCGACGGCACGAACGGCACCCAGATGGCGATCACCACCACAAGCACCACGAGACGGACCGCGGCATTGAGCAGCACCTCCATCGCTCCTGCGAGGATGATCGCCTCGTGCGGGACCCGGCTTCGCGTGATCAGCTGTCGCGCGGCAGTGAGTTGCTGCAACGGCGCGTTGATCGCGTCGACGAAGGATTGCCACAGGATCATGCCCGAGAGAACGAACAGGGGATAGGGCAGACTGGTCGGCGCGATGCTGACGATCCGCCGCGAATGGATATAGCTGCAGATCAGCACGGTACCCATCACAGGCATCAGCAGCCAGAGATAGCCCAGAAAGGTCCTGCGGTGCCGTACGCGCAGGTTGCTGCGGAAGAGCCGCCAGGCGATCGCGCCCGAGGCGCGCAGGTCGAGCATCGCCTTCGCCGCAAAATGGCGCGGCCGGCGCAGTTCCGGGCTGGCGCTATAGACGATGTCCTCCATCGGCCGCCTATGCCGCAACGCAGGAGAGAGTCATAGCCGCCCCCTCGCCGAGGCAAGCCCCCGTGCCGTTCCCGCGGAGGTTGCGGCAGCGGCGATCATATCGGCAGCACCCCGATTTCCAGGCTTTCCGGGGAAAGAGCTGCCTCGGTCGCGAAATAGCGGATTTCGTGCAGCGGCCGGAGCGCGTGGAGGGCGGACGAACGGTGCAACAAGGTCGCCACCGCGATGTTGGCCGTCGCGCGGCCGACTTGCGCGCCGATACAGGCATGAGCGCCGGAGCCGAACGCGAAATGGCGCGCGCTGCCCCGGTCGAGCCGAATCCGGTCGGGCTGCTCGAACTGGGCCGGATCGCGATTGGCCGCGCTCAGGCACAGCCTGACATCGGCTCCGGCCGGAATGGTCACGCCGTCCAGCTCGACATCGGCCGTCGCCAGGCGCGGCACCATATGTTCTGGCGGGTGCAGCCGAAGCACCTCTTCGACGAACGGCCTGACCAGACCAGGGTCGGCGCGCAGCGCGCGCTGGTCGCTGTCGCATTCGACGATGCGAAGGATCGTTCGCGAGATCACCCGTTGAGTCGTGGTGGTGCCAGCGAGCCACATCAGCCGGACGAGGCTTCGCGCCGACTCTTCGGGAATCCCCGCATCGGTCAGCGCCGCGAACATCGCCGAGCGATGCGCCAGCGCATCGAGGCTACGGACGAAATCGCCCAGCGGGTCCGCCATTCTCCGCGATAGTTCCTCGGCATGGACGATATCGTCCATGCCCGCCGCGTCGAGGCCGAGCAGGTCCGCCGTGACCCCGCGGCTGACCGGGATCGCATAGGTCGCGACGGCATCCAGCTCCCGCCGAACAAGCGCCTCCGACAGTCGCGACGCGGTCGCTTCCAGCCGGGCCGTCACGGCGGGAGAGAATAGGCGCGCGACCGTGCGCCGGATCACCGTCTGGACGGGCGGATCGGCGGCGAGCAGGATAGCGTCCACGTCCCGGTAAGGCGCGTTGGAGAAATGCTCGGGTCGGGCGAACGCTGAACGGACCGCGTCATGACCAAGGACGATCCAGTAATCGTTCAGCGGCAGGAACAGCACCGATCCTTCCCGCCTCAGGGTTTCATAGTGAGGAAACGGGTCAGCCGCGATCCCGGGCGAACACAGGTCGATCGTCGCCGAGGATTGAACCGCGGCCGGGGCCCGACGACGCGACAACGCCCGCATCCGGCGCGCAAGGGCGGCGGCGTAGCGCCTCATCCGCGCTCTGCGGCGTCGGACGGGCAGGCATAGTGCCGCAACCGGCCATGATGAAGCTGCTTCCCCCCAGACATCGACGTCCTCCCCTGCCCGGTCCCGCGACCTTGCTCATAGGATAGCCTCCGCCGGTTGCCGATCCCCTTTTGTCGAACAGGATGTGCCTGAGGCAGACAGCACTATCCACCACGCGAGCTTACTCGCACAGTCTTTCAGCGTGCATTCGGTGCTGGTTCCCCGGCCACCCCATGCAGGATGATCGCCCCCTGGCGCTATCCCGTGCCACCGGCTTGACACGGTAAAGCACCAATGGCCATGCCGTGTGCAGGACATAATATAACAGGGAAATTGCTCATGCGGATCGGGTTCGCGCTTCTCGCCACGACGCTTCTCTCCTCCATGGCCATCGCCCAGTCGACGCCGACCGCGGCACCCGGTGGCGACATCCCCGCCAAGTTCACGCCGCCCACCGCCAGCTACGACTATGAAAAGCGCGAGGTGATGATCCCGATGCGCGACGGGGTGAGGCTCCACACCGTCATCATCGTCGCCAAGGGCGCGAGGAACGCACCGATCCTGCTGACCCGCACCCCCTATAACGCCTCCGGCCGCGCGATGCGGGTCGACAGCCCGAACATGCTCTCGACCCTGCCCGAGGGCGACGAACTGTTCGTCAAGGACGGCTATATCCGCGTGTTCCAGGACATCCGCGGCAAATACGACTCCGAGGGCGACTACATCGTCACCCGCCCGGTGATCGGCCCGCTGAACAAGACCAAGGTCGACCATGTCACCGACGCCTACGACACCATCGACTGGCTGGTGAACAAGGCGAACCTGCCCGAAAGCAACGGCAAGGTTGGCATGCTCGGGTCGAGCTATGAAGGCTTCACCGTCGTCATGGCCTTGCTCAATCCGCACCCCGCGCTGAAGGTCGCGGCGCCGGAGAGCCCGATGATCGACGGCTGGATGGGCGACGACTGGTTCCATTACGGCGCGTTCCGCCTGACCAATATCGGCTGGCTCGCCGGTCAGACCGGCTACAAGGGCGCCGGCAAGTCGGCAGGGTCGCCGGCCTGGGACGATTACGACACGTTCCGCAAGGTCGGCTCGGCCGGCGAGTGGGCAAAACAGTCGGGCTTCGACCAGCTGCCCTACTGGAACCGCATGTCGAAGCATCCCGCCTATGACGAATTCTGGTCGGGACAGGCGCTCGACAAGCTGCTCGCAGCCGCGCCGTCCAGGGTGCCGACCCTGTGGGAACAGGGCATCTGGGACCAGGAGGACATGTACGGCGCGATCCACGCCTGGGAGGAGCTCAACAAGGTCGGCCATGGCAGCAACAATTTCCTATTGATGGGCCCATGGCGGCACAGCGGGTTCAACTATAACGGCTCGTCGCTCGGCGCGCTCAAGTTCGAGGGCGACACCGCATTGCAGGCGCGGCGCGACGTGCTGCTGCCCTTCTTCAACGCCTATCTGAAGGACGGCGCGCCAGCCTTCACCCCGCCGGCGGTGACCTTCTACAACACCGGCGAGAACAAGTGGAACAGGTTCGACAAATGGCCCCTCGCTTGCGACACCGGCTGCGCGGCACCGATGAAGCCGATCTACCTGTCGGGGGACTGGGGCCTCGGCTTCGACAAGCCTGAGGCAGGGGACGACAGCTATGTCTCCGACCCCGCAAAGCCGGTGCCGCATCTGCCGCGTCCGGTGAATTTCGGTGACGGGCGCTGGCAGAGCTGGCTGGTCAGCGACCAGCGTCATGCGGACGGCCGCCCCGACGTGCTGACCTACGAGACACCGGTGCTGACCAGGGCGGTGACGGTATCCGGCGTGCCGATGGCCGACATCTATGCGAAGACCACCGGCACCGACGGCGATTTCGTGGTCAAGGTGATCGACGTCTATCCGGACGAAGTCGCGAGCGACAAGACGATGGGCGGGTACCAGCTCGCCGTGAGCCTCGACATCTTTCGTGGCCGGTACCGCGACAGCTTCGCCAGGCCGAGCGCGATCCCGGCCGACAAGGTCCAGCGCTACCGCTTCCGCCTGCCCGCGGTGAACCATGTGTTCAAGCCGGGCCACAAGATCATGGTGCAGATCCAGTCGAGCCTGTTCCCGCTCTACGACCGCAACCCGCAGACTTATGTGCCGAACATCTTCTTCGCGAAGAAGACCGACTACAAGAAAGCGACCGTCACGATCGAGCGCGGCGGCGAGACGCCGAGCGCGGTGTGGCTGCCGGTGGTGTCGGGCGCCGAGTGATGGAACGTGGCGATGGCGGGCGGATCATGATCCGCTTGCTGTCGCCACTGGTGACGGTAGCGGACATGCGAAAGGACGCTGACTAAGCAAAGATGACAAAGATGATATAGCTCCCGACTGCTTCGATCTGCTAAGCACCGCCAGGCCGCAAATTCGAGGATAGTGCAATGTCCGTCGCTCGCTGGTGTGCTATTCTATCGTGTCTATCGTGCCTGTGCCTCGCACATCCTGCCGCTGCTCAAAGCGGGACGGACAAGGATACAGGCGCATCGGAACAGCCCCTCGCGACCAAGCTGCCCACGTCCCATGAAAAAACCAGCGGACCGGATATCATCGTCAATGGCGTCATCGACAAGAAGCGGGGCAGCTGGAAAAGAGCTGAATCCGACCACGTCATTGTCTTCAGCAAGGATAATGCGGGCGATCTGGCCCGCATCTCGAACAATCTCGAGCGACTCTATCATCTGATGTCACGCCTCTATCGTCGCGGCGACCAGATCGACGATACCACGAAGCTGCAGGTGACGTTGATCGACTCCACCGCTGACTTTCGCATGATGGACCTGAAGAATCTGCGGTCGGAAGAGGGGCCCTATCTGGCGGCTTTTCCCGACCGGACCTATTATGATCCGCGTGAGGATGGCGAGGTACTGGCCATCGCCCGCAACGACCAGATCATCGATCTGAACACGAACCGCGCCTACGATCTGGACTGCGACGATGCGCTCGGCGAGGGAGCATTGCAGTGCGCCGGCGACGCCGGCTACCACCCTCCTGCGGTAAGGACCTGGGAAGAGCTGCTCTATTCGGCCTTCGCGCAACATTTCATCCTGACCGCCGATCCAGCCGCCTATCCGCGTTGGTATCTGGACGGGGTCGGCGCGCTGTTCTCCACCATCCGGGTACGCGGAAACGGGGCGGTCGACTATGCCGTTCCGCCCCTGCAATATAAGGAGGTCCTGCGATCCTACGGCAATCTGAACGTTGGCGATATTCTGGCGGGGCGATATCTCGACGCGACGGCGTCTAAAAAAGCAAGCTGGTCACCCTATCATGCCTGGTTGCTTGCCCATTTTTTCCTGTTTTCCAATCTGAAACCGGAACGCAGCCGGCAATTTCACGACTATATGATGGCCATCCGTCGAGGAGAGCCGATGGCCGAGGCCGCCAAGGCATTCGGCGACATGGGAAGGCTGCAACGCGAGATCGGGACATATGCCGAGGCCCAGAAATCCTTCGCCCGCGCCGATCCTCCCCAGGGACTCGGCGGAGATCCGCTGATCACCACATTGTCGCAGGGCAGCGCGGCGCTGGTCGAGGCAAGGGTTGAGCTTGGCACACGCCTTCCTCCACTCCCGGCGGATGCGGGCGCCGGTGCAGCCGTTACGTCCCCGACCGAAGCACAGCGACGCGCCGACTGGCTCACGCAGGTCCGCGATACGGTGGCGCGCCTCCCTTATGATAGCGAAGCCCTGTTGTTCGCGGCTGAGGCCGAATGCCGCAGCGGCCATGACGCAGAGTGTCTTGCCGATGCCGACCGCGTGCTTGCGCGATCGCCGGACAATGCCCGCGCCCTCGCTTGGAAAGGCGTGGCCCTGACGGGTCAGGCCGTCACCGCCTCCCCTGCTAATCGCGCGGCCATGCTGGCGGTCGCGCGTAAGACGATCGAGCGCGCCGTCGAGCTCGACGGCCAGGCTCAGCAGCCACTGATCGCCTGGTTCCAGAGCTTTACCAGGGCTGGCGAGCGGGTTCCGGACCAGGCAATGCTCGGCATGGCGAGGGTCATTCGAAGCGTACCGGCCGCACCGGCACCGCGTTTGTACCTTGCCGAGGAACTGCTTCGCCAAGGCAACGCCGACCT
The DNA here is from genome assembly GCA_029202385.1 of Candidatus Sphingomonas phytovorans. Taxonomy (NCBI): domain Bacteria; kingdom Pseudomonadati; phylum Pseudomonadota; class Alphaproteobacteria; order Sphingomonadales; family Sphingomonadaceae; genus Sphingomonas; species Candidatus Sphingomonas phytovorans. The sequence goes on from CP119314.1 coordinate 3,392,709, forward strand.
CGCCCGCCGGGTTGTCTATACGGTGCTATACAGCGCCTATGATTCACCCGAAAAGACGGCAGCGCGGGCGCTGTTCGCCTCCGCTGACCGTCCGCCTCCCAAAGGTGGTTGAGTCGAGCGGCGGCGAGATATCGCAAGGCTCATTTCCCGATCGGCTCAACCCGCCACCAGTCAAACGCTTCCTCCTGCAGCCCCCGCACGAAGCGCAAAGCCTCAGCTCCGATCCAGGGGCCTTCATAGCCGCGCCGCATCGCGACGCCGCCGACCCACCATCCCTGGCCGGGCAAGCCATCGGATTCGCGCACGACCAGCACGGCCAGTTCGGGCTCGCCCGCTTCGGCCCCCGCGGCATCGACCGCGTCGAGCGTCTTGCACACGGCCCGCATCTTCGGCCGGGTGAAGCGGTGGCCGAGTTCGGCCAGCAGGTGCGAATAGCTGATCGCCTCGCCCGCTCTGGCCGAGGCGATCAGGATGGCGCGGACCCACGCGACGTCGCCGATGGCGCTGTCGGCCGGAGACGCCGGATGCGCCGGGCCGTCCATCACGGTACGTGCCTTGCCCATGTTTCCCGGCTGAACTCCATATGATGGCGTCGATCGCCTTCATTGCCACGCCGCGGGGAAATCGGCATCGAAAAAGGGCGGCCCGTCAGAGCCGCCCCTGAACGCCCTCATGCGGCCAGTGTCCGCCCCGACTGCGGCCGGTGGCCGAACTCAAGCCAGGCAAGCACTGCCACCGTCGCCGCCTGGGCGAGGACAAACACCGTGCCGAACAGGGTCGGCTCAGTCATCAGGACCACGGCGATGCTTGCCGCGACCCAGCCGATATTGCCGACAACGGCGAGCAGCACCAGCGGGCCGTTGAGCAGCGACGTCTTCGCCATCCAGGCGAACAGCGCTGCAACCGGGAACAGGCTGCATCCCGCCACCAGCAACAGGCTCGGGTGAAGCCCGGTCGGGCCGGCGAGCAGGCCCGACCCAAGGCTCATCACGGCGCCGGCGGCGAGGCAGGTCAGGGCATCGACGCCCAGGATGGTGCGGATGGTTTTGGTCGTGTCGGTCATGATTGCCTCCTTCTGGTTGGTGCGGCCGTTTTCGGCGAAGGAGGTAGGCACGTCGATTACCCGTGAGGTAATGGTGCCGCATTGGCCGCCGCTGCAGGGTCGGCCACCGAGGAGGAACGAAGATGATTGTCGCCGCACGGAACGTCGGGGATCATTTGCGCGAATGGCGCCGGATACGGCGGCTGAGCCAGCTCGACCTGGCGCTCGACGCCGAGATTTCGGCGCGTCATCTGAGCTTCCTCGAAACCGGCCGCGCAAGGCCAAGCCGCGAGATGGTGCTTCGCCTGTCGGAGCAGCTCGACATGCCGATGCGGGAGCGCAACCTGATGCTGACGGCCGCGGGCTTCGCCCCCCTGTTCGGCGAGCGATCGCTCGACGATCCCGAAATGGCCGGCGCGCGGCGCGCGATCGACCTGATCCTTGCCGGCCACGAGCCATGGCCAGCGCTTGCGGTCGACCGGCACTGGAACCTGATCGCGGCCAACCGGGGCATCGCGCCGCTGCTGGCCGGGGTGGATCCTCTGCTGCTCGACAGGCCGAACGTCATGCGGCTGGCGCTTCACCCGCAGGGGCTGGCACCGCGCATCATCAATCTGGGGGAGTGGCGGCACCATCTCATCTCGCGCCTGAAACGTCAGGCGCAGGCGGCGGGCGATGCCGATCTGGATAGGCTGGTGGCCGAGCTGGAGGACTATCCTGCCCCGCCCGCCTCCGACGCGAGGCCGGAAGACCTTGGCGGGATCGCGGTCCCGCTGAAATTGCTGGCGGGCGACCGGGTGCTGAGCTTCCTCAGCACCACGACCATATTCGGCACCGCACAGGACGTGACATTGTCCGAGCTGACGCTGGAGACATTCTTTCCAGTGGACGAGACGACGGCAGAAGCGGTGCGGGAGATGGTGGCGATGTGAACTGGAAGCCTCCGTCACCCCGGACCTCTCGACAAGCTCGAGACAGGCTTGTTCCGGGGTCCACGGCTCCGCAAACCAAACGGGGACAGAATGTGCGGAACAGTGGATGACGCAACGAGTCCGGCATGACGAACGGGATGGATCGGCTCGAAGGCTACCCCACCTGCGCCACCGCCAGGCTCCCCGCCGGAAGTGCGTGCAGCACCTGCCGCGCCGGCACTGAGGGATCAAGCCAATCCGCCCAGCGCGACCGGTCGAGGATCGCGATCTGGCGGTCGTGATACGGTGCGATGTCCGGCCCCAGCTCCATCGTCAGCAGGGTGAAGGCCTCGCCCACGTCGCTGGTACGCCACAGGCCGGCGATGCAGAACCAGGGCTGGTCCTTCATCGTGAACAGCCATTTGTCCTTGCGCTTCTTCTTCGGGTCCTCGGGCGTGGTGAATTCATAGAAGCCGTCGGCAAGGACCAGGCAGCGCCCGTTCGGGAATTCGCGACCGTCGGAGCGGAAATTATAGACCGGCTTGCGGTTCGGCCCCGGCCAGCTCCAGCGGCGCTGCACCAGCTCACCCGCCGCGCGCACCCCCGCCACCGAACGGACGATCGGCGCGCTATCCGTGATCTTGATGTCCGCCCGCGGCTCGATATTGGGCAGGCCTTCCGGAAAACGGATATCGATCTCCAGCTCCGCGAAGCCATCGATCAGCGTCGCCGCATCCACCTCGAGGCGATAGTCGTTGCACATCGGGCCTCCATAACGCTGAATCGCCGCGGCCGCGACATGCGTTGCCGTGGACATGCCGCAGCGCCCGGCTATGTTCGGGCGATGGCCCGGAGGATTTCGCAGAGAGCAGCATATTGGGCTGGCCTCACCCTTGTCTTGCCGGTCGGCGCGACGGCAGCCGTTGCGCCCGCGCCCGGTGATTCCGCCTGGTATCTGATCTCTGCCCGGGATGGCGTCCCTATCGGATACATGTCGCACGAGGAGATGCCGGGGCCTGACGGCCGCCGCGTCGTCGATGTTCAGCGGATCGACCTGATCGAGCAGCATCATGGCCCGCTCCACCTGTCCCGCCGGAGCGAGACGCGCCGGGATTCAGCCGGAAAGACGATCTCGGTCAGCGAGGAATCGCGCGACGGCGAGACATGGGTGCGGAGCGAGGTGCGGGTCAGTGCGGGCGAAGCGGAGATCGTGCGCGCATCGCCGTCCGATCGGCGAACCATACGCGTGGCGCTGCCCGCCGGGGTCCGCTTCGACGATGGCGACGGTCTGCTGCGCGGATGGGATCCACTGGGTCCGCCACTCGAATTTCCGAACCTCAATATCGGCGCCTTGGCGGTCGAGCGCGTCGTGATCGAGCGGCTTGACCGGAAACCCGACGGCGACGGCAGGATCTCGGTGGTGCGCCGACGCTATGACGGCGATGCACTGCGCGGCGTCGCCAGGCTGGTGCTCGACCGGGACCGGCGAGTCGTTTCGATCAGCCAGGCGCTGCTCGGCGGGGCCATCACCCTGCGCGCGACTGATCGGGACACGGCGCTGCAGAAACGCCCGATCCACACCGTTCCGCTTGAACTAAGCATCGCGTCGCCATTCCGCATCTCACCGACGGCAATGCAGGGTCATATCCGGTATCGCTTCTCCTTCGTCGACGGGCTCGTCTTCAGCCTGCCGGAGACGGGGGAGCAACGGGCGACGCGGACGGACGACAGCACGACGGTCGATATCTGCGAGACATGCGGCCCCGGTCTGCCCGACACCGTCGAGGCACTTGCCGATGCCCGCAAGCCGACGCCCTGGTTGCAGAGCGACGCAGCGATGATCCGCGCGATTGCGGCACCGATCGCCCGGCTCCCGCTGTCCGATGCCGGCAAGATGAAATTGCTGGCGAAACGTGCGCGGGAGCATCTCAAACGGGTCGAGGTCTCGGGCCATTATTCGGCGCTGGATGCGTTGAAGCGAGGCGCGGGTGACTGCACGGAGGATGCGGTAGTGCTCGCCGCTCTTGGTCGTGCCGCCGGCATTCCGACACGTGTCGCGAATGGCCTGGTCTATGCCCGGCAACGCTTCCACGGCACCAGCAACGCTTTCCTGCCACATAGCTGGACCCTGGCCTGGGCCGATGGCGTGTGGCGAAGCTTCGACCTGTCGCTCGGCGATTTCGACGCGACGCATCTCGCGCTGACGGTCGGCGATGGCGATGCCCGCTCGGTACTTGCGGCAAACCAGCTCGCTGGTCTGTTGCGTTGGGACGGGATGAACGAAGTCAGGCCGCGGCCCGCCTCATGATGGGCCGTCTGGTCTAGCCGCCGTTTCGCCGCCGCGGTGTTTCCTTCGCATCGGTCGCCCCGGAAGATGGCGACGCTACCGCGCCGCTCGGCCGCACTGCGGGGACGTCCTCATAGATGGCCGGCAGCTCAGGCACGGCCCTGTCGGCGGTCACCTCCACATATTTGACATTGTGCAGGTCGCGAACCCCGCCGACCACGATGTCGATGTCGTCCTGCGCTGCCGCGGCCATCGGCATTGCGACCAACGCAGCGGCGAGCGCTGCCGCAGCCAGTGCGGGGCGCAACGGCAGCCGATAGGACACGCATACCTCCCCGACACAGGCCCGCATGAAAGCCACCCGTTCCTCGTCGCGCATGTCGGTCAGGTCGAACACCTGGCGCTTGCACATGCGGCACATGTCGCCGTCCATCACCGCAGCGAGATTGTTCTTGTAGGGACAGGGACTCTGGATCTTCGGGAAAATGGCCATCGCACCTCTCCGATATTTGCGAGGCATTCTATGCGATCGGTCGTCGCGAGTCGACACTGCGCGACGGAGAGCTGAAAGGATACTGGCGTCCCGATCCCGACTGTCGAGCCCTTCCGCTACCGCACCAGCAGGGTGAAGGGCGGCACATAGGCCATCAGCATCACCACCATGCCAACCAACGACGCAAGCACGATGCTGTGCAGGAAGACGTAGCGCAGGATACGCCCTTCCTGCCCGAACCACTGGGTCGCGGTGGAAGCGACGACGATGCTCTGCGCGTCGATCATCTTGCCCATCACGCCGCCCGCGCTGTTCGCCGCCGCCATCAGGGTCGGCGACAGGTGAAGCTGTTCCGACGTCACCTTCTGCAAGCCGCCGAACAGCACGTTTGACGCCGTGTCGGAGCCGGTCACCGCCACGCCGAGCCAGCCGAGCATCGTTCCGAAGAACGGGTACATCACGCCCGTCGCGGCAAAGGCGAGGCCCATGGTCGCGTCGAGCCCGGAGAAGCGCGTGACGTTGCCGAGCGCCAGCATCGCCGCGATGGTCAGCAGCGACGGGATGACCATCACGAACGCGCGGCCATAGCTCCTCGCGATCCCCGCCGGGCCGAGCCCGAGCAGGAAGCCGCTGAGCACGCCCGCCAGAAGGATCGCCGATCCGGTCGCGGACAGCGGGTTGAAATTGAAGATCGCCGGTTCCGCCGCGGCGGTCGCCACCACCGGCGGCACGCGCAGGATCGCCATGTCGAGCCCCGGCACATGGATGGCGAGCCTGAAGATGCCGTCGAGCGCCGCCTTCACCGCCGGCACGCCCCACAGGAACACGATGACCGTCAGGATCAGCCACGGCATCCAGGCCTTGCGCATCGCCGCCGCGCTCACTCCGCCGGGCACCACCACCGCCGCATCCTCATGCTCGGCAACGTGCGCAGCGTCAGTGGCCGGCACGCGTTCGTCGCCCCTGGCAAGCGGCGCTTCATTGACGTGCATGATGTCGCGCGGCTTCCATACCCTCAGGAAGCCGGCCAGAACGACGAGGGTGACGAGCGCCGATCCGATCGCCGCCAGCCACGGCCCGTGCAGGTTGGAAATCAGGAATTGCGTGCCGCCGAACACCAGGCCGACCAGCAGCACCGCCGGCCAGATCGCCAGGGTCCGCCGCCAGCCGCAATAAGCAACCAGCAGCCAGAAGGGCACCATCAGGCAAAAGGGCAGCATCTGTCGCCCAACCATCGCCGACAGGTCGTCGAGCGGCAGGCCGGTGACGGTCGCCAGCGTAACGAGCGGGGTGCCGAGCGCCCCGAACGCGACTGGCGCGGTGTTGGCGATCAGCGACAGGCCCGATGCCTGGAGCCGGGTGAAGCCAAGTCCGATCAGCATCGCCCCCGTCACCGCCACCGGCGTGCCGAAGCCCGCCGCCCCTTCGAAAAAGGCGCCAAGGCAGAAGGCGATCAGGAGGAGCTGGAGCCGACTGTCCTGCGTCACCCGCGCGATCGAATCGCGCAGCACCTGGAACTGCCCCTGCTCGTTGGTGAGCTGGTAGAGGAAGATGATGTTGAGGACGATCCAGCCGATCGGCAACAGACCATATGCCGCGCCATAGCCAGCCGCCCGCGCGGCAAGGCCGGCCGGCATCCCGAAGGCAAGAGTCGCGATCAGCAAGGCGGCCGCGAGGCCGAGCAGCGCAGCGATATGCGCGCGGACATGAAACACCCCGATACAGCCGAGCAGCACCGCGAGAGGCGCCGCCGCGAGCACGACCGACAGCCAGCTCCCCAGCGGATGATAGTCCTGCGACCAGGTCATCGATTTCATCCCCCTCGCGCTTTTATCGGTATCGGTTCAGCCGGTCCCCTCCGGCACGATCAGGATCGCCCGCAGATCGTTGACATTGGTGCGCGTCGGCCCGGTCACGACGAGGTCGCCGAGCGCTGCGAAAAAGGGATGGGCGAGGTTCGCATCGAGCATCGCCCGCGCATCGAGCCCGAGCGCGCTGGCGCGTGCGAGCGTGCTGGGCGTGACGATCGCCCCGGCATTGTCCTCGGTCCCATCGATGCCGTCAGTGTCGCAGGCGATCGCGTGGATAGCGGGAGCGCCATCGAGCGCGATGGCGAGGCCAAGCAGATATTCCAGGTTGCGTCCGCCACGTCCCTCCGGATTGGTCACCCGCACCACCGTCTCGCCGCCCGACAGGATCACCCGCGCTTTCCCGTCCGCCGCGAGCCGGCGCGCTAGTCCGGCATGCTCCGCACCGAGAAGCCGCGCCTCGCCTTCGAGATGATCGCCCAGGTCGGTGACCTCATAGCCATGCTTCTCAGCGAGCCGCCGCGCAGCCTGGAGCGCGTCCCGGGCACGCGCGACGATCAGCACCTCGCCCTCCGCTAGCCCGGGGGAGTCGGCCGGCGGCGTCTCGTTGGCCGGATCGCCAAGCGCCGCGGCAACCCGGGCAGGCAAGGAGATGCCATAGCGCGCGACGATCGCGCGCGCCGTTTCCAGTCTCGTATGATCAGCCACGGTCGGCCCGGAGGCGACAAAGGAAGGGTCGTCGCCGGGCACGTCGGAGACGATCAGCGTCGTAACGCGCGCCGGCGCGGCGGCGACCGCGAGCCGCCCACCCTTCACCATCGACAGATGCTTCCTGACGCTGTTGATCTCGGCGATCGCCGCGCCGGAGCGAAGCAGTGCCCGCGTGACGGCCTGCTTGTCCGCCAGCGAGACACCCGGCACCGGCATGACGAACAACGCGGAGCCGCCGCCCGAGACCAGCGCGAGCAGCCGATCCTCCGCACCCAGCCCCTGAACCAGCTCAAGCCCGCGCGCGGCGGCGGCAAGGCTCGCCGTATCGGGCACTGGATGGCCAGCCTCGATCACCTCGAAACCCGGGGGCAGAAAATGTGGAGACCCGGAATGACCATGGCGCGTGATCACCAGGCCCGACACCGGCCCGCGCACCATGCCCGCCGCGACCGATGCCATCGCCGCCGCTGCCTTGCCGATCGCGACGATCAGGGTGCAGCCGGCAACAGGTTCGCCGACGATCCCGGCGGGAATGCAGCGTTCGGCGGACACGGCATCAACCGCCGTATCGAACAAGGCACGGAGCAGTTGGCGCGGCTGCATCGCCGCGTCGGGATTCTCCGTCACCGGCGGCCCCTCCGCGCGGGATTCGGGCATGGCCTTGTTGGCCGCAAACGCGTCCCCCTCCTCTTCGTGCCGTCCTACGAGACGTGCGGACGGTCACTTTCCGTGAAAGGCCGGGCGACTTCAATGTCAGTGTTCAGGGAAGGATATTATTTCAGTAATGCCTTCAGGCGCTGCACGGCATTGCTGTTGTTGGGGTCGAGTTCAAGCGATCGCCTGTAGCCGGCGATCGCCAGGGCGGTGTCACCATTCACCGCATAAGCCTCCGCGAGGCTGTCACAGGCATTGCCGCTCAACGGGAACAGCTCGGCACCGATCTTCAGCACCGCCAGCGCGTCTCCGGGCTTGCCGAAGCTGAGCAAACGATATCCCCAGTCGTTGAGTTCCTGTTCGTCAACCTTGAAAGCCGGGTCGCGGCGCAGCCTGGCCAGGACGGCGGGTGCCTTGTCGTACCCCTGCCGATCAAGCGCCGCCCGAAGCGCGGCCACGCCCTCGATCCGCATGCCGGGAATGTAGAGCGCGGCGATCTCGTCGACCATATCCTCAGGCGCGGCGCCAGCAAGGTTGGTCAGGATGGCCACGCCGACATCATCACCGGGATAGAGGAACATCGCCGCCCGCGACCCGCCAGTCATGCCGACGCTGCGGTGCTGTGCCCGCTCCATCACCAGCCAGCCCATGCCCCATTGGCCGGGCGATCCGTTGGCCAAGGGTACGCGGGTCCACATCGCCTGCCGCGCGGCGGGGCCAAGCAGGCGGCCATCGAGGATTGCGTTCATCCAGTGTGCCATGTCGGTGGCGTTGCTCTCCATGCCCGAGGCGGCACGATGCTTGGGCGAGAACACCTCGAACCGGCCGCGCAAAGCGCCATGATTCAGGCCATAGACGGCGACCTTGCCGGGTACGATATCGCGGTCGTCATGCAGTGCCGTCGAAGGCATGCCGACCAGCGCGATCTGGGCAAGCACGACAGGCTCGTCGAGCGGACGGCCATCGAGCTTGTTGAGGATGTTCTGGATCAGCGCATAATTGGTCTGGTTGTAATCGAACCGCTCGCCGGGTGGAAAGCGGACCGGCTGCGCCAATACCCAGGTCCAGGCTGCCTCTTCATCACCCTGTCGGTTTCCCGCATCCCCTGCGAAATTGGGCAGGCCGGAGGTGTGGCTGAGCAATTGCCGAACGGTCACGCCACGCCATGCCTCGGGCAGGCCATCCAGATAGTCGCCGACGCGCTTGGACAGGTCGAGCCGCCCCGCCTCGACCGCGCGCATCGCGGCAACGCCGGTAAACGCCTTGGTGATCGAGTTGATCGGAAAGACCGTCGCATCGGTTACCGGCACGGGCGTCTGGAGGTTCGCGACGCCATAATGCCGCAGCAGCACGATCCGGCCATTCCTGACCACAACGACCTGGGCTCCCGGTATCTTCCTGTCCGCCATTGCACGCCGCATGATCGCGTCGACCTGGGCGGCCGGGTCCGGTTTGGCTTCCGCCGGCGAGGCTGCAAGCGCCAGCAGCGCGATTGCGCCCCGGAGAAAGGCTCCGATCCGCATCATGCCGGCTCCTGTCCGGCAGCCCGGGCGGTGCGATAATCCAGTACGGCGCGCACCGGCAGCTTCCGATGCGTGCCCACCATGCGGTAAGGCAGCTCACCTCGGGTCAGCAGCTTGACGAGGTGCGGGCGCGACATGTTGAGCAGGTCGGCCGCCTGTTGCGTGGTCAGTTCGGCCTCGAACGGCACCACGGCGACAGCATTGCCCTTACCCGTTTCGGCCACCATCCGCAGCAACGCGCGGAAGATGGTCGCCGGCAACATGATCGCTTCCCGGCCGGATCCGGCGCGCAAGCTGACAATATCGTCGCCGCGGTCGAGCCGCGACAACTGGCCGGCTGCGGCGCGCGCGGCATCGATCTCGGCGCCGCTCGGCGCATGGATATCGGCCATGTTCAGCGCCCATTCGGCCATCGCGCTCCTGCCCGACGTCATCGACGAGCACTTTCGGGAAAGGGGATTTCGCGTCTCATCGCTGCTCCTCAAGGGTCGCGGACAAGCCGGGGGCGTCCGCCGTCGCACGGTTGGTGATTTCAACTGCTATGGAGGATCGGGGGCTAGCCCGCTCCGTCGCCGGCGCCGCGTCTCTTGTCGATCTCGTCCATGCGTCGGCCGATCAAGTGCCAGAGATCGATGTCAGGCTGCGCCCGTCGCGCCGCAAGGGCATAGGCCGGCGTCACACCCAGCTTTGCGAGCTGGACCAGCTTCTTCGACGATATGCCGTCGAATCCGGCTTCTCGCATGCCGGTGACCAAAGCGGGTGTCACGCCGAAGAGGCTGTAGCCCACAAAATCATAGAGGTTCGGCGGCGCCGCCCCCACCGCCCGGAAAGTCTCGAAATCGGCGGCGCGTGCACCGTGCGACCAAAGAATCCGGAGCTGCTTGGCATTGGGCAGGCCAAGCCCCAGGGCCGTGATCGAGCGGAGGTAATCGGGCGTGATACCGTCCTGCTGAAGCGACGGCAGAGCGCGCAAGTCTCCGCCATAGCCGGCACGGAGCATCGCTGCTTCATAGGATTCGGCGACCGGCGCAGGCTCTGGCGGAGCCGGATCGACGCTGACCGCACCCACCGCGGCGGCGATTGGCAGCGGATCTGGCACCCCTCTCGGAGCCGGCGCCTCCGCCACGATGGTGCCGGCAGTGACGGTAGCGGCTCCGGCGACTCGTATCATTGGGACACGCTTCGGTACATGCTTGGGCCGCGCGGGCTGAACGATCGATGCACGCGCCCGTGGTAGCGCCGAGACAGTGCACAGGCCGAGCACTGCGACGCCTGCCAGCATCAGCGGCGCGGCGCGGCGCGGCGCCGGCAGCCTCTCGCCCAGGATATGCGCGACGCGAAGTCGCAGCGCCGAGGTGGGACGATGCCCGTTGATCGCGAGGGCGAGAGCGGGGTTGCGCGAGACTTCGAGCGCACACAGCGCGGTGGCGAAGGCCAGCGGATCGCCACACGCAGCCAGCGCAAGATCGTCGCAGCAATGCTCCCGTTCCTCGCGCAGCCGCCGGCTGATCCACCAGACCGCCGGATGGAAGAAGAACAGGGCCTCGACCAGGGTCTGCAACAGGTTCCAGAAATAGTCGGCCCGGCGGACATGGGCGAGCTCATGCGCAAGCACCGCTTCTAGCTGATCGGGCGACAGGGCAGCGAGCGCCGAAACCGGCAGGACCACGACCGAGCGGAACAGACCCATGACGAAGGGCCCCGACGCCTGAAGGGACAGGCGCAACACGACCGGACGAAGCGTCATGCAGGCGCACAGGCGGTCGATCATCTCCGTCAACGGTGCTGGCACCGCGAGATCGGCCGCGTGGACGAGGCGCTGCAACACGATCCACCCGCCGATCCCTCTGACCGACAGCAACAACACGCCGGCAAGCCACGCCATATCGAGCCAGAACAGCAAGTCGCCATTCGCCGAAGAAGCAAAAGCGGGCCGGAACGCAGCCCCTGCCCCGATCGCAACGTCCGCCAGGGGTACGCCCTGGCCGGTGTTCGGGATCGTGACGGAGACCGCGGCGATCCGCGCCAGCGCCTCCTGATGGATCAGGGTGGCAATCGCGGTTGCGACGATCGCCAGCATCGCGCCAAGCGCGAGACCATAGCGCGCCCGGCTGCTCAGGCCCGGGAACACCCGGTCGATTGTGCCATAGACAAAGGCGATCGCCGCCGCCTGCCAGCAGAAATGGATCAGGGTCCACGCCAGCGCGTCGGCGTGCAACGTCATGGCTTCGGCCTCTTCGAGTCGATCAGCTTGCGGATCTCGCTAAGCTCGTCCGCATCGACTGTTTCCATCGACAGAGCGTGCATCGCGAGTTGCGCGGCCGATCCGGCAAACAGCCTGGTGGTCAGGTCGCGGAGCAACTGGCTCTGAGTGTCGCTCTGGCTCGCGGCGGCGCGATAGAGATGCGCCTTGCCCTGCTCGGTTCGCTCGACCAGCCCCTTCTCGGTCATGATCTGCAGCGTTTTGAGCACCGAGGTATAGCCGCGCGGGCGATTCTGGCTGAGCCCATCGAACAGCTCGCGCACCGTTGCCTCGCCCTTTCCCCATAGCGCCGCAAGCAGCTCCAGCTCGGCCTCGGTTGGCTTGGGAAGGTCCTGCTTCGTCATGCCCGAGTTTCTATACGAAGAGCTTCGTAGGAGTCAACGAAGACTTTCGTAGATTGTTGCAGACGGCGGGCGGGAGGGCCTCGCCTGCCCGAGCGGACCGACCAGATCCTTGGATCAGGTCGATCGACCACAGCGACGCCATCAACGCACCGAGGATCGCCGCATTGACCCGCCGGGCCGAAAAAGCGTGCCGTTCGGCGGTTCGGCGCGACAGTCGCGACAGGAGGCCGGACACTCAGCGCATTCCGGGCGGAGCGGCCGTGCGTCCGCGATAGCCGCGGCGCATGAAGGCCGAATGCCCTGGAAACCCGCCGGACGCGGAAACTGCGCCAGCGACGGATACATCCCGACGCGACGACACGCGTCCGAAGGATGCCCCCGGACCGGCGCGGGAACCCGATGCGGCCGACCTGCCGCCCGGGCTCTACTGATCCGTCGCGGGCCAGCTTGCTGATGGCGCGGTGCTCCTGCTAAGCATCGCGGGATGGGAACGCCGTTGGTTGATCGCGACCTGAGCCTTACCGATCACGAGGGCACCTTCCTGGCGCTGGTGCTGCGGATCCAGCCGGTCACCGCCTATCTCGTCTCCAAAATCTATGACGGTTCGCCCGTCAGCAACTTCAACACAAGCAAGGGCAAGATCTATCCGCTCATCCGGCGGCTCGCGGAACGCGGCCTGCTCGACAAGCAGGCCGTCGAAGGCGATGCGCGCGGCACCGAGCAGCTGAGCTGCACCGCCCTCGGCGAGGAAGCGGTGCGCGCCTGGGTGAAGGAGATACGGCCGGCGCATATGCTGCTCGAGGATCCGCTGCGCACCAAGGTCCAGTCTTTCGACCTGCTGACCGAACGCGAACGGATCGAGTGGATCTTCGAAACCAGGCAATTGCTCATTGCCCAGGTCGAGGCGCTCGAGCGCTATGAGGAAGGCGTCTCGGTACCGTTCAAGGCCTTCGTCCACGACAATGCCATGCGCTCGATCCGCGCCCGTATCGAATGGCTCGACGCCATGCTGAGCGCATTGCCGCGCAACGACACGGCCACTCGCTAGTCCGGGGGAATCCGGTCGTTGGCGATCATGTCGCGGACAGTCCGGCGATAGCTGCGTCCCACCGGCAGCTTGTTTCCGGCATCGGTGCTGAGCTGATAGCTGCCTGTCGCCAGTCGCCGCACTGACGAAATACGCTCCCGATTGACGATATAGGAGCGGTGGATCCTGGCGAAGCGCTGGGTATCGAGCTGCTCGAGCAACGCGGTCAGCGATTCGCGGTGAAGATAATTGGCGTCGCCGAGATGCAGCCGGACATATTCGCCCTCCGCGGCGACCCAGTCGACCCGGTCGAGATCGACACGCACCGTCTCACCCCGGCGCTGCACCCAGATATGGCGGGATTCGGCAACGTCGCCCGCCCGCTCCCGGCGCAGCGCGTCGAGCTGGCCCGCCAGCTCGTTGAGCCGGGCCCGGGCGCTGCGGTCCTCGATCGAGCGACGGATGCGGTCGATCGCAGTCTGCAATCGGCCAAGCCGGATCGGCTTGGTGAGGAAATCGATCGCCCCTGCTTCGAACGCCGTCGCGGCGAAATGCGGATAGGCAGTGACGAACACGATCAGCGGCGCAGCTTCGCCGACGCGGGCCAGTTCCTCCACCACATCGAATCCGTCGAGCGCCGGCATCTCGACGTCGAGCAGCACCGCATCGGGGGCACAGGCAGCAATCTCGGCCAGTGCCGCGGTACCGTTGGCCGCCGTGCCGACGATTTCCACCCCTTCGATCCGGCCAAGCAGGTCCTGCAGCCGCTGGATCGCCAGCAATTCGTCGTCGCAAAGGAGAAGCCGGATCATCGCCTCACCCCGCCGTCGACCAGGGGATTTCGATGGTCACCATGAAGCCCCCGTCGCTCTGCCGCTCGGCGAGGAAGTGACAATTCCGCGCGAAGCGCGCGCGCAGCCGATCCGCGACATTGGTCAGGCCGACGCCAGTGCCCCTGACGCACGACGTCCCGCCCACCGGCGCGCTATTGCACACGGTGATGCGCAACCATTCGCCCTCGCGCCGCGCGGCGATGCGCAGCATGATCGGCTCAAGGCTGGTCGCGACCGCATGGCGCACGGCATTCTCCACCAGCGGCTGAGTGACGAGGCTCGGCACCAGCGCAGACCGGACATCTTCGGGAACATCGATCTCGACCTTCAGCCGATCGGGAAACCGCAACTCCTCGATCGACAGGTAAAGCGACTGGAGCTCGATCTCCTTTTCCAGCGGGATGTCCTCATGTGGATCGAGCGACAGGCCGGCGCGCAGGAAATCGGCAAGGTTTTCCACCATCGCCTCGGCACTCTCCGCCTCGCGCCGGGAGATCAATGCCGCGATCGAATTGAGCGTATTGAACATGAAATGCGGGTTGAGCTGGTACCGCAACGCGCGGAGCTGGGCAGCATGGGCGATGCGCTGCAGACGGGCGATCCGCCGCTCCCGGTCACTCAGCTCGAGGCTGCTGGTGACGGCGACCAGCAAGGCGCACAGCGCGGCGTAGGACCAGAACCATTGCAGCAGTGCGACGACATAAAGGCCTGTCGAGAAGGAATCCATGTTCGATTCGGGGACCAGCCAGTCGAAGATCACGAGGTTCGCCGCGCCATGGAGGGCGCAGCCGACAAGCGCCGCGACCAGGGCAGCGATCAGCTTGACCTTCATCGATCGGCTGGCGAAGCGCCGAAGCTGGTTGGCGATGACGAAGGACAGGCCAATCGCGATAATCGTCACGTAGAGGCGCGGCAGGAGGTAGGACAGCTTCTCCTCGTCGCCCATGTTCAGCCGGCGCATCAGCGTCAGGATCGAAAATTGCGTCGTCCAGAACAGCAGGATGAACCAGATCATCGTGCGCCGGATCGCCCGGACGCTCTCATTCTCCTGCGGAAGGGATTCCATCGTCACATGCACCAGCCATCGTAGCCAGCGACCGCTTGACCGGTAAACAGCACCTTCGTGACGTTGATCGGGCTCAACGTGCCGTTCGCGCCATTTATGCCGTTCGTCCGGGGCTGAACGCCGTTCGCGGCATCCCGGATGAGACGCCATGTCGCCCGACTATCATATATTGCATGCACGGTACCGCCCCTCGTTCCGATGTTGGATCCCACGCGCCGGTCACGTCGATTCCGGACGAGGAAGGGCGTCGTCCGCTGATCAAGCGAGGCTCGCTGACCGCGACCTTCGATCCGGTCGAGGTTTGCTGGAATGGCCGGCCAGTGCCGTTGTCTCCACTTGAGGCGGCGATCGTGGTGAAGCTGATCAAGCGTGGCCGTGCCACCTGGTCCGATCTGCGCAACCTGCTCGTTGAGAACAATGCTCAGCCGGATACCTGCGAAGTGCTGGTGTTCCGTATCCGCCGCAAATTCGCTGCGATGGGCGCGAACAAGCCGATCGAAACGATTCGCGGCTGGGGCCTGCGCCTGCGGGTCGAGCATGACGCGCGCGGATCGAGCTCGCTGTGGATCGGGGCGACCGAGGTCATGGACTGAACCGCCGGGACGTGTAGCCCTCTACGGACGGGACAACGGCCGCAAGGGACTGACGTTCAGCCCCCGATCAGCGCGATCAGGTCGATCATCGCGCGGGCAGCAGGCAGCCCGGGCGGCGTCGCGACGTAGCGCGGTTGCCAGTCGGGGTGGAACTTCGCCTTGAACGACCGGAGCCCCGCGAACCCGTACAGCGCTTCGCCATGGCCGTAGATGGCATGGCCAATCCGCGACCAACCCGGCGCGAGCCGCCCGCCGCCCAGCCCCGACAAGGGCGCCATGCCCAGGTTGAAGCGGCGATAGCCCTCCACCTCGCCCCATTGCATCAGCCGCACGAGCAGCAGATCCATCGTGCCATAGGGCGTGTCGGGGAAATGCCGCATCAGGTCGACCGACAATTCGTGGCGGTTCCGCGTCGCCCAGATATTGGCGAAGGCAATGATGCGATCCTCCTGCCACAACACCGCGCAATCGAACCGGACCAGGTAATCGGGATCGAAGCGCCCGATGCTGAAACGCTTCTCTGCCCCGGCCTTGCCGCGCAGCCACGCATCGGACACCTCCTTCAACGCCGGGCCATAGGCGGCGACGTTCGCGACAGGCAGTATCTCGAACCGCAGCCCGGCCGCCTCGGCCCGACGCACCGAATGACGCAGCGACTTGCCGGTGGGGCCGTCGAGCGAGAAGGGGTCGAGCGGGACATGCGCCTCCTCCCCATATTTCATCGTCTGCAGGCCGAGTTCGACCAGCAATGGCAGCATGTCGGTGCTTGCCTGATAGAAGCAGAGCCGGCCATGCGCCGCATCGCATTCCGCACGGATTCTCCAGACCAGCTCGGACCAGGCGGCCACCGGGCCGACCGGGTCCCCCATTACGACCCAGGTGCGGCCCTGCACGCGGTACATCAGGAAGGCATCGGCCGAAGCCGAAACGATGAAATGCTTGTCGCCGGTATAGGCGAGCGCCGCGTCGGCGCGGGAAGAAACGGCGAAGGCGCGATCGGCGATCTCGCGCGCCAGCACGCTTTCGCCATGCGCGCGCACCGGCGCAGCGAGCAGCCGCCACGCCGCCACCGCGACGAGGACGACGACCGCGCCGACGCTCGCCCGCAGGAAGCGGGGGGCATTGCCCCGCCAGGCGAATTCCCACCACAGGTCGGTCGAATAGGGCACGCGCTTGTACGCGAAGAAGCCTGCCCACAGGCTGAGCGCGAGCGCTACCATCGCCGCGGCGAGCCACAGGCGCTGGAACGGCGCGTCGAACACACCGGCGCGGCGGTAAAAAGCGGGGCGGCAATATTGCAGGATGCCCGCGATCACCGTCAGGATCGCCGCTTCCTCATAATCCACGCCCTTCAGGATCGAGAAGACAGCCCCCCCGACCAGCAGCAGCCGCGCGGCGATGAAGCCGCTGCGCAGCCGCGCGTTGATCGCTGGCGACACCATGATCAGCACGGTGCCCGCCAGGCTCGCCGAGAAATGCGATGCCTCGATAAAGGGCAGCGGCAGGACGTCAGCCAGCCAGAAGATGCGGTCGCGCGCGGCGGGCAGCGCCCCCGACACAAGCAGCACCAGGCCGCCGGTGAAGACGAGTGCCGCGAGCAGAGGCGGGGCCAGCGCCCGGCTTGCCTGCTCGACCATCGACACGCCGACCGCGATCGGGTGGCGCAGGCGCCGCCCTTCGAGCACGCCCAGCAACCCGGCCGCGGTGGCAAGCGGCAACAGGTAATAGATGACGCGGTACAGCAGCAGCGCGGCGAACAGACCCGGCCGGTCGCCGGGCACCGTCGCCAGCATCACTGCCTCGAACACGCCGATACCGCCCGGCACATGAGTCACCAGTATCGCCACGAGCCCGACCGCATAGGCGACAAGGAACAGGTCGAGCGGCGGTGCCGAGGCGGCGGGCAACAGCACGTACAACGTCGTCGCGGCAAGCAACAGGTCGAGCGCCGCCACCCCGATCTGCGCCGACAGGATCGGGAGCGACGGGACCGGCAGGACGAAATCGCCCCAGCCAATCCGTTTGCGCCCGGATGCGCGCACGGCGAACAGCAGGACGATGCCCCCAAGCAGCGCGGCGCCGGCGAGGTGACCGGCAAGCGGCGCGATCGTGACGATGCCAAGTTCGATCGGCGTCGCGGCGAAGAAGAGCGCGGCCGCCCCGACCACGGCGACCCCGCCCCAGAAGGTCGCCGAGGCGAGCAGGGTCACCCGCGCGACATCGCCGAGCTCAAGCCCGGCGGTCGCATAGACCCGGTAGCGCGCCGATCCGCCCGTCAGCAGCGAGAGGCCGAGATTATGGCTGACGGTATAGCTGGTGAAGGAGGCCAGCGCCGCCGTTCGCCAGGGCAGCGGTCGCCCGATCGCACGGAGCGCCAGCACATCGTAGAACGTCAGGCAGAGATAGCTGCCGACCGTCAGCGCAAGGGCAAGACCGATCGAGCCGTCCGGGATCGCGTGCAGCGCGGCCCGTACTTCCTTGAGCCTGACCTCGGCGAGCAGCCCGCGGAGCGCGGCAAACCCGAGCAGCGCGACCGCCAGCACCGCGGCGGCGACCAGCCAGCGGCGATGCCGGAGCATCCACTGCGCCGTGCCCGATCGCGCCTTGGCGTGGATCAGACGCGTTTCCAGATCTGCGACTTGCACAGGAACCCTCCGATAAGACAACCGGAGATCTTCAGCGTATCAGGCGCGAGCCTTTGTATTCGCGAAGAGAAGCTGTGCCCCATGTCCGGCACATAAACGGTGCCGGCCCAGCGATCGAGTCCGATCTTGCGATAGTCCTTCAGCAGTTCGATGCCGACCAGCTTGTCGATCCCGGCATCGCGCGCATCGGCCTCGGCAACGGGCGTGGCGGCGGCGATCGCGCCGCACAGCGCATCTCCGCAAGCCATGGTGCGCACGCGGAGCGTGCCCTTCGGGTTCTGCCACAGCCCGATCGGCATGTCGCGAGTGGCTGTCGTCCCGGCAAAGACAGGCGTGGCGACAAGGGCGAGCATCAGGATGAGGAGTCGCAAGGTCATGACGGGATACTCTTGGGCAGGACCGGGCGCAGCGCGCCGAGGATCGTCGGGATCAGCCGGGCCGGATCATTGTTGAGGAAATGCCCCCCGGGTAGTTCGATGCGCCGCGCGACCCCGCCAAGCAGCGGGCACAGGCTGTCGGTCTCGCGCGCGCCATAGATGCAGGTCAGCGGCGCCCAGGACAGGGTCCGTGCCGCGTCGATCGCCTGCGCGTCGGGCGTGCCGCGATAGGCGAGGCTGGTCGGATCGGCACGGAAGAACACGCTCCGTCCCGGCACCACCAGCACGATCGCGGCGACCTTCGCACGGAGATCGGCCGGCAGCCGGGCGATGCCGGTACCGATGATATCCGACCCGAACGACTGTCCGACCAGCACGACCCGGTCGGCATGCGCCCGCTCCAGCGCGGCCCGCACGGTGCCGGCGACCAAGTCATCGACCTCGCCGCGGTTGCGGCGCCGGCCGAAGATCGTCGGGGAATTCACCCCCATCACCGGGATGCCCTGCGCGGCGAGCGCGCTGGTGACGTGCGGCCCCATGCCGAACCGAAGCCCCATATCACCCGAGAAGAACAGGCCGACGACCGGCACCCGCTCCTGGCCGAAATGGCCGAACTGGTGGATTGGATCGCGGTCGAAGAAACCGGCGATGCCCGCCAGCGCCAGCAGCGCGGCGACGATCAGCAACGCCCCACCACCCAGCCAGCGCAGGGCGCGGCGGGCCGGACGGCGGCGGATCGGGCGATCGACAAGACGCGGCATTTCCATCGCTCGCACCTAGGCTCAGGGGTCTGACGGTGTAGTGGATGCTTCGTGAAAAAACCGTCATCCGGTTTCGCGACGCGGCAGGCCGCGCGTCGCCCGCGTCGTTAGTCGCGCTTTCGTACCGACAAGTCGAACTTTGCTTCTCATATCCCATCGAATCGATAGGAATAGAGTCGTTCGATCAGCATGATCATATTGCCTGATCGATCGCGACCCGTAACCCGGCAAGGAGCCCGCGAATATGCGCAGCGATTGCTTTCACCTGCCATCCGGAACTGCTTGAACAACAACAGGTCAAGAATGATCAGCTCTTGATCAATAGCTTATAACGCGCGGTCCGTGCGGCGTATTGTTGCGTCTTTAGCCTCGGCATCGATTGATTCCGGGAACGGAGAGCTGTGCCGTTCGCGGATCGAACATGAAAAGGGTATGACAAACATGGATTCAGGCCGGCATTTCCGTTTCGTTGTGCTCGCAGGCGCCGCGCCATTGGCGCTGCTCGCCCAGCCCGCGACCGCACAAACGGCGTTGGACGGCCAGCACCTTGCCAGCAACGACGCGACAGCGCCTGAAGTCGCCGCCACTGACGAGGCGGCCGGCGACGTCGTCGTCACCGCACGGCGCCGGTCGGAACGCGCCCAGGACGTGCCGATCGCGCTCAGCGTGGTCAGCGAGGAGAGCCTTCGCGCCCGGGGCGACTATACGCTCGGCACGATCCAGCAGAGCGTGCCGAGTCTGCAGGTCTTCAGCTTCAACCCGCGCAACACCAATGTGAACATCCGCGGCCTCGGCTCCAACGTCGCGCTCACCAATGACGGGCTGGAGAACGGCGTCGGCATCTATATCGACCAGGTCTATTACGGCCGCCTCGGCCAGAGCCAGTTCGAGTTGGTCGATCTCGACCGGATCGAGGTGCTGCGCGGACCGCAGGGCACCTTGTTCGGCAAGAACACCACTGCCGGCGCGATCAACATCACCAGCAAGGCACCGACCTTCGACCTGCAGGGCTTCGGCGAGGCAACCGGTGGCAATTACGGATTCCACCAGCTTCGCGGATCGATCAGCGGCGGCCTGATCGACAATCTGGTCGCCGCGCGGATCAGCGTCAGCGACACGCATCGCGATGGCTTCATCAGCAACATCACCACGGGCAGGAAGGTCCATGATTTCGACAATTTCACCGCGCGCGGGCAATTGCTGATCACCCCGACGCCCAACCTGACCGCGCGGATCATCGCCGACTACGGCAAGCAGAAGCAGAATTGCTGCATCCCGCTGATCGCCGGGGTCATCACGAAATACGACAACGGCGCGCCGATCGCGAACAACTTCATCGATCGGGTCAATCGCGCGGGCTACACGCCGCTGCCCTTCACGCCCTTCGCCCGCGTCACCGACGCGGAGGCGAATTTCCAGGCGAACATGGATACCTGGGGCGTGTCGGGCCAGCTCGACTGGGATGTCGGGCCAGTCACGCTCACCTCGGTCACGGCGAGCCGCCAGTGGAACTGGTTCCCGGCGAACGACGGCGATTACACCGCGCTGCCGGTCAATCTGAAGAGCCAGCA
Organism: Candidatus Sphingomonas phytovorans; assembly: GCA_029202385.1. NCBI lineage: Bacteria > Pseudomonadati > Pseudomonadota > Alphaproteobacteria > Sphingomonadales > Sphingomonadaceae > Sphingomonas > Candidatus Sphingomonas phytovorans. The sequence continues at coordinate 3,413,618 of CP119314.1, forward strand.
ACAGAACAACCAGCGCCAGTTCAGCCAGGAACTGCGCCTCGCCTCGAACGGCACCAACAGGATCGACTATGTCGTCGGCGCCTATTATTTCTACCAGATCATCCGCGGCTATGGCACGTCGGCTTATGGTTCGGCCGCACCCAAATGGCTGTTCCCCGCGCAATATGCGGCCGACCCGATCGCGACCGACGCAGCGGTCAACGGCTTCGAGGCGCAGTCGCAATCGACACCGGTGACGCGCAGCTATGCGCTGTTCGGCCAGACCGTCTGGCATATCAGCGACGCGCTCAGTCTGACCACCGGCCTGCGCTACACCCATGAGAAGAAGGTCGGCGGATTTGCGCAGCAGCAGGTCGCGGGACTTTCGCTGGCCGGGCTGACCCAGGCGCAGCGGACAGCGGCGCAGGCGCTGCGCAACCAGCTCAACCCGATCACCGCCTATACCGCCGAGACCAGCGACGACAGCCTGTCCGGCCTGGCGACGCTGAGCTGGAAGGCGACCGACGACGTGCTGCTCTATGCGAGCTATTCGCGCGGCAACAAGTCGGGCGGGCTCAACCTCTCCAACCTACCGGCCGGCGTCAGCGCGGTGGTCGCGCCGGAGAAGGTCGACAATTACGAGGTCGGCGTGAAGAGCCAGCTCTTCAACCGCGCGCTGACGCTGAACGCCGCCGCCTTCTGGACCGATGTCGCCAACTATCAGACGGCGATCACCGAACAGATCCCCAGCACCACCAATTTCCGCAACTACATCACCAACATCCCGCTCGCGCGGTCGCGCGGCGTTGAGGCTGACGCGGTCTGGGCTGTCACCAGCAAGATCAGCCTCAACCTGTCGGGCGCCTATACCGACGCCTATTATGTGAGTTACCCAAAGGGCCCGACGCCGGTCGAGACGAGCAACATCTCCCCCTCGACCGACCTGTCCGGCAAGCCGCTGGCGGGCGTGCCGAAATGGACCTTCACCGGTGGCGGCGATTTCCGCCAGCCGCTGGGCGGCGGCACCGAACTGTACGGCCATGCCGACTATGGCTGGCGATCGTCCTTCTACACCGCGGTCAGCGACAGCCGCTTCTCGCTCGTGCCCTCCTACGGGATCGGCAACGCGCGCATCGGCGTGCGCCTCGATGACGGGCGTTACGACCTGTCGGTCTGGGCGAAGAACATCTTCGACAAGGACTATTTCCAGACCCTGTCGATCGTCGCCAGCGGTGTGATCACCGCCAATCTGGGCGACCCCCGCACCGTCGGCGCCACCTTCCGCGTGAGGATCTGAGGGCAATGGCGACGCTCGCCTTCAGCGATTTCCCGGCCCCCGCCAGGGCAGCGCCCGCATCGGATCGCCCTGCCGCGCTCAGGCTGATCGGCTTCGCCTCGATGGCGGTGCCGATCGCTGGGGCCGGGCTGCCGCTCGCGATCTTCGTGCCGCAGCTCTACGCGACGCATTTCGGCATATCGCTCGCGACGATCGGCTTCATCTTCCTGCTCGGCCGCCTCTGGGACGTCGTGTCGGACCCGATCGTCGGCGTGCTGAGCGACCGCACGCGCAGCCGCTTCGGGCGACGGCGCCCCTGGATCGCGGCGGGCGGCGTGCTGTTCGGGCTTGGCTCCGCGCTGCTGTTCTTCCCGCCGCCGGCTCTGGTCGGGCCGCTCTATCTCGGGCTTGTCCTGTTCGTCTTCTATCTCGGCTGGACGATGATCGAGATTCCCTTCTCCGCCTGGGCGGGGGAGATCGACCGCGACTATCACGGCCGCACCCGGGTGGTGACCTATCAGCTCACCCTGCGCTCGATCGGGCTGCTGCTCGTGCTGGTGCTGCCGACGCTGCTCGACCAGGTCAGGCCGGGCGATGGCGGGCTGAAACTACAGGTGGTCGGCGGCTTCATCATCGTCACGCTGATCCCGGCGCTGTTCGCCAGCCTGCTCGCCTTTCGCGAGCCGCCCCTGCCCGATACGCCGCCGGTTCGGGCCGGCTTCTGGACGACGGCGAAGGTCATCCTCTCCGACGGCCTGCTGCTCCGCGTGCTTGCCTCCGACGTCGCGGTGACCGCCGGGCAGAGCATCCGCGCCGGGCTGATCGTGTTCTTCGCGGTCAACTATATGGGCCTGCCCGCCTGGGCGAGCGGCCTATACCTGTTGCAATTCATCTTCGGCGTGCTGGCAGGTCCGATCTGGCTGCGTATCGGCTACAGGCTGGGCAAGCGCCAGACCGCCATCGCCGGAGAGCTCGCCCAGGCGGCGATCAATATCGGGCTGGTCTTCGTCTTCCCCGACATGCTCGGCCTGATGATCGCGCTCACCGTGGCGCAAGGGCTAACTCAGGGTTCCGGCAACCTGATGCTGCGCGCGATGGTCGGCGACGTCGCCGACGCGCACCGGCTGAAGACCGGACACGAGCGGACCGGCCTGTTCTATTCGGTGTTCAGCCTCTCGGCGAAGCTCGGCCCCGCCCTCGGCATCGGCCTTGCCCTGCCGCTGGTCGCCTGGTTCGGTTTCGACCCGAAGGCGGCGAGCGCGACGGGATCGCTCGAAGCACTGAAATACACTTTCGCGCTCGGCCCCGCGCTCGCGCACATCATCGCCGCCGCCCTGATCTGGCGTTTCCCGCTCGACGAGGCCGCCTACCGCGAGGTCCGCCGCGCGCTCGACGCCGAACATTCCTCCCCCACCGCCACGACTGCCTGAAGGAGACATGCCATGACTGCCCTGATCCATCATTTCGACAATGTCGCCGATGCCGACGGCCCGCTCGACATCGTGCCGGTGGGTGGCCGGATCGGCGCCGAGATCCGCGGTGTGCGCCTCGGCGGACACCTGGATGACGATATCGTCGCCGCGATCCGCGCCGCGCTGGTGCGGCACAAGGTGATCTTCTTCCGTGACCAGACTCATCTGGACGACGAGACGCACGAAGCCTTTGCCGCTCGCCTCGGTGAACCGCTCGCCCACCCGACCGTGCCGGTGGCCGAAGGATCGCGCTTCCTGCTCGAACTTAATTCGAAGGAAGGCGAGGCCGCCTCCGCCTGGCACACCGACATCACCTTCCTGCCCGCCTTCCCCTCGGCCTCGATCCTGCGCGCGCTGACCATCCCCCCCGCCGGCGGCGACACTCTATGGGCCAACGGAGCGGCGGCCTATGCCAGCCTTCCCGCCCCGCTCAAGGCGCTGGTCGAGCGGCTGCGCGCGGTGCACACCAATGCCTATGATTATGCGGCGAGCCGGCCCGAGGCCTCGAACGACCAGATCAGGCGTCACCGCGAGGTCTTCGCCTCGACCGTCTACGAGACCGAGCATCCGGTCGTGCATATTCACCCCGAGACTCAGGAACGCGTCCTGCTCCTGGGCAATTTCGTGAAGTCGTTCGTCGGGCTGAACCGCGACGATTTCGCCCGGATCTTCGGCCTGCTGCAGGATCATATCACGAAGCCGGAGAACACGGTGCGCTGGCGCTGGACGCCGGGCGACGTGGCGATCTGGGACAATCGCGCGACCCAGCACCGGGCGATCGCCGATTTCGCGAAACAGGCCCGGCTGCTGCGCCGCGCGACGATCGCCGGTTCGGTGCCCGTGGGCGTCGACGGCAACCACAGCCGCGTGCTGAAGCCCGAGCCGGAACTGCTGGCGGCGGAGTGAGCTCAAGTCTCCCTCTCCCCTCGCGGGAGAGGGTCGGGGAGAGGGGCAGTGAGACACACTGGTCCTCCCTCCCCGGACCGCCCCTCTCTCCTGCCCTCTCCCCGCAAGCGGGGAGAGGGAGAAAGCCGAGCCAATGAAACGCTACACCATCCTCTCCGCCGCGATCGTCGCAATGGCACCGCTTCTCCTCCTCAACGGCGGCACCGCCCCAGCGCCGCTGGAAGCGGCAGCGCCGGAGCCGGCCAGGCCCAACATCCTGATCATCGTCGCCGACGATCTCGGCTATTCGGATGTCGGCGCGTTCGGTGGCGAGATCCGCACGCCGAACCTCGACGCGCTCGCCGCGCGCGGGCTGAAGCTGACCGGCTGGCACAGCGCGCCCACCTGCTCCCCGACCCGGTCGATGCTGATGAGCGGCACCGACAATCATCTGGCCGGTCTCGGCAACATGGCCGAACTGCTCGCGCCCAACCAGCGGGGGCAGCGCGGCTATGAAGGCTATCTGCCCGCAGACGTCGTCAGCCTGGCCGAGCGGCTGCGCGACCTGAACTATGCAACGCTGATGTCGGGCAAATGGCATCTCGGCACCCGGCCCGAGGACAGCCCCGCGCGGCGCGGCTTCGAGCAGAGCTTCGACCTCGCCCAGGGCGGCGGCAACCATTACGGCCTCGACCTGTCCAAAGCGCCCGGCGACAAGGGCACGACCTATTGGGAGAATGGCCAGCAGTTGACCGCCCTGCCAGCCGATTTCTATTCGTCCGACACCTATGCCTCGAAGCTGATCGAGTTCCTCGGCAAGGCTGACAAGACCAAACCCTTCTTCGCCTATCTCACCTTCACCGCCCCGCACTGGCCACTCCAGGCGCCGGAGGAGGATATCGCGCGCTATCGCGGCAAATATGATGCCGGGTTCGAGGTGCTGCGTGAGCAGCGGCTCGCGCGGATGAAGCAGCTCGGGCTGATCCCGGCCAATGTCGCGGCGCACCCGCTCCAGCTCAAGAAAGGCAGGGACTGGGCGAGCCTCACGCCTGAGCAGAAGCGCGAACAGTCGCGGGCGATGGAGGTCTATGCCGCGATGGTCGACCGGATGGACCAGAATGTCGGGCGGGTGATCGCCCATCTCAAGGCGACCGGACAATATGACAACACGATCATCCTGTTCACCGCTGATAATGGCGCCGAGGGACTCGACGTCGCCACCGCGGAGATTCCCGGCCTCAGCGACCGGGTGAAGGCGGCCGACAACAGTCTCGCCAATTACGGCAGGCCGACCTCCTATATCGGCTATGGCCCCGGCTGGGCACAGGCGGCGACCGCCCCCTCCTGGCTCTACAAGGGTTACACCACCGAAGGCGGCACCCGCGTCGCCGCGTTCATCGACTGGCCCGGCGGGGTGCGCCGCGGGGTAAGCAACACCTACGGCACCGTCATGGATGTCGTCCCGACCCTGGTCGAGGCGGCGGGCGGCGACTGGCGCGGCGCGACCTATGCCGGGCGCACGGTGCAGCCGGTGCGCGGGGCGAGCTGGCAACCCTATCTGACCGGCAGGGCGGAACGGGTCCACGCGACCGACGAACATGTCGGCAGCGAGTTGTTCGGCAGGCGTGCGATCCGCCAGGGCGACTGGAAGGCGATCAATCTCGGCGACGGCTGGAAATTGTTCGATGTCGCGAAGGATCCGGGCGAGACGCGCGACCTGGCGAAGCAGGACCCGAAACGCATCGCCGCGCTCGCTTCAGCATGGGACGATTATGGCAGGCAGGTCGGGGTGATCATGCCGTCGACGCCGGCGACCTTCCCGTGATGCTGATGGCGAATGATCCGCTGGACGCCGTCGTGCTCGGCCTGGCATCGGCCAGGCGGGACTGGCGCGCCGCGCACCAGCGCCACGCCAATGCCGGTACCACGCGTTTCCCCTCGCGCGTCGCGCTCGAGTTCATGCTTGAACATCTCGAGGCGGCACTGTTCCCGCAGCGGCTCGGCCATTTCGAGGGCACGACCGAGGATGTCTTCGTCCGGCTCCGCCTCGAACAGGCCTTTGGTCTGCTAGAGGCGGAGATCGGGCGCGAGCTGCGTTATTGGGAAGCCGAGACCGGCGACCGGTTCGACTGCGATCACGGCAGCACCATCGTCCGCCTGTTCGCCGCGGCGTTGCCCGAGATACGCCGGCTGATCGACAGCGACGTGGCCGCTGCCTTCCAGGGCGATCCGGCAGCACGCAGCGTCGACGAAATCCTGATCTGCTACCCCTGCGCGGCGGCGGTGATGTACCACCGGCTGGCGCACCAGCTCTTCGAGCTCGGAGCGCCGCTGGTCGCGCGGGTGATTTCCGAGATCGCCAATAGCCGGACCGGCATCGACATCCATCCCGGCGCGACGATCGGGCCGAGCTTCTTCATCGACCACGGCACTGGCGTGGTGATCGGCGAGACGGCGATCATCGGCGCGCGCGTGCGGCTGTACCAGCATGTCACGCTTGGCGCGCGGCGCCTGCCGCCGGAGGACGGCCATAGCGTGCGCGAACGCTTTGCCCGCCACCCGATCGTCGAGGACGATGTGGTGGTCTATGCCGGCGCGACGATCCTCGGCCGGGTCAGGATCGGGCGTGGCGCGACGATCGGCGGCAATGTCTGGGTGACGGAGGATGTCGCGCCGGGCGCCCTGGTGATGCAGCCGCCGGCCCTGTCCTTCGCCGCCGCCCAGGCACCACCGCTGTTTCCGGAAGGGTAGGCATGGCCATTGCGCAACCTTGCGCGAGGGCAGACATTGAGCATGTAGAGGAGACCGCGATGGCGACCGCTTTGAACATCGGGACCGACCTGCAGGACCGCGCGGCGTCGCGCGGGATCGTCATCACGCCGTCGACCCCGACGATCGGCGCTGAGATATCGGGCATCGGCCTGAACCATCCGCTCGACGACAGCGTCGCGGAGATCGTCCGCGAGGCCTGGCTGACGCACAAGGTGATCTTCTTTCGCGACCAGGACATTGACTACGCGAGCCATCTCCGCCTCGGCCGGCTGTTCGGCGAGCTCGAGGGCCATCCGGTCATCCCGCATGTCGAGGGCTATCCCGAGGTGCTGCTGATCAAGGGTGTCGAGGGCGTGCAGCTGACGGCGGAGAGTTTCGCACCGTTCAAGGCGTACAACAAATGGCACACCGACGTGACCTTTCGCGAACGCCCCTCGATCGCCTCGGTGCTGCGCGCCCGGCTGCTACCGCCCCTGGGCGGCGACACGATCTGGTCTGACACGGCCGCCGCTTATGCCGGCCTGCCCCAGGCAGTGAAGGAGCGCATCGCCCATCTCGATGCCGAGCACGATATCGTCGCAAGCTTCGGCGGACGGGTCAGCGAGGAGAAGCGGGCGCAGCTAGCCCGCGATTTCCCGGCGGTGGCGCATCCGGTGGTGCGCACCCATCCCGAGACGGGCGAGAAGATCCTCTACGTCAACTACACCTTCACGACCCGGATTCTCGGCATCCCGGAGGAGGAAAGCAAGGAACTGCTCCGCCTGCTCTACGAGCGGATCAAGGTGCCCGAATATCAGGTCCGCTTCCGCTGGACGCCGAACGCGATCGGCATCTGGGACAATCGCTCGACCCAGCATTATGCGGTCGGCGATTACTGGCCCGCCGAACGGGTGCTTGAGCGGGTGACGGTTTCCGGGGATGTGGTGACGCGCTAGGGTCACCGGCCACAAAGGTCATCACAGGAGCAGCGATGTTCGTTCCCATTCCAGTGCTGATCGCGATCGGTGTCGTCTTCCTGCTGTTAGTCGTCTGGGCCCTGCGATCCTCGCGCGGTCGAGATCCGCTGATGGGTGGCGGACAGCCCCCCGCCTATCGAGCCGCGCCAGCCCCACGCAAAGTTTCGATGGCGGCACCCTCCCTGCCCCTGCCGCCCGAGGTGGAGGAACAGGTCCGCGCGTTGATGGCGGCGGGGCGCAAGATCGACGCGATCAAGCTCGCCCGGGATGTTACTCATCTGGGCCTGAAGGAAACCAAGGACCTGGTGGAATCGTTTGAGTGACGCGGTTGTCCTGACCAACTTGCGCATCAGGCCACCAGAGCACAGACTCACATTCTAGCCGGGCATCGAATGCGGCGGCGGAAAGGGATATGGGTCCGGTGATTAGTGGTTTGATCGGGGCGGTCCTCGCAGCCGCCCTCTGCCTGATCGCCGAGCGCGGGCAGAAACGGGCACGGGCCAATGCCGAGGGATGGAAAACGCTTCGGCCGGGGTGGCTGATCAACGCCACCGTTACGGGCATGGCGGCGATGGCGGCGTTCTGCGGCTATCTTCGCTTTTTCGTTGGCTCTTCGCGTCCGGATGCCGACACGCAGATGACCTACGCCCTGATTCTGGTCATCGCATTTGGGCTGGCCGCCCTTTTTGGCATGTGGACCAACTATGGACGCACCATCATGTGGAAGGGCGACCAGCTCCGCCTCCGCACGATCTTTGGCCACGATGCGGTGCGCCGGATTTCCGAGGTTCGCTCGGTCACCAAGAGCGAGATGCGCGGTGAGTATCGACTAATGTTCCACGATGGCTCGACACTCTGGCTGTCAGCCTATCTGCACGGCGCCAATGAGCTTGTAGCGAAACTGCCGCGTCGCGCCGGCAACGACTGAGGAATTGACCCAGCCGCACCCAACAACAGCGATGCTCAACCAAGAAACGCATCGACCTCCTCGATCGCGCAGTCGCGCACCGGGTTCACCTCGTGCAGGATCTCGTGGGCAGTGCTGCGGCCGAAGCCATCGGGCAGCCTGTGGACCAGCGCGGCGGGCGCGCGAGAATCGGTCAGCCGATCATTGTCGGAATGCTCGTGGCGAATGCCATCGATCACGGTAAGGGCGCGCGCCGCTGCATCGCTCGGACCACCGTCATGGATCATAGCGAGCAATTGCCGACAGAGCGTGAGCGAAGGGATCGGACCGACTTCATAGCCACCTTTCCAGTTGGGTGATACGATCGAACAATAGCGCGCGCTGGGATAAGGAAATCAAGGTGACGTACAAGCCAACGGCTGGAGACATCGCATTTCGCGATGCAGCAAAACGCGCTGGTGGACTCAATCCTTTTGAGAAGACGGAAATGCTCCGTAACGTCAGCGACACCTATCTCGTCGTTTTGGCGTCCGACAACGCGACCACTTCGAAAGTGCTGTTCGACGCAGAATTGGCACGCCGGGGCTCGCTAATCGCACGACGGGCCAATACGATTTCAATTATGGCATTAGGCGTATCCGTCGCCTCGCTGGTTGCTGCCGTTGTTGCGATCGCGATGTCCACGTCCTCATAGCTACGTCGCGACGTCAGCGATCATCAACGGCCGTCGACGGAACGAAACCAGGGTAGAATAAAGGCCCACCATGATGATCGGCACGCTCAGCGTCTGCCCCATGGTCAGGCCCCAGGACAGGTGTTCAAGCCCCCGGTCCGGCTGGCGCACCAGTTCGAGCAAAAAGCGCGCGCTCCCATAGATCAGGAGGCCAACGCCAAGCAGCCTGCCCGGCCGATAGCGGGCGTCAGTCCGCCAGAACAGGAAGCCGAGAACCGCCATCATCAGTAGGCCCTCGAGCCCGGCCTCGTAGAGTTGGCTCGGATGGCGCGGGAGATCATCCCCGGCACCAGGAAACACCATGCCCCAGGACAAACTGGTCGGGCGCCCCCACAACTCCCCGTTCACGAAATTCGCGAGCCGGACGAGCACGAGGCCAAAGGGTGTCGCGCAGCCAATATAGTCGCACAGGCGCAGCAGGTTCACCTCATGGCGCCGGGCGAACAGCGACAGCGCGAGGACGAGGCCGATCAGGCCGCCGTGGAAGGACATGCCGCCTTCCCACAGCTTCAGCACATCGACCGGATGAGTCCAGATGCCGGGCTGATAGAACAGGGTGTAGCCAAGCCGGCCTCCCGCCACGACACCCACGACGACATAGGAGACGAGGTCGTCGACCTGATCCTGTCGCATCGGCGCGCCGGGCTGCCGCGTGAGCAGGCGCAGATACCACCAGCCCAGCAGCAGCATGACGAGATAGCTGATGCCGTACCAATGGACCGGCAACGGGCCGAGGTGGAACGCCACCGGCGACAGACCGAAATCAGTCCAGTGGAGGGTCGTCGTCGCCATGGGGTCCCCGCTTAGCTCGCGAGGCCCCTATCCGATCGAACACCGCCTTGCGAGATACAAGGCGACAGGCGTGGGAGCACCAACCAAAAAAGCAGGCGCTCCCGCCAGCCTCAGCGCTTCGTCACCTCGGCGATCACCGCCTTGCCCTTCTCGATTGCCGCCGCGGTCGTCAGCTTCTTCGCCTGCACGTCTTCGGCAAAGCCCATCAGCCGTTCGCCCGAAGCTGAGCCGGTCTCCGCCACCTCGGCGACGGACACGCCCTTGTCCCTGGCGATCGCCGAGTCCCAGGCAGTCCGGATGGCGGCCCAATAGTCCTTCGTCGCGGCCCAATAGTCGTCGCCCGCCTTCACGTCGTACGCATCGTCCTTCGCATAGGTGTTGAGCACCGATTCCTGGACGAAGGGCACGACCTTGCCGTCGACCGGGCCCATCTTGATATTGTCCTGCCAGTGGATCCAGCCGGCCGGCGACGGCGAATGGCGGTTGATCCCGAGATAGCGGTCGTAGCGCGGGTGGCGGATCGCGTCGCGGCGGGCGAGCGGGCGCCAGGTCCAGTTGCTGCGCCAGCGCCGCACACCGCCTTCCTCGGTCCATTCGCCCCAGCCGCCATAGCGCGGGGAATCGTCGGTCTGCCACACGGTCTGCGACCAGCGGCCCTTGCGCATCCGCTCAGGCACCGCCTCCTCGTTCCACCGGCCCTGGCCGGCATAGACCAGGACCGAGGCGGGCTCGAAGCTCCAGTCCTGCCGCCAATGCTTGATCACCATGGTCTTGCCCTCGCTGGTCACGACCAGCAGGTGCTGCAGGACGATATGGCGGCCGCTGTCCTCGATCACCCGGACGCTTTCATGCCCGCCGGAAATCTTGGCCGGGATCGGCGTGTAGTCGGCGCGCCACGGTGTGGTCTCGCGCATGTCGAAGGTGACCTTGTAGTTGCCGGCCATGGCCAGGATCGATGCGCGATCGGCATCGAAGGCGGCCTTTTCGTCGGCGGCGCTGCGCGTCGCGACTGGCCCGTCGGCAAGCGCCGGAGCAGCGAGCGGCAGGGTGATGAGGGCGGCGGCAAGCGCTAGGCGGAATGCGGTCTTCATGAGCGTCGGCTCCTTTCGGATATCGAAAAAATCGGGGAGAGGGACAGTCCCGGAGGGGCAAGACCGGTGGGTGCGACTGCCCCTCTCCCCAGCCCCCTCCCGGAGACGGTGGGAGAGGGAAGCGGGGAGAGGAAAGCTGGTTAGAAGCGGGCCGTCAGCGATACGCTCGCATTGCGGCCGGGCTGGGTATAGGCGTCGCTCGTAGCGATATTGGCAGGTGTCTGCGTTAACCCGCGGACATCGCTCCACCAGGTATATTTCTGGTCGAAGATGTTGAAGATGCCAGCCCGCAGGGTGAGCATGTCGGCGATTCTGACATAAGCGGTGGCATCCAGAATGGTGAAGCCGCCCGGGCGATAGGCGTTGGACGCGGCCGCCGATTTCGGCTTCTGGGCCGAATGCGTCACGACAAGCTGGCCGCCGAAACGCCTGTCGGGCGCGTCATAACCGATGCCGCCGACCAGCTTGACCGGATCGATCGTCGACAAAGGCGACTTCACGCCGCCGGCGCCAGTCACCGTTCCCGTCGAATAGCTCACCGCGAACCGGCCGGTCACACCCTTCACGGGGGTCACGTCGATCTTGCCTTCCACGCCGCTGATGCGGACTCGGGCAAGGTTGATGAACTGGAAGATGATCGGATCGGCCGGCGTGCCGGCGTGATTGCCGATCGATTCCTGGCTGATGAAGTTGCGGTAGCTGCCGGTGAAGCCAGTCACGCCAGCGCTCACAACCGGCGTCACGATCCGCGCGCCGCCTTCGAAACTCTCGCTGGTTTCGGGACGGAGATCGGGATTGGGGATCGAGCGATAGGCGAATTGTGGCGAGGTCGGATTGTCGAAGAACTGATTCACCTGAGTCGGCGACGGCGCCTTGAAGCCCTGCGCATAATTGGCGAACAGGCGGATATCGCCGATTTTCACCAGCGCACCGAGCTTGGGCGAGACGCGCGATCCGCTCTGCTTCCCGGGGTGTGCGGCGGCGGCCGGGATGAGCCCATCACGCTTCGGCGTCAGCGCGTAATGATCGAAGCGCAGCGCCGGGAACAATGTCAGCACGCCGTCAGCGATGCCGATCTCGTCGGAGAGATAACCGCCGACCAGCGTATAGTCAGTGATCGGGAAAGCGCGGGTCGGGAAGACGTCCGGCGGGGTCGGCACCGTGCCATCACGCAGGCCCTGCTGCCGGGTGAAGCTTGCATCGCCGCCATAGACCAGCTTGTGGGTCAGCGCGCCGGTCGCGAAATCGCTCCGCAGTTCGGCACTCGCGCCGAAGACCCGGTTCGCGAAGGTGTTGAGACGGGTGCGGTCCGCCGCAGTGTTGCGGTCCTCGGCGGTGAACTGGCGGTTCTCCCCGTCCTGATACCAGCCGGTGAGCTGCGCCGACGTGATCGCACCCGTACCAGTGTAGCGCCAGTCGAGCGCAACCCGGTCGCGCCGGGTACGGTCGCGTGCCGTCAGGCCGATCACACTCGTCGCCGCGCTCGGGGTGACCGCGATGCCACTTAGCACATTGGTGCGGACATGGGCGTCGAGATGGTCATAGGTCAGACGGACGCGGTTATGGTCATCGGGCGACCAGACGATCTTGGCCAGCACCGCGTTGGAGAAAGCATCCTGCGGGTTCGGCGCGGTACGGTTCGCGTTGAGCGATTCGTTCGTGCCCTTGTTGTCCAGCTCATGCCCGTCGCGTCGGGTATAGGCGACCATGCCTGACCAGGCGCCCGAGGCGCCTGCGACGATGCCGGTTTCGGAGAACTGGTTGTCGGCCGAATCATAAGCGGCGCGCGCGATGCCGCCGATCGACTTGCCGCCGCTCAGGAAATCCTGCGGGTCGCTGGTCACGAAGCTGACCGCACCGGCGAGGCCGTCGCTGCCATAGAGCGCCGAGGCCGGGCCGCGCAGGATCTCGACCGACTTGATCACGCCTAGATCGACATAATCGCCGCGCCCGGCTGACTGCGCCCCGAATTCGAAGCCGTCAGGTACGCGCACGCCATCGACCTGGATCAGCACGCGATTGCCCTCGAGCCCGCGGATATTGAAGCCGGCATTGCCGTCGCGCCCGGTGACGCCCTGCGCCGCGCCGAAGCGACTCGGGGCACGGCGGACGCTGACGCCCGGCTCGAAGCGGACCAGATCCTTGATGTCGGAGGCCATCTGGTCGGCGATCGTCTCCGCGTCGATCACGGTGACGGTGGCCGGCACATTGGCGACCGGTTGCGGGATACGCGTCGCGGTGACGGTGACGAGATCCCTGTCCTCGTCGGCGGGGTGAGCTTCGTCCGCGGCAAAGGCCGCACCGGCGCTCAACGCCCAGGCGATCGCCAGCACGGCGGCCCCGGACCTGATGGCCGCGCGCGGCGTGATGAACTGCTCGATCATCGGTAACCCCTAAGCTTGATGCTAATGCGAGTGATTCGCGTTTGCACCTGCTAGGCAGGATAGGACTGGCTGTCAAATCGGTCGGTGCCGGATGCGGGCCGGATCCTGGCCGGATCCTGGGGTGCCCACTGGACGTTTACGGAAAGCACGCTATATACCGATCGGTATGGAACAGATTCTTGCCCCGGCACCCATCAAGGGACGGCCCCGGGAGTTCTGCGTTGAGGAAGCGCTGGCATCCGCTCTCCGGGTATTCTGGACGCGCGGCTATGAAGGTGCGTCAATGGCCGAACTGACCACTGAGATGGGCATCACCAAGCCGAGTCTCTATGCGGCGTTCGGCAACAAGGAAGCGCTGTTCCACAAGGCGCTCGATCTCTACGAACGCGAGAAGCTCGCTTATATGCGCAGCGCGCTCGACGCGTCGACCGCCCGGGGCGTGGCTGAGCGGCTGTTGCGCGGCGCGCTCGAGCTGCAGATGAATACCGGCGATCCGTGCGGTTGCCTGGGCGTGATCAGCGTGAGCGCCTGCGGCGTCGAGGCCGAATCGATCAAGGCCGAAGTGGTCAAGCGCCGCGCCTCGTCCGAGGCGGCGCTGATCGCGCGCTTCGAACGGGCCAAGGCCGAGGGCGATCTGCCCGATACGATCGAGCCGGTCGCGCTGGTACGCTATCTCTTCGCATTGTTGCAGGGACTCTCGGTCCAGGCCGGATCCGGCGCGACCTGCCAGGAGCTCGGCCAGCTGGTCGAAACCAGCCTGTCGATTTGGCCCACTCGCTGATTGAAATTAAATATACCTCGCGGTACAGAAGCCGCTTGACGCGCCGCAGCATAGCGTTATATACCGATTGGTATTGAATGCGAGCCCTTCGCCGGTCTCGCCAGCGGCGGAGGGAAACGCCCATGATCAAGACGAACTGCTGAACCAGCCGCGACCGGCCTGAGGTCGATCGCGCTCCACCATTTCCGGACGGCCAGGCGGGCAGCTTCAAGCTGCTCCGTGCCGACCAGTCACGCCCGGTGCGTATCTGCGCGCGAAGACATCCGTCTTCGCGATCGGCGCCCTGTGGCCAATCAACTTCAAGGGGAATAGCCATGGCCTATCTCGATATCGACAACATGTTCGCCGCCCCCGTCCGCAACCGCGCCATGGCGTCAGCCGCCGCGACGGAGAGCGGGGAAACCGGCTTCTCGGCGCTCGAATGGAGCGTCATCGCGGTGTCGCGCCGCGACAGCCTGTCCAGCCTCGAGGAGCCCGGCCGGGTGTCGCGCGCGCTGGGAAGCCTGTTCGGCTTCGGCGCCAAATCGCGGCTTGCCGATAGCAGGCTTGAGGCGCTGCGCCGGCTCGCGGTCCATGCGTGGCGCCGCGGCTATGCCGTCGCCCAGGCCGAGATCGACCGATTCCTCGACGCCGGCTTCACCCTTTCCCAGGCCGAAACCCTGGTGGCGAGCGTCACCGGCGACCGTGTCGGCCTTGTCCAGATCTACGCCAATCCAAGGATCGCCGCATGAACATGATCACCCCCATCGAAAGCACGACCGCGCGACCGCTCGTCGACGGTTTCAACCGCATGTCGCGAACGCGGCGCGCGGCGATCGTGCTTATCCCTCTGGCGCTCGTCGCCGCGGCCGGCACCAAGCTGGCCGAACAGTCCCCGGCCGTTGCCGCCGCTCCTCCCCCGGCGTCGGTAACGGTCGCGGCACCGCTGGTGCGCGAGGTCAGCGAATGGGACGACTATGTCGGCCGTTTCGCCCCGAGCCGCACGGTCGAGATCCGTCCGCGCGTGGCGGGCGAGGTGACCGGCATCCACTTCCGCGACGGTGAGATCGTCCAGAAGGGCCAGCTGCTCTTCACCATCGATCCGCGCCCGTTCGCCGCGGCACTGGCCGAGGCCCGCGCCAATGCGGCGAGCGCCCGCAGCGCGCTGGCGCTCGCCCAGGCCGATCTCGGCCGCGCGACCCGCCTCATCGCCGACGAGGCGGTTTCGGCCGGCGAGGTGGATTCGCTCCGCGCCAAATTGCAGGCGGCGCAGGCAGCGCTCGCCGCAGCCGATGCCCGGGTGCGCGTCCGCGCGCTCGACGTCGAGTTCACCCAGGTCCGCGCACCGATCGCCGGTCGCATCTCCGACCGCAAGGTCGATGCCGGCAACCAGGTGGCGGGCGGCGAAGGCACCAACGGCACGGTGCTGACCACGATCAACGCGCTCGACCCGATCTACTTCACCTTCGACGGATCGGAAGCACTCTACCTGAAGACTCAGCGCGCCCGCCAGCCGGGCGCGGCGCCGGCGGCGGTCGAGATCCAGCTTCAGGACGAGACCGAGCATCGCTGGAAGGGGCGCCTCGATTTCACCGACAACGGTCTCGATCAGCGGTCTGGCACGATCCGTGGCCGCGCCGTCCTGTCCAACGCCAATTATTTCCTGACGCCTGGAATGTTCGGCAACATGCGGCTCGCCAGCGGCGGCAAGGCTCCCGCCGTGCTGGTGCCCGACACCGCGATCCAGACCGACCAGGCCCGCAAGATCGTGCTGACGGTCGACGCCCAGAACCAGGTTTCCGCCAAGCCGGTGGAACTTGGGCCCGTCGTCGATGGCCTGCGTGTCGTGCGGTCGGGCCTGACGGTGAAGGACCGCGTGATCATCGCCGGCAACCAGATGGCGATGCCCGGCGCCAAGGTCGCGCCCAAGCCCGGCCACATCGGCGCTGGTGCGGCTGCGCCGGCCGGACCGGCGGTATCGCTGCCGATCGCGGGCGAGGCCACCATCGCGAACTGAACTCTCGCTCTTCTCACGCCAGGAGATTTTTGCAGAACGGAAGCGCCCAATATTCGCACCGTCACCCCGGACTTGTTCCGGGGTCCACTGGTCCGGGACATCAGCGCTGATTGCTCTCGCGGGACAGTGGATGCCGGAACAAGTCCGGCATGACGGATCGGGAAAGCGTTCGTTCTTCAAAACTCTCCCGCCCGTGTGACGGGTCACGCAACCCTCTTTCTCGAGGACGAAATCCATGCGCTTCTCGCGCTTCTTCATCACGCGGCCGATCTTCGCCGCGGTGATCGCTGTCGTCATCACCCTTGTCGGTGCGATCGCCTATATGTCCCTGCCGGTGTCGCAATATCCCGACATCGTGCCGCCGACCGTGACCGTGACCGCCAATTACCCGGGCGCCTCGGCCGAGACGGTCGCCGAAACCGTCGCCGCGCCGATCGAGCAGGAAATCAACGGCGTCGATAACATGCTGTACCAGTCGTCGCAATCGACCGGTGACGGCAAGGTCGTCATCACCGTCACCTTCAAGCAGGGCACCGATCTCGATGCCGCGCAGGTGCTGGTACAGAACCGTGTCGCCATCGCGGTGCCGCGCCTGCCCGAGGATGTGCAGCGGCTCGGCGTGGTGACGCGCAAGACCTCGCCCGACTTCCTGATGGTCGTGAACCTGGTCTCGCCCGACAACTCGCTCGATCGCGGCTATATCTCCAACTATGCGCTTACCCAGGTGCGCGACCGCCTGAGCCGTATCGACGGCGTCGGCGACGTGCAGCTCTTCGGATCACGCGACTATTCGATGCGTGTCTGGATCGATCCCGGCCGCGCCGCCGCGCTCGACCTGACCGCAGGCGAGATCGTCGCGGCACTTCGCGCGCAGAACGTCCAGGTCGCCGCCGGCACGCTCGGCCAGCCGCCCTATGCCAGCGGCAACGCCTTCCAGCTCAACGTCGAGACCCAGGGCCGCCTGACCGATCCCAAGCAGTTCGCCGATGTGGTGATCCGCACCGATGCCAATGGCCGCCAGGTCAAGGTGTCCGACGTCGCCCGTGTCGAGCTCGGCGCGCAGGATTATGGCAGCAACACCTATCTCAGCGGCAAGCCCACCGTGATCGTCGCGGTGTTCCAGCGCCCCGGTTCCAACGCGCTCGCCGCGGCCGAAGGCGTCTCCGCCGAGATGAAGTCGATGTCGGCGCGCTTCCCCAAGGGCCTCGAGTACAAGGTCATCTACAACCCGACCGAGTTCATCGCCCAGTCGATCGACGCGGTGAAGGATACGCTGTTCGAGGCGATCATCCTGGTCGTGCTCGTCATCCTGGTGTTCCTCCAGAAATGGCGCGCGGCGATCATCCCGGTGGTCGCGATCCCGGTCTCGCTGATCGGCACCTTCGCGGTGCTCGCCGCCTTCGGCTATTCGCTCAACAACCTGTCGCTGTTCGGGCTGGTGCTGGCGATCGGCGTGGTCGTCGACGATGCCATCGTCGTGGTGGAGAATGTGGAGCGCAACCTCGAACGCGGGCTGACCCCGCTTGAGGCCGCGCGCACCTCGATGGACGAGGTGTCGGGCGCGCTGGTCGCGATCGTCCTCGTGCTCTGCGCGGTGTTCGTGCCGACGGTGTTCCTCACCGGCCTGTCGGGCGCTTTCTACCGCCAGTTCGCGGTGACCATCTCGACCGCGACGATCATCTCGCTCGTCCTGTCGCTGACGCTGTCGCCGGCGCTCGCCGCGCTGCTGCTCCGCCATAAGGAGACGGGCACGGGCAATCGTTTCCAGCAGATCGTCAACCGCGCGGGCGACGCGTTCAACCGGGGGTTCGAACGGATGAGCCTCGGCTATGCCGCGCTCACCCGCCGTCTGGTCAACGCGCCGAAGAAGATGATGTTCGCCTATGCCGGCCTGATCGCGCTGACCGGCGGGGTATTCTGGATCACGCCGACCGGCTTCGTGCCGGCGCAGGACCAGGGATATTTCCTGACCGTGATCCAGCTTCCGCCCGGCTCCTCGATCGAGCGGACCGACGCGGTGATGCGCAAGGTCGCCGCGAAGATCCTGCCGCTGAAGGGCATCAAGGGTTCAGTGATGCTGGCGGGTTTCGACGGCCCGTCGCAGACGCTCGCCCCGAATTCCGCCGCCGCCTATTTTCCGCTGAAGAGCTTCGAGGAGCGCAAGGCGCTTGGCGTCACCTTCCAGGGGATCATGGACGAGGCACGCAAGGCGACCGCCGATGTCGACGAGGCACGGCTGATGATCGTGCCGCCGCCACTGATCCAGGGCATCGGCTCGGCCGGCGGCTATCGCATGATGGTGCAGGATACCGAAGGACGCGGCTATGCCGATCTCGGCAAGGCATCCTATGACCTGATCGGCAAGGCCAACCAGACCAGCGGGCTCGCGCAGATCTACACCTTCTTCGACACCGCGACGCCGCGCATCTTCGCCGATGTCGACCGGCCCAAGGCGAACATGCTCGGCGTGCCGCCGGAGCGGGTGTTCGAGGCGCTGCAGGTGTATCTCGGCTCGGCGTTCGTGAACGACTTCAACCTGCTGGGGCGCACCTATCGCGTCACGGCCCAGGCCGATGCGCCGTTCCGCAACACCACCGCCGATATCGCCAATTTGAAGACCCGGTCCAACTCGGGCCAGATGGTGCCGATCGGGTCGGTCGCGACCTTCCAGGACAAGACCGGTCCATACCGCGTCGTCCGCTACAACCTCTTCCCCGCGGTCGAGGTGGATGGCGATACGGCACCGGGTTTCTCCTCGGGCCAGTCGCTGGTGACGATGGAGAAGCTTGCCGATGCAAGCCTGCCAGCCGGCTATTCGCACGAGTGGACGGGGATCGCGTACCAGCAAAAGGCAGCGGGCAGCACGGCCGGCCTCGTCTTCCTAATGGCGGTGGTGTTCGTCTTCCTGGTGCTGGCGGCGCAGTATGAAAGCGTCACCCTGCCACTGGCCATCGTGCTGATCGTGCCGATGTGTCTGCTGGCGGCGATGACCGGCGTGAACCTGCGGGGCATGGATAACAATGTCCTGACCCAGATCGGGCTGGTCGTGCTGATCGCACTTGCCGCGAAGAACGCGATCCTCGTGGTCGAGTTCGCCAAGCAGGCCGAGGAACAGGATGGTCTCTCGCCGGTCGAGGCGGCGGTGCGCGCGGCGCAGACTCGCCTCCGTCCGATCCTGATGACCAGCTTCGCCTTCATCCTCGGCACGGTGCCGCTGGTGCTGGCGAGCGGGGCAGGCGCCGAGCTTCGCCAGGCGCTGGGCACCGCGGTGTTCTTCGGGATGATCGGCGTCACCGCCTTCGGCCTGCTCTTCACGCCGACCTTCTACGTCGTCTGCCGGGCGCTCGCGGCGCGGTTCTCCCGCCGCCGCGAGCACGACCTGCCGGCGACCCTTCAGCCCGCCGAATAAGGAGCGGCCGTCATGAAACAGCTACTGCTCGCCTCCCTCTCCGCCCTGGCCCTGTCCGCCTGCGCCGCCGGCCCGAACTTCGTCGCGCCGGTGGCCCCGCCCAAGGCGGCGGGCCAGTTCGTCGGCAGCGCGAGCCCCACCGTGTCGACCGCGCAGGCGGACGATCACTGGTGGCAGCTCTACCGCGACCCGACGCTCGACCAGCTCGTCGCCGATGCGCTGGCCGCTAATACCGATATCCGCGTCGCCGTCGCGCGGCTCGACCGGGCACGCGCCTCGTTGCGCGGCGTGCGGTCCGATCGCCTGCCCCAGACGTCGATCGGCGCAACCGGCGGTTATGGCCGCACCCCCGACAGCCAGCGCCTGCCCGGCACGGCATCCGAGGGCGAATCCTACGATATCGGCCTCAGCGTCTCCTATGAGGTCGATCTCGCCGGGCGCGTCCGGCGCAATATCGAAGCGGCCCGCGGCGATGTCCGCGCGGCCGATGCCGACGCGGATGCGGTACGCGTCGCGGTGGTTGCCGCGACGACGGGCGCCTATGTCGACGCAGCCTCTTCCGCCGAGCGGCTTGGCGTGGCGAAACGGATCGTCGAGCTGCTCGACAAGTCGGCGACGCTGACCGGCAAGCGAGTCGATGCCGGCCGCGCGGCCAAGCTCGACCTGGTCCGGATCACCACCCTGCGCGACCAGCGCGCGGCGCTCGTCCCGGCGATCGAGGCGCAGCGCCAGGCGGCCCTGTTCCGCTTGGCGACGCTGACCGGCCGCACGCCGCAGGAGCTGCCCGAGATCGCCGCCGCGCGGACCGACACGCCGCGTCTCGACCAGCCGATCCCGGTCGGCGACGGCCAGGCCCTGCTCGCAAGGCGGCCCGATGTGCGCGCGGCCGAGCAACGGCTCGCCGCCGCGACTGCCCGGATCGGCGTCGCCACCGCCGAGCTATACCCGCGCATCTCGCTCGGCGGATCGGTCGGATCGAGCAGCATGAGCATCGGCGATCTGTTCACCGGCGGCGCATTGCGCTTCCTGGTGGGACCGCTGATCAGCTGGTCCTTCCCCAACCAGGAAGCGGCGCGCGCGCGCATCGCCGCGAGCGAGGCCGACACCCGCGGCGCGCTGGCGACGTTCGACGGGACGGTGCTCCAGGCGCTCGAGGAAACCGAAACCGCGCTCGCTGCCTATCAGGGCGAGCTCAAGCGCCGCGCGGCCTTGCAGGCAGCGCGCGACGGGGCGGAGGCGGCCGCCCGCATCACCCGCGCCCGCCAGCGCGAAGGGCAGATCGACTTCCTCGAAGTGCTGGATGCCGAGCGGACCTTCGCCGATACCGATGCTGACCTCGCCGCATCGAACGCTCGGATCGCCAGCGCCCAGGTCAACCTGTTCCGCTCGCTCGGCGGCGGGTGGCAGCGGCCGGTGATCGCCGCGCGGTAAACGCCTCGCGGGCGGCCTGCGACAGCGCAGGCCGCCCGTCCGGCACGACCTTTCGACCAAAGGCTCGTTTCCGCCGACCGTGCGTTTGGCCTGCTCAACGACTTCCCCAAGGAGGCGCATGAAGCAGCTTTCGCCAAGCGACCGGTCAGCCGTGCTCGAATCCGCCCGCGCAATGAAGATGGCGCGGTCAGCCCATGCCTTCGTGCGTGGCAACACCGCGAAATTCTACGACTGGCTTGCCGCCTCCCCTTCGGCGAGGCGATTGCCGTCCGGCCCGGCGATCTGGATTTGCGGCGATTGCCATCTCGGCAATCTGGGACCGCTGGCGGACGGGCGCGGCGGGATCGAGATCCAGATTCGCGACCTCGACCAGACAGTGATCGGCAACCCGGCGCACGACCTGATCCGCCTTGCCCTGTCGCTTGCCACGGCAGCGCGCGGATCGGACCTGCCCGGCGTCGTCACCGCACGCATGATCGAGCAGATGGTCGAAGGCTATGGCGACGCGCTGAGCGATCCGGACGCCAGGGGCGATGAGGCCGGGCCCGGCCCCGAGCCCGACGCGGTGCGGGTGATCAACCACCGCGCGTTGGGCCGGCGCTGGCACCATCTCGCCCGCGAACGGATCGACGATCCCGAGCCGCAGATCCCGCTCGGCAAGAAATTCTGGGCGGTCTCGCCGGAGGAGCGCGCGGCGCTGACCGGGCTGATCGAGGATGCCGGCACCCAAAGGCTGATCCTCTCGCTCGGCCGGGAGGACAAGCACCGCGAGGTCAGGCTGGTCGACGCCGCCTGGTGGGTGAAAGGGTGCAGCTCGCTTGGCCTGATGCGCTACGCGGTCGTCGTTGCCATCCGCGGCGCGAAAGGACGCGAGGAATATGGCCTGATCGACGTGAAGGAAGCCACCGCCCCTGCCGCCCCCGCGGCCAGGCACGCGGCAATGCCGAAAGACCAGGCTGAGCGCGTCGTCACCGGCGCCAGGGCGCTGTCCCCCTATCTGGGCGACCGCATGATCGCGGCGACGTTGCTTGATCGCCCCGTCTTCCTGCGCGAGCTTGCCCCGCAGGACCTGAAGCTCGAGGTCGAGCAGTTCACCCGCGGCGAGGCGGCGCGCGCCGCCCGCTATCTCGCTTATGTCGTCGGCAAGGCCCATGCGCGGCAGATGGATCCGGCGACACGTGCCGCGTGGCAGAAGACGCTTGCGGCCCGGCGGGACGATGCGCTCGATGCTCCCTCATGGCTATGGGAGAGCGTCGTCGACCTGTCGGGCAGCCATGAAGTGGGCTATCTCGAACATTGCCGGCAATATGCGCTTGCCAAGGCAGCCTGAGCGTCTTGCACACGCGGCTGGCACGCCTTAGCGGACCCGCAATCCTCCGGTACGAGCTGACGATGCGCCCTATCCTTTTCGCTCTCGCCCTGGCGACGCTCGCTGCATCGTCGGCCGCCGCCCCGGGCCCGGCCAGCAAGCCCGCGCCGGGGATCGTGCGCGTACGGATCGTCACCTCGCTCGGCCCGATCGTGATCGCGCTCGACGCGAAGCGCGCGCCCAGGACCACCGCCAACTTCCTCGCCTATGTCGACGACAAGCGGCTGGACAATACCAGCTTCTACCGCTCGGCACGCAGCAAGGCCGATCCCGCCTATGGCTTCGTCCAGGGCGGGATCGGCACCGACGCGCGGCGCATGCTGCCGTCACCAGTCCCGCTTGAGCCGACCAGCCGGACCGGCATCCGCCATCTCGATACGGTGATCTCCATGGCGCATGGCCGCGACGAGAACGGGGCGACGGGCAATTTCGCGATCATGCTCGGCGCGCATCCCAGCATGGACGCGAAGCCCGGCTATACGGGCTATGCCGCGTTCGGCCATGTCGTCGAGGGCATGGATGTGGTGCGCAAGATCCTCGCCCGGCCGATCGGCGGCGGATCAGGCCCGATGAAGGGGCAGATGATCCTGACGCCGGTGCCGCTGATCAGGGCCGAGCGGATCGACGGGACGCCAAAGCCGACCGGCGGGGTTCAGCCATGGCTGATCGGGGTGAAGTGACGCCCGGCGGATAAGCGCCCCTGTTAGCGCGGATAAGAGGGCGCAGTTTTTTTCCGACGAATTAACAGGGGAAAAGTTGGATTTCCCTGGCAATTTTAAGACAGGCATTTCAACAGATTAGCCTGTCTTTTCCCTGTTATGGAACTAACAGCGGAAACTTCCCGCGTAACAGCGGGCTAAAATCAGGAAACAGGGACGGTCAACGCGTGAGCAATCGGCCATCGTGAGAAACAGCGGGAGCGGGTTTTCACGCGTCCGGGCGGCACATTGTATCAAGCCGGCGAGTGGTTGAATCGACCGTCATTGTCTTGGGGAAAACGGGGAGCGGCTGTTCCCTTCCGTCATGCCGGGGCTTGTTCCGGCGTCCACCGGCCCGCATCCTCACCGGCAGTTTGGTTTGCGCCGCGCTAGACCCCGGAACAAGTCCGGGGTGACGGGAAGCGTGTAGGGCGACGTCGCTGCTAAACGCTTCCGGCTGCTCGTTCGCCAGCAACCGGCGGTTCCCAGCCGAAGACGCTGCGGCCGCCATAATCGTGCGAATTGCGGAATTCCTCCGCCACGAAGTCGGGCAGGGTCGGGCCGGTCGCGCGGCGCTCCATCGCGCGGGACTGCGCATCGAGACGCCGGATCGCGGCGAGCTTCTCGTCATTGCCGAGCTTCGCCTTGCCGACCGCGTCCTTCATCACCGCGATGGTCCGGTCGAAGACCTTGATCGGCACCGGATAGGGGTGGCGATCCTTGCCGCCATGCGCGAGCGAGAAGCGCGCCGGATCGGCGAAGCGGCAGGGCGCGCCATGGATCACCTCGGCCACCATCGCCAGCGAGCGCACCGTGCGGGCGCCGACGCCGGGGACGAGCAGCAGTTCCGGGAAATCGGCCGGGCCATTCTCCGCCGCGGCGGCGAGCGTGCCGTGGAGGCGACGGATCATCACGTCGGCCGGGCGAACGTCGTGATGGCCCGGCAGCACCAGGTGCGGCAGCATCGGCTGGTCGTCCTGTGCCGCGGGCTTCGGCGACTCAAGCGCGGCGGCTTCGCGGGCGATCCGGTCAGGCCCGAGATCGCGGAGCAGATCGAGCTGCGCATCGCGCGAGGCGGCGGCCCGGCGATCGGTGAGGTTGACAATCTCACCCCCGCCCCTGCCCTCGATTGCCGCATGCGGCGCGTCGACGAAGCTGCCCAGCCCTTCCGACGACCAGTGATAGCGCCGCGCCTGCCGCGCCGCGCCGTTCATCCCCTGCTGCACCACCACCCATTGCCCGTCGTCAGCGACGATGAAGCCGTGGAGATAGAGGTCGAATCCATCCTGCACCGCCGCGCTGTCGACCTTGGCGACGAGCCGGCTGGTCAGTGCGAGGGCGGCCCCGTCGAGCCCGACCCGATCGCCGATCGCGACCAGCTCGTCCGGCGTGCGGCGCGATTGCTTGCCCCGGCCGCCGCAGACATGGAGGCCGAGCTCCCCGGACAGCGGCGCGAGGCCGCGCTTCAGTGCGCCGATCACGCTGGTGGTGATGCCGGAGGAATGCCAGTCCATTCCCATCACCGCCCCGAAGCTCTGGAACCAGAAGGGGTGAGCCAGCCGGCGCAACAGCTCGTCCCGCCCGTAATGATGGATGATCGCCTGCGACATGACCGCGCCGAGGCTCGCCATGCGCAAGCCCAGCCATGGCGGCACATGGCCGCCATGCAGGGGAAGATCGGCGCTGCCGGCGCGATTGGCCACAAAGGCTCCACTGGAACAAAAGTAGAACTTTCTAGCAGATCGCCGCCGCGATGCCACCTAGGAAATCACGCGAGTTTCGACGGCCTGTGCGCGTGACCCACTGACCGGAACCGTAAGGTTGCGTGTTCGTTTCGTGGGTTCAATGAAAAGGACAATCCGATGTTAGGAACTATCGCCGCAATCCTGGTGGTCCTCTGGCTGCTCGGTTTCTTTGCCTTTCATGTCGCCGGCGGCCTGATCCACCTGCTGCTGGTCATTGCGGTAGTGATGGTCATCCTTCACTTCGTGACTGGCCGCCGCACGGTATAGCCGCAGCTCTTTCCGGCGGGACGCGATATCTGACAGCGCTGTCGATCGGATCAGGCGCCCGGCGCGACCAGGCCCTGCGCGATCGCGGCGGGGAGCCAGGCGGCCAAGCGCGGATCGTCCGAGGCCGAACGTGCAGCGACCGCCTCGTCGGGCAGATGCGCGAGCCAGTCATGTTGCCAGCCCTCCAGCCGGTGGCAGGCGACCCGATAGTCGATCCGCGATACCGCCATCAGCGACGGGGCAGCGAGGGGCAGACACGGCGGCTCGCCGCGATCGACGGCGACAAGCGTTTCGGTGAAGTCGAAGGGCAATTCAAGCAGCCGGACGCTGTCCGGGCGCCACCATGAATGGCCGAGACCAAGGCCGAGGATCGAGGCAATCACCGGATCGAAGCCGGTTGCCGTCGCGGCCGGCGTCCTGCCCTCGACGCCCCGCGCGCGATGGACTTCAGCCTGGGCCCGTTCGATCCTCGCCAGGGCGCCGGGGATCGCCTCGACCGTTTGCGGGGTGCCATCACCGGCCGGCCGGGCAGCGTCGAGATAGTCGGCGAAGTCCGCACCGAAATCGTACAGCGTGTAGGAGCACGACGGATGGGCAGCGATATAGCCCTGCGCGAACAGGCCGAAGGCCGTCGGGCCAGCGAGCGCGGACAGGACCGGATATTCAGTGCCGAGGCATTCGAGCAGGCGCAGGCGATAGCCCTGGGCGTAGATGCCGATCCGCATCTCGGCGGTCAGGCGGTTGTCGCCCAGGACATGATCGCGCGCGTCGGCCGCCTCGCCGTCGAGCATCGCCGCCTGCAGCCAGGCCTGGAGATCGGCGGTGCCCGCCATCAGGCGGCGACCCGGGCCATGCCAAGCCCCTCCCGCACCATCCTTGCATTGGCCAGTTCGGCGAGCAGCTCCTCGAAAGGCGGAATGTTCGCATCCCATTCAAGCAGGGTCGCGACCGGGCCGCAGCGTTCCCAGGCACGGGCATAAAGCGGCCAGACCGCATCGGGCACTGGGTGGTCATGCGTGTCGATCAGGTGCGTGCCATGGTCGCTCGGCCCGGCGAGGTGAATTTGCACGACATGATCCGCCGGCACCGCATCGATATAGGCGATCGGATCGAACGCCTGGTTGACCGCGCTGACATGCACATTGTTGACGTCGAGCAGCAGGCCGCAGCCGGTATCCTCGGCAAGGCGGCCGATGAATTCCCATTCGGGCATCCGGCTGGCGTGGAAGGCCAGATAGGTGCTGGGATTCTCCAGCACGATCGGGCGGCCGAGCACATCCTGCACCGCGCGCACCCGGCCGGCAGTGTGGGCAAGGCTCTGTTCGGTCAGCGGCATCGGCAGCAGGTCGTGGCTGTTGAGCCCGCCCACGCCAGTCCAGCAGAGATGGTCCGAGATCCATAGCGGCGAAACGCGCGCGGCGAGCGCCCTGAGCTTCGCCAGATAGGTCCGGTCCAGCGGCGCGGTGCTGCCGATCGACAGCGACACGCCGTGCATCACCACCGGGCGATGCATCGCGACATGCTCAAGCACGCGCATGCCATAGCCCTCGTTATCGAGATAGTTCTCCGAGATGATCTCGAACCAGCCGACACCCCAGTCCTCGGGCGGGGTGCGCATGAGGTGCGGATAATGCTCCTCACGCAGCCCGACCCCGTCGCCGGGATCCGGCAGGCCGAGGCGCGGCTGGACAGGAATGGGGGCGCGGTTCATCTCACGAATCGCTGACCGAGAGGTGGGAAGCCACATCCCGCACCCCCTTCCCGTCCCCGGCGGAGGCCGGGGACCAGTCGGGAAGGCGGCAATGGGCACGCGGTGCGCTCACCATCGGCGTCCCGGAGCCGGACCCCGGCCTCCGCCGGGGAAGATCGGAGAGAGGCTCCGCATCTCCAGCCATCGGCGCGCGCGCGGAACCGTGGCCCCCGGAACAAATCCGGGGTGACGGCGGCGAGCGGCGCGGGCGTCCCTGCACCATCGATCCTCAGGTCGAGGGCGGGAAAGCGAGGCGGATGTCGTTCGGCGCCTGATAGACCGGCTTGTCCCGCCCCATCTTCTCGGCGACGGCGGTGAAGGCCTTGAACGCGATATCCTCCACCTTGTCGCCCTTGTTGAACGGCAGGGTGCCGAACTTGGTCGGCTTGGCCGCGGCGAGCAGGTACAGGTCCATCGTGCCGCTGACCGGATAGATCTGGCAGGCCGAGATCGGCACCGCGCAGCCGCCGAAGCCGCCGCACTGGTTGTCGCTGGGCGCGGTGTAATGAGTCGCGGTCGGCGTCGGCGTCGGGGTGCCGCACAGCCCGCCCCTGGCGCGCACCGCCACCGCCGAACAACCTCCGCCCTGGGGCTTGCCGGGAGTCGGCTCCGGCGGCGCGGCAGCGCGCAGGCTCGAGCTGCAACCGCCACCACCGCCGCCCGCCGGCTGGACGAAGCCGCAGCCCCCCATGCCCTTGCACAGGTTCGACCCGCGACAGGTATGATAGACCTGGGTCAGCGCGCAGGCGTTGGTGCCGATGCCGCCCGGCGCGTTCAGATCCAGTCCCTGGCAGGTGTGGTTGACGATCCGCATGTTGGGCGCGGCCACGCCCTGGCTGAGATCGGGCGTTCGCCCCGTCGCTGCCCAGGCCGTCGCCATGCGGTCGCCCGACCCGGCCATCGAAGGATAGGGAAAGGAGACCGAGGCCCCCTTCGGGTTCCAATATTGGTCGAGCACCGTCGTCACGCCCTTGATCGCGCCGACCACCGCCTGGCTCAGAATCTGGTGGCTCTGCTCGCGGACATCCGGGGCATAGAGATTGTTGAGCGCTGTCGCGATCTGCTCAGGTGCCGGCAGGTCATAGGGGTTGTTGTCGGGATCGAAATCATGGGTGGTGAGGTCGGCCGCCGTCCAGTTGCCGGCCTTGCCTGCCTTGTCCCATGTCACGATGCCGCCGTCGCGCATCAGCCCGCGGACTTCCTTGAAGCGGGCGAAATGATCCTCCCCGTCATTGTCGAAACGCGCCGCCGCATCGCCCGAGGGGACCGGCTCGCCGGTATCCGAAAAGCTCGGATAGTCCGATTCCAGCGCATCCTTGTCGGAGCGGTAGCGGACCTCGACCGATTTGAGCAGCCCCGCCTCGTTGGCGATCTTCAGCCGCGCCTTGAGCGTCGCGCCCTCGCCCTGGTCGGTGATGGCGTTCATCATGTTGAGCGCCTGGCGGAAGGCGATGCCGCTGTCGGTGAGCGCGACCGTGGTTTCCACGCCCATATATTCGCGCATCGGATGGCCGGGGAAGCTGAAGTTGTTGAACAGGTCGTTCTGCTGCCCGTCCTGGTCGAACACATGGTCCCACAGGCACGATCCGTCATCGTAGCGGATCTGCAGATAGTCGCGGTAGCATTGGTACATATAGCCGATCGAGCCGAACCAGATATCGGCCGCCGCCGGATCAAAGTCGGGATCGCCGCGATCGAACGGGACCTTGGGGAAATATCTGCCCTTGTTGTGGATGATGTCGCGCTCGGCATCGTCCTGGGGCTGCTCGATCGCGAGGAACAGCTCGATGCGATCCTCGTCGAGCGGGCCGACATCGACCTTCACCCCGGCATAGGTCGAGGTGTCGCGCAGGTCGACGATCGTCGGGATCGCGGTCAGATCCGGGCCATAGCAGGTCCAGCCATTGTTCCTGTCCTGCAGCGCCGGATCAGTGAAGCTGGGGGTGTGGCCGATCGCGGTGGCGATGTTGGCCGCCATCTGAAGATGAAGCATCTCCTGGATGAAGATCGAGAAGATGACGTTGAAGGCCCGCTTGTTGCCCCAGCCGGGCTTGTCCTTGGGCGTATCGGTGAAGGCCGCTGCCTTGGCGCCGGGCCAGATCCGTCCCTTGTAGAAATCATTGCCCTTGCCGGTGATCGGGTGGAAGCCCTCGATCGAATAGAGCGTCGTCATGTAGAGCGGGATGGTGAACAGTTCGACATTCACCGCGGCCTGCGCGATCCAGCGCACGACGCGCTTGTCGGTTTCGACCATGGTCACATCGCGCGCCGACAATTCGCCGCTGGCGTGGGTAAGATGCATGCTGTCCCCCTTACGAAGAAAGTGCTTCGTTCTTGCAGAGACGAGGTTTTCATCGCGAGAGAAAGCGCGTCAATTGATTGAAATAGCAACGAAAATGGTGGCATTTCGATAAGTGCCCCGATTTCCTCGGGAAAGGGGATTTGGGGCACCGGGATTATGCCGGATTCGGTTCCATCTCCCGGATTTGTCGTTGCGCCGGAAGAGCCCAGGACACGATCAGCTATCGCGGGCTACGACGCGGCGACCCTAATGCCCTCCGGTATTGGTGGCCCAAACGATATTGCCCTGCATGTTCTTTATCACGACGTTGCCATCGTTCTGCACCGACAGCGTCGCGCAATGACTGCTCCAGGTCCCGGAACTCCAGATAGCCCCGCTGGGGCCGTAGAGAACGAGATTGCCGTCACTTTGAAAAGCGGCGACGTTCGCCCCGGTGCCAACCGTGTTCGTCGCCCACCCCAGCGGCACCCAGCCTGATCCGAGATCGCCATAGACAACCAGGTTGCCATCGGATTGCATGCGGAACATGACCTTCCCGTTGGGAGACAGGATGCTGGTTTCCACTGCAAGGCTTTGGTCGACACGCTGGTGGGAATAACGCTTCCGGTTGCTTGCCGCGTCATATTGATAGGTCGTCAGTTCACCAGCGTTCGGGGCCGCTTCGCACACTGACACCAGTCGGCCTATGGCATCGTATGAATAAGAGATTTTGGTGGCATCGGCCGATGCGGGCGAAACAGACCAGAGCGCGGTAAACGCGATCATCATCCGAATCCTCGTCCCGCTTACCCGCACCAGTCGAACCGTTCGAAGCAGCATCATCACCCTCCCGCGTATAGGGTAGAGCAGCACCGATGATGCGACATTGCAAGAACGGGAAGTACGAGAACGGGAGTAAACGCGACCTGACAGACCGAGAATCATCCGGATATCCGTTGACCGCTCACGCACTCAAATGACGGCCCGGACATTCGGCCTCAGATGTTCAGCGCTGCCTCCAGATTGGCGACGTACATCTCGATATTGCCGCGCGACAGGACGCAGAGTTCCTCCGCCCGGTCGGGGTCGAGCGGGAAGAAATGGGTGCGCAGGACGAAGATGCACGCATCGGCCCCGGCCGGGGTGACCGTGATCCTGCCGCCATAATCGGCCCAGGGTAGCGGACCATAGTCGACCATGTCATAGGCGATCGCCCGCTCCGTCTCGTCGAGCTCGATCAGCCGCTCCACCACCGAGCCGCCGCCGATCGCCGGATCGAGATGATAGGTGCGCCGCGCACCGATGCCGGTGCCGACCGTTTCGACGCGGTCGACATAACCACGCGTCAGGACGTCGCCGGAAAAATCCCCGACGAATGCCCAGACCGCGTCGGCCGGCGCCTGTATGCGCCGTGCGATTTCAACCGTTTCCATCGGCCGCCCCCTATCGGATGAAGTCGGCGCCGGGATGCGCGCGGGGGTAGGATTTGAGATAATCGACGAAGCGACCAAGCGCCTTGTCGCTGCGCGTGAACATGCCGCGGGTGAAGCGGATCGTGTTGAGGATGTCGACATCCTGATCGAGGACGTCCATCTCCAGCTTCTGCGCGAAATCGAGCGTCTCCTGCACCCGGCGATCATCCTCGGGCGTGCCGTTCGACTTGCGGGTTGCGATGACGACATAGCTGCGCAGCGTGCCGGGCCGGTGGATGCCGCAGGGGTAGAGGAAGGCGAACCATTCGCCGTTCACGCTGCCCATCTGGTAGAAGATGTTCGTCCCGCGAATGCCGACCTCATAGGCGATCTTCGCGCCCGTCTCGCGGAAGGTGCCGCTGAGCTGATAGTCATAGCCGTGCGGGTGCCAGACGATGTCCCCGCTCGGGTCGGCCTTGTCCAGCGTGATGCCATGGACGATGTTGATATGGTTGAAGTCCGACGTGTTGCACATGAACACCCAGGGATCGGCCAGCAGGTCGATGATCGGGATCTCGCTGTGGAAGCTCAGTTCCTCGTCGGGAAAACCAAGGGTCGGCAGGTCGAACAGCGGCTCGGTCCCGTTGAATGCCCAGATCAGGCCGAACCGTTCCTGCACCGGATAGCGGAACAGCTTCATCCCTTCCACGACGCGGTCGTTGCTGCCGGTCCGGCTGCACCGGCCGCTCAGGCTGAACTCCCAGTGATGGAAGGCGCAGACGAGCTGGTCGCCCGCCACCTTGCCGATCGACAGGTCGGCGCCATTATGCGGGCAATAGGCGCTGACGACATTGGCGACGCCATCCTCGGTCCGATAGACCGCCACCCGGCCGTCGAGGAAGTTGCGCCCGAGCACCGCGCCCGGCGCCACGTCGCTCGACCGGCACAGCGGAAACCAGGTCTGCGTGAAAAGGTCGTTATCGCCTTCATAGGTCATGCCCCGCCCATGGCGGCGGCGATCGACCAGCTGCGTGGCCGCAAGGTCGCCATTGAAGAAATCTTCGAGATCGTTCGTCTTGGTCGGCATGGGACGTCCCGTCAGAAATTGAGGGTGGCGGAAACACCGTAGCGCCGGGACGCGCCGGGATAGCGGATGTCGGAAGCGCCGGCCGAGAACTCCTTGGCGAAGAATTCCTCGGTATAGCGTTCCTTGAGCAGGTTGGTGGCGTAGAGCGCGATCGAGTAGCGCTTCGTCTCCCAGGCCAGCCGGGCATTCACCAGATGGACGGCATCCTGCTTGTCGACATTGTCGATGTGCCAGTAATTGCCTGACTTCCCGGAATAATCGATTCGCGCGACGATGCCGTCGGCGCCGACCGGCACCCGATATTGGCTGAACAGCGTATAGGACCAGCGATAGGTGAGCGGCACCCTGTTGCCACGGAACTGGGCCGTGCCGTTGAAATCCTTTATCTTCGTATCGATGAAGCCGAGCGACGCGCCGAGCTGGACGTTGCGGGAAGGTCGCGCCTGCGCCTCAAGCTCGAAGCCGTAGATATCGGTCTTGGCGACGTTGACGATACCCTGGTCGGCGACGTTCAGGATGAAGACCTGCTGGTTGCGATACTTCATGTAGAAGGCAGCGGCGTTGAGCGTCAGGCGCCGGTCGAGCAGGCTGTTCTTGGTCCCGAACTCAAGCGTGTCGGCCACTTCGGGCCGGTAGATCGCCGGGAAGACCGCGTTGGGCGGGTTGAAGCCGCCGCTGCGGAAGCCGCGTGCCGCCGTCGCGTACACCATGTTGTCGGGCGAGAAGGAATATTTGACCGACAGCTTGGGCTGCCATTCGTCGAATGTCGCCTCGCGCTTCGGCCCCGGCATAAGCCGGTTGGTCTGCTCGCGCGTGTCATGATCGTAGCGCAGCGCGCCGGTCAGTTCGAGGGCGTCGGTAACGCTGTAGTTGACCTGGCCATAGACTGCCTTGGTCAGGATATCCTCAGTCGCGCGGGCGGCCGGGAACGGGATATAGGCCGAGGCCGGCAGGCGCGACGCGGTCGGATCGGGCGAGACGAGCACGACCGTGTCGACCCGGCGCCTGGCGTCGAGCAGATAGGCGCCCGCCGTCCAGCGCAGCTTCTGCGTCGACGGCGACGCCAGGCGGAATTCCTGGCTGAAACTTTCGTAGCGGCGGAGCTGGGTCGCGCCGAGGATCGATTTGGGGGTCCAGTCGAGATCCTCGCTCAGGTCGATCCTGGTGTTGTTGAACGCGCTGATCGAGCTCAGGGTGAACGGGCCGAAGGCGTAGTCGACCTTGAGCGAGGCGTCGGTCACCTTGCGCGGGCTCCTGCCCAGGAAATCGTTCTGGATCGGGATGCTGGTGTTGTTCGGCTGGCCGTCTGGCAGCGGGATATACCAGGATGCGCCGCCCTTGAGGTCGCCATGGGCGCCGCGCAGATCGACCGTGAGCCGATCGGTCGGGGTGAGCAGCAGCCGGCCGCGCAGGTTGATGTCCTCGACGAAATCGACCTTGCGGTTCAGCGTCACGTTGTTGAAGACGCCGTCGAACTTGCGATAATCGCCCGCGACGCGGAACAGCAGCAGATCTGGCACCAGCGCGCCGCTCACCGTTCCCGAAACCCGGCGATCATTGCCATTGGCATAATCGAGCGAGACCCGGCCCTGCAGGTCGTTGGTCGGGCGCTTGGTGGTGATGTTGATCGCGCCGCCGATCGCGTTCCGCCCATAGAGCGCGCCCTGCGGTCCCTTCAGCACCTCGATCTGCTCCAAGTCGAACAGCGCCTGCTTGATCATGTCGGTCGAGGTCATCTGGACGCCGTCGATGACCAGCGCGACCGGCGCCTCGCCGTTGCGGACCTGGCCGATGCCGCGGATGTTGATGGCCACGGTGCCGGCGTCCTGCGCATCGACCATCGAGATGTTCGGCACCAGGCTGGTGACGTCGTCGATGCTGCGGATGCCGGCTTCCTCGATCGCCCTGGCCGAGAAGGCAGTGACTGAATCCGGCACCTGCTGCAGGCTTTCCGACCGCTGCCGCGCCGTGACGACGATATCGTTGCCGTCGGTTTCCTGCGCCTCGGCGGCGGTGCCGAACAGGCAGGCCGAACCGAGCAGACCTGCCAGCAAACGCGTCCCGACCTTCATCAATACTCCCCTTTTTGATCACCCATGATCGTCGCGCCGGTCTTTGACCTGTGCGCTGTGACCAAGGCTATCGCCGGGATCGTCGCTGCGTATATCGGGAGAAAAGGTGGACCCGTCAGATCAGCCTGAGGCTCCTTGCCGCGGAGATCGCGCGCGACCGGGTCGCCACGTTGAGCTTGCGGTAGATGTTGATCCGGTGAGTCTTGATCGTGCTTTCGGCGACGCCAAGGCTGCGCGCCATCTCCTTGCTCGACATGCCGTCGGCAAGCGCGCGCAGCACATCCACCTCGCGCGGCGTGACGATGATATCGCTGGCCGCCGGGGGGATGGCCATGGCGCCCTTGCGCGCGGCCGGACTGTTCTGCCTCAGGCGCGCCACCACCGTGCGCTGTGCCGGTTCGAAAAGGTGGAGAGCCTCTTCGCAGGCATCGATGACGATCGGCAGCAATGCCCCGAACTGGGAGACGAGGCCGATCAGCCCCTCATTCTCCGCCGCCTCCAGCGCGAGACGGAAGGCGTGCGCGCTGTCGACCCGCCGCCCCTCCCCGGCCAGCGCCGCCGCGCGGAGGATGTGCATCTCGATGTCGAGCCCGACCGAACCGGCTTCCGCGATATCGGCCTCGAGCCCGGCCATCATCGACGCGTCGCGCCCGCCGCGCTGGAGGATACAGGCAAGCAGCGCGACGCGGTGGTCGCAGGACAGCCGCTGGTCGCGCTGGCGAAAGGCGTCCGGCGGTGCGCCCAGTTCCTCGAGAAGCTGCCCCGCCTGGTCGGCGCGGCCCATGCTGAGCAGCATGCGCGCGCGAATGAGCTGGAGCTGGTAGCGCAGGCGCGGCAGATTGCGCCGGTCGGCCGTCTCGCCGCCGCGCTGGAGGATCTGTTCGGCCTGCACCAGATCGCCGGTGCGCACCGCGAACCAGGCCTGGGTTGCATAGGCCGCCACGAATACCTCGTGCCAGCCCTCCGTCGCCTCGATGACGGGAAGCGCGGATTCGAGCAGTTCGGTCGCCGTCGACAGATTGCCCGAGAGATAAAGGGTATAGGCAAGCAGCGCGATCGCCACCGCGACCTGGGCGCTGCCTTCGCCGAACTGGCGCTTCGCGTGCTCGAAGCATCGGCGGAAGAACAGCTCCGCCTCGCGCCGCCGGCCGGTGCGCATATGGGAGAGGCCCAGATACTGATAGGCATAGACCTCGAGCAGCGGAAGCTGGTGGAGGCGGGCAAGCTTCAGCACCTTCTCGCCATGCACCCGGCACCAGAGATCGTCGCCCCGATCGAAGCTGGCAAGGCAGCAGAGATGATGGAGCAGCACCCGCAAAGCGGGGTCATGCGCCTCATTGGCAAGCTGGCGTTCGAGGAAGGGCGCATAGTCGGCCGGGAAGGGCCGGTCTTCGTAGATGCGCGTGACGAGATCGTTGCAGATCATCTCGCAGGCAAGGCCCGGATCGGTGGCCTCCACCGCGCGCAACGGCCGCGCCTCGATCAGCGTGTCCAGCAGCGCCCGCGCCTCGACCAGCCGGCCATGCTGCGCGGCATAATAGGCCTGGCCGAGCGTCACCCGCGGGAAATCGCCGGGCGTCGTCTGGTCGATGTCGTCGAGATGGCGCAGCAGCGCCAGCCCGCCGCGGATCGCCATGCGCCAGCCGCCCGCCGCCTCGATGATGCCGAGCGACGCCTCCCGATCGGAGATGCGCGCCGCATGGGCAAGCGCCTCCGGCATCAGGTTCTGCGCGGCAAACCAGGACGCCGCGCGACGGTGCAGCTCGTCGAGCCGCGCCTGGCCGCTCCGCGCGAGCGTGTCGTAGAGGAATTCGCGCAGCAGCGGATGGAATCCGTACCACACGCCCTCGTCGTCCAGCGGCGCGAGAAGCAGGTTCTGGCGGCGCATCTGGTCGAGCATCAGCGCGCTGTCGTCGCGGCCCGAGATCGCGTCCCCCAACCCCTCGCAGATCCGCTGGGCGATCGAGGTTTCGAGCAGGAATTGCTGCGTGTCTGCCGACAGGCCGGAAAAGACCTGCTCGGCGAGATAGTCGGCCAGGTCGGTCGAGCGCCGGGTCAGGTGTTCGAGCGTATCGACCTGGCTGCGGCCCGCCAGCCACAGGCGCAGCAGCTGGAGTGCCGCCGGCCAGCCCTGGGTCCGTTCGATCAGCTCGCCCCAGTCGACCTTGCCCGATTGCTCGCTGAGGAAGGAAAGCGCCTCGCTGTCGGAAAAGCGGATGTCGCTCTGTTCAAGCAGCAGCAACTGGCCGCGCACCCTCAGGCTCGCCAGGGCGATGTCGGGCAGGCCGCGCTGCGCCATGATGATCGCCGCGTGATTGGGCATCCGCTCGATCACATAGTCGAGGAAGCGGTTGGTCGGCGGGGACGCGATCCGGTGATAATCGTCGATGATCAGCCTGACCGGCTCCTCGCTTGCCTCAAGCGCGAGGACGATCGCCCGCGCGGCCGCCTCCGCCGCGATGCCGGGCAGCCCGGCATCGATCGCTTCCTGCGAATAGGGCAGCGGAAGGCCCGCGCGGTGAAGCGCCGCCATGAGATAGGCGAAGAACTGGTCGGCCTCGAATTTGGAATCATCGACGCTGTACCATGCCACCGCGACCTCCTCGCGCCGCCACCGGGCATGGCACTGGCTCAACAGGGTGGTCTTGCCGTACCCGGCCGGCGCCGACACCACGGTCAGATGCCGGGTCGCGCAGGTGATCTGCCCGACCAGCGCCTCGCGCCACAAGAGATCGATCGATCTGTTCGGCGGCGCCAGTTTCGTCCGGATGAGCATCGCCGGATAATGCCACAACAGGCGCGCGCTCCTATCCACCTAATTGGTGGATTGTGCGCGAACGCGGCGGCCGCCACCCGATTGGGCTCGATTTTCCAAAGGCAGGTGGCAATGACCAAGACGATCCTTTTCGTGCTCACCGCACACAGCCAGCTTGGCGATACCGGGGCCGCGACCGGCGTCTGGCTGGAGGAGCTGGCGACCCCCTATCAGCTGCTCGACCGGGCCGGATTCGACATCCTGTTCGGCACGCCCGGCGGCCGACCCGCACCGCTCGACCCTGCCAGCCTTGAGGAGCCGTGGCTGCTGCCGGGCGGACACTGGTTCCTTGGCCAGGACGATCTGGTCGCAAGGCTCGCCGCGCCGCTCGACCTCGCCGATGTTGACGCGGCTCGGCTCGATGCCATTTTCCTTGTCGGTGGCACGGGAACCCTGTGGGACTTCCCCGCCTGCCATCCGCTCGGAGCACTCGCCACCAGCCTGATCGCGCAGGACAAGCCGGTGGCCGCGATCTGCCACGGCGTCGTCGGCCTGATGACGGCCATCGCCGCCGATGGTTCGCCGCTCGTCAACGGCAAGGCGCTGACCTGCTTCAGTAACGCCGAGGAGGCAGTGCTCGGATACGACACGCTCGTCCCGCTGCTCGCTGAAACGGCGCTGGTCGACCAGGGCGCGCTCTACCGCCGCGCCGCGCCGTTCGAACCGATGGTGATCCAGCATGGCAGGCTCATCACCGGCCAGAATCCGGCCAGCGCCGAACCGCTTGCCGAGGCACTCCTCAGGCAGTTGAGCGATGCACCGGAGGGATCGGCGGCATAGGCTCGCCACGTTCGGCGCCCCCCTGTTCGCAAACCGCCGGATTAAAGTAGCGGGAAGGCTTTGCCGGGCGGTCGAACCGCGCTAGCGGGCCGGTGTGCAGTTGACCGTCGATGCAATCCTCTTTCTTGTCGCCATCGCCTTTGTCGCCGGTGCCATCGATGCGCTGGCCGGCGGCGGCGGGCTGCTGACGATTCCAGCGCTGATGGCGGCCGGCGTACCGCCGGTTGCCGCGCTGGCGACCAACAAGCTCCAGAGCACCATCGGCACATCGTCCGCATTCCTGACATTCCTGCGGGCGGGCAAGGTCGATCTGCGGCTTTTCCTGATCCCCGCCGCCGGGGCGTTCATCGGCTCCGTCGCCGGGGCGACGGCCGTGCAATATATCGACCCTTCGCTCCTGTCGGCGTTCGTGCCGGTCCTGCTGGTCGCGATGGGCCTCTACTTCCTCCTGGCCCCGCCAATGAGCGAGGTCGATCGCCATGCCCGCATGGGGCGGCTTGGGCTTACCGTCGTCACCACCGGCATCGGATTCTATGACGGTTTCTTCGGCCCCGGCACCGGCTCGTTCCTGACCACCGCGCTGGTCGCCCTCGGGGGCCTTGGTCTCGTGCGCGCGATCGCGAATACGAAGTTCATCAACCTGGCGACCAATGTCGCCGGCCTCTCCGCCATGATCGTGGGCGGCAAGGTGCTGTGGCTGCTCGGGTTCGGGATGGCGGCGGCGAATGTCGCCGGCAACCAGGTCGGCGCCCGGCTTGCCATTCGATTTGGCGGCCGGGGTGTTCGCCCGCTCCTCGTCGTCATGTCGTTCGCGCTGACCGTCAAGCTGTTGTCGGACCCGCGCAACCCGTTGTGGAGCCTGTTCTAGTCGCTACCCGGCCGAGCCGGCCGACACCTGGCAAGGCCAAGGGCCGCACCGTCGGCTGACGGCGCGGCCCGGCTTCCATCAGAACCCGACGCTCACCGTCCCGAACACCTGGCGCGGCGCCAGCGGGAAGGCATTGTAGGTGTTGGTCGGCTGAGCGATGCTCAGCGTCGACGCGCCCTTCTTGTCGGTGATGTTGGTCACGTTCAGGCTCACCCCGATTCGCTTCACGAACGCGCCGTTCGACAGCGGGATCGAGGCGCCGATGCGGCCGGCCAGGGTGAAATAGCCTGGGACCGACAGGTCGTTGGTGAAGGTCGCATAGCGCTTGCCGAGATAGTCGCCGACCAGTTGCACGTCGAAGATGCCGTAATTGGCGGAGACCACCGTCTTGTTGAGCATGTCGGGCGAGCCCGGCACGTTCTTGCCCGCCGTCGGCACCAGCGTCTGCGCGATGCCGACCCGGTAATTGTCCTGGAAGCGCGAATGGTTGAACGACAGCGCGTTGTAGATCGAGAAATGCTCGCCGAAGCGCAGCGTGCCCGCGATGTCGATGCCGTCGGTCTTCACGCCGCCGACATTCTGCAGGATCGCAGCACCGCTGGCGATCGAGGTGATCACCGTGGTCGGGCTGATCGCGAGCAGGCGGTTGCTGAAATCGACGTGATAATAGCTGATCTGCCCTTCGAAGCCGGTGATCGGCCCGAACTGGAACGACCGCCGGGTGCGCGCGCCGATTTCATAAGTCCAGCTCGTCTCCGGCTTCACCGTCGCCTTGAAATCGTCGAACACCTGCTGGCTGCCCAGCGCGAAGGGAGAAAGGCCGCTGGCCGCGCTCGTCTGGAACTGGCGGATGTTCTGCTGCGCGTTGACGAAGATCTGCTCGCTGCCGCTCACTTCCCACAGGGCGCCGACCTGCGGCAGGAACGCCTTGTCGGTGTTGAGCTTGCCCACGGGCAACGCGGTCGACCCGGTGAAGGATCCGGGGATCGGCTGCACCGGCACCGCCTGTTTCGCGCGCTGGAACGTGCTCTTGAAGCCGGCGATGACCGTCAGATTGGGCAGGATCTTCCAGCTGTCCTGAAGATGCGTCTGGATCTCGTCGACGCGCACTTCGCTGCCATATTGGGTGATTTGCGGCGCGGCGAGATCGAGCGGCCGCGTATAGGGCGAGCTCGGGTTCTTGACGTCGAGCGCATACCAGCGGCGATAGGCGGACGAGCTCTGATGCTCGTACCAGCCGCCGAGTTCGATCTGATGATTGCCGAGGTTCAGCTGCAAGGTCGAGAGCAGGCCCTCGCGATCGATGCGATATTCGGTCGTGCGCGTGGCAAGGCCCGAACCGCCGAACTGGGTGCTGAGCTGCGCCGCGGTCAGCGTTGGGAAATATTTCGCGAACAGGCCCGGCAGGCCAGCCACGTCGATCGGCCCGGCGACCACGCCGACGCCGTCATTGTGA
Organism: Candidatus Sphingomonas phytovorans; assembly: GCA_029202385.1. Lineage (NCBI taxonomy): Bacteria > Pseudomonadati > Pseudomonadota > Alphaproteobacteria > Sphingomonadales > Sphingomonadaceae > Sphingomonas > Candidatus Sphingomonas phytovorans. The sequence goes on from CP119314.1 coordinate 3,453,082, forward strand.
TGATAATAGGCCTGGTTCGACCAGACGATCTTGTCGCTGACGTTCCAGTCATATTTGATGTAGCCGAGATAGTCGGTGCGCTGCGCGTCGCTGTAATAATTGCGGTAATTATCGACCGCGGCCTTGTATGCGCCGGAGCTCAGATAGGTCTGCATACCCGCGAAATCGGGATAGAAGAATGGGCGTGTATAGGGGACCTTATCGGGGGTTTCGCCCTTTGAGATGTTGATCACCGTCGCGTCCTCGTTCGGCTCGGTCTTGTCCGAATAGGCGCCGTAGATGGTCAGCTTGCCGGTCGAGTCCTCGTGCACGAACTTGCCGTTCGCCTGGTATCCGCCCTGCTTGCCGTTGAAGTCCCAGGCCCGCGCGTCCTGGCGCACGCCGGAGAGATACAGCGAATTGCCGTTGCCGAACGTGCCGCTGTCGACGCGGACGAAAGTGCGGAAGGTTGAATAGCTGCCGATCGTCTGGTCGATCGTCGCGCCCATCTGCGCCTTGGGATCGCTCGAGAAGGTGTCGATCGTGCCGCCCAGATTGCTGGTCGATGCAGTGCCGAGATCGCCCGAGCCCGAAGCGAGCGTCACGCGTCCGACATTCTCGGAGATGATCGCGCGCTGCGGCGACAGGCCGTTATAATTGCCATAGGTCTGGTCGCCGAGCGGAACGCCGTCGAGCGTATAGCCGAGCTGCGATGCGCTGAAGCCATGAACGAACAGCGAGATATTCTGTTCGTTGTTGCCCCAGGGATCGGCGGTCAGGAACGTGACGCCGGGCAGGGTCTGGATCGCCTTCAACGGGCTGACGCCGGGCAGGATCTTCTGGATCTCGACGCCCGTGACCTGGGTGACCGATCGCGTGGTGCGCCCGGTGACGACGATGTCGTCATTGGCCGTGCCGGGTTCAGCCGGCGTTTCCGCGTCGGCGGCCGGCGTCGCGGCGGCCACGGTGCTGGCGGGCGTCGCATCTTCGCTGGCCCAGGCCGGCATGGCGGCCAGGACCGCCGCGGAAGCCGCTCCGGTGAGCAGGCACGTAACCGATTTGCGCATCGTGTTTCCCCAATTTGGCGGCCCGCTCTTCAGGGCCGCTCGATGCGCGGCGCGTACGGGCTGTCCAAGACGTCCCGGGGACGGTTTTGCTACAGTTTTAATTTATATGCCGCGCTGCAGCAGAGAAGCGCCGGACGCCCCGCGCAGGCGTGCGTTCCGCGCCGGCTATCGCGCGAATTCCGTAGCCCGGCGCCCCTTCCGAATAAACGACATCGAGCGTGCCGATTTCTTCGAATCCTTACTCTCCATTAAGGACTTCCGTTTAGCTTGATGCTATGAAGGGCTCGTGCAGTAGAGGCGGTGTGCGGCGGGGAACCGCGCAGTGAGCCTCGAATGGATCCGCCAGGCGCAGCATGCCGGCATCGAGCAAGGGGCAGGATCGGGGGATCTGCTCGATTGCGCCATGGCGCTGGCGGGGGTCGGCGCCTGGTGTTGCGACCTGGCGGACGACACGCTGCACTGGACATCCGGTACCTATGACCTGTTCGGGCTGCCGCGCGGCGCCAGGATCGACCGGCGCGATACCGTCTCCATGTACAGCGAGGAATCGCGGGCGAATATGGAGCGCCTGCGCGCCAATGCGATCGCGCGCCGCCAGCCCTTCACGCTCGACGCGCGGATCGTCCGCGCCGACGGCGCGGAACGCTGGATGCGGCTAACCGCCAACGTGGCCTGTAACGGGCACCGGCCTGTCCGGCTCTACGGCCTGAAACAGGATATCACCGAGGACAAGGCCCGGCTCGAGACGATGCGGCGGATCGCCGAGCAGGACCCGCTGACCGGCCTCGCCAATCGCCAGCTCTTCCAGAGCCGCTTCCTCGATTGCGCGGCGCCGATGACGCCGCTTGGCGCGCTGATCCTGTTCGACATCGACGGGTTCAAGCAGATCAACGACCGGTACGGCCATGCGGGCGGCGACGCCTGCCTGGAATCGGTGGCTGACCGGTTGTGCGCCGGATTCAGCGATGCGCTGATGGTGGCGCGGATCGGCGGCGACGAGTTCGCCGTGCTGACCAGGCCAGGAAATCCCCATACGCCCTTGCACCAACAGGTCGAACACAGGCTGACTCACCTGTCGATGCCGATCCCGTGGGGCGGCCAGCTGCTACACCTGAGCGCCTCGGCGGGCATCGCGGAAGCGCGCGATCCCTATGGATTCGACGCCGATGCATTGTTCGCCGCGGCCGATGCGGCGCTCTATGCCGCCAAGCATGCGGGGCGCAACCGGGTACGCCGGGCCCTACCCGAGATGGCCCGCGCCTTCATGTGACAAGGCGCGCACGGGCCCGTCCCGCCTCAGCGGCTGCCCGTCGCGATCGGCAGGTCAATCTTTACTGCATGAGTCTTGATCGGCATGAACAGGATGAAGCCGGCGCAAACCGCGCCGAACAAGCCCATCGCACGCTCGCCCCGGCGAAAATCGCGTACCGCCTGGCAGATGCAATAGACCGCGATCACCAGCATCGCCAAAAACCAGATCGGCCCCATCAGCATTCCCCCAAAATATGGCGTCTCGCTGCTTAGCATGGCACGATCCGGCGGCGGGCCCGCATAATTCGAAGGCGCCGGGCCGCCCGCCATCGGCCGCGAGCGCGCCCGTGGCGGAGGACCTGTTATTTGCAGATCGCTTCCAGCTCCGGGCCGTAGTCGTGGCGCTCCGGCACCGGCAAGCCTTTCGCCTGGAGCCGGGACTCCGGCCGCCCGGGGGCGTCCGGTTCACGGGGGTCCATATAGCCCTTGTACCACGGATCGCGCTGCGCCCGCTCAAGCGTCACGAACGTGAAGCCGCGGTGTTTGTAGAGGTCGATGAGCCGCGGCAACATCACCGCGTCAAGCGCGCCGACATGCATCAGCAGCACATAGGGGATGTCGCGTCCAAGCAGCGATTTGAAGACAGTGCGTCCATAAGTGATGCTGTCGTCGGCGGCGGCGAGATAGCTCTTTTTCAGCCAGGCAATCGCCTTATCATCCTTCCTCGCGACGCAGCGGGCATAGGGCGCGTTCCACATATAATCGCCGAAGCTCATCGTGACGCCGGCGATGCGATAGCCGCGATCGGCGAGCAGCCTGCGCACGGTCACCTTCTTCTCCGGCGTCTCGCCCTCCGACAGATTGGGATAGCGGAACCAGTGCCAGTCCCGTCCCTTCATCCGGTCGGCGACGACGCCCTCGCCCTTGATCACGTCCTGCTCGAACTCGGCCGCGCTGTGCGTCGCGAGGTTCATATGCGACCAGGCATGGTTGCCGAGCGGCAAACCGGCGGCGCGCCAACGGTCGAGCATCATGGTCGATTCAGGCTCCTCCACGGTGCGCGCGCCATTGACGAAGCCATAGACCGGGGGGAGCTTCGCCGCCTTCCATGCAGCGATGATCCTGTCCCCGATCTCGACACGGGTCATGCCCTCGGGCAGCGCGCTGTGGGAAGGAAGGTCGTCCCAGGTGAAGGCGATCTCCTGCGCCTGCGCCGTTCCTACAGCGGAGAGACAGGCGGCCAGCGCAACGAGGGCCGCCCGCCTCTTTTCAGGTCGTGTCATGCGGAAGTCTCCAGAAAGGCGGGATCAGCGGAACAGGTTCAGGTCGATCGCCTCGCCCATCGCGCGATAGCCCGCATCGCCGGGGTGGAGCGCGTCGCCGCTGTCATAGGCCTTGGCCATGCGTAGCGGATCGGCCTTGTCGGCGACGGCCCGGTCGAAATCGATCACCCCGTCGAAATTGCCTGGCGCGCGTATCCATGTGTTGACCGCGACGCGCACGGCGTCTCCTTCCGCCGCATAATAACCGGCGCCCTTGTAAGGCAGCACGGTCGCACCGATCACCTTGATGCCGCGATCATGCGCGCGATCGATCATCTGGCGATAGGCGCCCGTGATATCGGCCACGGTCGGCGGCGCGCTGGCGGCGCCCTTCGCGCTGCCGATATCGTTGATGCCTTCGAGGATCACGACATAGCGAACGCCGGGCACCGACAATATGTCGCGGTCGAACCGCGCCAGCGCAGCCGGCCCGGCCCCGGTCTTGAGCAGCCGATTGCCCGAAATGCCCGCATTGGCCACCGCGAGGCCGTTCTTGCCCGCCTTGTCCAGCCGCTCCGCCAGCACGTCAGGCCAGCGGCGGTCGGTGTCCTTGCTGGAAGCGGCGCCATCAGTGATCGAATCGCCGATCGTCACGATCGTGCCGGTGGCCGGACCACCCGCCACATCGATCGCGGTGAGGAGATAGCGCATCGTGCTGGTCGCCCCGCCTGGTGCCAGCACGGGGGCCGATGCCTGGTTGCCCGGGACGATCCGCGTCGTCGCCACGCCGAGTTGATGGACCGAAAGATGGGCAGTGTCGCCCGGGACATGAATGCTGACCACGATCCGGGCCAGCGGCGCGACCTTCAACGCGACCGGATCGCTGATCAGCGGCGCACCGGCCGGAATGACGGGCGAGGCACTACCGCCAAAGGTCACGGCGCGATCGGTGCCGGCAACGATCCCCCCGTCCGGGCCGGCCAGCGCAACATGAACCGCGCCGACCGGCAGGGGCGCCGTCCCCATTTCGTTGGAGAGCCGCAACCGCAGGATCGTGCCGCCGGCGGAGAGGCGTGCTGTCATGCGATAGGTGGCGTCGGCGGAAAGAGGTGGCGCCGGCTGTGGCGGTGAAACTGGCTGGCCCGGCCGCGCCACAGGCGCCGGCATCTCCATCGGCACCGCTTGCCAGCTTCGCGTCCAGACCCGGCGAGCCTGCGCCCCGGCAGCGATCGGTTGAAGCAGCAACGCCGTCGCTGCGAGCGACAAATAGAGCCGGTAGCCTCTCACCATCTTCTCCTGGGCAATGTTGCCGTCGCCTTCGGGCGATCGGTTCCTGTCCCCGCCTCTTCAGTGGAAGCGGGTCAAGATACCGCTACCATAGCGAATGCGGCGCATAGCTCAATCGGCGCATTCGCCGCGACGTCGTCGACAGATCGACGCGTGCCGCGCGCTATCATCGCCCCGCCACGTCGCCGGGCGCGAGCGCGAAGGCGGTTCCCGCCGCACGGGCCGGCACGGCCCGGACATTCTGTGTCCGCAACAGCGCCGCGATGGCCAGGGCGCGGCGCTGAATCAGGCTCGGCCTGGCAGGATCGGCATCTTCGGGCAGCCCCGGCACCGCGAGCGCGGCGATATTCCAGCGTGTCGCTTCCCAGGCCGACAACAGGACCGCCTCACGCGCTGCATCGTCCAGGCTATCGGAATCGCCACTGAAACGGATCTGCGGGAAACCACCGAACGGCGGGACAAGGACAATCTGCCAGCCCTTGGCGGACTCGGCCAGCCGCTCCTCCAGCGCGCGATAGGTTGCCGACGTGGCGCCGGGCAACGCGTTCGCCCGTGCCGTCGCACGGTGATGGTCGCGATCGATCGTCACCTCGTCGAATGCGACGCCCGCACCGATCGCCACCAGGGTCGCGATCCTCCGCGCCTCCGCATTTTCCGCGTCACTTGCCGTCAGGACGCGCTGGATTTCAGCACGCTGCGCCTCGATCGTGCCGGCGCCGGGATCGAGCAGCACCTGATCGACCTGCAGGCTGACCGGCCGCCCGAGCCGGTCCGACAATGCCGTTTGCAACGGCGCGTTGGCGATGGCAGCCGCGCGCGGCGCGATGACGACCGAGCGCACCAGCAACGGATCGCTGTCGAAATCGATATCGAGCTGGGTCACCCGCGCTTTCTCGCCGAACCGGTCGGAGAGGAAGGCACGTACCTGCGTCGCCGTCACCGCCTCGCCCGCGATCCGGCTGAGCGAGAAGCCGAGCGGTATCGCCATGGCGACGAATACCAGCAGCAGGACGATGGTCTGCGCCCAGCTCTGCTGGCTGGAGAGGCGATGGCCGAAACCGTAGAAACGGGCCATCACCGTCGCTGACAGGGCGATGGTGATGAAATTGGTGACGAACAGCGCGAAGGCACCGCCCAGCACCGGCATGTTCCAGGTCGCCAGACCATAGCCGACCACGGCGAGCGGGGGCATCAGCGCGGTCGCGATGGCGACGCCGACGATCGTCTCGCCCTTGCCCCGGATGACCGCGAAGGAACCGGCCAGCGCCGCGAACAGCGCGACCAGCAGGTCGAACAGGTTCGGCCTGGTCCGCGCCAGGATTTCCGCCGTCGGCGCCTTGAGCGGCGAGAGCAGGACGAGCAGCGCGGTGAAGGCAACCGCCAGGGCGGTGCCGATCGCCAGCGCGATCAACGCACGCCGCGCCTCCGCCAGGTCGAACAGGGCCAGCGCGAACCCCAGGCCGAGGATCGGGCTCATCAGCGGCGAGATCAGCATCGCGCCGATCACCACTGCGGGCGACGAGAGCAGCAGGCCAAGCACCGCGATCCCGGCCGACATGGTGATCATGAAGGCGTAGCGCGGCGACCAGCCACTCTCCTCTTCGATGCGCGTCTTTACTTCGGCGTGATCAACCGATCCGACGACGGCGCGGCGCCACCAGCGATAGAGCACGGTGCGTTGCCAGCGGTGTTCAGCCGCCGGATACGATTGGGCGATCGCCATCGCTACATCTCCCACTGCGCCCTCAGGCCGAAGTGGCGGCATTAGGAGCCTTTTGCGACCACGTGCAAATCCCGTGCTGCAATGACACGATGGCGCGAAACGGCCGGGAGGGATAGGACATCGCCATGAGGCTTCCCCTGAACAGGCGCTGGCGCGTGCTGCTGCGGCGTCACGGCCCGGCGTCAGCGGTATGGCGGCGGCGGATCGCGATGGGCACCGGCGCGGTCTCGATCGGCCTCGCCGCGTTGCTGTTCGCCAGGCTTGCCGACGCAGCCAGCAGCCTGTTCGGCGGCATGGCCCGCGACCATTGGTGGCTGCCGCTGATCCTGACGCCTGCCGGTTTCGTGCTGATCGTCTGGCTGACCCGGCGGATTGCCCCGGAAGCCGCTGGATCGGGCATTCCGCAGGTGATCGCGGCGGCACAGGATCCCGCGCGCGCCGGGCGCCTGCTGATCTCGCTGAAGGCGGCGTTGCTCAAGGGTGTCTTCACCGTCGCGGCGCTGCTGTGCGGCGCCTCTGTCGGCCGCGAAGGGCCGACGGTGCAGATCTCGGCGGCGATCCTCAACTGGCACAGCCGGCTGTTCCGCGCGCCGATCAGGGCGTCGATGATCATCGCGGGCGGCGCGGCTGGCGTGGCGGCCGCGTTCAACACGCCGCTGGCTGGCGTCACCTTCGCGATCGAGGAACTGGCCGACGCCTATGAACAGCGCGTCGCGCTGCTGGTGATGACCACGATCCTGATCGCGGGCATCGTCAGCCTTGGGCTGGCGGGCGACTATGTCTATTTCGGCGCGGTCGGCGAGACGATGAAGGTCGGCGGCGCCCTGCAGGTCGCTCCCGTCGCCGGCGTGCTGGGTGGCCTGTCCGGTGGGCTGTTCGCCCGGGCGATGCTGGGCATCGGCCCGGCGCGCGACCGCTGGATTCCGTTCCTGAAGGGCCGGCCGGTGGCCTGGGCGCTGCTGTGCGGCACGATCGTGGCCGTCGTCGGCGTCGCGACCGGCCTGACCTGGGGCACCGGCTATGCCCCGGCGCGCGCGATCATCGACGGCACCAACGCGCCCTATTGGTTCGGTCCCGCGAAGTTCGCCACGACCCTGGCGACCGCCGCATCCGGGCTGCCCGGCGGCATCTTCGCGCCGTCGCTCGCCACCGGGGCGGGGCTCGGCGCGCTGCTCCGGCCGATGTTTCCCGGCGATCCGGGCGGCGCCGTCGTCCTGCTCGGCATGGTCGCCTATTTCACCGGCGTGGTCCGCGCGCCGCTGACCGCAGTGATCATCATCGTCGAGGCAACGGCGAGCCGCGGCCTGATCCTGCCGCTGTTCCTCGCCGCGCTGATCGCGCATGCGGTGTCGGCCCTGGTGTGCAAGGAACGGCTCTATCACGGGCTCGCCCGCCCCTGGCGCACCGCGCTTGGGGCAAGGACCTGACCACCAGTCCAATTGCGGTCTTGCATCGCGTCGGTGATTGGGCTTGGTAACGCTACCGCCAACGAGCGGCAGGGGGAGAGTGCGATGGCTGATTCAGAACGTCTGGCGCGCGTGGCGGCCGACCCGCGATATCTCGCGCTGACGCGCCGGCGCGGGCGTTTCACCTGGACGCTGACCTGCATCATGCTGGTCGCCTATTTCGGCTTCATCCTGCTGATCGCCTTCGACAAGAGCGCGCTCGCCGCGCCGATCGGATCGGGCGTGACGTCGATCGGCATTCCGATCGGGCTCGGCGTGATCCTGCTCGCGATCGGGCTGACCGGCCTTTATGTGCGCCGCGCCAATCGCGACTATGACGCGCTGGTGCAGAGCCTGGTCGAGAGTGAAGGCGAATGAAGCTCGCCCGCGCCGTCGCGCTTCTCTCCGCCGCCCTGCTGATCGCCACTCCCGCCCTCGCCGACGGCGTCGCCGGGCAGACGGTGCGGCAGGCGACAAACTGGACCGCGATCGTCCTGTTCGCGGCCTTCGCGATCCTGACGCTCGGTATCACCCGCTGGGCAGCGCGGCGGACGCGGACCGCATCCGATTTCTACACGGCGGGCGGTGGCATCACCGGGTTCCAGAACGGCCTCGCCATCGCGGGCGACTATATGTCGGCCGCCTCGTTCCTCGGCATTTCGGCGCAGATTTTCGCCGATGGCTATGACGGGCTGATCTATTCGATCGGCTTCCTGGTCGGCTGGCCGATCATCCTGTTCCTGATGGCGGAACGGCTGCGCAATCTCGGCCGCTACACTTTTGCCGATGTCGCCTCGTTCCGCTTCGCGCAGACGCCGGTGCGCACCTTCGCGGCAATCTCCACCCTGGTCGTCGTGCTGTTCTACCTGATCGCGCAGATGGTCGGCGCGGGGCAGCTCATCAAATTGCTGTTCGGGCTGGACTATGCCTATGCCGTGATCATCGTCGGCGTGCTGATGATGCTCTATGTTCTGTTCGGCGGGATGACCGCGACCACCTGGGTACAGATCATCAAGGCAGTGCTGCTGCTCGGCTGCGCCAGCTTCATGGCGTTCATGGTGATGGCACGGTTCGGCTTCTCGCCCGAGGCGCTGTTCGCCCGCGCGGTCCAGGTGAAGACCGATCTCGCCGCGATGACCGGCCAGGTCACGCCCGCCGAAGCGGCGGAGCGCGGGCGATCGATCATGGGGCCGGGCAATTTCATCAAGGACCCGGTCTCGGCCATCTCGTTCGGCATGGCGCTGATGTTCGGCACCGCCGGCCTGCCGCATATCCTGATGCGCTTCTTCACCGTGCCCGACGCCAGGGCGGCGCGCAGCTCGGTGCTGTGGGCGACGGGATGGATCGGCTATTTCTATCTGCTGACCTTCATCATCGGCTTCGGCGCGATCGTGCTGGTGTCGACCGATCCGGGTTATCTCGACTCGACCGGCGCGCTGCGCGGCGGCGGCAACATGGCGGCGATCCATCTTGCACAGGCGATCGGGGGGAACATCTTCCTCGGCTTCGTCTCGGCGGTGGCGTTCGCGACGATCCTGGCGGTGGTGGCCGGGCTGACCCTGTCGGGCGCGTCGGCGGTGAGTCATGATCTTTACGCAACGGTGTTCCGCAAGGGCCAGGCCGATTCAGCCGCCGAGCTGCGCGTGTCGCGGCGCACCGTGCTGGTGCTCGCGGTGGTGGCGATCCTGCTCGGCATATTGTTCGAAAAGCAGAATGTCGCCTTCATGGTCAGCCTCGCCTTTGCCCTGGCGGCGTCGGGCAATTTCCCGGTGCTGCTGTTGTCGCTGCTGTGGAAAGGCTGCACGACGCGGGGCGTGGTGATCGGCGGATCGATCGGGTTGCTGACCGCGCTGGTGCTGACGATCCTGTCGCCGGCGATCTGGGTGGCGATCCTGCATCACGACAAGGCGATCTTCCCCTATTCGTCACCCGCCATCTTCTCCGTGCCGCTTGCCTTCTTCACCATCTGGCTGGTGTCGAAACTCGACACGTCGCCACGCGCCACGGTGGACCGGGACGCGTATCTGGAGCAGCGGGTGCGGTCGGAAACCGGGATCGGCGCGGCGGGTGCATCGGCGCACTGACGCCGACGCGGATCGCACGTCGAGCCCGGTGACGATCTCTCGCCATCGCGCCGATCGTCCGATACGACTTGCCTGAAACAACCACGGGGGCAGCATGAAATTCTCGACAGCCGCGATCATGGCACTTCCCGCCGCATTGCTGATCGCGGGGCAGACCGCCGCCGCGCCGGAACCGGGACCCGATGCCGAAACCCGCGCCTGGTGGACGATCACCGAGGCGCTGTCGAACGACGGGATGGAGGGCCGCGACACCGGCTCCGCAGGCTATGATCACGCGGCGCAGCTGGTCGCCGACAAGTTCAAGGCAGCCGGATTGAAGCCGCTCGGCGACAAGGGAAGCTGGTTCCAGCCGGTTGCGCTAAACGAAATCGCGATCAAGCGCGCCGAGATCGGCGTCGGCGATCGTCCGCTCGCCTTTCTCCAGGACATCACCGTCGACCCGTCCAACGCCATGCCGGTGACGGTCGATGCGCCGCTCGCCTATCGCGGTTATTGCGGCGCGGCGGCGCTTGGCGACGTCCGCGGCAAGATCGTGATATGTCATGGCGTGAACCGGCCCGGCCTGCCGGGCGCCGCCGAGCGGATCGCGGCGGTCAAGGCAGCGGGAGGCATCGGCCTTGCGACGATCGCCGATCCGGGCTTCGCCATCGAACCGCCGCGCTGGCCCTTCGCCTACGCACGTTCAGTGACGCTCGCGAATGCCGCGCCCGATACCGATGGCTTCCTGCGCCTGCGACTGAAGGCCGATGCCCTGAAAAAGGCGATCGGCGACCATGGACCCGATGCTGGCGATCTCATTGCGAAAGGGAGCGCCGGCGAGCCCCTTCCCGGCTTCGACATCCCCGAATCCTTCCATGCGACGTTCACGGTGAGGCGGCGGCAGATCACCTCCTCCAACGTGATCGGCCTGCTGCCCGGAAGCGACCCTGCCAGTAGCGCCCAGGCGATCGTCCTTTCAGCGCATCTCGACGGCTATGGGTTCGGCACGCCGGTGAATGGCGACGGCCTCTACAACGGCACGCTGGATGACGCAGCCTATGTCGCGCTGCTGATCCGGGTGGCGGAGCAGCGCCAGGGCAAGGGATATCGCCGCCCGGTGATCTTCGCTGCCTTTACGGGGGAAGAGAAGGGCCTGCTCGGGTCGACCTGGTTCGTCGCCCACCCGACGCTGCCAAAGGCCTCGATCGCGGCCAACATCAACCTCGACCAGTTGCGCCCGATCTTTCCGCTCGACCTGCTCACCGTCCATGCCCTTGACGATACGAGCCTGGGTGAAGACGTGCGGGCCGTCGCCAACGGCATGAACATCGCCGTCCAGCACGATCCGGAGCCGGCGCGCAATCTGCTGCGCCGTTCCGATCAATGGCCGTTCCTCCAGGCGGGCATTCCAGCGACCGCCTTCGTCTTCGGGTACCGGCCAGGAACGGAAAGCGAGCGCATCTATCGCCAATGGTACAGGACCGGCTACCACACGCCGCTGGATGATCCGCACCAGCACATCGACTGGAAGGCAGCGGCGGATTTCAACCGCTTCTTCAAGACGCTGGTCGAGCGCGTGGCCGACCAGGAAGCTGCCCCCGCCTGGAAAGCCGGGAGCAGCCTGCGTCCGGCGGGCCACTGACCGCCGGCGCTGAACCACCGGTATCTATGCGGTCTCGGCCGCCGTCGGTCGAGAGCCGTACACCGCATAGAACAGCACATAGAGCTCGCAGGCAGCGGTCAGCAGGAACGACATCTGCAGCCCATAGGCATCCGCCAGCCAGCCCTGGACGATCACCAGCGCGCCGCCGGCGATCGCCATGATCAGCAGGCCCGATCCTTCCTCGGTCAGCGGGCCAAGGCCCCGGATGCCTAGGGTGAAGATCGTCGGGAACATGATCGAGTGGAACAGGCCGACCGAGATCAGCGCCCACATCGCGACGGGACCGGTGGTGAAGGTCGCGACCAGCATCACGACCAGCGCCCCGATGCTGAACGCCGCCAGCACATGCTCCGCCGCGACGCGCTGCATCAGGAAGCTGCCGAGGAAACGGCCGACCATCATCCCGCCCCACAGCAGGAAAAGATAATTGGAGGCCTGCGCATGAGTCAGGTTGCCGATCTCCGGCGCCGAGACGAAGTTGATGAACAAATTGCCCACCCCGATCTCCGCGATCAGGTAGATGAAGATCGCCGGCACGCCGAACACCAGGTTGCGGTGCCGCCACAGGCTATGGCCTCGCCGCTCCTGTTGCGCACGGCCGCGGGTCGAGGCGTTCATGTCGGGCAGGCGGAAGCGCGCGATGACCACCGCGAGCACGACCAGTACGGCCGCCACGATCAGATAGGGAAGCTGCACCGAGTGCGCGTCGGCAAGACGCTCGGCCGGGGTCAGCACCGCGCCCGCCGCGGCGTTGCCCGACGTGCTGCGGCCAAGGATGAGATAGCCGCCGAACAGCGGCGCGAAGGTCGTCCCCATCGAGTTGAAGGCCTGGACCAGATTCAGCCGCGAGGATGATGTCTCCGGCGAACCGATCACCGCGACATAGGGGTTGGCCGCGACCTGAAGCAGCGTGATGCCGGCGGCGATGACGAACAAGGCCGCCAGCACGACCCAATAGGAGGGGATCATCGACGCCGGCACCATCATCACCGCGCCGAACGCCATGATGATCAGGCCGGCGACGATCGAGCGTTTGTAGCCGATCCGCTCGATCAGCATCGCCGAAGGGATCGACGCGAAGAAATAGGCGATGAACCACACCGACTCGATCAAGGTTGTCTGGGTATAATTGAGATCGAACACGCTGCGCAGGTGCGGCAGCAGCGTGCCGTTGATGACGGTGATGAACCCCCACATGAAGAACAGGGTGGCGAGCAGGCTCAGCGTGGCACGGTAGCCCGACCCGGCGGAACCCGACGCCGTGCCGGCCGCAAGCGGTGTCGATGTATCGATTGCCGGTCCCGCCATTCTCACATCCTCTGCTGCATCGCTTGTTTTTTGTCTGAGTATATGTAAGCAAAATCGCGGTCAACGCCGCCGGTCAGAGCGGCCGCGGTGGAGGGCGATATTCATGCACAAGAGTTTGATCATGCTGGCGGCGATGAGTGCCGTCGCGGCGGGGGCGAGCGCTCATGCGGCATCGGCGGCGCGGGAGACGGTGGGCGACGTCGCCGGCGCGAAGGTCGAGGCGATCACGCTGGCCAACGCCAATGGCGTGAAGGCGCGCATCCTGAGCTATGGCGCGACCCTTCAATCGCTCATCGCGCCCGACCGCAACGGCAAGCTGGCCGATGTGGTGTTGGGCTATGACGATCTGGCCGGTTATGTCGACAAGCCCAATTTCTTCGGCGTGACGGTCGGCCGCTATGCCAACCGCATCGCGAAGGGCCGCTTCGCGATCGACGGCAAGACCTGGCAGTTGCCGATCAACAACGCCCCCAATTCGCTTCATGGCGGCACGAAGGGCTTCGACAAGGTCGTGTGGCGCGTCGTCTCGGTCGAGAACGGCCCTGTCGCGCGCGTGACCTTCGGCTATGTCAGCCCGGACGGCGACCAGGGCTATCCCGGCAAGCTCGACGTCACCGTCACCTATGGGCTCGACGAAAAGGGCGCGCTGTCGATCGAGTACAAGGCGGCGACCGACGCGCCGACCATCGTCAACATGACCAATCATGCGATCTTCGATCTCGCCGGCGAAGGGTCGCCGACGGGCGCGATGGGCCACAGGCTGACCATGCCGGCGGGTGCTTATACCCCGGTCGACGCGACCCTGATCCCGACCGGCGAGTTGCGTCCGGTCGAGGGCAGCGTGTTCGATTTCCGGAACGGACGAATCCTCGGTGACGGCGTCCGCGACGGACGCGATGCGCAGATCGTCGCGGGACGCGGCTACGACCATAATTTCGCGATCGATGCCGGGCTCACCGCCCAGCCCAAGCTCGCGGCCCGCCTCGAGGACCCCGTGTCCGGCCGCGTGCTCGACGTGCTCAGCACCGAGCCCGGCTTGCAGCTCTACACCGGCAATTTCCTCAACGGGGGGCTGATCGGCAAGCACGGCCATGTCTATCGCATGGGCGATGGCGTCGCGATGGAACCGCAGAAATTCCCCGACACGCCCAACCAGCCAGCCTTCGGCTCGGCCCGGGTCGACCCCGGCAAGCCGTATCGCCACCTGATGATCTATCGAGTATCGGTGGCGCCACGCTGATGACCGTGCCACCACCCCCGGGGCTGCGGTCGCGCGCCTGGTTCGACAACCCCGCCAATATCGACATGACCGCGCTCTATATCGAGCGTTACATGAATTTCGGCCTCTCCCAGGAGGAGCTTCAATCGGGCAAGCCGATCATCGGCATCGCCCAGACCGGCTCCGACCTGTCGCCCTGCAACCGCCATCACCTCGTGCTGGCCGAGCGGCTGCGCGAGGGCATTCGCGAGGCGGGCGGCATCGCGATCGAATTCCCGGTCCATCCGATCCAGGAAACCGGCAAGCGCCCGACCGCCGGACTCGACCGCAACCTCGCCTATCTGGCGCTGGTCGAGGTGCTGTACGGCTATCCGCTCGACGGCGTGGTGCTGACGATCGGCTGCGACAAGACGACACCCGCCTGCCTGATGGCGGCGGCGACGGTGAACATCCCCGCCATCGCCCTGTCGGTCGGGCCGATGCTCAATGGCTGGCACAAGGGCGAACGCACCGGATCGGGCACGATCGTGTGGAAGGCGCGCGAACTGCTCGCGGCGGGCCAGATCGACCATGCCGGCTTCGTCAAGCTCGTCGCCTCGTCGGCGCCCTCGACCGGCTATTGCAACACCATGGGCACGGCGACGACGATGAACTCGCTTGCCGAGGTGCTTGGCATGCAGCTTCCCGGATCGGCCGCGATCCCCGCGCCATACCGTGACCGCCAGGAAATCGCGTACCGCACCGGCAAGCGCATCGTGGAGATGGTCGCCGAAGACCTGAAGCCAAGCGACATCCTTACGCGCGACGCCTTCACCAATGCGATCGTGGTCAATTCGGCGATCGGTGGATCGACCAATGCGCCGATCCATCTCGCCGCGATCGCGCGCCATATCGGTGTCGACCTGCCGCTCGACGACTGGCAGACGCACGGCCATCACGTGCCGCTGATGGTCAACCTCCAGCCGGCGGGCGACTATCTCGGCGAGGATTTCTACCATGCCGGCGGCGTGCCCGCGGTGATGGCCGAGCTGATGCGCGCCGGGCTGATTCGCGAGGATTCGATCACCGCCAACGGCCGCACCATCGGCGACAATTGCCGCGACGCGACGATCGAGGATGCGGATGTGATCCGCCCCTTCGCCACGCCGCTGATGGAGGATGCCGGCTTCGTCGTGCTGAAGGGCAATCTGTTCGACGCCGCGATCATGAAGACCAGCGTGATCTCGCGGGAATTCCGCGATCGCTATCTCTCCGACCCGGCCGATCCGGATGCCTTCGAGGGGCCGGCGGTCGTGTTCGACGGGCCCGAGGATTATCACGCGCGGATCGACGATCCGGCAACCGGCATCACGCCCGAGACCCTGCTATTCATGCGCGGCGCCGGGCCGATCGGCTATCCCGGCGCGGCCGAGGTCGTGAACATGCGCCCGCCCGCCTATCTGATCCGCGAAGGCGTGCATGCGCATGCCGTGCATCGGCGACGGGCGGCAGTCGGGCACCTCGGGATCGCCCTCGATCCTCAACGCCTCGCCCGAGGCGGCGGCGAATGGCGGCCTCGCGCTGATCCGCACTGGCGACCGGGTGCGGATCGATCTGCGCGCGGGCACGGCGAACCTGCTGATCGGCGACGCGGAACTGGCCGAGCGCCGCCGCGTGCTGATGGACGCGGGCGGCTATGCCTATCCCGCCTCGCAAACGCCGTGGCAGGAAATCCAGCGCGCGGTCGTCGGCCAGCTCGACAGCGGCGCGATCCTTGAAGGATCGGAGCGGTATCAGCGGATCGCCCAGACGCGCGGGTTGCCAAGGGACAACCACTGATCCCAGCCGGCCCCGAGTTCAAGTCGGACCATTCTTCCGTTCGTGTAGAGCCGGCCGTAGGCAGCGCCAACTTATGCGCGGCGAATAAAGCCTAAAGTGCGGTTGGCAAAATTTGCCAGTTCGGCATCATTAATGTTCTCGGTCTGCCAGGTCGGGTTGGTGTCGTGATGGTAGCGGTTGGCATAGTCGAGCAATGCCCGAAGCTCCATCGTGTCAGTTTGGTTTAGAATTTGCTCAGCGGTGCCCAAATGTTGCTGGCAACGATTGATAAACGGGCCAAGCAGTGAGCCCGGCGGAAAAACGCCTGCATGGGCAACTCGGACAAATGCTTCCAGCATGGGCCGCAGATCGGCCGCAACAGTGCGTTCGAGGGCCGCATCACCGGCAAGAACATAGACCGCCACTCGTGCATAGCGCCGATCATGTTCGGTGATGCCATCTTGCTTGACGTTCCAAAACTCCAATGTCGATCCAACCTGGGCGCGCGCGATCCGTATTCCCGCGCGATCATTCACCGGCGCTTCTTTCCACAATCCGAGCAAGAATGGTTTGGAATGGGAAAGCACGATCACTTGGCGAACGCGGTCCAGTAGGCCTCGGATTTCCTGTACGGTGACAAGAGAACGATGCTCGTCCAGGCTGGTCATCGGATCATCGATGACGACGATCTTGGCGGCAAGGTCTGGGTCTTGCTCAAGGGATGCAAAGAAGAATGCGAGAGCGAGGGCATTGCGATCACCCGCACTCAAGCTGGTACGGAACGACGGCCCAGCGTCGGCGGTCAGCGGTACGGGAACATTATTGATGAGCACGCTGTAGGTAGCTGACGAGCCGCCGCGATTGTTGACCGAGCTGACCCCACCCAACCGGAACCCGGCGTTGAAGCGACCGAGATAAATATTGATCGCAGCCTCATAGGTCGGAAAGACATTCTGGCGGTAGTTGTCCAGCGCCGTGCGCGCCGCAGTACGTGCCGTCTCGGTGACGGTCTTGGCGTCCTTCTCGGCCAGATAGTCCGTACACAATGGGGCAACGGCTGCGCTGTGTCGTGTCTTTGCGGCCTTCAACCGATTGAGGTCATTGGTGAGCGCGGGCGCGTTGGCGGCTTGAGCTTGCTCCTTCACCACGGCGATCTGGCCGCTCAGCGCAACGAGCGTGCCGGAAATCGCCGTCACTTGCGCACGCATGGCATGATAAGCATCAATTGCCGCAACTGCCTCGGCACTCAACGCGATGGGGTCCAGCGGAGCGGCTTGCTTGGCGGCAAGCGCCGCTTGCACCTGTTCACGGGCAGTTTTCCAACTGCGCGCAATAGCGGCGGTATCGAGAACGATTTCGGGAATTTCGAGAAAACGAAGCCAGAAGGTACGCCGTTGCATCGCCACACCCACGGCGCGCTCGAATGCTGCTGGGGTATCTCCACTATGGGTGGTGGTGATCGTTCTGCCAGTCGTGGCAAGCTCGGTCTTCAGCGCCCCATATTCCGCCCCAAAATAGGCGCGATAGTGCTCGATAATATCTGACCCATGAAGCGACTGAGCGCAGAATGGGCAATCCTTGTCGGCCCAAGGCTGATCGTCGCGCGCGAGAACGGCAATCCCATCGCCGACCCAACGCTCACCCGTTGGACCGATGCGCGCCAAATGCGCTTGAACCTGCACCGCCGCCGCTGCGTCCAGTCGCGGCATGTCACGGCCCAATAACACATTGATCCCGGCAACATCGAATGTCGGCAACTCAACCGCAGTGAAATCTTGCTCGTCCTGTACAGCAACGGCCTCCTGCGCGGCAGCCAAGGCGCGTTCGGCCTCTTGGATGCGAGCATCGACATCGTTGACCGCTTGGAGGGCGCAGAAATCTTCAATCGTCAGCCCGTGGCGCGCGATCGCCGGTATCGCCTGATCTTTCGATCGGAGTTGCCGATTATGCTCCTCGATGTCAGCGACATGCCGCTGCAATGTCGCATTGAGCGCTACGCCTTGTGCGCCAAGGATAAGCTCATGAAGGTTCTGACGGTGGCCCGGCTCGATCTCGATGCCGGAGCAGACGTTCTCGGATACGAAAGTATCATCAAAAATCGCCAAGGTGGGCAGCGGAGCCGACCATGCGTTATTTTGCAGCGTGTGCTGATTTCCGTCGGGACAGTGGACGATGATGTGAGGCGGGTGAACTGCGCCCACGCGATGCCTGTCAGCCACTAAACGAGCGTCGCCCGTACCGAGCGAGCGCAGGATAGCCGCAAGGGTGGTCTTGCCTCGGCCATTTTCCGCGTAGATCGCGGTCATCCGGGCGAAGGGTAACTGTGCGCCCGGCGCGATGGAATCGAACTGGCCGACATTACGAAGTAATTGAATCTGACTAACCACGACATCCCCCCCGGTTGGCGGGTATCATACCGGGGAAGTTAGTACAGGAAAGCGATACCTGCGAGATCCACAGTCGATCCATTTTTGATCAATTATGTTTGGAATACACTGACGCTGCAGTTCGGCTAGGTTACAAACCCGAGTTCCATAAGCGATGGGTGATCATGGGAGGTCTGTGGCTTCTCGGCGCCGCCATCGGCCGCATCCCCGAGATAAGTCACTTTGGCTTGCACATCTTCGTGGGCCTTATCGCGTCGGTCGCCATATGCGAGCTTGCCAGCCGTCCCAAATCTCCGCCCGTTGCGAGGCCGAGTAATATATCCGCCGACGCTGCTTCACCGCTGTCACTCCATCTCATCATAAGAATGAAGTGTTGCGGCCACCCGTTGAACCCACCACCAATTCCGGCCATCCCAATATCGAATAGTCACCGCGGATGGGGTCAACATCACGTCAACTTCCGGCCACCACAATACCCCCGGAACAAGTCCGGGATGACGGCGGTGGGTGGGTTGCTGTTTCGCTCGAAACGAACCGCTTTGGGTAACCAGGCCTGACGCAAGGTCTGCGTGACAGCCGCCAACGCCTCCCAAAGCTCGACGCCCGGAGCGCCGCTATCTTGCGGCGACGCTCTCCAGGACGATCGTTGAGCCCGTGAGCGCCCCGGACCGGGCGTGCAGCGTGATCGCGCCCGGCTTGCCCGGCAGCGCACGCACTACCACCAGGGCAAGGCCGTTGAACGCCTTGCGCGTCGGCGACTGGAAGGATTCGAAGCTGGTCGGATCACCATTGTCGGTGGCGACGATCTCGCCCGGGCCGTCGATCGTGACGCTGACCGCATTGTCGGCACGCGGCACGGTGAGCCCGTCCTTGTCGGTGACGCGCACCGTGACGAAGGACAGGTCGCGGCCATCGGCGTTGATCCGCGCCCGGTCGGGCGTCGCCTCCAGCGCGGCGGGGGTGCCGGCGGTCTTCACCATCTCGGTCGCCCATGGCTTGCCGCCCTTCCAGGTCACGACCTTCACCTCGCCGGGCGCGTAGGTGACGTAATCCCAGCGGAAGCGATATTCATAAGGCGCCCGCGTCTTCCTGCCCTGCGAGATGCCGTTGACGAACAGTTCCGCCTCGTCGGCCGAGGTGAAGACATGGACCGGAGTGACCTGCCCTTCACGGCCGGGCCAGGTCCAGTGCGGCAGGACATGCGCGAATTGCAGGTCAGAGCGCCAGCGCGCCTGGTAGAGCCAGAAGCGGTCCTTCCTGAATCCCGCCAGATCGATGATGCCCGAATAGGAACTGCGCGCCGCATAGTAAGGCGTCGGCTCGCCGAGATAGTCGAACCCGGTCCAGACGAATTCGCCCGCGACGAACGGGTTCTGGTCGTTCGACGCGAAGACCCGGTCGGGCGAAGAGCCGAAATCGGCGGCATGGAGTTCATAGGCGCTGACCTGCTTTGTCTCGGGGTCGCCGCCCGAGCCTGGCCGGACCGGGCCGCTGATCGCGCCCATCACGGGGAAGAGATACTCGCCGCGACTGCTGAGCGCCGACGCGCTCTCGGTGCTCATGATCACCTTGTCGGGATATTTTTCGTGAAAGGCGGCGAACTGGCCGGGATAGGCGCGCACGCCGGTGCCCTGATAGTTGAGGCCGATCACGTCGACCGTGCCGGGCATCGCCATGTCGGGCTTGGCATAGTTCATCGCGGTGGTGGTCGGGCGGGTCGGATCCTCCTCGCGCACCATCCGCACCAGCCCCCTGGCGATTGCCGCCCCCTCTTCCCCGGTATATTGCTCGCCGACTTCGTTGCCGACGCTCCACAGGATGACCGACGGATTGTTGCGGTCGCGGCGCAGCATCGACCGCAGGTCAGCCTCGTGCCAGTCGGGGAAGATCAGGTGGAAATCGAGCGGGGTCTTCTTGCGCTCCCACACGTCGAACACTTCGTCGATCACCAGCAGGCCCATGCGATCGGTCAGCTCAAGCAGCTCAGGCGCGGGCGGATTATGGCTCATGCGGATCGCGTTGCTGCCCATCTCCTGTAGCATTTCGAGCTGACGCTCCGCCGCGCGGACATTGAACGCCGCGCCGAGCGCGCCGAGATCATGATGGTTGTTGACGCCTTTCAGGTCGATCCGCTCGCCATTGACGAACACGCCCTTGTTCGCGTCGAAGGTGACGGCGCGGATGCCGAATGGCGTCTCATAACGGTCGACCGTCCTGCCGTTGAGCGAGACAATGGTGACCGCGACATAGCGGTTGGGCTGCTGAGTCGGCGGCGGACCCCAGAGACGGGGGTTGGCGAGCATGGTCGACCCGGCGATCGTCGCATTGCCACCCGCCGCGACACGCGCGCCGGCCGGCGCGATGCGCGCGACGATGGCGCCGGTCTTCCGGCCAGCAGCATCCAGCGCATAAATGTCGGTGCTGACGCTGGCGTTCGCCTCTGTGCGGGATTCATTGTCGACCGACACGTCGAGCGCGATGGTCGCCGATCCCTTCGAAACCTCGGGCGTGGTCACTCGCGTGCCCCATTGGCCGATATGAACCGGGCTGGTCTTGGTCAGCCAGACATTCCGATAGAGCCCGCCACCGGGATACCAGCGCGCCGATTCAGGTGGATTGTCGAGGCGGATGACAAGCTCGTTCCTGCCGCCGAACGCCAGATAGGGGGTCAGGTCGAGCCGCCAGCCATTATAGCCATAGGGCCAGCCGCCGACGAGCTTCCCGTTCAGCCACACCGCCGAATAGGACATCGCACCGTCCACATCGAGGAACACCGACCTGCCCTTGTCGCGCGCCGGAATGTCGAGCGCCTTGCGGTACCAGCCGATCCCCCAGCTATCCAGCCGGCCCATGCCGCCATAAGGACCGGTGGTCAGGAAGGGCCGCTCGATCGCCCAGTCATGCGGCAACGTCACCTTCCGCCACGCGCTGTCGTCGAAACCGGCCTGGACGAAGGAAACATCGCCGCCGGGGTTGCCCGCCGGCCGCACGTGCCGCTTCGCCGGGTCGCGGATGAAGGCGTTGGCGCTCGGCAGGATCCAGGGCTTGAGCACCGCCTGGCCGGCGGCGGTGACTGCCCTGGCCTCGTCCGGCCTGGCATCGGCCGCCTTGCCGTCCTCGCTCTTCCCGATCTCCGGCCGCACGTCATAGGACAGGCCGGTCGCGCCGGCGGGGTCGCCCATATGGAAACGCCAGCCGGCATTGATCGAGACCCGCTCGCGCGGCACGGTCTCGGCATTGGCACCGGACGCGTCGAGCATTGCCATGAGCATCAGCGCGAACAGCCGAGCGATGGTTTGAGCTAGCGCTGCCACTGACATCATCTCCCCGCGCGGCGACCTTTCCGGTCGCGCCTTTTCCCGAAACGGGGTGAGGCTATGGTTGCGGGGCCGTCCTGGTCAAGAAATTTGTAGGAGTTATTATCTCTATCTGCCTCCCCTCACCTTCCTCGGCGAAGGCCGGGGTCCAGTTGGGGAACGTCGAGAAACAAATGCCGTGCGTCGTCACAAGGGCCTTCCCGACTGGACCCCGGCCTTTGCCGGGGAAGGTCAGAGGAGAGCAAGGCGAGAGGGGGAAGTCTCAGCCCCCGCCCGGCTCCATGGCCAGTTCGGTATCCTCAAGCGCGCGGCGGATCAGGTCGGCCATCGCAACGCGCGCTGCTTCCGGGTTCGCATCAGCGATCGCGTCGTACAGTAGCTGATGCTCGGGCAACGGGTCGCGCGGCAGCTTGCGGTTGCGCTGCTTGAAGATGGTGGTCCAGCCGACCGCCGCGGCGATGGTGCTGGACAAGGTGGTCAGCGGCTCGTTGCGCGTCGCCTCCAGGATCAGGTGATGGAAATGCTGGTCGGCCACCCGCCCCTCGGGCGTGGCGAGGCCGTAGCGCCCCATCTCCTCAAGCGCATGCCCCATCTGCGCCAGTTCACGTCCCGTCCGGCGCTCAGCCGCGAGCGCGGCGGCAGCCGGCTCGACGATCATGCGCAGCTCGAACAGGCTGCGGATGAACACCTCGCTCGGCTCGCCCTCGAACATCCAGGCAAGCACGTCGGGATCGAGCAGGTTCCAGCGGCTGCGCGGGCTGACGCTGGTGCCCGCCTTGGGCCGGCTTTCGACCAGGCCCTTGGCCATCAGCATGCGCACCGCCTCGCGATAGACGCTGCGCGACACGTGGAGTTGTTCGGCGAACTCGATCTCGCCGGGCAGGACATCGCCCGGCTTGTACACCCCCGTGACGATCTCGACGCCCAGATCATGCGCGATCGTGCCGTGGATCCGGCGGCCCTTTGGTTGCTGTCCCGGCGTCACGTGTTCCCCATCCGCCTTCCCTCCGTTCGGCCCGCCATCTTCGCGGAAAGGGCCGCATTCCGATACCCCTAGAGTATCCTTATCCGAACATCACGTGCCGGTTCGATCACGATCGGATTGCGCGCCGGCAGGCGGAAGGGCGGCGCCTCGATCTCGAACACGTCCCCCGGCTCGGTACGGATGCCTTCGGAGAAGGACAGGGTCGCCGTGCCGAAGAAATGGACATGCACATCGCCGGGATGGCGGAACAGGTCGTATTTGAAATGATGATGTTCGAGATTGGCGATGCTGTGCGACATGTTCGCCTCTCCCGTCACGAACGGACGTTCCCACAGGGTCTCGCCGTTCCGCACGATCCGGCTGGTGCCACGGATATCCTCGGGCAGATCGCCAAGCAGCAGTTCCGGCCCCAATGCCGCGGCGCGCAGCTTCGAATGGGCGAGCCAGAGATAATTGCCGCGCTCCGTCACATGATCGGAAAATTCATTGCCGATCGCGAAGCCGAGCCTGACCGGATTGCCCTCGCCGTCGATCAGATAGATGCCGGCAATCTCCGGCTCCTCCCCCGCATCGAGCGCGAAGGCGGGTGAACGCAACGGCGCGCCCGGCGCGGCAAGCTGTTCGCCATTTCCCTTGTAGAACCATTCGGGCTGTGCGCCGGTCTCGCCCGCGCCGGGCTTGCCGCCCTCCACGCCCATCAGGAACATGCGCATCGAATCGGTCTGCTGCGCCGCCTCGGTCATCGAGCGGTGCATCTTGTCGCGTCCCTCGGCCGACCCGAGATGAGTGAGGCCAGTGCCCGTCAGCAGCAGATGCGCCGGATCCCCATGGTCGATCGGCGACAGCAAGGTGACCGTCTCCAGATCGACCACCCCAGCATAGCCGGCCAGGGCCGCCTGATCGACCAGACCATTGCCCGCCACCAGCGCGGCCTCGGCGAGCGCGCGCACGCTTTCCACCCCGACCAGCCGTTGCGGCGGTTGTTCGCCGCGCAGCATGGCAACGCCGCGCGTGCCTCCGGCATCGATGAACTGCACCAGCGACGTCCGCATATCCCCTCCCACTATCGTCAAACTTTATCCGCTTGCGTAATCATATACTCAGACAATAAACTAAAGCCAGTCGTCGTCGAACGGCATCATGGGAGGATACGGACAATGGCGGCATCGAAACGGTTGAGAACGGGCGCGCGGATCGCGCTGGCGGCGGCGCTTGTCTTCGCGTCGGGTGCGGCCTGGGCGCAGGCGCGCGAGGCGAGCGTGACCGTTCATGCCGACAAGCCCGGGCCCAAGGTGCAGCGCGAGATCTTCGGCCAGTTCGCCGAGCATCTCGGCACCGGCATCTATGGCGGGCTGTGGGTGGGCAAGAATTCCCGAATTCCCAACAGCGACGGCTTCCGCAACGACGTGATCGCCGCGTTGCGCGCGATCAAGGTGCCGCTGATCCGCTGGCCGGGCGGCTGCTTCGCCGACGAATATCACTGGCGCGAGGGCGTGGGCGCGAAACGGCCGGTGAAGGTCAACACTCATTGGGGCGGCGTTACCGAGCCCAATTCGGTCGGCACGCACGAGTTCATGAACTTCACCGAGCTGGTCGGCGCCGAGGCCTATGTCTCCGGCAATGTCGGCAGCGGCTCGCCGCAGGAAATGGCCGACTGGGTCGAATATATGACCTCGCCGACCGCCTCGACACTCGCCAATGAGCGCCGCGCGAACGGCCGCAAGGAACCGTGGAAGCTTCCCTATTTCGGCCTCGGCAACGAGCTATGGGGCTGCGGCGGCAACATGCGGCCCGACTATGCAGCGAACGAGACGCGGCGCTACGCCACCTTCGTAAAGGCGCCAGCAAACACGAAGATCCTGAAGATCGCGAGCGGCGCCAGCGATTCGAACTATGAGTGGACCGACGTGATGATGCGCGACGCCGGCGACCGCATCGACGGCCTGGGCGTGCATTACTACACCGTGCCCGATGACTGGAAACGGAAGGGGGCCGCAACCGGCTTCGACGAGGCGAGCTGGGCGCGCACCCTGTCCAAGACGCTGCTCATGGACGAGTATGTGACGAAGCACAGCGCGGTCATGGACAAGTATGATCCGGAACGCCGCGTGTGGCTGGCGGTCGACGAATGGGGCACCTGGTACGATCCGACACCGGGCAGCAATCCCGGTTTCCTTCAGCAGCAGAACAGCCTGCGCGATGCGCTGGTCGCCGCGATCAACCTCAACATCTTCACCCGCCATGCCGAGCGCGTGAAGATGGCCAACATCGCCCAGATGATCAACGTGCTTCAGGCGATGATCCTGACCGATGGCGACAAGATGGTGGTCACGCCGACCTATCAGGTGTTCGGCATGTACGTGCCATGGCAGGACGCGACTCAATTGCCGGTCGACCAGACCAGCCCATGGTACAACAAGGATCAATGGACCATGGCGTCGCTCAACACATCGGCCGTGCGCGGCGCCGACGGCGCGGTGCATGTGTCGCTGGCGAATCTCGATCCGGTGAATACGCTGACCGTGACTCTCAACCTCGATGGCGGGACGGCCTCGACCCTGTCGGGCAAGGTACTGACCGCTGACCGGATCGATGCGCATAACCGCATCGGCGAGCCGCTGGCGGTCGCGCCCCGCGACATCGCTGCGGTGCCGGTGACTGGCGGCAAGGTGGTGCTGACCCTGCCGGCCAAGTCAGTGACCGTGGTGGCGCTGAAGTGACGCGCGGCTGATGCTGCCGATCGGGATCATCGGCTATGGCAAGATCGCCCGGGATCAGCATGTCCCGGCGATCACCGCCGATGGCCGGTTCCGCCTGACCGGCGCGGTTGACCCGCATGCCGTGTCGGGCGCGGTGCCGGTCCATCCTGATCTTGCCGCACTGCTCGCCGCCGATGCGCCGGCGGCGGTGGCGATCTGCACCCCGCCCGCCGCGCGCGTCGCAGTGGCGCGGGAGGCGATCGCGGCGGGGCTCCACGTGCTGCTGGAGAAACCGCCGGGCCTGACGCTCGCCGAGGTCGCCGAGCTCGAAACGCTGGCGCGGGATGCGGGCGTCACCCTGTTCACCGCCTGGCATTCGCAGGAGGCGGCCGGGGTCGATGCGGCGCGCGGCTGGCTGGCCGACCGCGCGATCGAGGCGGTGCGGGTGATCTGGAAGGAAGATATCCGCGTCTGGCATCCCGGGCAGGAATGGATCCTGGAGGCGGGCGGGTTTGGCGTGTTCGATCCCGGCATCAACGCGCTGTCGATCCTGACCGACATCCTGTCCGCGCCGCTGATCGTGGAATCAGCCGAACTGGCGGTGCCGAAGGGCCGGACGCAGCCGATCGCGGCGACGCTCGCGCTGCGCGGCGGCGCGGTGCCGGTCTCGGTCGAACTCGACTTCCTCCATCAGGGCGTGCAGCGCTGGGATATCGAGATCGATACGCCGGACGGCATGCTGAAGCTGGCGATGGGCGGTGCCGAGCTGACGATTGCGGGCAAGGCAGTCCCGGTGGGCAGGAATGTGGAATATCAGCGTCTCTATGCGCGCTTCGCCGACCTGGTGGCGCGCGGGGAGAGCGATGTGGATCCGGCCCCGTTGCGGCTGGTGGCCGAGGCGTTTGAACTTGGGGTGCGGCGCGAGGTGGAAGCGTTCGCGTTCACCTGACCCAGCCCTTCCCCGGCGAAGGCCGGGGCCCAGTTGGGTGAAGCTCTCGATCAATCGCTGAAGCCTTCCCGACTGGGCCCCGGCCTTCGCCGGGGAAGGGCAGGCAGGAGTCAGGTGATCCTTTCCGCAATCACCCCGGCGAACGGGCCGAGCCGCCATTGCTCGACCTCGCCCACCTGTTCGATCACGCGCCACGAGTCAGCCTCTTCGGGCACCCATTCCCGCGCCTCAACCGCAAAGTTGAACACACATAACAGCCGTTGCGCGCCAGAAACCCGCTCGAACGCCAGCACCGTCTCCGACGCTTCGATAAACCGGATCGCCCCTATCACCAGCGCGGGGTTCGCCTTGCGCATCACCAGCAGCCGCCGGGTCAGCGCGAGCATCGATGCCCCGTCCCGCTCCTGCCGGTCGACCGCCAGCGCCGCATGGTCCGGCCCGAAGGGCAACCATGGCTCAACCGTCGCAAACCCAAGCCCCGCCTCTCCGGCCACCCAGGGCATCGGCGTCCGCGCGCCGTCCCGGTCCAGAGTCAGCGGCCAGTTGGCGATCGCCTCCGGATCGCGCAGCCGGTCGAACGGGATATCGACCTGGGTCAGGCCAAGCTCCTCGCCCTGATAGAGGAAGATGTTACCGCGCAGCGCCATGAGCAGCAGCATCTTCATGCGCGCGAACGCCTGCTCATGCCCCGCCGGCGCCCAGCGCGACACGGCGCGCGGCGCATCGTGATTCTCGAACGCCCAGCTCGGCCAGCCAATGCCTGGCGTATCGGGCCAGCGTTCAAGCACCTCGCGCACCAGCGCCGGGGTCAGCGCCTTCGCGTACAGGAAGTTGAAGCCGTACGCCGTGTTCAGCCGGTGGTCGCCTTGCGTGAAGGCCTGCATCTCCGGCTCGACATTCGGGCCGCCGACCTCGGCCACGGTGAATCGATCCGGATAGGCGTCGGTCAGCGCACGCACCCGTTCGAGGAAGAGCGGAATATCGGGATGCGACTGGCTGTGGATGTGGAACTGGAAATCGAACGGGCGGGTACGGCGGCTGTTCGTCGGCGGCCTTGCCGGATTGTCGCGCAGCGCCGGATCGACCATCGCGCAGCTGATCGCGTCGAGCCTGAACCCGTCGACCCCGCGATCGAGCCAGAAGCGCGCGACGTCGAGCAGTGCGTCCTGCACCGCCGCCTCGTGCACGTTGAGCTGCGGCTGGCTGCTCAGGAAATTGTGCATGTAATATTGGCCGCGCCGTGCGTCCCAGGTCCAGCCCGGCCCGCCGAACACCGATTGCCAGTTGTTGGGCGGCGTGCCGTCCGCCTTCGCATCCGCCCAGACATACCAGTCGTGCCGGGCGTTGGCCCGGTCGCGACGACTCTCGGCGAACCAGCCATGCTCGTCCGAGGTATGGGCATAGACCTGGTCGACGATCACCTTCAGCCCGAGCGCATGGGCGCGGGCGACCAGCGCGTCGAAATCCGCCAGCGTGCCGAACAGCGGATCGACACCGCGATAGTCCGACACGTCATAGCCGAAATCCTTCATCGGCGACGGGAAGAAGGGCGACAGCCACACCGCATCGACGCCAAGCGACGCGACATGATCGAGATGCCCGGTGATGCCGGCGAGATCGCCCACCCCGTCGCCGTTCGAATCGGCGAAGCTTCGCGGATAGATCTGGTAGATCGCCGCCCCGCGCCACCACTCGCGCCCGCGTTCCGAACTGCTCAACGGCCTCTCCCTTGCGGCTACCGGTCCTTTTGCGCGCCGCGCCGGCCGGAAAGCAATGGCCGCACGCGAACGGGGATTGCCGGGGCGCCACGTCACTGACATCCTGCCCGGCAGAAGACAAAAAACATAAAACAGGGGGTTTGGAGCGAGTGACCGGGCGGCCGCGCCAGTCCCTGGCCGGACTGTGGAACATCTCGTTCGGATTCTTCGGGATCCAGGTCGCGTTCGGCCTGCAGAACGCGAACATCAGCCGCATCTTCCAGTCGCTCGGCAGCGATGTCGACACGCTGGCCCTGCTGTGGATCGCCGGGCCGATAACCGGGCTGATCGTTCAGCCGCTGATCGGCCATTTCAGCGACCGCACCTGGGGCCGGTTCGGGCGGCGGCGTCCCTATTTCCTGGCGGGCGCAGCACTTGCCGCGCTGGCGCTGATCGCCATGCCGCACGCGCCGGTGCTGCTGGTGGCGGCATTGCTGCTGTGGATGCTCGACGGATCGATCAACATATCGATGGAGCCGTTCCGCGCCTTTGTCGGCGACATGGTCGGCCCGACGCAACGCACCCTCGGCTATGCCTTCCAGACCGCCTTTATCGGCGCAGGCGCAGTGCTTGGGTCGATCGCGCCGTTCGCGATCACCGCGCTCGGGGCGAGCAACGTGGCGCCCGCCGGCGTCATCCCCGACGCGGTGCGTTATTCCTTCTACCTCGGCGGGGCCGCGATCTTCTGCGCCGTGCTGTGGACCGTGCTCACCACCCGCGAATACCCGCCCGAGAGGATGCGCGCCTTTGCCGGCGAGGATGCCCCGGCGCGCGATGCCGGCCAGGGCGGCAACGCGCTGACCCGAATCGCCCGGGATATCGTCCGGATGCCGGTGGAGATGCGCCGCCTCGCGCTTGTCCAGTTCTTCTCCTGGTCGGCGCTCTTCGTCCTGTGGGTCTACACCACGCCGGTCGTCACCCGCTATGTCTTCGCGGCGACCGATACCGCGTCCCAGGCCTATAATGACGGCGCCGACTGGGTCGGCATCCTTTTCTCCGTCTATAACGGGGTCGCAGCGCTGGCCGCCTTTCTGCTGCCGGGGATGGTGCGACGGATCGGCATGGGCAGGACGCATATGGTCTGCTTGCTAATCGGCGCGGCGGGCTTTGCGGCGATGCTGGCCATCCGCGATCCGGTGCTGCTGATCCTGCCGATGATCGCCATCGGGGTGGCCTGGGCGTCGATCCTGACCATCCCCTATGCCATGCTGGCCGGCGTGCTGCCGCACGGCAAGCTCGGCGTCTATATGGGCATCTTCAACGTCTTCATCGTCCTGCCCCAGCTCTTCATCGCGACGGTGATGGGCAGCCTGATCCACAATGTGTTCCCCGAAGAGCCGATCTGGACCATCGCCATCGCGGGCGCGCTGATGGCCCTCTCCGCCCTCGCCATGCTGCGCGTCGGGGAGCCGGCGACGGAAACAACCGGAATCGCCGCCGACGCCGAATTGGCGCTTTGACAATCCTATAGGATCAGCAATAAGTCCGGTTAGCGCTACCATCGGCGCTGCCCCGATGACGCCCGGAAAGCGGCGCACCGGACAGGAGAGGAACATCGCGATGCGCGTCACCCGCAGGGATATGGTCGTCGCGCTGGGCGCGGTCGCGCTCACCTGTTCCGCCGGGGTACTTGCCCAGGGCAGGAAGATCATCGGCCCGTCCGTGTGGGACTGGACCGCGATGAAGGTCACCCCGACCGATGTCGGCGAGGTGCGCAGCCTGGGCAACGGGCCAACCGCGACGCTCGACGATCTGGAGATTCACGTCACCACCCTGAAGCCCGGCCAGACCTCCCACGCGCCGCACAAACACCCGAACGAGGAACTGGTGATTATCCGCGAGGGCACGGTCGAGACCCTGTCCGACGGCGTATGGAAACGGCTCGGGCCGGGATCGGTGATCTTCAACGCGTCCAATTCGCTTCACGGACTACGCAACGTGGGCACCACCAACACGACCTATCATGTGATCAACTGGACCACCCCGGCGACGCCCAGGAATTGAGCGCCAGTGCCAAGGAGAGACTCGATGAATCCGATCGACCGCCGTTCGATGCTGACCGGCGCAGGCTTTGCGGGGCTCGCCGCCGCGCTGCCGGGCGACGTGCTGGCGCAGGCACTGAGCGGCAACGCCATTCCCGAGGTGGTCAACACGGGTGCGCCGACCGACCCGCGGCCGAAGCATCACATCAGGTTCGCGGTGATCGGGCTCGACCACAACCATATCTATGCGATGACAGCGGCGGTGATCCGTGGTGGAGGCGAGCTGGTCTGGGTCCATGCCAGCGACGCGAAGCAACTCGCGGATTTCCAGAAGCGTTTCCCGACCGCGAAGCTCGCGCGGAGCGAAGCCGAGATCCTGGAGGACAGGTCGATCCAGCTGATCGCCGGCGCGCCGATCCCCGATCTGCGCGCGCCGCTCGGCATCCGTGCGATGCGGGCGGGCAAGGATTTCCTCGGCGACAAGCCGGCGATCACCAGCCTGAAGCAGCTCGCCGATGTCCGCGCAGCGATCAAGGCGACGGGGCGCAAGTTCGCGATCATGTATTCGGAGCGGCTGGAGGTGCCAGCCGCGATCAAGGCCGGTGAGCTGATCGAGCAGGGCACGATCGGCCGCGTCGTCCAGACGATCAACATCGCCCCGCATCAGGTGAACCCGGCCAGCCGGCCTGACTGGTTCTGGGACAAGGCGCGGTATGGCGGCATCCTGACCGATATCGGCAGCCACCAGGCCGAACAGTTCCTGTTCTTCACCAAGAGCAGCCGCGCGAAAGTCGTCGCGTCGCAGACCGGCAACATCAACCATCCCGACCATCCGCTGTTCGAGGATTTCGGCGACATGACGATGAGCGGGAATGGCGGCACCGGCTATCTGCGGGTCGACTGGTTCACGCCCAGGGGGCTCGGCACCTGGGGCGACGGCCGTCTCTTCGTGCTGGGGACGGAGGGCTATATCGAACTGCGCAAATATGCCGACCCGACCGGCAAGCCCGGCGGCAACCACCTGTTCGTGGTCGACGGCAAGAGCGCCCGCTATCTCGATTGCAAGGACGTGTATCTGCCGTTCGGCCCGCAATTCGTGACCGACGTGGTCGAGCGGAGTTCGATCGCGCAGGATCAGGACCAGGCGCTGCTCGCCGCAGAGCTCGTGCTCATCGCCCAGAAGAACGCCACCCGGCCGATCACGGCCTGACGGAGGGACAGTATCATGACCAAAGCGGGATTTTCGCGACGCGATCTGATCAAGACCGGGGCGGTGGCTGCGATCGGCTTTCCGTCGATCGTGCCGGCCAGCGTGTTCGGCCGGAACGCACCGAGCAAGCGGATCAATATCGGCGCGATCGGCGTCGGCCGTATCTCGCGCATCCATGACATGGTCGAGATCTTCAAGGTCGACGATGCGCATATCGTCGCTGTGTGCGACCTCGATACGCGGCGCGTGCAGCAGGGCATCGAGCTGGTCGACACGACCTATGGCGAAAAGGCGGGCAAGCCCTATTCGGGCACGCGCGGCTATGCCGATTACCGGGAGCTGCTGGCCAACAAGGATATCGATGCGGTCATCATCTCGACCCCCGACCACCAGCACGCGCCGAATTCGATCCACGCGGTACAGGCCGGCAAGCATGTCTATTGCCAGAAGCCGGCATCGCTGACGATCGCCGAGGGGCGGCAGATGGCGAACGCGGTGGCGAAGACCGATCGCGTGCTGCAGATCGGATCGCAGCAGCGATCGCAGGACCCCTGGCCGCAATTCCACCGCGCCTGCGAACTGGTGCGCAACGGGCGGATCGGCACGCTGACCCATGTCGAGATCGGCCTGCCCGGCGACCCTTCCGGCCCCGAGGCGGCGGCGATGCCGATCCCGGCGAACCTCAATTACGATGCCTGGCTCGGCACCACGCCCGAGATCTATTATACCGAGATCCGCGTGCACCCGCAGGACGGCAAGTTCGGCCGGCCGGGCTGGCTGCGCTGCGAACAGTTCGGCGCCGGCATGATCACCGGCTGGGGCGCTCACCATGTCGACATCGCGCATTGGGGCATGGACACCGAACATAGCGGCCCGATCGAGATCTGGGGCACCGCCGAATTCCCCAAAAGCGGGCTGTGGAACGTACATGGCCCGTTCGAGACCTATGGGCGCTACGCCAACGGGGTGGAGATGAAGATTTCCGGCGCGCTGCCCAATGGCGTGAAGTTCATCGGCACAGAAGGATCGATCTTCGTCACCCGCACCGGCGGCGTCACCGCGAGCGACCCCGCGATCGCCGCGGCCGGAACGAGCGGGCTGCTGGCGAGCAACCCGAAGATCCTCGACAGCGTGATCGGGCCCAACGAAATCCATCTGCCGAAGAGCCCGGAACAGCACCGCAACTGGCTCGATTCCATCAAGACCGGCGCGCCCAACATCTCACCGGCGGAGCTCGGCCATCGCGCGTGCTCGACCTGCCTGCTCCACTGGACCGCGATGCGGACCGGCCGGCGGCTGAAATGGGATCCGGTGGCGGAACGCTTCATCGGCGACGACGCGGCCAATGCGATGCTGAGCCGGCCGCAGCGCAAGGGCTATGCGATTTAGGCCGGATCGACATTCGGAACCGGCCTGTCAGCGACGCACGATGGTTCGCGTGGAGGCGCAGAGGACGCTGAGAGGTCCGGTCAGCCGCACGGGCGGCTTGCGATGACAAACACGTCCTCGACGATTCAGGAAATGAACTCCACGGCCTCTGTGCGCCCCCTCTTCTGCGCCGAAAAGGCTCAGCGAACCTCGCCAGTCCCGATCACCGGTCGCCCGAGCGCGCGGGAAACGCCCTGGAAGATCGCGAGGACTCGGCCGTCGTCCGCGGTGACCCGGACATCATAGACGCCGGTCCGGCCTGCTTCGCCCGACCGCCGGGCTTCGGCAACCACCCGCTCGCCGCTCCTGCTCGGCGACAGGAAGGTGATCGATCCAGCTTGGGCGACCGTCGCGATATTCTCTGAATTGCACGCATAGGCGAAGGCCTGGTCGGCGAGGAGGAACAGGATACCACCATGGGCACTGCCGAAACCGTTCAACATGCGGTCGTCGAGCGTCACGGAAACGGTCGCGTGGCCCGCCCCCACTGAATCCAGCGCGATCCCGAACAGCTCGGTAGGCCCCTCCGCCCGGCGCATCGCCTCGGCGACCTCGCGCGGCGACGGGGCATCCATATCGACCATATCGATTATCCTCCCCGTGCGCCGGGTCCTGAAACATCCGATCGTGGAGCGGGGACATCGCAGCCTGCCACGCCCCGGCCCGCTCAGCTCAGAAGTTGAATCCCAGCGTGAGACCGTAGGTCCGCGGGTCGCCGAACAGGGCGAACGCCACCCGGCTGTCCCGCTGTGAAAAGACATGAGTCCGATATTCGGTATTCGTCAGGTTCTTGGCCCAGACGCTCACTTCGAAATGACCGTCGGCGCTCGTGACCCCAAGCGACGCGTCGACAAGATCATAACCGGGGATCACGGTGATCGGGTTGTTGTCGGCGTCGTAATAGCTCAGGCTCTGATATTTGTAGTTCGCCCGGACGGCGATCTTCTCGCCACCCGCCAGGCGATAGCTATATCCCGCATAGGCGCTCGCCGTATATTCGGGCGCTTGCCGCAGGCGATTGTTCGTGAACGCACCGGTCACGATCGTCGACGGCGTGCCCGTGAACTCGGTGTAGCGCGCGTCGAGATAGGCGAAGGTACCGCCGATCTCCACGCCGCTGACCGGGCTCGCCGCCGCCTCCACCTCGATGCCCTTGATACTCGCCTTGCCCGCATTCTCGGTGATGAACTGGCCGAAAGTGGTGCCGGCCGGCTGGAAGAAGCGCGTCACCTGGAGGTTGCGATAGTCGGTATAGAATGCAGCGACGTTCAATCGCAGGCGGCGGTCGAACAGCTCGCTCTTGACGCCCAGTTCATAGTTGGTCGCGTTCTCCGGCCCGAACGGCCTTGTCGCGACCGCGGCGGTCGATGCCGTTCCGGTGAAGCCGCCGCTCTTGAAGCCGGTGGCCACGCTCGCATAGGTGAGCAGGCGCGGCGCGATCTCATAGTCCGCGATGACCTTCCAGCTGAAGTTCGACCAGCTCGCCCGGGCCGAGACCAGCGGATAGGCCTGCAGAAGGAGGGGAAGGCCCGAAACGATCCGCGCCTCGGACGTTATCTCCTTGCGCTCGTACGAATATCGTCCGCCGGCCGTGATCTTCAGCCGATCGATCGGCCGGTAGGATGCCTGGGCATAGCCGGCATAAGCGAAGCCGTCATTGGACTGGTACGAATTCGATATGCTCGGAAGGCGATCCGCCCTGCCCAGTGACGGGAAGTTGAATCCTTCGATCCTGAAGTTCTTTTCCTTTGTCACGAAAATGCCGGCGATCCAGTCGAAGCTCTCTCCCGAGGGCGACGTCAGCCGCAGCTCCTGAGTGTATTGGCGCGGCCGTTCATTGACCGCGTCAGTGATCTTGAAGGTAAAGCCGTTGGTCGCGGGAGAGAGCAGGACGTTGTTCGGATTTCCGGATGCGCCGGTAAGATCGGTGAAGACGCGTGCCGCGGGCAACCCCGATGAATCCTCGAGATAATCATAGCTCGTGCGGCGATAGCTGCTGATCGAGCTGAGCGTCGCGAAATCGAACTGATAGGCAAGCTGGACGTTCACGCCGAAGATGTTGCGCCTGGTATAGCCTTCGACATCGGCAAGTGTCGTATAGGGGCTTCCGGCACCCCCGAGGGCCACGTTCACCGCGACCGGATCCGAGGCGCAGCCGCAATTGTGCAACGGACCCTGGCTGCCCACCGGCTCCCGGTTGGTCGCGCCATTATCGTCATGCGCGCCGTCGATCGTGACGCTGGCGCTGAACCGGTCGGTCGGCTCCCAGCGAAGCGTCCCGCGATAGCTCACCGATTCCGTTTCACCCCAGCGCTGGCCGTAAAAGGGGCTGCCGACCAGCACGTTGCGCAGATAACCGTCGTTGGAGCGGTAACTGACCGCGATCTTCCCGAAAAGATTGTCGGCGATCGGGCCGCTCACCAAGCCGGCGGCATCCATCCTGCCGTAATTGCCGATCTTGATCCGTGCCTTGAACTGCGGCGTCGAATTCGGTTGCAGCGTAACGAAGTTCACCGAACCGCCGATCGAGTTCTTGCCATAAAGAGTGCCCTGCGGCCCGCGCAGCACCTCGACCCGCTCAAGGTCGAACAGGTCGAACACCTGCGCCGACCGTGCCGCGATATAGACACCGTCAACTGAAACGACGGTCGAATCGCTGGCGGCGGGGCCGTCTTCCTTGGTGCCGACCCCTCGTATGGCGATCTCCGGCTGGCCTGCCGCGAACGCAGCGAAACTCAATCCGGGCGTTCGGTTGGCGATTCCGGACAGGTCGGAAATATTGTCGCGTATCAGCGTCTCGCCGGAAATCGCGGTAATCGCGGCGGGTACATTCTGAAGCGCTTCCTCGCGCCGGTTGGCCGTTACGACAATGTCGGCGAGGCGGTCGCCACTATCGGCCGATCTTTCGTCGGATTCTGCGACGGGGGAGATGGATGTTTGAGGTGCAACCGCGACGGGTGTCGCCTGTGGTTCAACTGACTGGGCTTCGGTTGCCGGTACCCATAGACCGAACCACAATGCTGTCGTCGCGCAAAGCTTGCCTTTCGTCACCTTCTCTCTCCCCCGATCGTGTTGAGTGCCTGTCTATTAACAGTCCGACCGGTCAGTCATATTATTAGGAACAGAGATTCGCAATAGCTGACCGAACGGTTGGTCAATTTTATTCTATCCTGTGTCGCGGACACAAGGAGAAGCATTGAAGTCGCATGGCTATAGTCGGCGCATCCACAGCTTGCGCAATCGCGCCGGGCCGGCAAAAGGCGGAGGATGACCGCCAGCCAGCTTCAGGATCTGCTCGTCGCCCGATTGACCCGCAAGGCAGGCGGCAGCGCCCGTTCCTGGCGCATGGCGATCGGGCCGGTTCACCTGCACGATCTGGCGACTCATGGCCCGTTCAACTGGTCGGTACGACCGAGCGGCGGAACGCGGGAGATCGCTGAGATCGAGCGGCTGCTCGATACGGTCAGGCTCGACTATCCGATCGTGACCGCTGACTGACCTGGCGGCACCTGCTCCAGCTCGAATCGCCCCGCCGCGCACACCAAATCCAGGCGACGCACTCGGTCATCATTTCAGCCAGCGCGCCTGAAGCCAGTCACCAGGGACATATCGGCCCGTACTGGAAAGCATCCTGAAGCGCCTGCGAAATCAGGATGAGCGCGTCACCGGTCCGATCCTGCGCGTGAAGCAGGCGGAGCGCGGTATCGAGCGCAACGGCACTGTCGCCCCAGCGGACGAGAAGCTCGCCGATCAGATCCCTGGTCTTCACGATTTCATCCATCGGCTCCCCCTTCCGCTTCGTTGTCGAACGCAACGCTCCACGGCAGTTCGATAGGCTGCCTGTGAGAGGCATGGCGGTCAATAGGGTGGGGTCGCGCTCTTCCCTGTTATGGTGATGGTTTACTCGTTGCTCGCGCCACCCGTCCCGTGCGGCGCCGACGAAACGCGCGCCGCCGCAGGGCATCGCTCATCAAAGCAGCGCGATCGCCGCCTGTGCCTCGCGCGCCAGATCGGCCCATTCGCCGGTGACGCTCTCGATCTGGAGCCCGCCGATGAATCCAGCGGTGGAATCGACCCCGCGCAACTGGGCCAGGCCGTCACCGAGATCGTCAGCGACGGCCCGCCAGTCGCCTTCCAGATGCTGAAGCGCGCTGAGCCCGGAGCCGCTGACGGTAACCACCGGCGCGATCGCATCGTAGAAGTCGAGATCGCCAAGGCTGCGCGCGGTGAACGACCATTTCTGGTTATCGCCGTCATTCTGTTCCCAGCACAGGACCGGCGTGCCTGAATTCCAGCCAGAATTCCCGGCACAATCAAGCGTATGCCCGGACCATTTGCCCGGCTGGAGATAACCGCTGCTGTAATGGATGAAGACAGCCGCCCCGCCGTCCAGGCCGTTCGGACCCGCCTGGCCGGTTTGAATCAGTCGCGGGCGCGATCCTTCGCGCTCGCCAGTGTCGCCGGCCGGCACCGTCAACGTGCGGTCGCCGGTGGCGGTGCGGAACACCCAGCCGGGAATGAACATCCGGACCGGCTCGATCGTCCAGTGCTGCGCCGGATTGTCGCCGCCGCCGGTGTTGCTGACGACCGCATCGCCATTGCCATCATAGGCGAGGCAGAGCGACGGGGCGCTGCGCAACGTGATGCGTGTTGGCGGGTTGCGCTGGACCGCATGAAAGGCGCCCGCCAGGTCATTGATCGCCGCGACCGGCGGCGCGATGGCCGCCGCCAGTGCGCGCGCCCGGTCGGCACGCTGTCCGGCCTGGGCGATCGCCTCGCCGAGCAGGGCGGCGATGGCGTCGACCGACGCGCCGTCATTCAGCATGCCCTCGATCCGGCCATAGCTTTGCGGAACCACCACCGTCGCATAGCTGACGATGTCGTTCGCCAGGGCGACGAGCGCATCGCGCGTTGCCTGCCACTGGTCGAGCGCCGACGTGAAGCGCCCCCAACTCGCCCAGAGCGCCGGGAAGGCAGGTGCCCCCCCACCGGGCAGGCCAAGCGCGTCGACAGCGCCTCGCGCGTGGCGCGCCTGATCGAGAAACGCCGGTAGCGCCACCCATCGATCGGCCGACAGCCCTCCCTGCCCCGTGTCCTGCACGACAGACCCGTCGACCGACTCCTTGTGCAGGTCGACGCGTGGCGCCTCGATCCAGCCCTTGTCCACATTGCCCGTGCCGTCCGGCGACCCCGGCGCAGCGCCCGGTGCCCGGCCGAACAAGAGGAGAGTGCCCATCGCGCCCCCCTCAGCCAGCGGTCGTGGCGGAAGGAGTGGGTGTCGGCGTGCCGCCTGCCGCCGCACCGGGGTCGGGCGCCGGCGCGATCGTGATGAACGCGTTGGCGCGGAAATCGTCCGCATCGGCAGCCATCGTCTTCCAGGCAGCGATGACGGTATCGATATCGAGCTTCGTCCCGAGCGTGGCGATATCCCTGATATCCGTCGCCAGCGTGGCAAGGATACCCGCGATCCCGGTGTCGAGCGCGGCCCACGCGGCCTGTGCCTTGGCCAGCGCCGGGGTGGCGGCGGTGAGCGCGTCATCCACCTTGCCCAGGGCATGCATCGAGAGCTGGAGGTGACCATCAAGCGCGACAGCGACCTTGAGGCGCGTCTGCAGGCCGCTCAGCTTCTGCACGTCCTTTTCCGCGATGAGACGTTCCTGGCGCGCGCGCTCGAAATAGACCGCCGTGAGACAGGCTGCCGTGATCGTACCGAGCACCGGAACAGCGAAAAGGACGACGGAGCCCATCGCGATTTCCTCATCCCTGGCGACCTCCCTGAACTCGTCTTCGACTTGCTGTCGAAGCACCGAGACCATCACGCGCAGGGTGGCGATCACCCCATCCTCGCCGTCTAGCTGGGCCTGATATTTCGCCTTGATCGGCGCGAGCATCGCCGCATCGGTCTTCATCCGGGCGATGAAGCTGTCGACCACGGCCGCCTGAGCGGCGACGTCGGTGTCCTTCGTCTGCGCATCAGCCTGGAGGTTGAGCAGGATCGTGCGCATCTGCACGACCGCCTTGTCCAGCGTCATCGTGCCCGCCTTCACCTGCGCGATGATCTTGTCGATCGCGCCGTAGAAGACCGGCACCTTGCTTGTCCCGAAGGTCGCGATCGTGGAAGCGACGCCGACGATGGCGGGGTAGCTGGTGTTGAGGAAATCGCTGCAATGGTCGTGGATCGTGGAGAAGGCAGTCCACAGATCGTCATAGTCCCCTGCCTCGTCGACAGTGAAACCGATCACCTTCGCCGCCTGGGTCGCGTCGACAGGCAGCCTGATGCCGGTGTCGAGATAGGCCTGGACGAGTGCCCAGTCGCCCTGTGACATGAAGAAATCGCTGCCGCCGCCGAGCGCCGCGGCGGGCGCGAGCGGCGAGGCGAGCGGGGCCGGTGTGACATGTGCCTCGGGCATGGGCGGTTCCCTGTCGAGTGGTGGAGGTGCCGGATCAGCCGTGCGATACGGCAAAGGCGTTCGGATCGGCGGCAATCCGCGCGGTGACCTCCGCTTCGCTCAGCACGGTGATGAAGGCGTTGGCGCGGTAGGTGTCGGCCTTCTTGGCCAGTTCCGACCATTCGCTGATCGCCGTATCCACGCCGAGCGAGGCGATGAAGGATTCCTGCCCCCCGATATCGTTGGCCAGCGTCTTCAGGACGCTGCCGATATCGTCCGACAGCGCATGCCAGGCGCCCCGCGCCTTCTGCACGATCGGCAGCGCCGAATTAAGCGCGGTCAGCACCCCGTCAAGGCTGGTGCCCGCCGTGGTCAGGTCCTGCGCCATCAGCCGCTTGCTGGCGAGTTCGTCGGAATCCTTGTCGAACTGCTCCTGCGCGTCGCGCATCGCCCTGAGCGCGGCCGTCGCGCGCGCGCCATAGATGCCGGCGACCACCGCTGCGGCGATGGTGCCCGCCGGCACGATCCACCCATAGGTCGGGGTGGTCGCGGCGAGCTTCACGTCCTTCGCATATTCCGCATTTTCGGCGTCTATCACCGCCTGCTCGGTCGCGAGATCCGCCTCCAGCTCAGCAATGCGACCGTTATCGCCCTCAAGCTCGTTGCGGTAACGCGTCTGCAACGGATCGAGCAGCGCCTTGTCGGCCTGGGTCTGGGCAATGAAGCTGGCGATCGCCGCCTCGACCGCTGCCGCGCGATCGCCGCGCGTCTGGGCATCCTTGACCAGGTTGGTCAGCACCTGTGTGATCTGGACCTGCGCCTTCTCCTCGGTCAGCACCCCGTCACTGACCTTGTCGGCGATCTTCGAGATCGCGCCGTAGAACACCGGCACCTTGTTGCGCCCGTAGTCGACGATGTCGGAGGCGAGGGACACGGTTTCCGGGAAGGTATTGATCGAGAAATCGTGGCAATGATCGTGCACGCCCGAATAGGCGCTCCACAGTGGCGCGAAATAATCCGCATCCGCGCTGTTGATGCCGAGCTTGGCGATCGCCTCCGCCCCGGTGATCGGCAGCGTCACCGCCGCCTGAAGATAAGTCTGGAGCGTGATCCAGTCAGTCGAGGCGAGAAAGAAGCTGCCGTCCGGATTGGTCGTCGCCTTGGGCGAAAGCGGCGACGTCGTCGTGGTTGCGCTCGAAGCCATCATGCATTCCCCATCATCCGCGAAGCACGGGGAATAACGCTTATTCCGGAAGTGTTACAACCAAAGCGGAGCGCGCGGCGAGCCTTGTCGCTATAAATAGCGACAAGGCTGACGGGGCCGCGAAGCGACGCTGTGCCAACCCCCTCGTCGCCCGCAAAGCCCGGTCGGACGCACTCGGTCCACCCCGGACCTTGACGCGCTGTGCCGACACGCCCACGCCGCCGCTCCCAACTTATGCGCCATAGTTCAGGCGAGCCGGCGCGCGCCGCTAATTCGGAAATGATTACATCTCAATGCGTTTTCCTCGCCTGTTCAGCCGAGCGTCCAATGACATGGCGATCGATCTCGGGACCGCCAACACCGTCGTCTATCTGCGCGACCGGGGCATCGTGCTCAACGAACCCTCCGTCGTCGCCATCGAGACGCTGGACGGTGTCCAGCGCGTCCGCGCGGTCGGTGCCGAAGCCAAGCTGATGATGGGCAAGACGCCCGACACGCTTCGCACCGTCCGGCCGATGCGCGACGGGGTGATCGCCGACATCGACGTCGCCGAACAGATGATCAAGGCGTTCATCGACAAGGCGCATGGCGGGAAGAGCCGGCTGCCGCGCAACCCCGAGGTCGCCATCTGTATCCCCTCCGGCGCGACCCCGGTCGAGCGGCGCGCGATCCGCCAGGCGGCGGAGAATGCGGGCGCGCGGACCGTCCATCTGATCGAGGAGCCGATGGCTGCGGCGATCGGCGCAGGCCTTCCCGTCACCGAGCCGATCGGCGCGATGGTGGTCGATATCGGCGGCGGCACGACCGAGGTGGCGGTGCTGTCGCTGCGCGGCCTCGCCTACAGCACCTCGGCGCGGGTCGGCGGGGACCGGATGGACGATGCGATCGCCTCGTACATCCGCCGCAAGCACAACCTGATGATCGGTGAATCGACCGCCGAACGCGTGAAGATCGAGATCGGGATGGCCAGCGCCGAGACAGCGCAGGACGGCCTGGTCATGCGGGTCAAGGGACGCGATCTGGTCGCCGGCGTGCCCAAGGAGGTCGAGGTCACCCAGGCCGAGATCGCCGGATCGCTCGCCGACCTGGTCGGCCAGGTGGTCGAGACGGTGCTCGGCGCGCTCGAGCGGACCGAGCCTGAACTGGCCGCCGATCTCTATGACCAGGGCATCGTCATGACCGGCGGCGGATCGCTTCTCTCCGGCATCGACGAGGCGCTGGCCAAGGCGACCGGCCTGCCGGTGATCGTCGCCGAGAACGCGCTGATCTGCGTCGCGATGGGTGCCGGGCGGGCGCTCGAGGATCCGGTCTATCGGGGAGTCACGACGACGGCCTGAAGGCCGACGCCCGCCCCCGCGACTTTATCAGAGGGGGAACCGCACCTCTATTGACCATGAAGGACGATGTTGAAGCCTTCATCCGGGGTCGGCGCCACGAAATGCCGGGTGAACAGGTCGAACTCTTCGTCAGTCACCAGGAACTCATGCTCGCCGCCGGCATTGCGCTGGCGGAGGCGCGCTTTGCAAATGTCATCGGCGACGTCGAGATGATGGAGTTGGTGCGCGACCCCCGCCTCCTCGAACAGGGTGCGCATCCATGCCCGGCTGGCGAGGGTATTCGCGGGGAAATCCAGCACGACGGAGACACCGGTTCGCAGCAGCGCCACCAGATGCGGCGCCATCGCATGGCGGAGGCGCGTCGAATTGCGCACATAGTCGGCAAGGCTGGTCTGTTCGCCGGGATAAAGCCTGGCAAGCCATTGATCCTCGGCCACGACGATGGTGTGAGGGAGAGCGGCGAGTCTGGCGGTGAGCGTCGATTTTCCGGCGGCGATCTTGCCGCACAGGAGATGCAGCGTCGTTTCCTGCGTAGACATCATCATAGACCTTTGGGCGTGGTGCCTCAGGCACCATAGTGTTCACATGTGGGCGGACCCGGCCTGACGGATCAGGCCGGGTGCTTAATTCGACCGCTGGTCGCGACGCCTGCGATGTGAACGGAGAAGGTCATTAATGGTTTGTGCCAGCTGACGGCCTTCCGGTCCAGACGCCCCTTGAACCGCGTGCGCGGCCTATCCGGCGAACGCGACCAGCAAGGGCGCCGCGCCTTCGACCATCGCCTCCAGCCGGTCGCCGCGCAGGATCGGGCCGACGCCGGCGGGGGTGCCGGTGAAGATCAGGTCGCCGGGCCTGAGGTCGACATAAGTCGACAGCTCGGCGATGATCTCGGGCGTGCTCCAGATCATCTGGTCGAGCGTGCCCGACTGGCGCAGCGCGCCGTTGATGGTGAGGGAGATCGTCCCGCTGGTCGGCGCCGCGCCGGGAGTCAGCGGGCCGATCGGCGCGGAGCGGTCGAATCCCTTGGCCATGTCCCAGGGGCGGCCGGCCTTTTTCGCCGCCGCCTGGAGATCGCGGCGGGTGAGGTCGAGCCCGACCGCATAGCCGAAGATCAGCCCGGCGGCGTCAGCGACCGCGATGTCGGCACCGCCCCCGGACAATGCCACGACCAGCTCGACCTCATGATGGAGATCGGCGGTGCGGACCGGGAACGGCAGCACGCCGCCGCTATCGACGACGGCGTCGGCCGGCTTGGTGAAGAAGAAGGGTTTCTGCCGGTCGGGATCGGAGCCCATTTCCCGCGCGTGATCGGCGTAGTTCTGCCCGACGCAGAAGATGCGCCGGACAGGGAAGCGATCGGTCGAACCCGTGATGGCCAGCGTGGCCGGGGTGACGTGCGGAAGCGGCATGCGCGGTCGGCTTTCAGAAAGGGCGCTACGGGGGATCCCGTCAGGCCTTCACCCGGTGCAGGCCGCACAGCTTGTTCCCGTCGGGATCGCGCAGATAGGCGAGATACATCGGCCCGAAGCCGCCATCGCGCAGGCCGGGCGGGTCCTCGATCGAGCTGCCGCCATGCTCGACCCCCGCCTTGTGCCAGGCATCGGTCTCTTCCGGGCTGGCCATCGTGAAGCCGATGGTGCCGCCATTGGCGTGGCAGGCATTCTTGCCGTCGATTGGGGCCGACACCATGAAGATCCCGCCATTGTGCATGTAGATCAGGCGGCCTTTGTCATCCTGGAAAGCGGGCTTGCCGCCGAGCGTGCCGAAGAGCGCGTCGTAGAAGGTCTTCGATCGGGCGATGTCGTTGCTGCCGACCATCATATGGCTGAACATTCATGTCTCTCCTTCGCGCGGGAGACTCGCCCGGACGGGAGACCGCGTCAAGATACCTGGCGGCCCCCGATCAGCCGGTCAGCGCAGCGGTGATCGCGAGCATCGGCGGGGTGAAGGCCAGCGGACGCATCAGCGCGGTCGCCAGGGTGATGGCGCCGAAACCCCAGAAATAAGCCGGATGCACCTTGCCGCGCGTGACGAGATCATAGGTCACCGCCACGCCGACATAGACCAGCATGATCAGCCAGATCGACCAGATGATCCAGGTGCCGAGCAACGGCAGCGGCAGCAGCCGGCCGGCGCCCGGCGTCATGATCATGAGCGCCGCGCACAGCATCAGCCGGCGGTGCCAGTCGGTCCGGTGTCGCATCCGCACCCCGGCCCAGGTCAGGCCGGCAAAGACCAGCACGGTCAGCCAGTCCATCACCAGGAAGACATTGGTTTCGAAGAAGGGCGGGATACGGTGATTGACCGCCGCCAGCGTGTTCACGCTGAGCCCGACCAGCACCATCCAGCCGACATAGCCTGCCGCGAACCGACCGAGCCGGCGGTGTAGCG
The DNA here is from genome assembly GCA_029202385.1 of Candidatus Sphingomonas phytovorans. Classification (NCBI taxonomy): domain Bacteria; kingdom Pseudomonadati; phylum Pseudomonadota; class Alphaproteobacteria; order Sphingomonadales; family Sphingomonadaceae; genus Sphingomonas; species Candidatus Sphingomonas phytovorans. The sequence goes on from CP119314.1 coordinate 3,497,181, forward strand.
CGATGTCGTTGCGATAGACGAGCAGGTTCTGCGCCACATAGATGACGAGCCAGCCCATGAAGGTGATGCCGTGGACATGCACCCACCAGGGCGAGGCGAGGCTCGACCGGCCGGCGACGAACTGAAGCGTGAATCCGGCGACGGTCGTCGCCGCGATCACCAGCGCCATGATGAGGAAGAAACCACGGTCCCTGACGACCGCATCCCGCCCGAAGCCGCCCGCTATCGTCGCCATGTCGTCTGCCCCCGCAAAACGTTACCCGACAGTATCAAATCGCGCGGCCGCCGGCCAGCCTTTGCCGGACGCAGATCACGGCCCTGCCGGGATGGTGATGCCGTGCCGGGTACGTTGGCGGTGGAACAGGGCGAGCAGCGGACGTTCGAGCAGCAGATAGGCCAGGATTCCACCGCCGATCGCGGCAAGGCTGGCGATGATGGCGAGGATGGCGGGCGGCACGTTCAGGCGCTGGCCCAGGACGAAGACGAATTGCAGCGGGAAGATCTGCCACAGATAGATGGAATAGCTCGCGTCGCCGAGCAGCAGGAGCGGGCGCCATTTCGGAATGCCGGCACCACGCGCCTCGAAGAACAGGACGGCTGCCAGGATCAGCGTCACCATCGCACCGACCCGTCCGACCGGCAGGGCAGTCCACACGCACAGCGCGGGCAGCAGGAAGAGGAATATCCGCCGCCGACGTTCCGGCCTGACCCAGGCCATGCCGACCCAGCCGCCCGCGACGAATTCAAGCAATATCGGCTGGGTCCAGGCAGCCCCCGCCCCGGTCGGGCCACAGAGGAAGCCAAGCGTGACCAGGCCGCAGATGATACAGGTCAGCACCAGCATCCGGTAGCGCGGCAGCACCAGGATCAGCGCGAAGAGCGTGTAGAACAGCATCTCGGCGTTCAGCGTCCAGCCGACCGGGAGGATCGGCAGGATGATCCGCCCGGCGGTGAGGTCGCCATAGGGAATGAAGGCGAAGGAGGTCAGGATCCGGACCGGATCGAGCGTCATGTACGGCGCGAGACCGACCACGGCGACCATGATGAGCGCGGTGGTCACGATCCAGTAGAGCGGGGCTATCCGCAACAGCCTGTCCTTGAAGAAAGGCCAGGGCCGCGCGCCACCGTCGGTGATCGCGATCATCAGGAAACCGCTGAGCACGAAGAAGAGATCGATGCCCCGGGATCCGATTCGCCAGGGCGCGCCCGCCGCCTCGGTCGCGTGAAACAGGACCACCCCGGTTGCGGCGACCGCACGCAGATATTGCAGGCCGAACAGGCGGCGCCGCGCCACGGCGGGCCGATCGACGATATCAGGCTCCTCCATCGTCACGGCGCTGTCCCCCGGGACCTGACGATAGGGCGCGGCCCGACTGTCCTCAACCCGACCCAACCACATCCGTGACGAATTGCGCTCAGTCGAGCATTGACGCGTCGCACCATCCACAATAATGCGACGCACTCGCAATAAGGAAGCATGATGTACCGTTATCTCGACCGCGCGGTCGGCCGGCTCGACGAGCCCGAGCGTTTCCTGCTCACGGCAATGCGCACATGGGTCGGCGCGGCGCGCGCCGGACGGTGCTGCTGCCACGCGCTCCATGCCGGTTTCGCGCGGCGCGGCATCGCCGAAGCGCTGCCCGATTTCAACATGCTGATGGCGACGCTCGACCAGGAAAGCCTGGGCCAGGTGCGCTTCGGCAGCGCGGGATCGGCCAGGACGACTGACGACGAGGCGCGGCTGCTGGCGCTGTTCGCGACGGCGCAGGAAGGGCCGATCGGTCGGCTCAAGCGTGTGGCGGCCGGGCTGGTGACCGAGGACGCGGTGGCCAGGCTGGCGCAGGCGGCCGATTTCGTCGCGACCGCGATGACCGACACGACGGTGCAGCGCCCATGAACATGCCCGTGCGCCCGCCAAGGACCATCCCCGATCATGCCGCCTTCCAGACCGTGCCGGTCCGCTGGGTGCGGCACTGGAACGAGCATCTGTTCAGCTTCGCGGTCGAGCGGCCGGCAAGCTTCCGCTTCCGGTCAGGCGAGTTCGTGATGATCGGGCTGCCCGGCGACGAGGACGCCGGCGGCAGGCCGCTGATGCGTGCGTATTCGATCGCCAGCCCGGCCTGGTCCGACGAGATCGAATTCCTGTCGATCAAGGTGCCGGACGGACCGCTGACCTCGCGGCTCCAGACGATCCGTCCCGACGACCAGCTCTATCTCGGCCGCAAGCCGACCGGCACCCTCGTGCTCGACGCGCTGCTCGGCGGGAAACGGCTGTTCCTGCTGTCGACCGGCACGGGGCTGGCGCCCTTCCTGAGCGTGGCGCGCGACCCGGATGTCTATGACAGGTTCGGGCAGGTGGTGATCGTCCATTCGGTGCGGCGCGTGAGCGACCTCGCCTATCATGACGAACTCACCGCCCAGTTCGCCGGCGATCCGCTGGTGGGCGACCAGGCGCTGCTTCAGTTCCATTATGTGCCGACGGTGACGCGTGAGCCGTTCAGGACGAGCGGACGGATCGACACGCTGGTGGAGAATGGCCATTTGTTCGGGGCGCCGCTGACCGGGGCGAAGGCGTTCGATCCGGAGCATGACCGGGTGATGCTGTGCGGCAGCACCGCGATGATCCGCGACACCGCGGCGATGCTCGAGGCATGCGGGTTCGAGGAAGGGTCGAACAACAAGCCCGGCCATTATGTGATCGAGCGCGCTTTCGTCGGCTAATGGCTGGCCCCGGCTTTGGCCGGCAAGGAAATCGCCTGCCGGAAAAGGCACATGCATCCATCCCTGGATATGGGTGCGGTTGATTGTTGGTTGGAGCATCCCGATCTGCACGGCGCGGCGACATTCGCGCCGAATTGCAATTCGGAGACGGAAGATGGCGGGACCCAGGCTGTTCGAACCCCGGTCGATCGGCGCGCTGACGCTCACGAACCGGATCGTGATCGCGCCGATGTGCCAATATTCGGCGGTCGACGGCTGCATGACCGACTGGCATCAGATTCATCTCGGCAATCTGGCGCTGTCGGGCGCGGCGCTGCTGACGATCGAGGCCACCGCGGTGCTCCCCGAAGGCCGCATTTCCCATGCCGATGTCGGCCTCTACGACGACGCGACCGAGGCGGCGATCGCCCGCACGCTCGACAGCATTCGCCGCTGGTCCGACATGCCGGTCGCGATCCAGCTCGCCCATGCAGGCCGCAAGGCGTCGACTGAAGTCCCGTGGAAGGGCGGCGCGCAGATCGCGCCGGGGGACCCGCTCGGCTGGCAGACGGTGGCGCCCTCCCCGGTCGCCTTTCATCACAAGGACAATGCCCCGCTGGCACTCGACCGCGCCGGGCTCGATCGGGTGCGGGACGCGTTCGCCGCCGCAGCCCGGCGCGCGGCGCGGCTCGGCCTTGACGCGGTACAGCTCCACGGCGCGCATGGCTATCTGCTCCACCAGTTCCTGTCGCCGCTGTCGAACCGCCGCGACGACGATTATGGCGGCAGCCTCGAGAACAGGATGCGTTTTCCGCTGGAGGTGTTCGACGCCGTCCGCGCCGCCTTCCCCGCCGACCGGCCAGTGACGATGCGACTATCCGGCAGCGACTGGGTCGAGGGCGGCTGGGACGTGGAGCAGACCGTCGCGTTCGCCCGCGCGCTCGAGGCGCATGACTGCAGCGCCGTCCACGTATCGAGCGGCGGGCTCGACCCGCGGCAGGATATCCCGGTCGGGCCCAGCTACCAGGTGCCCCTTGCCCGCGCCGTGAAGCAGGCAACCGGCCTGCCGGTGGTCGCGGTCGGGCTGATCACCGATTACGAACAGGCCGAGGCGATCATCGGTACCGGCGATGCCGATTTCGTCGCGCTTGCCCGTGGTATCCTCTACGATCCGCGCTGGCCCTGGCACGCCGCGGCGCATCTCGGCGGACGGGTGAAGGCGCCTGACCAGTATCTCAGGTCACAGCCGCGCCAGCACCGGGATCTGTTCACCCCTTCTTCCGTTCGTCCCGAATAGCCGTCCAGCCTGCCGGGGCGGCGTATCGAGGGACAAGCGCCACGCGCCCCAACCTGTCTCGATGCGAACGATGGTGACTCGGCCGCCAGCGCCCTACATCACCACCCCCTACATCACCACCATCGCCACCGCGGCGGCGCCCATCACCGCCGTCGCCGCCCAGCCGAAGAAGCGCAGCCGCAGCGACGCGGTATAGTCGCCCATGGTCGACCGGCGCGAGACAACGATCATCATCACCGCCATGATCGGCACCGCGACCACGCCGTTGATGACCGCGCTCCAGAACAACGCCTTGATCGGGTCGATCGGTGACCAGTCGATGCCGATGCCGAGCAGCGTCGACACGGCGATGACCGCGTAGAAGCCCCGGGCTTCCAACAGCTTGCTTTCCAGGCCGATCTTCCAGCCCCGCGCCTCGCCGATGGCATAGGCGGTCGAGCCGGCAAGGACCGGAATGGCGAGCAGGCCCGTGCCGATGATGCCGAGGCTGAACAGCAGGAAGGCGAACTGGCCCGCGACCGGCTTGAGCGCGCTGGCCGCGTCGGCGGCGGTGGCGATGTCGGTCTTGCCCGCCGCATGCAGCGTCGCCGCCGTGCCGATCATGATCGCCAGCGCGACGAGGTTCGACACCGCCATGCCGCTGAAGGTGTCGAAATTGATCCGGCTGAATTCGCCTCGCGCCTCGCCGGGCGCGTCGTTCAGGGCGTGCTTGGCGTCGTCGCGATCGACCTCCTCCACTTCCTGCGAGCTCTGCCAGAAGAAGAGATAGGGGCTGATCGTGGTGCCGAAGATCGCGACCACGGTGGTGATCGCGGTGGTGCCGGCCACGGTCGGCCAGACCATGCCCCAGCCGACCGCCGCCCAGTCGACCTTCACCATGAAGACCAAGGCGACATAGGCGAGCAGCACCAGGGTCATCCATTTCAGGATGCCGGCATAGCGGTGATAGGGCACGAAGACCTGGAGCAGCAGCGACACGATCGCGAAGATCGCGGTGAAGACGTGATCGCCCACCCCAAGCACGAGCTGCGCCGCCGCCCCCATCGCCGCGAGATCGGCGCCGATATTGATCGTGTTGGCGACGAACAGCATCAGGACGAGGCCGGTGACGATCCAGCGCGGCATGATCTTCACCATGTTGCTCGCCAGCCCCGCATCGGTGACGCGGCCGATCCGTGCGCTGACCAGCTGCACCGCGGTCATCAGCGGATAGGTGAGCACCAGCGTCCAGAGCAGCCCGAAGCCGAACTGAGCGCCGGCCTGCGAATAGGTGGCGATGCCGCTCGGATCGTCATCGGCCGCTCCGGTGATGAGGCCGGGGCCGAGTTGCTTGATCAGCCCGGGTTTGTTGCCTTCAGGCTTCATGCAGCGATCCTTGACGAGGCGGCCGATATCCGGGCTGAGTGACAACGGCATGGGCGCCGGATCGTTCATCGTCACGTGCAATCGTTGTCGGATTGCGGTTCAGGGACAAGCCCCCCGTGTCCTGCTCGACGATCGGCCCGGAGCCAGCTAGCCTTACCGCATGTACCTGAAGCACGTCACCGCGCTAGCGGCACTCTTGCTGTCGAATGGTAACGTTGCTGCTGCCGCGGAAGAAGGCGTTGTTCTCGATTGGGGATGCAACGATGTCGTGGCGATCGGACGCGTGAGGACCCTCGCCTATACCGACATGTCCGGCGGCGATGACGTGCTCGGTCACGGCCGTTTCGACGCGCAGGTTTCGGTCAAGCGGCTTGTGCGAGGGCATGAGACGAGACGAACTCTGCCGGCAAGCCGGATTGCACATGGTCAGATAAGGTCAGACCGTGACTTCATCCTGGTATTGACCCGTTCTTCGGCAAACGAGGCATATAGCATACGCACCGCCGCGCTTTGGAAAGTGACGCCTCGCCCGGTTCTCGCGGCGGCGTGCTCACCGACTCCATAGTACGCGACGCAGTTCCAGATAGCCCCCGCCCGCGAGGTCGACGCGCTGGCCGCCTCAGGAAGTGTCTGAAGATCGGAAGCTGCTATTTGTCTTGCGCGTGCTTGAAGTAGATCGGTTGCAGCAATCCCCCGGACGACGTCAGACGACCGGCCCGATCGTCACATCGTCCAGCGCCAGCCAGTCGGCCATGCGGCGCAGTTCGGCGGTCAGGCGCTCCATCGTCCCGGCCGGCGCGGCGGGCTCAAGCGTGATGCGGTGCGCGATCAGGCGTGACGACTGGCGATCGGCCTTGAGATCGACGCGCGCGACGATCCGGTCGTCGAGCAGGAAGGGCAGGACGTAATAGCCATGGATGCGCTTCTCGGCGGGTGTGTAGATCTCGATCCGGTAGCGGAAATCGAACAGCCGCTCGGCACGGTCGCGTTCCCATACCAGGGGATCGAACGGAGCGAGCAGGGCCGCCGTCCGGACCCGCCGCGGGCGCTTCGCGTCGCGGTGGAGCCATGCCTGCTGGGACCAGCCCTTCACCGCGACGGGGATCAGCACCCCCTCCTCCGCCAGCGTTGCGATCGCGGTGCTCGCCTCGACCGGCTTCTGGCGGAAGTAATCGCGCAGATCTGTCGTGGTGGCGATGCCGTGCGCGCGGGCGGCAAGCTCGATCAGCGCGCGGTGAGCCTCGGCTTCAGGCGGGGTCGGCAGCGCGAGGATGCGCGGCGGGATGACACGCTCGGTCAGGTCATAGACGCGCTCGAAGCTGCGGCGGCGGGTCGCCGTGGTGATATGGCCGGCCCAGAACAGGAATTCGAGCGCATGCTTGGTCGGGCCCCAGGCCCACCAGCCGGTGCTGCTTTTCCCCTCCTCGAAATCGGACGCGGCAAGCGGGCCTTCAGCGCGGATGCGGGCGAGGATGGCCTCGGCCTCCGGCCGGCGTTCGCCGGCAAAGGCGCGCATGCTTTTCCAGCCGGCGCCGCCCGCGTCAGCCCGGGCCATGCGCCAGCGCAGCAGGGGATGAAGCGCCAGCGGCAGGAGCGATGCCTCGTGCGCCCAATATTCGAACAGTCGCCGTTCCGACTTGCGCCCCCAGGCGGCTGTGTCGAGCAGCGTTCGGTCGTAATTCCCGAGCCGGGAAAAGGCGGGCAGGTAATGCGCGCGGGCAAGCACGTTGACGCTGTCGATCTGGTGCAGCGCCAGCCGCTCGATCGTCCGGCGCAAATGGCCCTGATCGGCGCGCGCCGGATGTTCGGCACCGAAGCCCTGCGCGGCGAGCGCTATCCGTCGCGCCTGGGCCTGCGACATCGTCTCGGACGGGACTATGTTCAGGATCGTTCAGCCCGTTCGGCCGCGCGGATCCAGTCAATGGCCGCGTCGCGCTCGCGCTGGTCCTTGAAGGCGGTTGCCGGATCGGGCGCCTCGCCGAGCGAATGAAGCAGCGCCCACAACGCAAAGCGGCGGCCGGGCTCGCGCTCGGTCCAGAAGGCGGTGCCGAGCCGTTCGATCCCCAGCTCGATCGCCGGATCGTCGAGCGTCTCGATCGCGGTCGTGCCGAAATAGTGATGAAGCAGCGCGTCGAGATCCAAGCCAGTTCCCCGCAGCACCACCAGTCGGCGCCACGACCGACCATGCCCTGCGCCGCGCCCGCCGCCAAGCGCCGTTCGTCCGGGCAACGATCGGAATGCGGCCTTCCGTCGCTCAGGCGCTTTCGCGCCGGGCGGGCAGGTCGAGCAGGCCCGGCGCGAGCCGGCCGGTCGGATCGAGCATGGTCTTCCAGTCGCGGAAGCGGTCGAAGCACTCGACCCCGAAATGGGCAGCGATATCGAAGCCGGGATAGAGGAGCTCAGTCTGGGCATAGCGGCGGAAATTCGGATGGGCCCGCAGCCACAGGCTGAATTCCGCATCGAGCGCGCGGATCGCGATATGGTCCCAGCCGCCTTCAGGCTCCTCGCCCCAGATGCCGACCGCGACCAGATCCTGCTGGCCCGGGTGGATCAGCGGCGGGGTAAAGTGGCGGAAGGGCAGCGAACAGGCATAGGCCGGCCGTGCCAGCCACGCATGGCGATGCCGGTCGCCGATCGCCGCCAGCTCCTTCCGAGCCTGGTTCCAGACGGGGCGAGGCACGAAGGCCGAGAAACAGATCGCCTTCTCCCAGGTGCGGCGGCTCGACGGCACGCGGCCCCGCTTGCCCGCCGGGAAGGGTTGGCCGGCGCCGGCGCGCGGCCTGACCGCGAGGGTCGCCGAAACGATGATGCAGAGCTGGCCCATCGACCCGAACAGCCAGGGGAAAAGCGGATCAGTGCGCCCGACGGTCCGCACCGCACCCTCCAGGGTGACGATATCGATGCTCTCGACACATTCCCAGAAGCCGCCGTGGCGGGGGCTCTGCACCCCGAAGCCGCCCGCCGAGATATAGCCGCCGATCGTGGCCGCCGCCATATTGCCGTCATCGAGGACGAGCAGTTCATAGCCGAACGGCTGAAGCAGGCGCTGCACGTCCCACATCGTCGCGCCCGCGCCGGCGGTGATCGTGCCGGGATGGGCAAAGACGTACGAATCGAGGCCCTTCGTCTCGATCAGCACTTCGCCCGAGCGCGGGATCGACGAGCCGTTCATCGAATAGCCGGCGCCCCTGATGCGCACCGCCATGCCGCGTCCCTTCACCTCGGCAAGGCCGGCCCATAGCGACCCCACGTCCGGCGGAGCGAAGCGCCAATAGATGCCGCTACTCTGATGGAATCCGCCATAATCGGTCATCGGCCGCGAAGTCGGTTCGAACATCGGCATGCCGGAGAAATGTCATACTCTGCGGAGCCACCCAAGCGCAGGTGGCCCCAATGTCGATCCAATTCACCGCATTCGCGTGCCTCAGGCCTCCGGATGACCGCAGCGGATCGCATCCTCGATGCCGAGCGCGCCGAGGACAAGCAGGAACAGGCTCATGCCGCCGACCACGAGATACAGGAAATAACTGCCGTCCATCGAACTGCTCCATCCAGGTGAGGAGCGAAGCGTGCGCGCGTCCCGGCGCCGGCGCTTTGACGCGCGTCAAATTCATGTTCGCGGACAAGGCGGGCGCACGATCCTATAGGCGGGCGATGATCGCGAGTGACATTTGCGCCGATTGCGCCGTCAGGGACCGGGCGCTGTGCGGCAGCCTGACCGACCGGGAACTGGGTGCGCTCAACACGCTCGGGCGCCGGCAGAAGGTCGCGCGGGGCGAGACGGTGATCTGGGCCGGGACGGAAAGCGTGGTCTGCGCCAATCTCCTGACGGGCGTGCTCAAGCTGAGCGTGTCGAGCCCGGACGGGCGCGAACAGATTGTCGGCCTGCTCTACCCCGCCGATTTCGTCGGGCGCCCCTATGCCGGCGAGGCTGACGTCACCGTCACCGCGCTGACCGACGCGGAGCTCTGCATCTTCCCGCGCGCGCCGTTCGAGAAGGTGCTTGAGGATCATGCGCGAATGGAGCGGCTGCTGCTCCAGCGCACCTTCGCCGCGCTTGAGGAAGCGCGCGGCCGGATGCTGATGCTGGCGCGCGGCTCGGCCGGGGAGAAGGTCGCGGCGTTGCTGCTGGGCATGGCCGATCGCGCCGCAGGGTCGGGCTGCAGCGCGAGCGCCGCTGGGCCGGTGACCTTCGACCTGCCGCTGTCGCGCGGGCAGATCGCCGATGTGCTTGGCCTGAGCATCGAGACGGTCAGCCGGCAGATGACGGCGTTGAAGGACGCCGGTATCGTCGCCCTGCCCGGCGTGCGCGCCATGACGATCCGCGACCGCCCGGCGCTCGAGGCGCGGGCAGGGCTAAGCTGACCGGTTGAAGGCTTGCATCGGCGCGTAACCTCGCTATCGACTACAAATGTAATCAATGGCGCCGGAGATCCCTGTGAAGAAGCTGCTTGCCCTCGCTACTCTGGCGCCTGTCGCTCTGACCCTCTCCTCGACGGGTTTTGCCCGCGACGCGGATCGGGCGAGCGAGCATTGGCTTCTCATCACCGATATGTGGGGCACGCCGGCCTATTCGACGATGACGCTGGTCAGCGACGGCGACCGGCTGTCGGGCGACCTGGATGGCGATCCCCTGAAGGGCGAAGCATCTGGCAAGGCGCTTCGCTTCGTCGCGACCGACGCGAAGGGCACCGACTATCGCTATGCCGGCACGCGGAACAGCGCGGCGATGGCGGGCGAGGCTGATCTCGCCGATTCCAACACGCCCGGCGCGCGGGTGCGCCACCGCTTCACCGCCCGCCGCCTGCCGGAGCGGCCCGATGGCCCGCCACGCACCCATGACTTCAGCCCGACCGACTATTCCAACCTGTTCAGCGCCGACCGCGCGCCGGTCCTGACGATCTGGCCGGGCGACACGGTGCGCACCAGCACGGTCGATTCAGGCGGGGTCGACGCGGCGGGCGTCACCCGCGCGCTGTTCGGCAATCCGCAGACCGGGCCCTTCTATGTCGCAGGCGCGGTGGCCGGCGATACGCTGGCGATCCATCTGAGGCGCCTGACGCCGAACCGGGACTATGCCGACAGCCTGGACAGCGTCGTCGGCCGGGCGCTCGGATCGAGCCTGATCGCCAAGGCGGGCGACCTGGGCAAGCCAGTGCGGTGGAAGCTCGACCGCGCGGCGGGACGGGCGAGCCCTGAAGGGGCGACGGGCGCGCTGAAGGACCTGTCGGTGCCGATGCGACCGATGCTCGGCGGCCTCGCGGTCGCGCCGGGCTTCGGCTCGGCGCCGATGTCGACCGGCGACACCGGGCGCATCGGCGGCAACATGGATTTCAACGAAGTCGTCGCAGGCAACACCGTCTACCTGCCGGTGCAGCAGCCAGGCGCGCTGCTCTATCTCGGCGACGCGCATGCGCTGCAGGGCGACGGGGAGACGTCGCAATATGCGCTCGAGACGTCGATGGACGTCGAGTTCAGCGTCGAGGTGATCAAGGGCAGGTCGTTCGCATCGCCGCGCGTCGAATCGCCGACCCAGATCATGGTGCTCGGCCAGGCGGGATCGCTCGACGAGGCCCTGAAGGCAGCGAGCACCGGGCTGCTCCAGTGGCTCCAGCAGGATTACGGCATGACCCTGTCGCAGGGCGCGCAGGTGATGGGCAGCGCGGCCCGCTTCACCGTGGCCAACCTCGCCGGGCGCAGCGTCGGCGTCTCGGCACGCATCGACAAGGCCCTGCTGCCCGCTCCGGCGAAACTCGCGCCCTAACCGGCCGCACCGCGCGGCAAGGAGCCGGCGGCCCGGTGGATCAGCCGGTCAAGCGACCACGCACCGCCGCCGCGGGCGACCAGCGGGAGAAGGATCGCGGCCCAGCTCAGATGAGTCGGCCATGCATCGGGATAGACGAAGATCTCGATCACCAGCGTCATGCCCAGCAGCGACGCGGCGGAGAAGCGCGTCATCAGGCCCATCACCAGCAGGATCGAGAAGACATGTTCCGACCATGTCGCCGCGACCGCGGCGATATCGGGCGGGATGAGCGGCAGGCGATAGTCGGTGCGGAACAGCTCATACGTGCCGGGGGTGATGCTGATCAGTCCTTCGACCTTGGTCCGGCCGGACTGGAAGAACACGCCAGCGATGCCGAGCCGTGCGATCAGGAGGAGAAAGGCATCCGGCACCAGCGCCGTCAGGCGGCCGGCGGCGCGATCGTAGAGCGCGACGAGCGAGGTCATGGCGGGTCTCCGCGAGAAAGGGTGGCCGGGGCGGGAGGAGCCCCGGCCGGAACCGTCAGGCCCTGGGCGTGAGCGAGCCATTGCCCTTCGGGGTCTTGATGCCGGTGCAGGTGCCCGCCTTGACCAGCTTCCAGGCATCGCCCTGGTAATTGACCTTCGAGGTACCGGCGCAGCTCGTGCCGGCCCCGGCCTTGCAGTCGTTCTTGCCGGCGAGGGCGACGCCGTAGCATTTCTCCATCGCCGGGGCCTGGGCCGAGGCTGAGGCGGTGATCGCGGTGCCCGCGGCGGTGGCAAGCGCGATGGCGGCGGCGAAACCGGCATGGGTTGGACGCATGATGATGATCCTTGAATGATGGGACACCTCACGCACGACCCGGACGGGACGATCCGGACCGTGCGGTGACCGGAGGAGAGGGTCGAAACCGGGTCACGATGGGCAATTCGCCCGGAGGCCGGCCAAGGTTACGCAGGGGTCGCGAATTATTTCGCGCATGCCCGGCCGCAATGCCGTAACCTTTTCCCTGCGGGCGGCGAACAAGGACTCGAGGAGCGCTGATGCGGGCGAGCGAGGACCAGTTGCGAGCGTTGATGATCAGCGGGCTGGACGGCAATGCCGCCGACCATGCCGCGCTGCTGCGCGCGCTGGCGCCGCTGCTCCGCGCCTTTTACCGCCGCCGCTGGTCGGGTGTCGGCGACGATATCGAGGACCTGGTGCAGGAAACGCTGATTGCCGTGCATAGCCGTCGCGGCACCTATGACCGGACCCGGATCTTCACCGGATGGCTGTTCGCGATCGCGCGGTACAAGATGATCGATCATTTCCGGCGCACCCGGCGGTTCGTGCCGGTCGAGGGGCTGGAGGAGTTGCTGGTCGCCGAAGGTTTCGAGGAATCGAGCGATGCGCGGATGGATATCGACCAGCTCCTCGAAACCCTGCCGCCCAAGCAGGCGCGGATGATCCGCGCCACGCGGATCGACGGCGAGAGCATCGCCGAAGCAGCCGCCGCCGGCGGGATCGGCGAATCCGACGTCAAGGTATCGGTGCATCGCGGACTCAAGGCGCTGATGGCGCGCGTCCAGGGGATCGGCCGATGAACACCGACCAGCTCATCGACCAGCTTTCCCGCGACGTCCCGCCGGTGCGGCGCAATGCGGTCGGCCGCCGGATCGCGATCGGCGCCGCGGTCGGGGCACTGGTGTCGATCGCCTATGTCGTGATCGGCATGGGCATCAGGCCCGATCTCGGCACCGCGATGCACGGCTTTCCGTTCTGGGTGAAATGGGGCTACACGCTGTCGCTCTCGCTCTGCGCGATCGTGGCGACCGTGCGGCTCGCGCGGCCCGACAGCGGGAGCCTGCGCTGGCTGTGGCTGCTGACCGTGCCCGTCACCCTGCTCGCCGGGCTCGCCGCGCTTGAGCTGATCCACACCCCCGAAACCGAATGGCTGGCGATGTGGCTCGGGCATAGCTGGAGGCTGTGCCCCTGGCGGGTGTTCGCGCTGGCGATGCCGATCTTCGCCGGGCTGCTCTGGTCGTTCCGGCGGCTGGCGCCGACCCGGCTGCGCGCCGCGGGCGCGGCGGCGGGGCTGGCGGCGGGCGCGTTCGCGGCGACGGTCTATTGCCTCCACTGCCCCGAGGTCTCGGCGATCTTCGTGCTCACCTGGTATTCGCTCGGCATCCTGCTCGCCACCCTGCTGGGTGCGCTGCTCGGCCCGCGCCTGCTGCGCTGGTAAATTCGCGCGCCGCTGTAACCGGCGGTCGGCGGGCGACGAACTGGAGGGGCCAATCAGGCAGATCCGTTCCAGGAGTTTCCACCATGACCATGTTCCGTACCAGCGTCAGCTTTGCCGCCTCCGCCGCCGTCATCGCGATCGCCGCCGCCGCGCCGACCGCCCCGGCCTTCGCCGCGGGTGCCGGCGCCGCCAAGGTCCATTGCTACGGCATCAACACCTGCAAGGGCACGTCGGACTGCAAGACGGCGAAGAACGACTGCAAGGGCCAGAACGACTGCAAGGGCCAGGGCTTCAAGGAGCTGAGCGCCAAGGCCTGCACCAAGGCGGGCGGCAGCCTGACCGCGCCCAACTGACGCGCCCCTGGCCCGGGCGCGGTGCGTCCGGGCCACCCTCCTTTCCGCCCGGGAGAGCATCGCCATGATCCAGCCAGTTTTTTCCGGTTACGGCCTCGGCCTGCGCAAGCCGCACTACACGGAGTTCCTGACTCACCGGGTCGCCGTCGACTTCGTCGAGGTGATCTCGGAGAATTTCATGGTCGATGGCGGCCGCCCCCGCGCGATCCTGCGCGAGGTGCGCGAGCGCTACCCGGTCGCGCTGCACGGCGTGTCGATGTCGGTCGGATCGGCCGACGGGGTCGACGGCGCCTATCTGCGCCGCCTGCGCGCGCTTGCCGACGAGATCGAGCCGCTGTTCGTGTCCGACCATCTGAGCTGGACCCGGATCGACGGGTTCAGTTCACACGACCTGTTGCCCCTGCCCTATACCGACGAGGCGCTCGACCTGGTCTGCGCCAATATCGGCCGCGCGCAGGAGTCGCTCGGGCGCGCGATGCTGATCGAGAACCCATCGAGCTATCTCGCCTTCGACGGCGCCGACCGGACCGAATGGCAGTTCCTCGACGCCCTATGCGCGCGCACCGGATGCGGGCTGCTGCTCGACGTCAACAATGTGTTCGTCAGCGCCTCGAACCATGGCTTCGACCCGATCGCCTATCTCGACGGCGTGCCGCACGACCGGGTCCGCCAGGTCCATCTCGCCGGGCATAGCCAGGGAGAGGAATTGCTGATCGATTCGCACGACCGGCCGGTGCCCGCGTCCGTGTGGGACCTTTACGCCCATGTCCTGCCGCGGCTCGGCCCGGTGGCGACGATGATCGAGCGCGACGACGATATCCCGCCGCTCGCCGACCTGCTCGCCGAACTGGCGATCGCGCGGCGGATCGGCGCCGCATGCGAGAGGATCGCGGCATGACCCTGCTGGCGATGCAGCGCGATTTCGGCGCCTGGCTGAAAAGCGGCAGCCAGGACTCGATGGACCGCATCGGGCGCCGCCATGCCCCGGGCCTGCGCGTGTACCAGAATAATTATCGCGCCCAGCTCGTCGCCTGTCTCGAGCAAAGCTTCCCGCATACGCTGGCGTGGATCGGTGGCGAGGCGTTTCACGCGGCGGTGGTCACGCATATCGAAAGCTTCCCGCCGAGCAGCTGGACGCTCGATGCCTATCCGCGCGACTTCCCCGCGACGCTCGCCGCGCTGAATCCGGACGATCCGGAAATCGCCGAGCTGGCCTGGATCGAGCTGGCGCTGGGCGAAGCCTTTGTCGGGCCCGACGCCCCCGCCATCGCCCCCGACCAGGTCGCGGCGGTCGACTGGGACGCGGCGATACTGCGCTTCACCCCGACGCTCGACCACCGGGCCTCGATCACCAACGCCCCGGCGCTCTGGTCGGCGCTCGATGCCGGGGAGATGCCGCCGCCTGTCGCGATGCTGCCTGAGGCCGGGGCGATCCTGGTGTGGCGGCACGCGCAGATATCGCGGTTCCGCGCGATCGATGCCGAGGAATTCGGCGCGCTGACGCTTGCCCGTGCCGGCATGCCGTTCGCCTCGCTTTGCGCCGCGCTGGTCGAGCAGCATGGCGAAGAAAGCGGCATCGCGCTGGCCGGAACGCTGCTTGGCCGCTGGCTCGGCGACGGGCTGTTGTGCGATATCGTCGCCGATGGGGAGTCCATGCGCCAACCGCTCTGAACGCGCAGCCGCCGGAACGCATATTCCTGAAAGCCGCGCATGGTGCCAGAAGGCGGGACCGTGACCCGCAAGATCATCCATGTCGACATGGACGCCTTCTACGCGTCGGTCGAGCAGCGCGACGACCCGGCCCTGCGCGGCCGGCCGCTGGCGGTGGGCAGCGCGAGCGGACGCGGCGTTGTCGCCGCGGCAAGCTATGAGGCGCGGCGGTTCGGGGTGCGCAGCGCCATGCCCTCCGTCACCGCGCTGCGGCGCTGCCCCGAGCTCGTCTTCGTGCCGCCACGCTTCGAGGTGTACCGCGCCGTCTCGCAGCAGATCAGGGCGATCTTCCTCGACTATACCCCGCTGGTCGAGCCGCTGTCGCTCGACGAGGCCTATCTCGACGTGACGGAAAATCTGCGCGGCATCCCCTCGGCGACCGAGACGGCGGCGGAGATCCGCGCGCGCATCTTCGAGACGACCGGGCTGACCGCCTCGGCCGGCATCTCCTACAACAAGTTCCTCGCCAAGCTCGCCTCGGACCAGAACAAGCCGAACGGGCAATGCGTCATCACGCCAGGCGCCGGCGCCGCGTTCGTCGAGAAGCTCGAGGTCGGGCGGTTCCACGGCATCGGCCCGAAGACAGCGGAGAAGATGAACCGGCTCGGCATCCACAGCGGCGCCGACCTGCGCGCGCACGACCTCGCCTTCCTCCAGGCGCATTTCGGCAAGGCGGGCGCCTGGTACCACGCCATATCGCGCGGCGAGGACGACCGGCTGGTCACGCCGGACCGGCCGCGCAAATCATCGGGATCGGAGACGACCTATGGCGACGACCTGATCACGCCCGAGCAGGTCGAGGCGGGCGTGCGCGACATGGCCGACGATGTATGGGCATGGTGCGAGAAATCGGGCGGGCGGGGCCGAACGGTAACGGTGAAATGCCGCTATGCCGATTTCCGGACGGTGACGCGCAGCCGGACGCGGAACGCCCCGGTGAACGATCGCGAGACGCTGCACGAAACGGCGGTCGCGCTGGTGCGGACGCTGTATCCGCTGCGGGCCGGGATCAGGCTGATCGGGGTGACGCTGTCGACCTTCGATGGCGGGGAGGAAGATGCGGCGCAACTCGACCTGCTGACGCCGGGATAAAGAGGCGGGCCGGGGCGCTTTTTCGCCGTTAGCCCGGATGATTTTTTCTTCCGCTGTTATGTTGGATTTTCGGGACGGAATTCCGCTTGTCGTTCAATCGGATACGGGCTTTTACCGCTGTTATGCATAACAGCGGTAAATCCGCGCGATATGACGCGAAAACGGCGCTGTTTTCATGGCGAACCATGCGGGGTTTCGTCTGTTCTTGTGCGGTCATGAGAAAGAGCGAAGCGGCGCGGATGGGTGGCCGGTCTTGGTGAGCGCTGCACGATTTTGGGGTCGGGTTGAAGCGAGACGCCTCACCAAACATCACATCGTCACCCCGAGCTCGTCCCGGGGATCCACCGCGCCGCAATCACGAGGCCGGCGAGCTTGCGGGACGGTGGATGCCGGAACAAGTCCGGCATGACGACCGAGATTGCCCGCGAGCAGCGGGGAGGCCCTATCCCTTCGCTTTGGCGATATAGCCGTCGACTACGCGCTCAAGCAGGGTCAGCGGGACGTTGCCGGTCTCCACCACGACATCGTCATAGGCCTTGAGATCGTAGCGGGGCCCGAGCGCCGCCCTGGCCTTGTCGCGCAGTCGGTTGATCTCGTTATGGCCCATCTTGTAGCCGCAGGCCTGGCCCGGCATCGCGCAATAGCGTTGCAGCTCAGCGGTGAGCTGCCCCAGCGGCATGCCGGTCGCCTGCTGGAACCAGGCGAGCGCCTGCTCGAAGGTCCAGCGCTTGGCGTGGATGCCGGTATCGACCACCAGCCGGCAGGCGCGGAAGTTCATCGACTGGAGATAACCGATCCGGCCGAGCGGATCATCGTCATAGACGCCGAGTTCCCCGGCAAGCTGTTCGGCGTAAAGCGCCCAGCCTTCCGAATAGGCGTTGAAGGCGAGCAGCGAGCGGATCAGCGGCAGGCGATAGCTGTACTCGCCCTGCCAGACATGGCCCGGAATGCCCTCATGATAACAGAGTGTCGGCAGCGAATAGCGCGGCCAGGTGCCGGTCGATTTGAGGTTGATGTAATAGATGCCCGGCTGGGACCCATCCATCGAGCCAGGCCCGGCATAGCCGTTGGGCGCGCCGTCCTGGATGGCCGGCGGCACGCGCTTGATGATGAGATTGCCCTTCACCAGATTGCCGAAGGCGCGCGGCAGGCGGGTGCGGACATCGGCGATGCGGCCGTTGAGATAGGCGAGCAGCTTTTCCCGCCCGGCATCGTCGTTGCTGAACAGCAGGTCGGGCCGCTTGCTCAGCGCGGTCAGCCGTTCGCCGACGCTGCCCCTGGTCAGGCCCTGGCCCTTGAGCAGCGTGTCGATCTCCGCGTTGATCGCCTTGTTCTGGGCGAGGCCGAGGGCGTGGATCTCGTCCGGCGTGGCGTTGGTGGTCGTGCCCGCCTTGACCAGCCAGCCATACCAGTCGTCGCCGTGCGGGCGTTGCCACACGCCGGGGATCTCGCTCGCCCTGGTGCGGATCGCGGCGAAGGCCGCGATCTGGCGATCGAGCGCGGGGGAGACCTTCTCGGTGCAGAGTGTCGCGGCGCGCTGCACGAAGGAGGCGGGCAGCCCTGCCCTGGCGCATTTCTCCCCGAAGCTCTTGACGATGCCCCAATCGGCGACGGGGAGGCCGCGAATACCCTTCAACTGGCCGGCGGTGATGTCGATCACCAGCACCGGCGGGATCGCGCCCTTCGCGGCGTCGGCGTGGATTCGGCCGGTTTCCCCGTCGACCGCCGCAGCATAGCTTTCGAGCCGCGACAGATAGGCGTCGGCATCGGCCGCACCCGCGACGTCATGCTTGTTTTCGAGCAGGTCGGGCAGGTCCGAATAGGCGCCGCCGAGCTGGGAGACGATATAGGGCGTGCTGCGGAAGCTGGCATTGGCATCGAGCACCGCGACCTCACCGACCGGCATGGCCCGCCAGCCTTCCTCCGCCAGGGCATAGGCGGTCTCGGCGGTATCAACATCGAGCGCGGTGGCGGGGGTAAGGCCGGCACGGTCGAGCTTGCGGAGCTGGCCGAGCCGGGCGGTGCAGCGGGCGGCGCGGGCCTGATCCCCGGCGGCGCTGCGATCCATGAAACGCCCGTGCAGCGCGGCGCGCGTGCCCTTGTCGATGCCGAGCGTGAGGGCCGCTTCGGGGGAGTCGGACAGAAGGTCCTCGGCCATGGCCGAGAGCAGGGTCTGGGCGGCGGAGTCGGCGGGGGTGGCGGCGGTCTGGACTGCCCATGCGGGGAGTGCCGCGGTCAACCCAAGTGCGCCTGCGCCCGTGAGGAGTTCGCGCCTGTTCGTCTGGATCATGATGCCCCCGTGCCAGTTTGTGGTTTTGGGGCCAGCGTATCGGGGGAATTGGGTGGCGGCTAGGGGTGGTGATCGACCCGCCATTCGGGCGCACCGCAAAAGGCGAGTCAACAACCCGCCATCGAGGCCGCCCTGTTCCCCAACATGCGATGGCTCTCCGAGATGCCGAGAGTAGCATCCAGCGAAACCGTGTCAGCACTACCGGCGCAGCCCGTGCTACCAAGCGCTACAGGATTCCAAAGGACCGTTTGGCGTCAGAAATCCATGCCAAGGCTGAGTTGCGCAACGCGCCCGGGGATGGTGTCGTAGTTGCCGGCCCCATAAAGGTCGAACCCGTAGACATTCCCGATATTAGTGATCGCCAGACGGAGTTGAGCCGGGTTGCGGGCCAGCCTGAACGCGTATCGCGTGCCCAGATCGACCAATGTCCGGGCTGGAAGGTAAACAGTGCCATCCGTTGTGGCGACGCGGCGCCCCATATAGGTCACACCCAGTTCAAGCGACAAACCATCCAGGAGCCGCGGACGCCAGTTCGTATCTAGCTCGAAACGATCGGCAGGCTTATCCACTGGCTCACGCCCGACAAGGCCCAACCGTACGGCCTCACCGGAGACTTTAGGATCGCTCATCACCGCGCCGCCAACGATATCGAGGCGCTGGGTGATGGCACCCGAAATACTGATTTCGACACCCTTGTTGTCGATGTCACCAAGCAGCGAATAACGGTTGGCGGCATCAAGCTGGAAATACGGCTTACGAAGCTCAAAGGCGCCGACGATCAACTTCAGCTTGCCAGTGATCGCCCAGCGAACGCCCGCATCCGCCTGTCGCGTGCCAATCGCGGGCAGCGGCTCGTTGCGATTGACAGCATTGCCTGGCGCGGACCCGCTGTCCTCAAGCCCCGTCGTATAGCTTGCATAGATCGAGACTGCGGAGGTGACATGCGCGGCGGCGGCGGCGCTATAGAGGATTGGCGCTGCCCGCGTCCGGCCTGATGGCTCCCCCGCCAGTCTCAAATCTTTCGTGTAAACGGTCTTCTGCATACTTAGGCTAAGCTCTCCGACGCCCTTCCAGCGGCCCTCGTAACCCACGCCAATCGTCCCCTGCCGAATGCGGTCCTGATCGCGGGGCGTGAAGGCGAACGGCGGGCGCGGCGCGGTCTGCCGTTCACCAAGGCGCACCTCGCCAAGATCGATCACGTCGCTGCCATCGTAGAAACGTTGGCGGTCGCGACCTCGGAAAGTGAGGATAAACCTGTGCAGTCGTGGCCCTTCCGTCAGCGTTCGCGATGCGCGCATTTCGCCGCTGGTCGAGACATAGCGGGAGTCCGGATCGACATAGATAAGTTGATCGGCGCGACCATCACGCTCCAGGTTCAGAAAGAGGTTGGTGAAAACCAGCGGATCAGTCGCGCCCGATCGGAACAGGCCCGCCTCGATTCGCCAGCCGCTGGAGGCCGCCCAACGTATAATGCCGCCATAGTTGAACCGCGCGCCGCTACCTTTGGCCCAGGAAGGGCCGGTGAACCACCTTCTCTCGATATGCGGCGGCAGGAAATTCCCTGAGGTGATATAGAAGGGTGGCGCCTGCGAACCGGAAACCTCGGACTGGCTCCAGAACGGCAGCACCTCGATCGTTGACGTCGGCCGCCACCGCGCGATCAGCCCTCCACTCCGGGTAAAGTCGCTCGTCCCATTATAGTAGCTTTCGCGATAGGCTCCCAGGCCGACGCCAAGGCTGAGCCTGTCTTTCACAATCGGAAACTCCGCATCGACTTCGCCGACGAAAAAGCCATAGCTATCCGCGCTGGTGAACGCCGACGCCTTGAGGGCCTCTCCGGGATGGCGCAGCGTATAGTCGACAACTCCCGTCGGGGCAGGAAAGGAAAAGCCCTGCGCGGCAATGCCGACGCGAATGTTGGCCGATTCCTGCAATCGCGCGGAAGGCAAACGAACCGGATCGAAATAGAGACCATCGAGACGGGCGTTGCTCGCATCGATCGCCGAGAAACCGCGCACATTGTCCGGCGTGTAGAGCCCGATGGACTCACGCCCGACGCTGATCCCAAAGGCATCATCAGCCGCAAGAACGGCATTGTCCGAAGCCCGCTGCGCTTCAGCCGGAAGCGCGCCGAAGAAACGGGACGCGCCGGCAAGACAGAACACAAGCAATCTTCCCCGCCTGTGCAATCGTCGCCTTTTCCTCAACATTTCATGCTTTCTCGCCACCAGCTTCAGTCGCCAGCGCGACCGGGAGCGGGTGTTCAACATCCTGAATTTATACCCCCTTGACCCAAAAGGGCGATTGCCACAATTTACGAACCCGGCCTCACTATTGAGTTCTATTCAACAGTGCCTCCTCGCGCCTCACTCGGAATTCCGCTCCCTGCCCTCCGCACCTTCGAGGCGATTGTTCGTCTCGGCAGCCTCACGGCGGCAGCGGAAGAACTTGGGCTGACGGTATCCGCCGTCAGCCACCAGATGCGCGGGCTGGAAGCGGCGTTCGATCATCCGCTGCTCAGACGCGATGGGCGGGGCGTGGTGGCGACGGATATCGGCCGCACATTGGCGAGCGATCTGGGCCGGGCATTCGGCGAGATCGACCTGGCGATCGGGCGCACCCGCGCCGCACGCCCGACGGTAACGGTCAGCGTTCAGGCATCGTTCGCAGCCCGCTGGCTGATCCCTCGCCTGCATCGCTTCGACATGATCGCGCCGGGTGTCGATTTGCGGATCCTGACGACATCGCGGCTGATCAATCTGGCGAGAGAAGGAATCGACTGCGCGATCCGACTGGGGCCCGGCAATTGGCCCGGGCTCGTTGCAACACCGTTGATGCCGCATCTGGAAGGCCCGGTAT
The DNA here is from genome assembly GCA_029202385.1 of Candidatus Sphingomonas phytovorans. Classification (NCBI taxonomy): domain Bacteria; kingdom Pseudomonadati; phylum Pseudomonadota; class Alphaproteobacteria; order Sphingomonadales; family Sphingomonadaceae; genus Sphingomonas; species Candidatus Sphingomonas phytovorans. The sequence continues at coordinate 3,518,811 of CP119314.1, forward strand.
TGCGGGCAGGAGCGAACGCCAGCGCGCCCCATCGTCGCGTCGTGCTCGCAGGGCGAGAGGATGAGTGGACGCCATGGCAAGACCTGGCGACGGCCCCGACCGTGCGCACGTTGCCGACGCGCGAGCTCGTCATTGACGCAGTTCTGGCGGGAGCCGGTGTCGGGATTCTCGATACGACCATTGTCGCGGCGGAACTGGAGCGTGCGGAACTCCAATTCCTGGCACCGCCCCGTGCCAGCGGCTGGAGTTACTATTTCGTCGCGCCGGCGTACAGCTTCGGCAGGAAAGAGGTGAAGGCTTTCGCACAATGGATGTTGGAGGAGGCTCGCGGGTAAGACTGCTTTGACGGACGCTCCGGGTGGGCGATCGATTCAAACCTTTCCTCCGCTTAAGCCCATCTTCCAATCAAGGAGGTGCCTGTGGCCGCCCTATTCTCCAACGCGCGTTCGGCTCTCTAAGAGTCTGTTTGGAAAATCAGGTGTGAGCGTTTCTCCGCAGAAGATTTCCGCCCATCGCGACGAGGATCATGGTCTGAGAGACGTCGATGCGTTTTTCGTAGTCGCGAACCAGGCGGCGCCATCGGAATTCGCCAGCCGCAACCCGAACGAACCAGATAACGCACCGCGTTGATCACCTCGCGGAAATCCACCTCCCGTGGTCGTCCGCGACGGCTCGGCATGGGCATCAGCGGCGACATGCGATCCCATTCCTCATCCGTCAAATCGTTCGGATATCGTTTCGTCTTCTTGGCAATCTGGGCCATCCGCCCTCGGCTCTGCTGCGTCCACATCCAGAGCTTGAATCAGTGCGCCACCAACTTGGCCAGGGCCGCTCCCGATTTTCCAAACAGTCTCCTAGCTCGGTAAAGATTGTAATGATCACCTGGGAATGGATGATGGAGCCTTCCCGGCGAAGGCCGTATGGCATGGGCCGCAGGAAGGCCGAGTGGAGTCCTGGCAAGGACACGGCCTAGGACGTCACGAACCATATCGATGCACTGGCTCCTGCCGCCGATCTCCGCGATGCGGGCTCCGGCTGCATCGCAATAGTAGAGGAATGTCCCGCGATCGGGACTGGCCTCGCGGATCAACTCACCGAAGCCATTGCGGACAAATGTCGTCGTTATCGGCGTCACCGCCACTCTAATAATACAAGCAATTCTGCTTTAAATCATCCAGCTCGGAACAGATTTATTTTCTCCAGTCAAATCTTTTACTGCACTTTCGTACCACATTATGATAGATTTAATAGATTCATCGTCAAGTTTAAGGGAGACTAAGCTCCAGAAACTTGTGACGCGATCATATGACGCCAGTTCATTCGCCGCGAAATCTGCGATCATGCAAGGCAAATCTGGCGTTAGGCTTGATATGATAACATCCCACTCCCCCTTACCTTCTTCGCAAAGCTTCACGTAATTTATACCCTCCGATCCACTAATTCTCCAGCACGACAACACACACTCCAGTAAATAATTAGAAAAATTACCTTCTGAAGAAATATCGCCGGATGCCAATAAATCAGTTACTAATTCCAATAAATCAGACGAAATTTCTTGGCTATTGTTTTCAAAATTCTGCTTCGTATCAACAAATTTGGCGCTCAAAGCTGAATTAAAAGAGACGTATTCAGCGATAGTTTCAGATATTATATTTTTTGTTTTTTCTATACGACCAATTTCAAATGAAGAAAGCCAATAATTTCCAGTTCCTTCAACTATTTTTCTCACTTCGTCACGGCATTTTTTTGAGTTACCTCTTTATCACTATCTGAAACTCGCAAACCTATCGACGCCCACCAAGGAAAAAACCAATCCGCACTTAACAGCATGGCCAATTTGTCAAAAAAAATGTCTGGCATATTTATCGTCCCGGGCGAGATGGAATAGTTGTCCCTGCGAGCTTCCAGGCCTCCGGAGGCACTCGACACCCCATTGCAATCGCCTCACGTATTTTAGCCCGAAGACGATTCTACCATCCCACAGCCTGACAGCCGTGGACAGAGCCGATCCCGATCAAACCTCGATTGACATTTTGGCGGGAACTGGAGTTCCGCGCGCCTTGAGGATCGGGCAACGCCTCCCGCCCGCCCAGCGCCACATAGAATTACGTTGCCAGTTTATTAATTGTCACCTTTGACCGATCAAATTTTCCCATCCGTCGATCGCCTCGGTTGGTTTGATTCAAAGCTTTCCCCTGGCCGCTTAAGCCCATCTTCCAATCAAGGAGGTGCCTGTGGCCGCCCTATTCCTCAACCCGCGACCGGTACGCTGAGATGCCGACGGTCCCGAGAGAACAGAACCGCGTCGGCATTGCCGATGTGACGAACGCGAAACTCCAGCCCGGCGACTATTCCGGCACCGCGCTGCAGGCGCTGGGCGTCGGGATGCAGCAGCTCGGTGGAACGGGCGCGCGGATCGCGGGCGATCTGCAGGAACGGCAAGCCCGCAACGACGAGTTCGAGGTCAAGAAGGCGTGGAACGCCTATGCCGAGGGCGCGCGCGGCATCCGGGCTGACGCGCTCGGCAAGGCCGAGGCCGATCCCCAGGACATGCTGGAGAGCATGACGCAGGAGTATGGCGGACTGCGCGACTGGATCAGGAGCGGGCTGAAGAACGACCGACAGCGCGGCCAGTTCGACCAGGTGATCGCGGAACGCTTCGACTATGATATTTCGGGTGCGGTTGCCGGGGCCGAGCAGGCGCTGCGCCGGGGGCAGGACCAGCAGAGCGTGCTGCTCGAACGCAATGCGGCGGACGATGCGGCCGACAATCCCGACAATCCCGCGCTGTTCGACAAGCATCTCCAGACCGGGGTGGACTCGGTGGTGGCACGGGGGATGGCGCAGGGCGACGATCCTGCCGCCATCGGTCGCAGCACCATGGCCTATGCCTCGGGCATCCGGCGGCGCGTAGTGCAGGGCCTGACCGACCGCGATCCAATCGCGGCCGCCAACCGCTACCGGCTGATGCGCGACGGGATGACCCAGGCCGACCGGCAGGCAACCGAGGCGGAATTGTTCGAGCCGCTCGCCCGCGCGCTGGCGACAGGAGATGTGGACGGGCTGCTGCCGAAGCAGGCCCCTGACGAAGCGGCGTCGCCGCTGACGCCGGGACAGCGCGAGGACGCTGCACGAAAGATCGAGGCGGAAGACTGGACCGAGGCGCGCAAGCGTTATGCGCGCGCGGACCTTGCCGAGCGGGGCCTGCGCGAGGAACGGCGACGCAAGCAGGCTGCGGATGCCGCGAAGGAGGCAGCGCTGGCCACTGCTGACCGGCTTGGTTCAGGCTTCACCTCGATCACCGAACTCCCCGCTGCAGTGCGCAGCAACCTCGACGAGGAGACCGATCAGGTGTTGAGGAGTCTGGCGCAGACCAATCTCGACCCGACGCCGATCGCCCCGGGTGGCGAAGCAGCGCTGATGATGAACATCATGGCCTCGGAAAACCCGGCCGCGTTCGCCACGGAGGATCTGCGGCTGCTGCGCGGTAAGATGGCGCCGGAAGAGTATGATAAGTTTGTGCGATTGCAGAGGGGCGGGAGTGAGAATCAGCCTGCAGCAGGGGCGGTCACGCAATGGCGTACAGTGCAGAGGTTCAGACCGGAACTGGGCATGTCCCATCAGACTCTTGGAGCGCGCGGACTCCGGAACGCTTCCGCGAGCAAAAGCGATCGTATCACATTTGACCAAAATGGTCGGCCGTTTCTGGGAACTGACGGACGATCACTCCTTGAAACCACCCTGTCACCACTGTTGCATGATCCCGCCCCGACCAAGCCTCCACCAAAATTCGACGGGCATCCTGTAAGGCTTCCAAACGGACATCGTGTTACAGATGATCACTCCGATTCAAAACTATTGATGTCGCCCGTTACCGATCTGAAGGATGTAGCGATATCAGGAAGGAAGGCGGGAAATACGTATCGCACCCTTCTAAACAACCCGGCGACCGCTGAATCGGCCTTTATCTACATAAACAGCGCCATAGCACAGAATCTCGGGCAGGGAGGCCGATACGACTATCAACGGAAAGGCAATCACATCACGGGATTTATACAATTGCGGCAGTTCAGGAATGTTTCAAACTTCAATGTAGGCCTATTCATGCAGCAGACGGGTCTGTACACTCTTGAGCAGACTCTCCAAATTTCAGGAAATTTCGCAAGACTTTTTTCAAGTAATTATCGAGAAAGAGAGCCACATGGGCTTGATCCCCAGACCGCTCGGTGGATCAGAAATGGCTATAATGCTGGCCGATCAGGAGTATATGGCAACCCCGTCAAGTGATGTAGGAAGGGCTACCTTCCAGGGCGCGAGCGCATAGCACAAGGGCAGGCATCGAAGGAGACTCTTTCCGACCACGTGCCTTTTATCCACATTTTCTTGCTCGATTGAGGGAAGCGTCCATGTCAGTTGAAAGGTTCGGGCGATTTCTGGTCGCCTCCATACCAAGCGGATTGGTCGCGACACTGATCTCTCTACCGTTTTCGCCGTCAATATATGCGCTGATGTGGTTTGGGCATCGATGCTTCGGCCCCACTCCGCCAGGATCAACGGAATCTCCAACCGCGTGCCTTACCTCCTTCGCAATCGGCGCACCGTTCGTGGCCTTGATGGGCCCTTTGACTCATGACGATCAGCCGCCGGACAATGTGTGGCCTGGCATATTACTCACATCAGTGATCATTGGCATCGCCTTCACGATGTACCGCGCTTATCGGGCGACTTCGAAATCAGCCCGTGAAACCGACCAGCCCTGACCATCCAATGTCCTCTGCGATCGATGCCGTCCGCCTGACCGAGTGCGCCTTGATCTGATTACCGACATACTTGCCGAAATGGTAGATAAAGGGACATCAAACACCTCGACGCAGAGTCACGCTCGCGCCTCCACAACACCAAGGCACGGGGCTCTGCACATTGGAATCTCGGGTGATTCTGCATCAGCCTGGTGCCATTGGAAAACTGCCATCGGGCTTGGGGAGAACGAAGCCAATCTTGCACTGATCAGCCTCATCTCGAGCGATCCCGGCCAGCCGAACAGCGACGCTTTGGACGCGTACAAGACAGACACCGGCAATGAGCGAATCAGAAAATATAAAATGTCCGACTTCGTCATGAGTGACGGCGGCCCCTTCTCTCACGAAACCCGGCGCAGGGCGCCCCTCAATGAAGTCAGGGTGCGGCCAAATAAATTCCTAGCCATTCCGGTGACAGTGCATTTATTTTGGCTTGGGGCCGGGTTTGCCGGGCCTGAGCGCTCGGCCCGCCTGGCGCTCAAGCCGATCGAGAAATGCGGTATCACCAACCGGCCGGCCGACCTGTTCCGCCTTGCGCAGTCGCCTCACCCCTTCCTCATCCTCTCCGGCCGCGAGCAACCCGGCAAAGTCCGGATAGCGTGAGAATACGGGCTCACGCGCCGTGATACCATCGTCGATGCGGCCGAGATGGGCGTGAACGCTCGACCATGGCCAGTCCACCGCCCGCGCCGCCAGTCTGGCGCGCACCGGGTTCAATGCGACGTACCGCAGCGCGGCACCGAGATGCGCCTCGTCCATCGCCACGCAGCCGAAGCGCCCCTGCCAGAAATGGCCAGTGCGCTTCAATCGGGCGTGGATATGGCCCGCATAGCGCCGATGCACCGCTGACAGCGCCCGCCGCAGCCCGTCCGGATCACCGGGCGTGAGGATCAGATGAACATGGTTCGGCATCAGCACCCAGGACCAGATGTCGACACCAGACGCTGCACAATGCTCGCCGAGCAGATCGCGATAGAGCGCATAATCCCCGTCGCTGAAAAATGTCTGGGCACGACCGTTGCCGCGCTGCGTCACATGGTGGGGATGTCCCGGAAATATCGCGCGTGCCAGACGTGCCATGGGCCGGATATTACCACAGCCGTACCGCCGGAGCAATTAAATGCACTGTCACCGGAATCCCGGGAATCCGGGCAAATGGTTGCGGCCTCAGTGCCGGAAGAACAAGCTTAACGAGGCGACATGGTTCATCCGGCTGCGCTTGCCTGACTGATCGACCAACTGGTTGAGATACCCGGCCTCGATCGTCGAGGCACCACCGACCGGGATTTCGAGGCCGACGAAATTGCGTATCTGATCGAAGCCAGCTCGAGCGCCCCAGTCGGTAGTGTTCAACGCCACGAAGAGTTCGGAATAGAGGAGCGCGCTCGGCCCCTGAGTGCCCGGCTTCAACGGAGTCTCGTAGCGGAGCATCTCGCGCAGTCGCCAGCCCATGTCACGACCGTCCGAGCGCCAACGCTGCTCGAACCGGGTCCGGGAGGATAGCTCCCCGCCCATCTTCTGGCCGATCGTCCAGTTCAGTTGCTGGAAACTACGCTCCTCATTGACGTCACGCCTGCCCTCCACGGGCAGCACGACATGAGCATAGCCCTGGTAGAAGGTGACGGCGCGGTTCAGCTTCACACCTATCGCACCGCGCAAGATCATCTGGTCAAGGCGCGATGATCCGTCGCCGATTCTTGGCTGCACCTCCGCAAAATAGACGAGATCGCCGGAAAGCGGACCAATGGATGTCAGGTTGATCCAGACGTGCTCGTCCTCGCGGGTTTGGGCATGCGCGTTGGTGGAGATGCAAAGCAGAACGGCGGCAATCGGCGCGGCGCGCAGGATGTTGGGCATGGGCATGCCGCTAGCGCGGCTGTGTTGCTCGTGCCTTTCCAATTCATCAGGAAAGATCATGTCGTCCAGGCGTGAACCAGTTCACCGCTGATCGGGCAGGGAATAACGGTGACATGGCGTAATTGCTGTGCCCGGGCAACCGAGTTGGCGCGGTCGCCGCGGCGGTGGCGGGCGCCTATCTGATATCGGCGATCCAACTCGGCTGCATTCACCGGGCTGCGGCGACCATGGCATGGAACCGCCGGTGAGCTGCTACCCGTTCTTGCCCACGGGGCCGTGCCTTCACGACGATCAGGAAATGCTCCAGCATCCGACGCCCGGGCACGGGATCAGCCCTCGCTTGAGCGGAGGCTTGCCCTCGATGACGTCGCGAATATCGTAAATCACCTGGATCGCGTCGACATGCGGGGCGTGCCTCGTCCACCCCACCGCGACCCTGGACGCATCGACGACCTCAATGTCCGCTATATTGGCGATATTCCCGGGAACCTGCACACCGGTCTGGCCCGCCCGTTTCCCCTTGAACACCATCTCGGCGATCGCGAGCGCGCGGTCATTCTCCGAGTGATAGAATGTCATCCCCGACGTAGCCGCCGTCAGCAGCTCCAGCTTGCCCGCCATATAGTGGGCGTTCACGTCCGGCTCGACGAATATCATGCGTTTGAACAAAGGCTTTGCGCCCTGATTTGCCCGGTCGCGCGCGACCTCCACCAATATCTTGTTGCCGTGGCTGTGCGCGATCGCCCTGATCGGTCGATCCCCCGCCGCGCGCCCGATCAGATTCACCACCGAGGCGAACGGGTCCTGGCTGTTGGCGGCCACATCGGTATCGGATAAATACAGCATCGGTTCGCCGGGCGATGGCCAGCTGAACAAGATGGGGAAATGGCCCATTTGATAGATGCGGGTCTTGTCCACGAATTTGGCGAACGACATCATCGCGGCGGAAAAATCATTTGCGTACCCATGCAGGGATAGGATCAGCGACTGCGCGTCGGCATGCTTCAGCAGCGTTTCGAACCCGGATGCCGCCATGTATTCGATCCGCGCGACTTCATAGTCTTCACGCCGATTGCGAATGTCCCCCAGGGTAAGCGTGATGGCCTTCCAGATCCGATTGGCGACGGGGACGGTCCCGGGGCTCCGCGCAAGATCGAGGATATGGAATTCGGCGACGGCAAATGACACGTTATCGGCCAGTTGCGCGTTGAAGCAGGTGCGAAGATCATCGGCGGCGGGGTTCGGGTTGCGCGCCCTGTTGGTGGCGATGCCCGCATTGAATCGAATATGGCTCGCATAGGCCTGATAGCCGCCGCCAAGGCGGACGCGCGCGAGGTTGACGTTCACCTCCCCGAGAAGAACCTGGAAATGAGGGTCGTTCAGGATCGCGTGCTCGATCGCCTTTCCATGATCGCCGTTCGATCCGAGAACCAGATCGAAACATCCGGTGCCCCCGCCCTGCAGATCGAGATCGACATCGAGCCGATCGCGGGCGTAGCCGAGGAGACTTTCTAGCGCCTCCACCGAGATGTCGGGGGCCTCGCTCGTGGAGGTCAATCTGAGATTGGTTTGCCGTACAGGACCATGACGCCAGATACCGCGATCGTGAAGCTGCCGAATGGTTGCGTATCTTGCGCGCAATTCGGCAGATGTCTGCATGATCCCACCCTCCGCTGCATTTCAGCCAACGGCGACTATCGATAGACTTCGCCGGTGTGCCAGCATCCACCGCATCCCCTGGCCGATCAAGCGCCAAAGAGTTGAACGCGGAATTTCGGTGATGGGTCGACGCGGCTCGACATTGTCCAACATGCGGGAAATCGCGTCAGGCCGGCGGGGACCTCAGCCGCCCGCCACGGTCTCCCGCAATCCCCCGCCCAGCGCCACATAGAGCGACACCTCGCTCTGCAACTGGGCGCTGCGCAGCGCGAGAAGCTGCTGTTCGGCCGAGAACAGATTGCGTTCCGCATCGAGCACTTCGAGATAGATCGACAGGCCATTGTCGTAGCGCATGCGCGCGACCCGGGCGAGGCGGCGCTGGGCGTCGACGGTGCGGACCTGCGCCTCGATCTGCTCCGCATATTGACGCCGCGCGACCAGCGCGTCGGCGACTTCGCGGAAGGCTCCCTGGGCGGCGCGCTGATAGGCGGCGACCAGTTCGTCGGCCTGCGCCTTGCTGAGCGCAACGCCCGCCGAGGTCTTGCCCCAGGTGAGGATCGGCAGGGTCGCGTTCGCCGCCGTCTGGTACTGGAACGACCCGCTCGACACCAGGCTGCTCAGCGCCGGCGAGACGAAGCCGAGCAAGCCGGTGAGCGAGATCTGCGGCAGGAACGCAGCGCGCGCCGCGCCGATATTCGCGTTCGCCGCGCGCAGCCGCTGTTCGGCCTGAAGGATGTCAGGCCGGTTGACGAGCAGCGCCGAGGGCAGGCCGGGCTCAAGCGTGGTGTACTGGCCCGGGTCCGACAAGGGCCGCGCTGGCGGCAGCGGATCGGCGATCGGGCCGCCGACCAGCACGGTCAGCAGATTCTCCGATTGCTGCGTGGTGCGGCGCAGTTCGGCGAGCTCGGTCTCGGCCTGGGTGACCAGCAGCGCCGACTGGTCGTAATCGACCGTCGAGGTGACGCCGGCATCCATGCGCTTGCGCGCGATGACCAGCCCTTCGCGGCGGCCGGCGACCGAGCGCTCGGCCAGCGCGATCTGCTCCTCGCCGGCACGGATCTGGAGATAGGTCGCGGCGACCTGGCCAACGAGCGACAGGCGGAAAGCGCGCTCGGCCTCCACGGTCGCGAGATATTCGTGGCGCTGCGCGTCGGACAGGTTGCGGACGCGCCCCCAGAAATCGAGCTCGAAGCTGGACACCGACGCGCCGACCGAGAACTGGTTGAGCGTGAAGGCGTCAGGCGTATTGGCGCCGCCGCTGCCCGAGGTGGGGAAGGCAAGCGAATTGAGCGGCGTGCGCGTGCGCGAGGCGCCCGCCTGCAGGCCGAGCTGGGGCAGGCGGTCGGCATCTTGGATGCGGTATTGAGCGCGCGCCTGGGCGACGCGGGCGACCGACTGGGCGAGATCGCGGTTGTTGGCGAGCGCGGCCGTGATCAGCACCTGGAGGCGCGGATCGCCGAAATAGTCGCGCCAGCCGATATCCGTCGCCGCCCGCGCGCCAGCCACGGCCGGCGCCTCCGGGAAGGTGGCCGAGACCGGCGCGACCGGCTGGCGCCAGGCCGGCGCGAAGTTGCACGAGGCGAGCGTGGTGGCACCGGCCAGAACAGTCAGGACGGGGAACTTACGCATGAGCGGGTGCTCCATGATCGGCCGCGCCATCGGACGTGTCGTCGTCGATCGGCCGGCGCTTGTGCGACAGCCATTTGCGCGCGGCATAATAGAAGACGGGGGTGAAGAAGATGCCGAACGCGGTGGCCGCGATCATCCCGCCCATCACGCCCGTGCCGACCGCGTGGCGGCTGGCCGCCCCTGCCCCGGCCGCGATGACCAGCGGCACCATGCCGAGGATGAAGGCGAGGCTGGTCATCAGGATCGGGCGAAGGCGCTGGCGCACCGCCTCCAGTGTCGCTTCGAGCGGACCACGGTCGCCGACCTCGTCGTCGATCGCGAATTCGACGACCAGGATGGCGTTCTTCGCCGCCAGCCCGATGATCGTGATGAGGCCGATGTTGAAATAGACGTCGGCCGACAGCCCGCGCACCATGGTGAAGACCACCGCGCCAAGCACCCCGAACGGCACCACCATCAGCACCGAGAAGGGGATCGCCCAGCTGTTGTAGAGCGCCGCCAGCAACAGGAAGACGACGACCAGCGACAGGCCGAGCAGAAGCCCGATCTGGCCACCGGCCTGCTTCTCCTCATAGGCGGTGCCGGTCCATTCATGGCCGAAGCCCGATTTCAGCACGCTGTCGGCGATGCGTTCCATCTCGGCCAGCGCGGCACCCGAGCTCTGGCCCGGCGCCGCCTGGCCCGAAATGGTGACCGACGGATAGCCGTTATAGCGCTGGAGCTGAGTCGCGCCCGCCGTCCACGACACCTTGGTGAAGGCGGAGAAGGGCACCATCGTCCCGGCCTGGTTACGCACCCTGAGGGCAAGCACGTCCTCGGCGGTCATCCGGCTCGACGCGTCGGACTGGAGATAGACGCGCTGGACGGTGCCCTGGTTCGAGAAGTCGTTGGCGTAAGCTGAGCCGAAGCTGATCGCGAGCGTCGCGTTGACGTCCGCGATCGACAGGCCGAGCGCGCGCGCCTGGACCCGGTCGATATCGACATAGAGCTGCGGCGAGGGCGCCTGCCCTTCCGGCCGGACGCCGGCAAGCTTCGGGCTCTTCGCCGCCTGAGCGAGGATCTCGCCCATCGCAGCCTGCAACCCTTGCGGATCGTTGCCGATGCGGTCCTCGATCTTCATCGAGAAGCCGGTGGCGTTGCCAAGCGCCTGGATCGCCGGCGGGTTGAGCGCGAAGATCGTCGCGCCGCTGATGCCCGCGGTCGCCCCGAAGGTGCCGCCGATCACCGACTGAACCGAATTCGCGGCGCCCTTGCGGTCCTCATAGGGCTTGAGGCTGACGAAGGAGAGCGCCGCCGACTGGCCCTGGCCGAAGAAGTTGAAGCCGATGACCGAGAACATCTGTTCGAACTGCGGCTGCTTGTAGAGATAGGCCTCGGTCGCCTTGACCGCCGCGGTGGTGCGGTCCGACGTGGCGCCGACCGGCGCGTCATAGTTGACGATGAAATAGCCCTGGTCCTCGTCGGGCAGGAACCCGCCGGGAAGGCGCGCGAACAGCAGCAGCGTCACCGCGAAGAGCGCGGCGAACACGGCAAGCCAGCGCAGCGGGCGGGACAGCATCTTGCCCACGCCGCCGACATAGGCGTCGGTCGCCCGGCCGAAACGGTCGTTGAACCAGTTGAAGAAACGCTGCGGATAGCCCCTCCAGCCCTCGTGCGGCTCCCGCCGTTCGCCGGGCGCTTCCTTGTGCGGCTTCAGCAGGGTCGCGCAGAGCGCAGGCGTCAGCGTCAGCGCGAGCAGCGCCGAGCAGAAGATCGACACGGCAAGCGTGACCGAGAACTGGCGGTAGATGCCGCCGGTCGAACCGGGGAAGAACGCCATCGGGATGAACACCGCGATCAGCACCAGGGTGATGCCGATGATCGCGCCGCGGATCTGGCCCATCGCCTTGATCGTGGCGCGGGGTGGCGACAGCCCCTCCTCTGCCATGATCCGCTCGACATTCTCGACCACGACGATCGCGTCGTCGACCAGGATGCCGATCGCCACCACCATCGCGAACAGCGACAGCGTGTTGATCGAGAAGCCGAATGCCCAGAGGCCGAGGCAGCCGCCCGCCAGCGCGATCGGCACGACGACCGCCGGGATGATGGTCGCGCGCCAGCTCTGCAGGAACAGGAACATCACGAGGAAGACGAGCAGCATCGCCTCCGCCAGCGTGCGGATTACGTTGGTGATCGAGCTCGAGATGAACGGCGTGGTGTCGTAGGACAGCGACCATTTGATGTCGGGCGGGAAGTTGCGCTCGAGCTCGGCCATGCGCGCCGACACCGCGTCGCGCGTGGCGATGGCGTTGGCGCCGGTGGCGAGCTGGACCGCGATGCCGGCGACTTCCTTGCCGTTGAGCGTCGACTTGAACTGGTAGTTGTCGGCGCCGATCTCGACCCGGGCGACGTCGCCGAGCCGCACGGTCGACCCGTCAGGGTTCGCGCGGATGATGATGTCGCGGAACTGTTCCGGCGTCTGGAAACGGTTCTGGGTGATGATCTTGGCGTTGAATTCGGTGCCGCGCGCGACCGGCTGATCGCCGATGCCGCCGCCCGCGGTCTGGCTGTTCTGCTCCTGCACGGCGCCGAGCGCGTCGGAGGGCGACAGGTTGAAGCCGGCGAGCTTTTCCGGATCGAGCCAGATGCGCATCGCCTTTTCGGACGAGAAGAGCTGGACGTTGCCGACGCCCGGCACGCGGCGCAGCTCGTTCACGATCTTGGTCGAGGCGAAGTCGCCAAGCTCCAGATCGGGGGTCTTGCCCGACTTGGACTGGATGCCGATGACCTCGAGGAAGCCGGCCGAATTGTCGGTGATCTGGATGCCGAGGCGGCGCACGTCCTCGGGCAGGCGCGGCTCGGCGCGATTCAGCCGGTCCTGCACCTGGGTGCGCGCGACATCCAGGTTGGTGCCCGACTTAAAGGTCACGATGATCTCGCCGGTGCCGTTCGCGCGGCTGGTCGACGACATGTAGAGATATTTCTCGACCGAATTGAGCTCTCGCTCGATCACGGCCGTGACGTTCTTGTCCATCGTGTCGGCGTCGGCGCCGTTATAGGTATAGCTGAGCGTCAGCGAGGGCGGCGCGACCGAGGGATATTGCTCGATCGGCAGGTTGAGCAGCGCCATCGTGCCGAACAGCGCGATGAAGGCGGCGATGACCCAGGCAAAGACCGGGCGATGGACGAAAAAGCTGTCCATGACGATCAGTTCCCCTGCTTCGGCTGAGGCTGCTGGCCGGCGGGCGCGGGATCGCCCTGGACCTGCACCTTCTGCCCCGGCTGGACCTTCTGCCAGCCGTCGGTGATGATTCGCTCGCCTGCCTTGAGCCCCGACTTGATCAGCCAGTTGCTGCCGGTCTGGCCGCCGAGCTGGACCGCGCGGGTGGTGACCGATCCGTCCCTGGCGACGACCGAGACGCTGGCGCCGCGCTCACCGATCTGCACGGCGCGGGCGGGTAGCAGGATGCCGTTGGGGCTGGTGCCCATCGCGATTCGGCCGCGGATGAACTGGCCGGGCAACAACAACCGCTCGGCGTTCGGGAAGACCGCGCGGATCACCTGGCTGCCGGTCTGCGGATCGACCACCTGGTCTGCGAAATCGAGCTTCCCGACCGGGCCATATTCGCGGCCATTGGCGAGGAGCAGGCGCACCTCGACCTGGGAGAGGGCCTTGACGGCGCCCGCGTTGCCGGCCTGGCGCATATCGAGGATCGCCGCGTTCGACTGAGTGAACACGGCGTAGATCGGCGAGGGCTGCTCGATCGTGGCGAGCAAGGTCGCCTGGCTGGCGCTGACCAGCGCGCCCTCGGTCACCTGAGCGCGGCCGGCGCGGCCGGAAATCGGGGCGCGGACGATCGTGTAGCTGAGCTGGAGGCGCGACCGGGCGAGCGCGGCGCGGGCATCGGCGACATTGGCGGTTTCCTGGCGCAGGGTCGCCTGGGCCTGATCGAATTCCTGCGCGCTGACGGCGCGTTCGTTGACCAGCGGCGTATAGCGGCGGACCACCGACGCGGCATTGGCGCGCGCCGCCTCGGCGCGGGCGAGCGCGGCGCGGCCCTGCTCGACCTGCTGCGAGAGATCGCGCGGATCGATCCGGAACAGCGGCTGGCCGGCGGTGACGTCGGTGCCTTCCTGATACAGGCGGCGTTCGACGATGCCGTCGGCGCGCGCGCGGACTTCAGCGGTGCGCACCGCCTGGATCCGGCCGGGCAGCTCGACGATGTTCGGCACCTCCTGGGTGCGCACCGTCATCGCGACGACCAGCGGGGGCGGCATCGCCCCCATGCCGCCCCCGCCGCCGCCCTGTTGAGGGCTGCCTCCACCACAGGCGGAGAGCGCGAGAAGGATAGGACCAAAGGCGAAACGGCGGGCGATGGTGTAGGTCACGGGGGGAACTCCGGGGTCAGCGGCCGGTAAAAAAACAAGTCGGTAGACGGGTGCGGTCAGCGACCCGGGCGGGTCAGATCCATCAGCATGTCGTGCACTTCCACGGGCAGAGGCGGTGGATGATCGGGATGCTGAAGCGAGTTAAGCCAGGCACCGTCCGCCGCGAGGCGGACGAGAGCACACGCCGGATTGTCGTCAGTCTCGGCATGGATCGCGACTCGGCCCTCGACCCAGCCGGACCAGCCGTCCTGCAGGTCCGGGTCGGCGAGCATCGCCAGGCACAGGGTCCGGGACGAGGTGGTGCCGTCAAGCCGGTGGTCGGCGAAGACACCGTCGAGATAGGCCCGGGTGAAGCGGCCATGCGGCTCCGGATCGGTCGCCATCTGGGCATCGATCGTCGCGTCGGCGAACTCGATCATGGCCCCGAGCACACCGCGCACCAGATCCTGCTTGGTCGGGAAATGATGGAACAGCCCGCCCTTGGTGACGCCGGCGGCCCTGGCGACGGCATCGACCGTCAGCCGGGGCAACCCGCGCTCGGCAATGAGCTGCGCCGCCGCCGCGATCAGCGCGGCACGGACCTTTTCAGGCTCCTTGCGCCGTTCATAGCCGATGGGTGGAAGCACGCGTTGAACCGATCAGGTCATTGAAACCGACCGTCCGGTATCTTCGGGAAACGGGCGAGTCAATCGTTTGTGTGCAGGTGCAGCATTTTTAGAGGCGCAAGCTGACTCGACCCGTCATCCGCGCGCCTGACACAGCATCAGGCTGGTCGTGGCGTCCCGATCTACCGGGCACGAGCGGGAGCGGCTGGTCCAGACTTCATGCACGATGCTCCCGGATTCCGATCCATCCCGCTCGAATCGTCACCCCGGACTTGTGCCGGGGTCCACCGTGCCCCTGTACCAACCGGTTGCGGCTCTTGCGGAACAGCGGATGCCGGAACAAGTCCGGCATGATGTTCCTGGCCGACATGCCAGATCGGCTGGATAAACCTCTAGACGGCGCGGTCGACCAGCCGGGTGTAGAGATGCCAGCTCGCATAGCCGAGCACCGGTAGCACCACCGCGAGGCCCATGAACAGCGGGATCGAGGCAATGGCCAGCAGGACAGCGACGATAAGGCCCCAGATCGCGATCTCCACCGGGTTGCGCCGCACCGCGCGAAGCGAGGTCTGCACCGCGAGGACGAAATCGACCGGCCGGTCGACGAGCAGCGGGAAGGACACCACCGTCGTCACCAGCGTGATCGCGGCGAAGGCGAAACCGGCCAGATTGCCGAACAGGATCAGTTCCCACCCCTCGCGCGTGGTGAAGAGCAGGCCGAGAAAGGTCGCTGGATCGGCAGGCTGAAGCGTGCCGAGCGTGGCGTGGTAGATCGTCCAGGCGACGCCGATCCAGGCGAAGAACAACAGGCCGAGAAAAGTGCCGAGCGCGGCGATCTGGGTCGCCGAGGAGCGCCGGAAGGGATCGAGGAAATGCACCCAGCGCGCATCCCGCCCTTCTTCCCGCCGTCGCGCCAGTTCGTAGAAGCCGACCGCGACGAGCGGGCCGAGCAGCGACAGGCCGGCGAGCAATGGCAGCATGAGCGGGAACAGCGCACCGCCGAGTGTCACTCCGGCGACGACCAGCATCACCACTGGATACAGCAGGGCGGCCAGCACGAGATCGCCGCGTTTCTCCCGGAAATCGGACCAGCCTTCGCGCAACGCCCAATAGAGGTCGGCGCGGCCGATCTCCCGGACGACGGGCGGCTCAATCGATGCGGCAGGTGTGACGGGGGCAATGGCGACCATGACGTGCCTCTCCAGGCGAGGCAGAGCGGGCCGCCGCCCGTCTCGCGTTCGAGTTACTCCGTGGCCCTCGATGTGGCCACACGGCCCTGATACCACGATATAAGCCTTTGCCGCGACGAATACAAAGGGCGCGGCCGGGATATCGGCGTCAGCGGGATGGCGGGCGCCGGCCGACGACCACAAGGAAGGTGGGTGCGCCGTAGCGGGCGAACAGGCGCACCTTGGCGATCAGCAGATCGCCATCCCCGTCACACCACCCCGGCGGCCTCAGGTCGACCCGGTGCATCGCCGTTGCGGGCGGTTCGATGCCGGGAAACGACCCGATGAACGCCTCCTGCGCGTCGTCCCATCCCTTGAGGATGCAGTCCAGCAGCAACGGCTCGAACGAGCCGAAGCCGAAGGTCGCGATCGCCATGCAATGGGCGATCTTGGCGACCATGCGGAAGCAGGCGAACGCATCGAGCGACTGCGACGCCGCCCCCGGCAGGCCCATCGCTTCGAGCGCGGCGGAATCGCCGGCGATCATGCGCGCCCAGATCGGCGGGACACCGGCGGGCGACGGCCCGAAGCGATCGAGCAGAAGCGTGGGTACCGGCTGCACCGGCACGAGCAGGCTGACCGGATAGATGTCCACCGGCACATCGACCCGCTTCGTTCCCTTGCCGGTATCGACGAACATCGGCAGCGTCTTCGGCCGCCCTTTCGCCCGGCTGCTCATCCCGAGCCATTCCCTGATCGGCCGATAGCCGCCCCGCAGCACGGCGGTCTCGAACCCCGAGGTGATCTTCTGGCAGGAATCGCAGCTCGCCTCGGGCAGGATCATGTGGCCGTCGAGCGCGAAGGGAATGATATGCTCTTCGGTGAGTCGTCCCCTGCCGCCCGGGCGGGCGCTGGTGGCACCGCAATAGATGCAGCGGCCGACCCGCGGGAAACGGATGTCGGGCAGGGCGCCGCTCATGCTGCCGGCCGGTCCCGCGACACCGTGAACGACCCGGGCGCCTCCACCCCTTTGTCGCTGGGGCAGCCGTCGCGATCCATCTGTTTCCTCCTCTCTCTGGTGCCGCCATGCCGAATGGCGAGTCCCGGCCCCGCGATAGGCCGGACCATTGTAATAAAGCGTTGCTCCTCCCCCTCGCGGCGTTGACCCGAACCCGCACGCGGATCAAGCGCCCCGCCAATTGCTAATCATTCGCAATATTATTCGAGGGTTCCATGATCGATTCCACGCGCCGGCTCGCGACCCGGCTTTGCTCGGGCGCGGCGCTGGCCGCGCTCGCCGCCGCCCAGCCGGCATCGGCGCAACCGCCACAGGCCGCGCCCGCCGGCGAAAGCCAGGCTGACGCCGCCCAGGACGGCGCCGACATCGTCGTCACCGCCGCCGGGTTCGAACAGAAGATCACCAATGCCCCGGCCAGCATCAGCGTGCTCAGCCGCGAGCAGCTCCAGGAAAAGCGCTTCGGCAGCCTGGCCGAGGCGCTGGGCGACGTCGAGGGCGTCGATGTCGGCGCGACCGCTGGCAAGACCGGCGGGTTGACCATCTCGATCCGCGGCATGCCGAGCGACTATACTCTGGTGCTGGTCGATGGCCGCCGCCAGAACGCCCCGGGCAGCGTGACGCCCAACGGCTTTGGCGAGACATCGTCGGGCTTCCTGCCGCCCTTCTCAGCGATCGAGCGAATCGAGGTGGTGCGCGGCCCGATGTCCACCCTGTACGGATCGGACGCGATGGGCGGCGTGGTGAACCTGATCACGCGCAAGGTGGGCAGCCGCTGGGCGGGCACGGTCGGCGCCGAGAGCACCATCCAGGAGCGAAGCGGCTTCGGCAACGTCCAGTCGGTCAACGGCTATGCGCAGGGGCCGCTGGTCCGCAACCTGATCGGCCTGACGGTGCGCGGCAGCATCTATCACCGCGAGGCAGCGGCCCTCGAATATGAAAGCGCCAACGGCCAGCCGGTGGTGGTCAGCACCCGCGGCCCGAGCCCGGTCAGGGCCGACATCTACACCTATGGCGGCCGCCTCTCGCTGACGCCCGATGCCGACCATGACCTGTGGTTCGAGTTCGACCGGGCGGAGCAGACCTATGACAACAGCAAGGGCCAGCTTGGCACCTACAGCGTCGCCGGGGGCTATGGCCCCTTCCAGAAGTTCAACCGCGACAATTATGTGCTGGCGCACAGCTGGCGGATGGGCGGTTTCGGCAGCCTCGAAACCACGCTGACCCGCAACGTCACCGAGACGATCGGTCGCACCGTGCCGCCGAATACGCCCGGCGTGGCCGCGGGCAGCCCGCGCACGCTGAAGGCGACCAACAGCATCGCCGACACCCGTTTCGTGGGAAAGGCAGGCCGCTTCACCTTCACGCTCGGCGGGCAATATTGGGACGCCAAGATGATCGATGCCGTCGCCCCGGCGCCCTACAAGTTCCAGCAATGGGCGCTGTTCGCCGAAAACGAACTGAGGATCATGGAAACGCTGCGCCTCACCCTCGGCGCGCGTTACGACGATCATTCGACCTTTGGCGGCAAGCTGTCGCCGCGCGGCTATCTGGTGTGGAACGCGACGCCGTCGCTGACCCTGAAGGGCGGCGTCAGCCGCGGCTTCAAGACACCCCGGCTCGACCAGATCGCTGAAGGCATCACCGGTTTCGGTGGCCAGGGCACGATCCCCCTGCTCGGCAGCCCGGGCCTGAAGCCGGAGACGAGCACCACCTATGAGGCCGGGGTCTATTTCGACAATGGCGGCTTCTTCAGCGGCAACGTCACGGTCTTCAACAACGCGTTCAAGGACAAGATCGCCGCCGGCCCCGGCATCCCCAATTGCCGTTTCGTCGGCAACCCCGGCCGGCCCGGCTGCCTTGACGTCGGCGCCTTCCCCAATGTCGAGCTGTTCGGCCAGTCGATCAACATCGACGAGGCGGTGACGCGCGGCGTCGAGGTCGCGATGCGCTTCGAGTTCACCGATGCGCTCTCGCTGGGGCTCAACTACACCTATACGGAGAGCGAGCAGAAGAGCGGCAGCGAACGCGGCCAGCCACTGGTCAACACCCCCCGCCACATGGTCAACGGCAATCTGCGCTGGAAGCCGAGCGAACGGGTGAGCACGTGGCTGCGCGCCGATATCCGGTCGGGCCGCTATCGCGGCGCCGGCATCGCCCAGGACGCGCTCGGCGACTATAAGGGCTATGCGCAGTTCCACCTTGGCGGATCGTTCCAGGTGAGCGAACGATTCAGGCTGAGCGCGAGCCTGTACAACCTGCTCGACACCGATTTCGTCCGCTACCTGCCATATCGCAGCGGCGCGAGCACCGTCTATGCCGCCGAATATGCCAACCTCCAGGAAGGGCGGCGGCTGTGGCTTTCGGCGAGCGTCGACTTCTGAGGGCGGAGAAGGCCGAGGTCATTTCCGACCTCGATCGTCGCCCGCTGGCGAGCCGCCTGTCGTGGACGCGTTTTCCATCGCAAACCGCCCGTGCCGATGGCCGGAGCTTCTCGGCGGCCTCCGCGCGAACCATCATCCTATAGCAGTGACGGGCCGGTTCCGAAGGGGATCAACCCTGGAGGAACAGCCCGGTGATCCACCAGGTCAGCGCCGCGACCAGCGCGGCGGCGGGCAATGTCACGAACCAGGCAATGACGATGTTGCTCGCCACGTTCCAGCGGACGGCGGAGAAGCGCCGCGCGGCACCCACCCCGACGATCGCGCCGGTGATGGTGTGAGTCGAGGAAACGGGCACGCCGCCGAAGGTCGCCATGAACAGGGTGATCGCGCCGCCGGTCTCCGCGCAGAAACCCTGGGCCGGGGTCAGCCGGGTGATCTTCGAGCCCATGGTGTGAACGATCTTCCACCCGCCCGACATGGTGCCGAGCGCCATCGCCGCCTGGCAGGCAAGCACCACCCAGAAGGGCACGTGGAAGTCGCCGTGATAGACGCCCTGCGAGAAGAGCAGGACGGTGATGATGCCCATCGTCTTCTGCGCATCATTGCCGCCATGCCCGAGCGAATAGGCCGCGGCGGAGAGGAGTTGCAATTTGCGGAAACGCTTGTCGACGCCCATCGGCGTGAGCTTCAGGCTGGTCCAGGCGACGACCAGCACCAGCACCAGCGCGAGCCCCAGCCCGACCGCAGGCGAGGCGAAGATACCGACCACCGTCTTGAGCACGCCGGCCCAGACCACGACGCTGAGTCCGGCCTTGGCGATGCCCGCGCCGAGCAGGCCGCCGATCAGCGCGTGGCTGCTGCTCGACGGGATGCCGAGCATCCAGGTGATGACGTTCCACACGATCGCGCCGATCAGCGCGGCGAAGATGACCTGGGGATCGACGATCTGGGTGGAAATGATGCCGGTGCCGACCGTCTGCGCGACGTGCTGGCCGAACACCGCGAAGGCGATGAAGTTGAAGAAGGCGGCCCAGAGCACCGCGTGATGCGGTTTCAGCACGCGGGTCGAGACGACGGTGGCGATGGAGTTGGCGGCGTCGTGAAGGCCGTTCAGGAAATCGAACAGCAAAGCGACGCCGATCAGGCCGATCAGCAGGGGAAGGGAAATCGTCACCGGCGGCTCAGGCGTGATCGATCACGAGACCCTGGATCTCGTTCGCGACATCCTCGAACCGGTCGACGATCTTTTCCAGATGGCTGTAGATTTCCCGCCCGACGATGAAGTCCATCGGCGCGGTGGCACCATGCGCCTTGAACAGCGCCTTCAGCCCGGCATCGTGGATGTCGTCGGCATGGCCCTCGATCTGGATCAGGCGCGAGGTCAGTTCGTGCAGGCGGGCGGAATTGGTGTTGAGCGAGCGGAGCAGCGGGATCGCCTCCGCCGTGACGCGCGCCGCCTCCACCACGATGCCCGCCATGTCGCGCATCTGCGGTTCGAACGTCGTGACCTCGTACAGCTCGATCGACTTGGCGGTGCCGTTCATCTGGTCGATCGCGTCGTCCATCACCCCGATCAGGCTGGTGATCGCGCTTCGGTCGAACGGCGTGACGAACACGCGGCGCACATCCTGCAACACCTCGCGGGTGATATCGTCAGCGTCATGCTCCCGATTGACGATCGTCGCGATATTGTCGGCGATCGGCCCTTCATTGTGGAGCAGCTTGGCGAGCGCGTCAGCGCCGGCGACGAGAGTCGCGGCATGCGCCTCGAACTGGTCGAAGAACCGACCCTGGGTCGGCATCAGCGCCTGGAACCAAGCGACCATGGGAATCCTCTTTCTTGCCTGGGTCCGAAACGCGGGAAGAACCCGCTGTGCCAGACTAGCCGGAATCACCGGTTCGCGGAAAGACGCAATCAACGCCTTGAGCTCGGGTTCGTCGACTGCCGCCGCGGCGGAGGGCAGATCGAACCAGCGCGTGTCACGCTGATGCCGTTCCGGCCAGTCGGCGACCTGCTCGACCACCGCGATCGGGAACACGGTGACGACCAGTTGACGGCTGCGCCCGGCGCGGCGGCGTTTCAGATAGGAGAAGCTGCCGATCGGCGAGGGACAGGCGATGCCGCGCACGCCGGCCTCCTCGAACGCCTCCTCAGCCGCAGCCTCGTGCGGGGCAAGTCCCTTGATCGGATTGCCCTTGGGAATCACCCAGCGCCCGGTATCGCGCGAGGTGATCAGCATCACGCGCGCGCTGCCATCGGGCTCGATTCGGTATGGAAGGGCGGCAATCTGGTCGATGGTCTTTTCTCTCGCATGTCACTTTTATGACAGCGGACGCAGGATCACGACGGCGCCGACAAGTCCAGCGCGATCAGCACCCGAGCCGGGTAGCGAGTTCAACGAGGCTGCCGGCCTGATGATCCCACTCCTGCCGGAAATGGCGGTCGGGCGCCGGCCGTCCGCCATATTCGAGCGGGCGGTCGACAAAAGCGGTGGCGAGGCCGCAGGCGCGGGCAGCGGCGAGATCGCTGTGATGCGCGGCGACGAGGCACAAGGCGGAAGGATCGATACCCAATGTTTCGGCAACGCCGAGATAAGCCCGTGGCTCGGGCTTGTAGGCGCCCGTCACCTCAGCGCCGAGGATCGCGTCCCAGGGCAGGCCGCCGCGCCGCGCCATCTCAAGCATCAGCGCGATATTGCCGTTGGAAAGGGTGACGATCGGGTAGCGCTCCTTGAGCCGGGTCAGCCCTTCGACCGTGTCGGGCCAGGGATCGAGCCGGCGCCAGGCATGAGCGAACCGGGCGATATCGTCCTCATCCGCACCGGTGACCCCGTGGCGATCGAGCAGCGTGTCCAGCGTCTCGCGGTTGAGCACGTCAAGCGGGACGAACGGCCGGCGGCCCGAGCGGCATTCCTCCATCGCCGGCTGATAGAGGCCGCGCCATTGATCAGCGAAACCGGCGGGATCGATATCCGGGCGGTCGAGCGCGCCGAAGAAAGCCACCGCCTCGCGCGCGATGCTCGTGCGCCAGTCGACCACCGTGCCGAACACATCGAATGCCAGCGCCTTGATCGGCGCGGTCACTCTACGGGTGCCTCGCGGCGGCGGTGCGCCTGGTGAATATATAGCCCTTGCTGTCGTTCACACCGTTCAAATGAAGCGCGTACGCCTCGCCCAGCGCCGGCACAGCCTCACTGTCCCTGTTGAAGAAGACATTTTCGAAGGCGCCCCCGAAGGTCACGGCACCCTGATTCACACCGATCCCCCGATCGATATCGATATAATAACCGCTTTTTCCCTCGGCGACGGTATATCGCGCGGTGTCGAGCCCGGTCGAAATGGTCCCATCCTTCAGCGTCAGCGGCGCGCAGCACGGATTGAGATAGGTCCCGTTTGGCCAGGACAGCGAGGGTGGCGGTCGCCGCGGCGAGACGAGATAGATCAAGCCGAAGACCAGGATCATGCCTGGTACGACCACCAGGGCAATCGCCCTTCCCAGCGCGAAGTAGGTCGCTTCGTCCTCTGCGGTGTTCTTCCAGGCCATATCCAATGGCTAGGCGACCTCGCCCAACCGGTAAAGTGCGCGTCCTGCAACCACAAAAACGCGGACGGAGGTCGGCGGTTCAGCTCTCCTGAGCAACGATCTCGCGCAGCGCCTCGGCCAGCACCCGCGTTTCCGTCTCGGTGCCGATCGTCATGCGCAGGCCTTGCCCCAACCCCTGCCCCGGGAGCCAGCGCACGATGATGCCACGCTCCATCAGGTTGCGGTACGCGACCTCGGCGGTCAGCTTGCCTTCGAACAGGACGAGCAGGAAGTTCGCATGGCTCGGCACGACGCGCAGGCCCGCATTGCCGAGGCTGGCGATCTCCCCCGACAGCCAGGCGCGCCATTCGATATTGTGCGTGCGGCTGTGCTCGATGAAGTCGGTCGCGCCGAGCGCCGCGATCGCCGCCTGCTGGCCAGCCGTGGTGATGCAGAAGGGCGCGCGGATTCGGTGCATCGCGGCGACAGCCTCGGCCGAGCCATAGCCCCAGCCGATCCGCTCCGCGGCAAGGCCGTGGATCTTGGAGAAGGTGCGCGTGACGATCACATTGGGCGCATTGCGCGCGAGATCGAGCCCGCCATCATCCTCTTCCGGCGTCAGATATTCGGCATAGGCCTGGTCGATCACCAGCATCACGTCCGACGGCAGGTTCGCGTGCAGGCGCAGGATCTCGCCGCGCGGGGCATAGGTGCCGGTCGGGTTGTTGGGGTTGGCGACGAACACGATTCGCGTGCGCGGCGTGACGCAGGCGAGGATCGCGTCGACATCGGTCGCATAATCCTTGTCGGGGGCGACCACGACGGTGGCGCCGACACGGCGGGTCGCAATCTCGTACACCGCGAAGCCGTACTGGACGAAGATCACCTCGTCGCCGGGCCCGGCATAGGCCCCGGCCGCGAGGTGGAGTACCTCGTCCGAGCCGGTGCCGTAGATGATCCGGGCGGGATCGAGATCGTGATGGGCCGCGATCGCGTCGCGCAGGTCGGCCGCGCTGGCATCGGGATAGCGATAGAGATCGCCGACATGTGCCGAGAAGGCGGCGCGCGCCTGATCGCTGGTGCCGAGCGGGTTCTCGTTGGAGGAAAGCTTCGCGATCGGCGCGCCGGCATCAGTAGTGGAACGCCCCGGCACATAGGGGGCGATCGCCATGATCCAGTCTTTGGGTTTCGGTGCGGTCATGCGATCGGCCCTAGCCGGGTGCAGGGCGGATTGGAAGGCGAGCGATCCGCCCCGAAAACGGGGAGGATCAGGAACGCGGCTTGGGC
Organism: Candidatus Sphingomonas phytovorans; assembly: GCA_029202385.1. Classification (NCBI taxonomy): domain Bacteria; kingdom Pseudomonadati; phylum Pseudomonadota; class Alphaproteobacteria; order Sphingomonadales; family Sphingomonadaceae; genus Sphingomonas; species Candidatus Sphingomonas phytovorans. The sequence continues at coordinate 3,543,109 of CP119314.1, forward strand.
GGGCGGTTCGGGCGCGGGCCGCGCGGCTTGGCCGGATCGTTGCCGCCCGGCTTGGGCGGCGGCGCATTGGGGCGGCGATGGCGCTGGGCATCGCGCGAGGCTGGCCGCGGCGGCGGCGGCGCAGTCCGCGGCACGGTCGAGCCGGCCGGCGCGACCGTATAGCCTTCCTTGAGCAGCCGCGTGAACGCAGCGCGCACGTTGGTGGCGATCGCCGCCTGCAGTTCAGGCGGCAGATCGGCCAGCGTGGTGTTGGCGTGCACCGAATTGAGATCGCGCAGCAGCGTGTTGGGCACGCCCTTCGACGCTGCCTTCAGCGCACCGATCGAATCGATGATGGCGGAAAAGACGATGTCCTGCATCACGTCGGTGGCTGATTTGCTCATGGCGGCGGGCACTAGAGGGATTCAGGGCCGACTGGAACAGCAAAGTTAGCCCATTCACGCTCAAGGTCGTCCCGGTGCCCCCGCCCTCTCACTTCTTCCCCGGCAAAGGCCGGGGCCCAGTCGGGAAGGCGATGTAACGACGCGTCCTGCCATCCACGGTCGCCCCCCAACTGGGCCCCGGCCTTCGCCGGGGAAGAGTGAGGTCAGGGGATTCGCACGGACAACCAGCGACGCGTGCGCGGAAGAGCGGAAGCCGGAACAAGTCCGGCATGACGGTGGGGCGTGCCTAGCCGCGCGGGCGCTTGCGCAGGGTCGGGCGGGGCTGGTGGCGCACGGGAGCCGGGCCATTGTGGCGGCGCGGTTCGCGGGCGGCCTGTTGCGGACCGCCTTCGAGCACTTCGAACTGGACACCGCCCTCGGCCTCCTCGCCCACCGTCCGCTTGACCGAGGCCATGAACTTGCCGGCGATGGCCCGCGGGATCTGGAAGGCGGTCTCGTTCGGGCCGATGCGGATCGCGCCGACCTCGTTCTTGGTGATGTGCCCGCGGCGGCAGATCAGCGGCAGGATCCAGCGCGGATCGGCGTTCTGGCGGCGGCCGATATCCATGCGGAACCACACGATGTCGTCAAAGCCTTCGCGGTGATGCTCCTTGCCGGCCGGCTGGGCAGCCCCCTGGGTCAGCATCTCCTCCGGGGCGGGCAGGCGCGCGCGATAGGTCTTGACCAGCGCCGCCGCGATATCCTCGGGCGACTTCTGCTCCATGAGCTGCGCGGCGAGCGCGCGATCGTCGTCATCGACCTCGATCGTCTCGAGCAGCATTTCCATCAGGCGGGTGCGATCCGCCTTGCGGATGTCGTCCGCGGTGGGCGCATTGACCCATTCGACCGCGATGCGCGCGCCGCGCAGCATCATCTCCACCCGGCGCCTGCGCTGATAGGGGACGATCAGGACGGCGGTGCCCTTCTTGCCCGCGCGGCCGGTGCGGCCCGAACGGTGCTGAAGCGTCTCGGCATCGCGCGGCAGCTCGACATGGATGACCAGGCTGAGCGACGGCAGATCGATGCCGCGCGCGGCGACATCAGTCGCGACGCAGACGCGGGCACGCTTGTCGCGCAGCGCCTGCATCGCCGCGTTGCGCTCATTCTGAGTGTGCTCGCCCGACAGGGCGACGGCGGCGAAGCCGCGCTCGACCAGGCTGGCATGGAGATGGCGGACATTGTCGCGCGTCGCGCAGAACAGCATCGCCGATTCGGCCTCGTGCAGGCGGAGCAGGTTGACCACGGCATTTTCGATATCGGCCGGGGCGACGGTGACCGCCTGGTAGCTGATGTCGCCATGCCCGCGATCCTCGCCCACCGTCGAGATGCGCAGCGCGTCGCGCTGGTAGCGCTTGGCGAGCGCGACGATCTGCTTCGGCATGGTCGCCGAGAAGAGGAGCGTGCGGCGCTGATCGGGGGTCGCGTCGAGAATCTGTTCGAGATCCTCGCGGAAACCCATGTCGAGCATCTCGTCGGCTTCGTCGAGGATGACTGCCTTGAGCGCGCCGAGATCGAGCGCGCCGCGCTCGATATGGTCGCGCAGGCGGCCCGGCGTGCCGACGACGATATGCGCGCCGCGCGACAGGGCGCGGCGTTCGCTCGACGCATCCATGCCGCCGACACAGGTGGCGATGCGCGCGCCGGCCTTTTCATAAAGCCAGCCGAGTTCGCGGCTGACCTGAAGCGCAAGTTCGCGCGTCGGCGCGATGGCCAGGGCAAGCGGGGCGCGGGCCGGGGGCAGCGCGCCTTCCTCACCGAGAAGCTGCGGCGCGATGGCGAGGCCGAAAGCGACTGTCTTGCCTGAGCCGGTCTGCGCCGAGACGATCATGTCGCGGCCCTCGGCCTGGGGCTCGATCACCGCGGCCTGGACTGGAGTGGGCGCGGCATAGCCACGGGCGGAGAGCGCTTCGGCGAGAAGCGTGGGCAGATGTGAGAAGGGCATGTTATTCCGGATTTGGGGGGCCGCGTGTTCGCGCGCAAAGCGGGGCCCTAGCAGATAATCCGGATTAAAGCACGCCCGTCGGTGACGCGATCAGATACGCTGGCGCGCAAGGCCGGCCGGCAGCCCGGATCGGGCCGGCGAACCCTCGGCCGCGGCGTCGTTCACCCAGTCCTGGTCACGCCCCTCGACCAGCGCCACCGCGACGATCTGCGCCAGCGCCACCGGCAGCAGCAGGTAGCTGCCGACCACCAGCGCGGCGAATAATCCTGCGGCGGCGACGGCGAGCATCAGCAGGGTGAGCGCGACCAGCACCAGCCGCGCGCCGGTGACGCCGAACAGAGCGAGGCACGCCCCCGCACCGATCGCGAAGGCGATCGAGACCGGATTGGGCGCGGCGATGGCGAGATAGAGCAGGGAGGCAGCGAACAGCCCAAGGCCGGCTTGAGTCCTTCCCGACCAGGTGAACGGAGTCTGCGATGACATGATGGCCCCTTTTGTTTTGGGACCAACGATGCGATTCGGCAACTGTTCCATCGGCACGGGAACTTCCTGCCGGATCGGGCGCTTGCATGCCGTCCCGTCGCCTTGCGCGGCACATTTTTCAGGAGCGGCGCATGAAGCAGCTGGTCGCCTTCGACCTCGACGGAACGCTCGCCGAGAGCAAGCAGCCTTTGCAGGAGCCGATGGGCGAGGCGCTGGCCGACCTGCTCGGCGTCGCGCAGGTCGCGGTGATCTCCGGCGGGGACTGGCCCCAGTTCGAGAAGCAGGTGGCGAGCCGGCTGCCCGCCCGCGCCGACCTGAGCCGGTTGTGGCTGATGCCGACGACCGGCACCAAGCTCTATCGCCATGACGGGGCATGGCACGCCGTCTACGCCGAACTGTTCGACGATGCGCAGAAACATGCCATCTTCGACGCGTTCGACGCGGCACTGAAGGCGACCGGCTTCGTCCCGGAAAAGACCTGGGGCGAGCGGATCGAGGATCGCGGCAGCCAGATCACCTTTTCCGCGCTGGGCCAGCAGGCGCCGCTCGACGCGAAGGAGCATTGGGACCCGGACTTCGCCAAGCGCAAGGTGATCCAGGCCGACCTGCGCAAGCGCCTGCCCGGCCTGTCGATCAACATGGGCGGCGCGACCTCGATCGACGTCACGCGGGAAGGCGTCGACAAGGCCTATGGCCTGAAGAAGCTGCGCGACACGAGCGGCATCGCGCTCGATTCGATGCTGTTCATCGGCGACGCGATCTTCCCCGGCGGCAACGACTATCCGGCCAAGGAGCTTGGGCTCGACACGGTCCGGGTGCGCGACCCGGGGGACACGCTGGCCGCGATCGCTGCCATCGTCGCCTGCCAGAAATAACGCATGCCGCCATTTGCCCATCACTCGTTAACCCAGGCCCCCTATCGTCCTTCGACGCGCTGATGGACTTCGCGATCAGGCTGCAGGATCGGGCATGATGACGGATGGTGGTATCGGCGCGCTGGAGCGGGAGCTTCGGACCAGCCGACAGATGTTCAGGGCCGCATTCCACGCGGCGGCGACGGGCAAGGCGATCGTCGACGTGACAGGCATCTGCGTCGAGGTGAATGCGTCGCTGGCCGCGTTGCTCGGCCATGCGCCCGACGCGCTGGCCGGCATGCATTTCGCCGATTTCACGCATCCGCACGATATCCGGGCCGATTTGCATTTGTTCGAGGAGGTGATGCGCGGCGAGCGCGACAGCTACCAGATGGAGAAACGCTATCTCCACAAGGACGGCGGTATCGTCCATGTCCTGCTGACCGCGACGGTGGTGCGCGAGGAGGACGGCACGCCGATCAGCTTCCTTTCGGAGGTGGTCGACCTGACCGAACGCCTGGCGGCGCGCCAGGCGCTGCAGGAGGCCAATAGCCGGTTGCAGCACCAGGTCGTCACCGACCATCTGACCGGCCTGTACAACCGGCGCGGCTTCGAGGAAGCGCTGGCCAGCCCGCTGGGACATCAGGCGAGCCTGTTGCTGATCGACCTCGACCATTTCAAGCATATCAACGACCGGCTGGGCCACAGGGCCGGCGACATGGTGCTGGCCGAGGTCGGCCGTCGCCTGCCGCGCCAGATCCGCGACGGCGATGTCGTCGCCCGGGTCGGCGGGGACGAATTCGGCATCATCATGCATCATGCCGACCGTGCGCTGGCCGAACGCACGGCAGCACGGATCGTGAAGCAGCTCGGCACCGTCTATGAAGTCGACGGGGCCTTCGCCCATATCGGCGCGAGCGTCGGCGTATCCTGCACCGAAGACGGCGACGTTTCGCTGCGCGAGCTGGTCTGCCGGGCCGACGAGGCACTGTACGCGGCGAAGCGCGCCGGGCGCAGCCGCTGGCAGCTCGCGGCATAGACACGGCCGCATCCGGGCCGAGCCGTGCTGAAACCAGCGACGATATGGGGCGGGCGTTCATCGCCGAGTCAGGATCGGGCGGACAAGCCAGTCGCGTGACCACCTCCCCAGCGCCCCCTTCCGCCTTTCGCCAGATCCTCGCCCATTCAGCCACCCGCAACCTGGCGGCGGGGGTGTTGATGATCGCGGTGGTCGGGATCGCGGTCGCGGCGCTGTTCAACATCCTGAGCGAGACGAGCTGGGAGGAGATCCGCGCTGCGTTCGGGCGGATCGGTATCGTCAACCTGGCCGCGTCGGTGGCGCTCACCGCGCTCAGCTATCTGGTGCTGACCGGCTATGACGTGCTCGCCCTGCGCTCGATCGGCCGGAAAGTCCCGTACCGGACGGCGGCGCTGGCATCCTTCACCAGCTATATCTTCAGCCATAATTTCGGGTTCGCCGTGCTCACCGGCGGGCTTGCGCGGTACCGCATCTATCGCCGCAAGGGGCTGAGCCTCGGCGAGGTCGCGCAGGTCATCGCGCTCGCCGGCATCACCTTCTGGTTCGGCGTCTTCCTGATGCTCGGCATCGCCCTGATCGCCATTCCGGGCGTGTTCGCCCAGGAAGGATGGCAGGTGCCGTACCGATACCAGGCCTGGGGCGGGTCGCTGATCCTGGCCGGCCTGGTGGGCTATCTGGTCCTGCTCCATTTCCGCGCCGGGCGGCCGATGCGCCTGTTCGGCTGGTCGCTGGTGCTGCCCACGGTCGGCCTCGCGCTCGGCCAGTTCGCGCTCGCGATGATCGACATCACGCTGGCGACCGCGGCGCTGTTCGTCCTTGTCCCGGGCCTCGACCTGGCGACCTTCCCCGCCGTGCTCGTCGGCTATATCACGGCGTTCGTTTCGGGGCTGATCACCCACGCGCCGGGCGGCGTCGGCGTGTTCGAGGCAGTGATGCTGGTGGCGCTGCACGACATCAACCGCGCGACGCTGTTCGCCGCGCTGCTGGTCTATCGGTTCATCTACTACCTGCTACCGCTCGCGGTCGGCCTGGTCCTGTTCGCGTTCCACGAGGCGCGCGGCCGACATCAGGCAAAGGCGACCCAGCCGCGAAACGAAAAGCCGGCATAGAACAGGGCGACGCCGGAAAAACCGGCCTCGCGGAGAAGCGCTTCGTCCTCGCCGGCCCGGAGGACGGGCAGGCGCTCCGCCATGGCGGCGGCCGAGGCCCGTGCGATATCCGCGCCCGCCCCGCCGGCGAAGGCCACCGACCGCGACAGCCAGCGGTGAAGATCGCCATCGTCAGGACAGCTATGATGGGCGACGACGAGCGGCGCACCCGGCTTCAGCCGCCGGTGCAACTCGCGCAACGTGCGCAGCCGTTCCTCCCTTGAAAGGAAGTGCAGGGTGAGCAGGCAGGTCGCGCCGTCGAACGGCCCCGGCGGCGCCGTATCGACATAGCCTTGCTTCAACTCGACACGCTGCTGAAGCGGCCCGAGGATCGACCGCGCCAGACCCAGCATCTCGGCCGAGGGATCAACGCCCGTGAAGCGCCACCGCGGTTGCGCCTCGGCGAAGGCCTTCAGCTCGAGCCCCCCGCCCGCGCCGAGGACAAGAATGGTCGCCGGATCCGGCGCATGCTCAGCCAGCAGGAGCATCGCCATGCGGTGAAGGCCGGCGAAGCCGGGCACCTTTTGCGGCGTGCCCTCCGCATAGCCGGCCACCATCGCGGGATCGGTGAAAGGCTGATTCGGCTGCATCGCTCAGCCGAACACGAGCGCGCGATGAGCTGAGGTGCCCGCCGTGACCCCGTCCGCGACCGCCCAGCTCACGCTGTGCGGCGCGCGCGCGATATCCCCGGCGGCATAGAGGCCGGGCACATTCGTCATCTTGTCAGCGTCGGTCCTGATGACGGGTCCCATCAGCCCTTCGTCGATCACCACACCGAGCTGTTCGGCGATCGGGCTAGAGAGGCAGGACTGGGGCGCCACATAGAGCGCCTCGACCGGGCTGGTCCGCCCGTCCTCCAACTCGATGGCGGAAAGGGCCTCATGCTCGCCGACCAGTCGCCTCACCTTGCCCGGCTCCACCTTGATGCCCTGTTCGGCCAGCGTCGCCGCGCTTTCCGGATCGAGCCCGGCACCGTTGAGATACAGGGTCGTCGGCCCCCATTCAGCGATCAGGCGGGCCTGGTGCGCCGACATGGGCGTGCGATAGAGTACGCCGAGCCGGCGGTCGGCGAACTCGAAGCCGTGGCAATAGGGGCAATGCAGCACCGTCTTGCCCCAGCGTTCGCTGAGGCCGGGGATCGGTTCCAGCATGTCGCGCAGCCCGAAGGCGAGAACCGCCTTGCGCGCCGAGATTTCCTCGCCGTTCGACAGGGAGACGGAGAAGCCATCTTCACCGGATCGGGCTGCGACCGCCTCGGCGTCGATCATGCTCACCCCGGGATAGGCGGAGAGCTGATCGCGCGCCCTGGCGAGGATCGCCTGCGGCCGGCTGCCGTCGAAGCCGAGAAAGCCGTGCGAGGCGGTGGCAAAGCGATTGCGCGGCTGGCCCGTGTCGATGATGCAGACGCTGCGCCGCGCGCGGGCAAGGTAGGTCGCGGCCGCCAGCCCGGCGAAACCGCCGCCGACGATGATGGCATCGTGCTTCATGTAGGTTCTCCACGAACAAAAGCGGCCGCCCTGCGCCAACGCTGAACGCGCCGGACAAGCAGCCCTATTTCATGTAACTTTGTATGATGCATGATGGCGTCGTGTCAACCGCTGCTCCCCTCCCTCAATCGCCGATCGACCGGATCACCCGCGCCGGATTGCCTCCGGCAAGGCTGTTGCGAGGAACGTCACGGGTGACGACCGAGCCAGCGGCCACGACCGAATTCTCCCCCACCGTCACCCCGCCGATGATCGTCACGCCGGCCGCGATCCAGACGTTCCGCTCGATCACGACCGGCTTTGCGATCACGGCGTCACGCCGCCGGGAAGGCTCGACGGGGTGGCCCGAGGTGATGATGCTGACGTTCGGCCCGATCATCACGTCATCGCCGATGTCGATCCCGCCAAGATCGTACAGGGTGCAATTCTGGTTGATAAAGACATTGCGCCCGACGCGGATATTCTCCCCGCCGGTCGTATAGAAGGGCGGGATCAGCGAGAAACTGCCGTCGACCCTGGTGCCGATCAGGTCGCTGAACACCGCCCGGATTTCCTCGGCATCCTCGAACGTCAGCCGGTTGAGCAGCGGGGTGATCGCCATCGCCCGCCTGACACTGGCCACCATGGCCGCTGATTCCGGCGTCCCGCGGGGAATGATCCTGGTGCCGTCGTCCTCGTTCGACATGCCTTGTCTGCCTTGCGCTGAAGTTGTTTGCGCCAGCCAGCATCGGCGGGCCGCGCCATCCTCACACCACCTGCCCCGCCGCCCAGCCGCTGGCCCAGGCCCATTGGAAATTATAGCCGCCGAGCCAGCCGGTGACATCCACCGCCTCGCCGATCGCATGGAGGCCGGGGACCTTGCGGGCCTCCATCGTCTGCGAGGACAGGCCGTCGGTGGCGATTCCGCCGGCGACGACCTCGGCCTTGGCGAGTCCTTCGGTGCCGTTCGGGGTGAAGCGCCAGTCAGCCAGGCGGCGGGCAGCCTCCTCCAGGCGCTTGTCGGTCTGACCGACAAGGTCGCCCTCGATGGCAAGCCGGTCAGCGAGGGTTTCGGCGAGGCGGCCCGGGAGGTGGCTCGCGAGCAGTTTCCGAAAGGCCATGCGCGGGCTCGCCCGCTTCGCCTCGGCCAGCCAGCCGGCGTTGAGATCGGGCAGGAAATCGATCCCGATCGAGTCGCCGTGGCGCCAGTAGGACGATATCTGGAGGATGGCCGGGCCCGACAGGCCCTTGTGGGTGAACAAAGCCGCCTCCCGGAACGCCGTCTTGCCGCAGCGGGCGACGACCTCCGCCGCGACGCCCGACAGCGAGCGGAACAGCGTCTCCTCCCCGCCGAGCGTGAAGGGCACCAGAGCGGGGCGAGGCTCGACCACCTTGAGGCCGAAGCGGCGGGCGAGATCATAAGCGAAGCCGGTCGCGCCCATTTTGGGAATCGAGGGGCCGCCGGTCGCGATCACCAGCGACGGCGCGGTCGCGACGCGGTCGCCGAAGGTGACCCGGTACTGGCCATCGGCATGGTCGAGCTCGCGGATCGCATGGCCGAGGCCGAGGGTGACGCCTCCAGCATCGCATTCGTCGAGCAGCATCGCGACGATCTGCTTCGCCGAACCGTCGCAGAAGAGCTGGCCAAGGGTCTTTTCATGCCAGGCGATGCCGTGGCGATCGACCAGGTCGATAAAGTCCTGCGCCGAATAGCGGCCGAGCGCCGACTTGGCGAAATGCGGGTTGGCGGAGAGATAGCGGTCGGGCGCGGTGTTGATGTTGGTGAAGTTGCACCGCCCGCCGCCCGAGATGAGGATCTTCTTGCCGGGCGCGTCGGCATGGTCGAGCAGCAGCACCCGACGCCCCCGCTGGCCGGCGGTGAACGCGCACATCATGCCGGCAGCGCCGGAGCCGAGGATGATGGTGTCGTAGGGGTGGGGATGGGTCATGGGCGAGAGCGCCCTACCCCTTCTCCCCTTGTGGGAGAAGGTGGCGCGTAGCGCCGGATGAGGGCGAGTGAGGTTCGGGACACCAACGAGTGTCCCCCTCACCCTTCCCATTGCTTCGCAATGGGCCCCTTCCCTCTCCCACAAGGGAGAGGGAGTTTAAGCCACCGGCAGCCGCAGGCGGAAGCAGGCCCCGGCCGGCACGTCCTTCGCGACGATCGTCCCGCCGGTTGCCGCCAGCAGCGACCGCGCGATGGCGAGGCCGAGGCCAGCGCCGCCGGCCTCGCGCCGGCCGGTGAAGAAAGGTTCGAAGATACGCTCCAGATCGGCCACCGAGATGCCGGGGCCGTCATCGGTGACCCACAGGATCACGCCGCCCTCATCCGGCTCGATGCGGATGCTCACCCGCCCGGCCCCGGCCTGACGACTATTCTCGACCAGCGTTTCGAGCAGGGTCTCGACCACCTCGGGCGTGATCCGCGCCATCGGAACATCGCCCGCCGCGACATCGACCGCGAAGCGATCCGAGCGGAAGGAATCCGCTACCCGTCGTGCCGAGGCGACGATATCGGCCCGCGCGCCGGCATCGATGCTCGCCATGTCGGCGCGGGCGAGATCGAGCAGACGCTGTACGAGGCGCGACAGACGCTCCGCATCGGCGGCGGCATTGGCGATGAAGCGGCGGCGTTCCTCCTCGCTCATCTCCGCGCCGTGCTCGTCGAGCAGCTCGAGCGCGCCGCGGATACCCGCGATCGGCGTCTTGAATTCGTGGCTGACCGCCGCCGCGAAATCCTTGAGGTAGCGCGAGCGACGCTCGATCCGGTCGGCCATGGCGCGGAAATTGTCGTAAAGCTGGGCGATCTCGATCGCGGCTGTGACAGGGGTTTCGGGGATCGCGACACGGCCGCGCGCGACATCCTCGCTCGCCCGGGCAAGGGCGTCGATCGGCCGGGCGATGCCGCGCGAGAGCAGCGCGACCAGCACCAGCAAGGTCCCGAGGATCAGGCCGACGCCGAGCAGGATCTTGCCGCGATCCTGGTAGAGCCCGACGAACAGGCCGCGCGGGGTGCGCGAGAGCATGACGACGCCGATCACCCGCCCCTGATCGATCACCGGGCGGGCATGATGGACCCGGATCGCATAGGCACGGCTGAACAGGGCGAGCCAGCTCTGGACTTCATATTGCCCGCGCGCGCGCAACACGGTGCGCGGATGGCCGGCAAGCGCCGACTGGACCTCGGGCAGATTGGCGTAGCTGAGCATCACATCGTCTCGCCCGAGCACGACTACGCCGCGCGCGTCGAGCAGGCGCGTCGCGGTGAGCGTGATGGCCGCCGCGTCGCTCGCCATCGGCATCAGCGTGCGCGCGACCATGGCGGCGTGGCGATCGGGCAGCCCGCGCCGGGTCTCGGCCGGGCGGGGCGGCAGGACCGGCATCGTGCGCAGGTCGATCGTCGGGATCTCGGGCGCGAGGAAGCGCCGGTTGGTGTCGGGCACACCGTTCCGCCAGGCCGATTTATAGGCTGAGGCGAGCACCACGCTCTGCGCGATCAGCTCGGCCTCGGTCTGCTGGACGATGGTGTTTTCATAGACGCGCAGGAACAGCGCCGCGACGCCGGGCAGCGCCGCCACGAACAACAGGGTGCCGAGCAGGATCGAGCGCAGCCTCAGCGTCGGCCAATGTGCCTTGGCGAAGGTCTTGAACGCCCGGATCGACCCCCCGATCAATCGCAGGCACCGATCCGGTAGCCGATGCCGGCGCGCGTCTCGATCAGGTTGGCCGAATCGAACTTCGCGCGGAGGTTGCGGACATGGCTGTCGATCGTGCGGTCAGTGATGGCGAAACCGGGACCGTGCAGCCGGTCGATGATCGCGTCGCGGGTATAGACTTTGGCCGGGGTGGCCGCGAGCAGCAGCAGGAGCTGGAATTCGGTGGCGGTCAGCGGCACCGGCGTGCCGTCCCAGCGCGCCTCCCACCCGTCGGTATCGAGCGTCAGGCGGTTGCGGACGACATTTTCCGGCTCGGGCGGTGGCACGCCGCGCTTGAGGATCGCGCCGACCCGGGCGACCACCTCGCGCGGGGAGAAGGGTTTCACGACATAATCGTCGCCGCCGATCTCGATGCCGACGATCCGGTCGATCTCGTCGTCGCGCGAGGAGAGGAACAGGATCGGCAGCCCCGCCCCGGCCCCGCCCGCCGCGCGCAGCCGGCGGCACAGGTCGAGCCCGTTGAGGCGCGGCATGTTGATGTCGAGCACCATCAGGTCGGGCATCTCCCGCCCGATCGCGTCGAGCGCGTCCTCGCCGTCGGCTGCCTCGCTCGGCCGCATGCCGGCCTTGCCGAGCGCGAAGACGAGCAGTTCGCGGATGTGCGGATCGTCGTCGACGACGAGGATGCGGTGGCTCATGGGTTTCATTGTGGTCCTGCGGGGCTGGCGGTCAACGGTTCAATCATCTCCGTCATGCCGGGCTTGTTCCGGCATCCACCCTTCCCCCGGCACAACCGGCGTTGCGCGCGCGGGACAGTGGCCCCCGGAACAAGTCCGGGGTGACGGGTACGGTCTAGGCCCGCGCCGTCGACTCATCATCCGGTGCATATGGAGAAATGGTGCAGACCTGCATCGCCCTCGCCCCTGAACAGGAAGAGGGCGATGCTGACCAACACCCCTTTCAAAACCCCACCCCTCCGCCTAAAGGTCATACCATACCCGATCCTCGAAAGGCCCTGTCATGCGTGAAGCAGCCATCGTCGCCACAGCCCGCACCCCGATCGGGAAAGCCTATCGGGGCGCGTTCAACATCACCGAGGCGCCGGTACTGGCCGGCCATGTGATGAACGCGGCGGCGGAACGGGCCGGGATAGACCCCGCGCGGATCGACGAGGTGTTCTGGGGCGTGGGCAACCAATGGGGAACTCAAGGGGGAAATGCCGGCCGGATGGCGATCTTCGCGAGCAATTTGCCGCAGACCGTGCCGGCCTTTTCGCTCGACCGGAAATGCGGATCGGGGTTGACCGCGGTAGCGCTCGCGGCGCGATCGATCCTGTGCGACGAGATGGACGTGGCGCTGGCCGGGGGCATGGAATCGATCAGCCTGACGGTGACCAAGGACGCGCCGCGCTTCGTCAACAAATCAGTGATCGCCAACGAACCGGCTGCGTACATTCCCATGATCGAGACGGCCGAGATCGTCGCCGAGCGCTATGGCATCAGCCGCGAGGCGCAGGATGCGTATGGCGCGGCGAGCCAGCAGCGCGCGGCGGCCGGGCTGGAGAGCGGGGCGTTCACGAAGGAGATCGCGCCGATCACGGTCGAGAAGGCGGTGTTCGACAAGGAAGGCAACCGCACCGGAACCGAAACGGTGACCGTGTCGCAGGACGAGGGCATCCGCGCGGGCACCACGATCGAGGCGCTGCGCGGCCTGAAGACGGTGTGGCAGGGCGGCGAATTCACCGGGCCGGGATCGAACGTCACCGCGGGCAATGCCAGCCAGCTGTCCGACGGCGCGTCGGCCCAGATCCTGATGGACCGGGCGACCGCCGAGGCGGAAGGCAAGGAGATCCTCGGCCTCTATCGCGGCTTCCAGGCGGCCGGGTGCGGGCCTGACGAGATGGGCATCGGGCCGGTCTTCGCGATCCCCAAGCTGCTCCGGCGCGCCGGGCTGTCAGTGGCCGATATCGGGCTGTGGGAACTGAACGAGGCGTTCGCCAGCCAATGCCTCTATTGCCGCGATCATCTCGGCATCGATCCCGAGAAGTACAACGTCAATGGCGGCGCGATCGCGGTGGGCCATCCGTTCGGGATGACCGGATCCCGGCTGGTCGGCCACGCGCTGATCGAGGGACGCAGGCGCGGCGTGCGCTATGTCGTGGTGTCGATGTGCACCGCCGGCGGCATGGGCGCTGCGGGCCTGTTCGAGATCGTTTGAGGCAGGGCGCCCTCTCCCCCGAAGAGGAGAGGGCGCGCATGAGTCAGGCGTCCTGGCCGAGCGCTTCCCTGACCGTGGCTTCGGATCGCGCATGGAGCGCCCAGAAATCGCGGACCGGTTCGCCGGCGAATTTCGACTGGAGCACCGCGAGATGCGAGTGCCAGCCGCCGCCGAAATCAAGCATGCCGGCCGGACCGGCGATGCCGCTGTGCGTCAGCACGAGCCGGGTCTTGTCGCCCAGCGAGGTGAGCTCGAACCGGGCCTCGCCCTGCTTGCCGCCTTCCCAGCTCCAGGCGACCAGATGCGGCGCGTCGAACGCCGTTACCTGCTCGTGCGATACGGTGCACCTGTGTTCGCAATATTTCTCGGGATAGGGCACATCGTCGGTCGAGAGATTGTCGTGATCGAAGACGAGTTCAAGCGCGCCCCCGACACGCGGTTCGAGATTGCCCCCCGCGAACCATTGGGCGCGCAGATCGGCATCGACCAGACAATGCCAGACGGTGTCGATCGGCGCGTCGAGGATGCGTTCGAGGCGGATGGTGCCCGGGGCGGTGGTTTCGATGGCAATCATCATCGTTTCTCCAAAAGATCGGCAAGGCTGCCGAGGATCATCGTCCAGCCCGCGCGGGTCTGGTCTTCATAAGCCGCCCATTCGGGCGCCATTTCGTGCGTGAGCGTCAGCGTCGAGCCGTCGCCCCTGGCGACGATATCGATCGACACACGGGTCCACTGTCCTTCCACCGCCGGATCGGCCGCGAAGAGGAAGACGAGGCGGCGCGGACGGTCGATCGCCTCGAAACGCAGATGATGGTGCGCGTCGCCCGAGGCGCGGCGCTCGACGATCAGCGCCCGGCCGCCGACCCGCGCGTCGATCTCGACCTTCAGCATCGCGCCGTCGGGCGTCCTGAACAGGAAGGCCGCCGCCCTGGCCGGATCCAGCCAGGCGTCGAACACCGCCTCGGGCGAGGCATCGAAATCGCGGACGACGGTTAGGATGACGGGAGCGCTCATTCGGCCCTCTCCTTTTCGGCCCTGAGCAGGTCTTCGAGGATATCGAGCCGCTCGTTCCAGAATTTCTCCCACTGACGCAGCCAGGCCTGGGCCTCGCGCAAGGGCTCGGCCTTCAGCCGGCACAATTGCTGGCGCCCCGCCTTGCGGCGCTCGACCAGCCCGGCCCGCTCGAGCGCACGCACATGCTTTGAGGCGCCGGCGAAGCTCATCGCATGCGGCGCGGCGAGCTCGCCGATGCTGCGCTCCCCCGCCGACAGGCTGGCCAGCATGGCGCGGCGGGTGGGATCGGCCAGCGCGGCGAAGGTAATGTCGAGTCGTTCAACCATAAGGTTCAATATCTGGCGATTTGGCAGAATTGTCAACTAACTGGTTGAACAATTCTTCTTGGGAGGCCGGCCTTGCGGTCGCGGTCGGGAGACATCAGGTTCAGGGCCGAAACGAAGGAGACCGGTCATGCAGCGCTTCGCCCAGCCCATCTATATCGCATCCGGCCTCCGGACCCCGTTCGGGCGCGGCGGCGGGGCGCTCGCCGACCATGACGCCATCACCCTCGCGGTACCGGTGGCGCAGGCGATGGCGGCGAAGGCGCGACCCGACCTGTTCGTCTGGGGCACGGTGATCCCGAGCCTTGGGTGGAGCAATATCGGGCGCGAGATCTGGCTCGACGCGGGCCTCGACCCGACCGTGCCGTCCTTCTCGGCGGTGCTTGCCTGCTCGACCTCGATGATCGCGGCTTGGGCCGCGGCCGGCATGCTTGGCGGCGACAAGGACCTCGCCCTGGTCGGCGGCTCCGAGGTGATGAGCAACCCGCCGATCGGGCTTAAGCTCGATGCGTCGAAGCGGATCGTGAAGCTGTTCCGCACCAACCCGGCCGAGGCGCTCGCCGCCCTGCAGGCGCTGACCCCGAACGACCTGGTGCTGCCGATCAAGGGCTTCGCCAACCGGATCACCGGGCGGACGATGGGCGACCATATGGAGGAAACGGCGAAGATCTGGGAGATTTCCCGCGAGGCGCAGGACGACTGGTCGCTGAAGAGCCACCAGCGCGCCGTCGCCGGATGGGAGAACGGCTTCTTCGACGACCTGGTCATCCCGCTGCCGGAGATTCAGCGCGACACCAATCCGCGTGCCGACACCTCGGCCGAGAAGCTCGCGACCCTCCCCGTCGCGTTCGACAAGACCAGCGGCAAGGGCACGCTGACCGCCGGCAACAGCTCCCCCATCACTGACGGCGCAGCCGCCTGCTGGGTCGCGACCGAAGCCGGGTTGAAGAAATTGCCCGCGGACACGCCCCACGCCGAGCTGGTCGATCACGAGATCGCTGCGGTCGACCACGCGGTGGACGGGCTGCTGATGGCGCCGAGCTTCGCCATTCCCCGGCTGCTGGAACGGCATGGACTGCGCTATGAGGATATCGCCCTGTGGGAGATCCACGAGGCCTTTTCAGCGCAGGTGCTGGCCAATGTCGCCGCGCTGGAGAAACCGGGCTGGACTCGGGACCGCGCGGGGGTGGCATTCGATTTCGGGCCCTTCCCCTGGGACCGGGTCAATCCCAATGGCGGATCGGTGGCGATCGGCCATCCCTTCGCCGCGACCGGCGCGCGCGATCTCAGCCAGGCAGTGAAGGAACTGTGGGCGCTGCCGAGCGGAAGCTTGGCCGTGGTCAGCGTCTGCGCCGATGGCGGGCACGGCACGGTATCGTTGTTGCGGCGCCCATAGATTCGGTTGCGTTGAACTTTCCGCGCCCGGCTGGCAGTTGGGCGCGGCATGGCGTTCGGCCCTGCTGGCAGGGCGGTCAATGAAACTGGGCAACACGTTACCGCGTCTCTTCAATCCATTGCTGGCGGGCGCGAGCCTGCGTGATCGGTTGATCGCCTGTATCGGGGCGCTGATCGGCATCGCGCTCACCGCCTTTGCCTGCACCGGCCTTCACCTGAGCATGGCTGAACTGCCGTTCCTGCTGGCACCGATCGGCGCGTCGGCGGTGCTGGTGTTCGCCGTTCCCGCCAGCCCGCTCGCACAGCCCTGGTCAGTGGTCGGCGGCAATATGGTGTCGGCGATCGCCGGTGTGACCGCGGCGCATATGATGCTGCCGCCGATGCTGGCGGCCGGACTGGCGGTCTCCGGCGCGATCCTGGCGATGTCGCTGCTGCGCTGCCTTCACCCGCCGGGCGGCGCGGTGGCCCTGACCGCGGTGATCGGCGGACCGGTGATCGCGGGATCGGGCTATCTGTTCGCGCTCATGCCCGTTGCGACCAACTCCTTTGCGCTGGTGCTGATCGGGCTGCTGTTCCACCGCTTCTCGGGCCACAGCTATCCGCACCGGCCGGCCATGGCGCAGGACAAGGATGCCGGTTTCCACCCCGAGGCGATCGACCAGGCGCTGGCCGATCTGGGCGAGACCTTCGACGTCAGCCGCGAGGATCTCGACCTGCTGCTGCAGCGTGCCGCCTTTCACGAACGGGAACGGCGATCCGCGGCACGCCGGGGCGCGGCCGGGCGGCGCTGACGCAACCGCGCGGGAGAATCAGGCTTCGTCCTGAGCCCGCCAGCTTTCCCAGCGCAGCATGCCGATGATGAACAGTTCGGCCGCGACGAAAGGCGCGATCAAGGCCACCGCGCCGGCCCAGCCGAGCCACAGATAGCCGAAGCGCCCGACGCAATAGAGCAGGACCATCATGCTCTGCACCATGCCGACCAGCCCGGCCGATCTGAAGCGCGCGCCAAGCATGTAGCCGATCCAGAAGGCCCAGCGCGCGAGCACCCAGACGATGGTGCAGGCGACCACCGCGCGCATCGACGCGCCATCGCGCGCCTGGACGGCGAGCATCAGCAGCCCCGGCACGAACAGCCAGAGCTGCTCGATGGTATTCTGGACGTAGCGCTGGTTGACCCGCATCCGCCGCGATTCGGCCCCGGCCAGCGGGTCGATCGCAGGGGTGACGAGCCGTTCGTGCGCGACCGCCTCGATCCCCGGCAACAGCGCGAGCAGGGTCGCGATACCGACGCAGTGAAGCGCGAAGAAGAAGCGCGCCGTCTGGGTCGCCATGCCGGGAACCGGCGGCAGCGATCGATCGATGAAGAACCACAGCCCGATCGCCACCGGCAAGGCAAGCACCACGCCCATGACGAGCGCGCGCTGCTGCGCCTCGATCGATCCGGGGACGAGGCGGTTCGACATCACCCGTCAGTGAAGAGGAGGACGGGGGTTTCGAGATATTTCTTGAGGGCCTGGACGTAGCTTGCGGCGTCCCATCCATCGACGACACGGTGGTCGCAGCTGATCGAGAGGTTCATCAGCCTGGCGCGGACGATGTCGTCGCCACGGAAGACGGGGCGCTCGACGATCTTGTTCGGGCCGATAATCGCGACCTCGGGCCGGTTGATGACGGGCGTGGTGGCGATGCCGCCGAGCGGCCCGAGCGAGGTGATGGTGAGCGTCGAGCCGCTGAGCTCCTCCGACTTCGCCTTGCCGGTGCGGGCTGCCTCGGCGAGGCGGGCGATCTCGCTGGCGAGCTGCCAGACGTTCAGGTCCTGCGCGTCGCGGATCACCGGGACCATCAGGCCAGCCGGGGTCTGCGTCGCCATGCCGAGATGGATCGAACCGTGGCGCGTCACCACGCCCGCCTCGTCGTCATAGCGCGCGTTGATCATCGGGAAGTCGGGGATCGACTTGCAGATCGCGACGATCATCAGCGGCAGCATGGTCAGCTTGGGCCGGTTGCCGCGGTGCGCGTTGAGATCGGCACGCATCTCCTCGAGCGCGGTGACGTCGATCTCGTCGACATAGGTGAAGTGCGGGATCGTCCGCTTCGAGGCGGCCATGTTCTCGGCGATGCGGCGACGCATGCCGATGACCTTGATTGGCTCGTCGGCGCGGGCGCGCGACACGTGCGGCGCGTGATAGCCCTGGCCTGACCCATAACGCAGATACGCATCGAGATCGGCGTGGCGGATACGGTCGCCCTCGGCCTTCACGCTGCCAAGGTCGATGCCGAGGTCGGCCGCCCGGGCGCGGACCGCAGGCGAGGCGAGGACATGGGCGCTCTTCTCCCTCTCCCCTTGGGGGAGAGGGTTGGGGTGAGGATCGGGGAGAGGGGCAGTTTCGGGCGATGGCGCTTGTGACTGCGCCTCTTCCAAACCCTCTCCGCGATGGGGGGAGGTCTTTTCAGCCACCTCCTCGGCCCCCGGCGTCTCCGCCTCGATCTGCTCTTCGGCTTCCTGGGCTTTGGTCTCGACCGGCGCGGCATCGGCCACCGTCTCGGCGGCATCGGTCTCGATCACCACCAAGGCAGCCCCGATCGACACCTGGTCGCCGACCTCGCCGGCCAGCTCGACCACTACGCCCGCGACCGGCGATTCCATCTCGACCGTCGCCTTGTCCGTCATCATGTCGGCAAGGCCCTGGTCCTCCTCCACGCGATCCCCGACCGCCACGTGCCACGCGACGATCTCCGCCTCGGAGATGCCTTCCCCAATGTCAGGAAGCTTGAAGGTGAAGCGTGCCATTAGCGTAATCCGTTCGTTTCGAGCGAAGTCGAGAAACAGGGGGCCGCGTTGGTGTCTCGACTTCGCTCGACACGAACGGGGATGGACGGAGCCATCGAAATCAGTCCTTCATCACCTTTTTCAGCGCTTCGCCGATGCGGATCGGGCCGGGGAAATAGGCCCATTCCAGGCTATGCGGATAAGGCGTGTCGAAGCCGGTCACGCGCTCGATCGGCGCCTCGAGATGATAGAAGCAACGCTCCTGCACCAGCGCCGACAGCTCGGCACCGAAACCGCTGGTCCGGGTCGCCTCGTGCACGATCATGCAGCGCCCGGTCTTCTTCACCGAAGCCTCGATCGTCTCGATATCGAGCGGCACCAGGGTGCGCAGGTCGATGACCTCGGCATCCACGCCAGCCTCCTCGACCACCGCAAGGCAGACATGCACCATCGTGCCATAGGCAAGGATGGTCAGCGCCTCGCCGGCGCGGGCCACGTTCGCCTTGCCCAGCGGGATCTTGTAATAGCCGGTCGGCACCTCGCCCGCGGGATGTTGCGACCAGTTCTTCGTCGGGCGATCCCAATGGCCATCGAACGGGCCATTATAGATACGCTTCGGCTCGAAGAAGAGCGTCGGATCATTGTCCTCGATCGCGGCGATCAGCAGGCCCTTCGCGTCATAGGGCGTCGACGGGATCACCGTCTTGATGCCCGAGACATGAGTGAAGATGCCTTCGGGCGACTGGCTGTGCGTCTGGCCGCCGAAGATGCCGCCGCCGAACGGCGAGCGCACCGTGATCGGCGAGATGAACTCACCCGCCGAACGATAGCGCAGCCGCGCCGCCTCCGACACGAGCTGGTCGAGCGCGGGATAGATATAATCGGCGAACTGGATCTCCGGCACGGGGCGCAGGCCATAGGCGCCCATGCCGACCGCGACGCCGATGATGCCGCATTCGGTGATCGGCGTGTCGAACACGCGGGTCTTGCCGTATTTCGCCTGCAGCCCGGCGGTCGCGCGGAACACGCCGCCGAAATAGCCGACATCCTCGCCCATCACGATCACGTCGGGGTCCCGCGCCATCATCACGTCCATGGCGCTGTTGATCGCCTGGATCATGTTCATCCTGGCAGTGCCGTCTGGACCGCCTTCAGGGGCGACTACCGCGCCGGGCGCCCCGGGGGCGATGATGTCGGCTGGGTCGGTGATGTCGCTCATGCGCCTGTTTCCTCGAAAAGGCCCCACGCCGTCATGCCGGACTCGTTCCGGCATCCACTGCTCCGCATACTCATCGACCCTTGATTTTGCGGGACCGTGGCCCCCGGAACAAGTCCGGGGTGACGGAAGAAGGGGTAGACGTCGCGAGCCCTGCAAAGGACCCAGACGAATGGGGATATGATGTGAGGTCGCTCATGATTTGCGTGCCCATGGCCGGCCCGAGGCGGTTTCTTCCGCGAGCATCTGTGCCTGTTGTTCCCTGAGATGCCAGGGCATCTCCTCGAACACGCCATCGAACAGCGTGTCCAGCGGCTGGTGAAGGCCGTGGCCGAGGATGCCGTTCTGCTCGGCCTCCTTCTGCGCGCGCTTCACTTCCTCGGCGAGTTCGAGATCCTGCGCGGCGTGGCGATCCTCGTCCCATTCGCCGATCGCGATGAGATGGTCCTTCAGCCGCTTGATCGGATCGCCGAGCGGCCAGGCCGTCGGCTCCCCGGCCGAGCGATACTGGCCGGGATCGTCCGAGGTCGAATGGCCTTCGGCGCGATAGGTGAAATGCTCGATCAGGGTCGGGCCCTGGTTCGTGCGGGCGCGCTCCGCCGCCCAGGCGGTCGCGGCATAGACGGCGAGCGCATCGTTACCGTCGACGCGCAGGCCGGCGATGCCATAGCCGATCGCGCGCGCCGCGAAAGTGGTCGATTCGGCACCGGCGAACCCGGAGAAGCTCGAGATCGCCCATTGGTTGTTGACGACGTTGAAGATCACCGGCGCGCGATAGACGCTGGCGAAGGTGCAGGCCGAATGGAAATCGCCCTCCGCCGTCGAGCCCTCGCCGCACCAGGTGGCGGCGATTCGGGTGTCGCCCTTCGCCGCCGACGCCATCGCCCAACCCACGGCCTGGGGATATTGCGTGGTGAGGTTGCCGGAGATCGAGAAGAAGCCGGCATCCCTGACCGAATACATGATCGGGAGCTGCTTGCCCTGAAGCCGGTCGCCCTTGTTCGAATAGATCTGGTTCATCATGTCGACGAGGCTCCAGCCCCGCGCGACGAGCAGCCCCTGCTGGCGATAGGAGGGGAAGCACATATCCTCGTAATCGAGCGCGAACGCCGCGGCGACCGCGACAGCCTCCTCGCCGAGGCACTTCATATAGAAGCTGGTCTTGCCCTGGCGCTGGGCGCGGAACATGCGCTCGTCGAACGCCCGGACCAGCACCATGCTGCGCAGCATCGCGCGGAGCGTATCGGGCGAGAGCCGCGGGTTCCACGGGCCGACGGCATTGCCCTCGTCGTCGAGCACGCGGACCAGCTCATAAGCGAGATCGATGAAGGTCTCGGGCCGGTCGGCGGTGTCGGGGCGACGGGCTTCACCGGCCGCGGGAATCGCGACCTCGGTGAAATCGACCGTGTCGCCCGGGCGGAACTTGGGTTCCGGCACATAAAGCGACAATGGTTGTAAATTGGCGCGCGGACTGTCGCTTGCCATGCTCTCTCCAATCAGTGCGAGATCGTCGTGTCCGCATCGGGCGAACACAGGGAATCGCTTGTTCGAGCCTTGTTATAAAATTTCAAAGCGCTTGGCGATAGGCCCCTGCGGCTGTGCCGATCATGACAGCATTTTTTCTTCCTTATCTCGTAGCGTTTTCCGATTGGAAAACGATATCGACCGAGGGGCTGGATCAGCCATGGTCGGATCGACTCTGCGATTGACTCCTGCGTCAATAGGAACAAAATAGGAACGAACTCATTCAGCGAGTCGTGTCCTTGTCGTCTGCCGCCGCCCTTTCCGCCTTACGCGAAACCCTTCGCGCGATCGAGGGGGATGGGCTGCGTCGGCGCGCCATACTGCCCTTCGGGATCGGCCCGATCGATTCGCAGATGGCGAGCGGCGGGCTCACGCTCGGCTCGCTGCACGAGGTCGCGGCGGCCAGCCCCGGCATGGGCGACGATGCCGCGGCCACCCTGTTCATGGCCGGCATCGCCGCCCGCGCCTGGGGACCGGTCCTGTGGGTGGTACGCCGGCGGGACCTGTTCGCGCCCGGCCTGTACCAGGCGGGGCTGGCGCCCGAACGCATCCTTTACGCCGAGGCCGCCGACGATGCCGAACTGCTCGCGCTGATGGAGGAAGGACTGCGCCACCGCGGGCTTGGCGCGGTGATCGGCGAGGCGAAGAGCGCCTCCATGGCCAATACCCGCCGGCTTCAGCTCGCGGCGGAGGGCGGCAAGACGATCGCGCTGCTGCTCAAGCGCCATGCCCGCGAGGGCGGCAACCCGCTGGCCGTACCGTCAGCCGCGGTGACTCGCTGGAGAATCGCCGCCGCGCCCTCGACCCCGCTTCCGGTCGAAGGCGTCGGCTGCCCGCGCTGGCGGATCGAGCTGGTCCGTCAGCGCGGCGGCGAACCCCATAACTGGACGATGGAGGCATGCGATGAAACGGGTCGCCTCGCTCTACCTGCCCGACTGGCCGATCGATCGGCTGCGGCGGGCGGAACGCACCGCCGCGCCGCCTGAAGCGCCGTCGCGCGCGCAGCCGATCGTCGACATCAAGGCAGCCCCGCGAAACCGCGGCTGGCGCCCCGGCGCGCGCTGGGCACGAGGGGAAGCAACTGAATCCTCCCCGGAACGGGGAGGGGGACCAGCGAAGCTGGTGGAGGGGGGCTTCCACAGACGTAACGTTTGCGGTGAGCACCCTCCACCATTCGCCGAAGAGGCGAATGGTCCCCCTCCCCGTTCCGGGGAGGATTTATTGGTCACCTCGATCCGCGAGGGCAGTCGAATCCTCGTCGCGGCGACCAGCCATGGTGCGCATCTGCTCGGCATCCGGGCCGGCATGGCGGTGACCCAGGCGCGCGCTCAGGTGCCTGATCTCGATATCCGGCCGGCCGATCCGGAGGGCGACCGGGCCGATCTCGAACGCCTCGCCATCACCGCCGCGCGGCGCTGGTCGCCGATCGTCGCACTGTCGGGGGAGGACGGGCTGTTCATCGAACTGACCGGCACCGCGCACCTGTTCGGCGGCGAAGAAAGGATGGCGCGGCGGATCGTCCGGCTGCTCGCGCGGATAGGCGTAAGGGCACGCATCGCGGTAGCGGACACGACGGGCGCTGCCTGGGCGCTCGCGCGCCACGGCCGCCAGCCGCAGGGGGGCGTGACGATCTGCCCGCCCGGCGCGCAGCACGACACCATCGCCCCCCTGCCCATCGCCGCGTTGCGGGCCGAGCCAGCCGCGATCGAACTGCTCAAGCGTCTCGGCGTGGAGACGATCGGCCAGCTTGCCGCGATGCCCCGCGCCCCGCTCGCGCGCCGGTTCGGCAAGGCACTGGTGCTGCGCCTCGATCAGGCGGGCGGGCGGATCGGCGAGCCGCTCGATCCCGTCGTCCCGCCCGGGCATATCGCCGTGATCCAGCGCTTCGCCGAGCCGATCGCGACCGCGGAGGCGATCGAGCATTGGCTGGCGCAGCTCATGCCGCGCCTCGTCACCGCGCTGACTCAGGCAGGCCGGGGCGCCCGCGCGATCGAGCTGGTCGCCGACCGGATCGACGGCGTGCCGCAGCGGCTGCGCATCGGCCTCGCCCGCCCGAACCGCGACCCGGCGCACCTGCTTCGCCTGATCGTCCGGCGCATCGAGGAGATCGCCCCCGGCTATGGCATCGACGCGCTGGCGCTGCATGTCCGCCGCGCCGATCCGCTCGGCCCGCTGCCCGTCGAGGAACGGCTTGAGGAGACCCCGGCCGATATCGCGCCGCTGGTCGACACGCTGGCCAACCGGATCGGCGAGGCGCGGTTGTGGCGCAGCAGGCCGGTGGAGAGCGACGTGCCCGAACGATCGGTCGAACCGGCACCGGCGCTCGCCCCGCCCGGACGACCCGCGGCGCCGCTCAAGCCAGCCGATGTGCGTCGGCTGGACCGGACACCCGATCTCCATCCCTGGCATCCTCGCTGGCCGCGGCCGGTGCGCATGCTGCGCCGGCCCGAGCTGCTTGATCACGTCATCGCCGAAATGCCCGATCAGCCGCCTCGCCGCTTCACCTGGCGCGGCACGACCCACAAGGTGGTGCGCGCCGACGGCCCGGAACGGGTGAACGGCGAATGGTGGAAGCGCGCGACCGAACGGCATTCGGTGCGCGACTATTTCCGGGTCGAAGACGAGGCCGGCCAGCGTTTCTGGCTGTTCCGCCGCGGCGACGGCGAGCGGACGGAGACCGGCGACCTCGCCTGGTTCATGCACGGGGCGTTCGGGTGAGTGATGCGCGACGCGTCGAACCCGAATCACTCCTTCCCGGGAAACATTGGATGGGTCGATCGCTCTCCTTCGTCATGCCCGATTCATTCCGGCATCCATCGTTCCGCGAACACCATCAACGTTGCGATTGCGGAACGATGGCCCCCGGAACAGGTCCGGGGTGATGGTGAAACGGGCGACGCCCGCCAGTGACCTATTCCGAACTTCAGGTGACGACGCATTACAGCTTCCTGCGCGGCGCCTCCTCGCCCGAGCAGTTGTTCGAAGCCGCCGCGCTGGGCGGCATGCCGGCGCTGGGCATCACCGATCGCAATTCGGTGGGCGGGGTGGTGCGCGCACTGGTCGCCGCCGAGCAGATCACGCGACTGGGCGTGCCGATCCGCATGGTCGCGGGGTGCCGGCTCGACCTGGTGGACGGCACCTCCCTGCTCGTCTGGCCCGAGGACCGGGCGGCGTGGAGCCGCCTCACCCGCCTGCTGACGCTCGGCAAGGGCCGCGCCGATGCGCAGAAGGGCGAGAAGGGGCAGTGCTTCCTGCACTGGGAGGATGTCGCCGACCATGCCCGGGGGCTGGTCGGCGCGATCGTGCCCGGCCTGACCGAAACGTTCGAGCAGGACGATCTTGCACTGCGCTGGATGGCGGACGTATTCGGCGGGCGCGGGCATCTCTGCCTGACCCAGCATCGCCGCCCCGGCGATGCGATGCGGCTGCACCTGCTCGAGCAGAAGGCGCGGGCGTTCGGCCTGACCCCGCTCGCCACCGGGGACGTGCTCTACGACACGCCCGAGCGGCGCATGCTGCAGGATGTCGTCACCGCGATCCGCAACACCTGCACGATCGACGATCTCGGCTTCAGGCGGGAGCGGAGCGCCGACCGCCACCTGAAATCGCCGGAGGAGATGGCGCGGCGGTTCAGGCGCTATCCGGCGGCGCTCGCCGCGTCCGAGGCGATCGTCGAGCGCTGCACCTTTTCGCTGCGCGAGCTGAAGGAGCAATATCGCTATCCCGACGAGGTGGTGATCAGCGGCAGGACGCCGCAGGACGCGCTAGCGAAGATGACGCGCACCGCGCTCGTGGAGCGGTTCGCGCCCGAACCGGTCCCGCCCGACTATCATGATATGTTGGAACACGAGCTCGCGCTGGTCGAGCAGATGGGATACGCGCCTTATTTCCTCACCGTGAACTCGATCGTGCGCTACGCCCGCAGCCAGGGAATCCTGTGTCAGGGTCGCGGTTCGGCAGCGAATTCGGTGATCTGCTTCATGCTCGGCATCACCTCGATCGATCCCGTTTTCCACAAGCTCTTGTTTGAACGCTTCATTTCGACAGATCGTCATGAGCCCCCTGACATCGATGTCGATTTCGAACATGAGCGCCGCGAGGACGTGATCCAATGGATCTACCAAACTTACGGCCGAGACCATGCGGCCATGACCGCCGTGGTCAGCCGGTTCCGCACGCGCGGCGCGCTGCGCGAGGTGGGCAAGGCACTCGGCCTGTCCGAGGACATGACCGCAGCTCTCTCGGGGCAGGTCTGGGGCTGGTCGAGCGATGGCCTGCCCCCACAGCATGTCGAGGCACTCAATCTCGATCCCACCGAACAGCGGCTTGCGCTGACGCTGGATCTAACAAAACAGCTCATCGGCACACCGCGGCATCTATCGCAACACCCCGGTGGCTTCGTCCTGGCCCATGACCGGCTCGACGAACTGTTACCGGTCGAACCCGCCGCGATGGTCGATCGTCGCGTAGTCGAATGGGAAAAGCTGGATATCGAAGAACTCGGACTGATGAAGGTCGATATCCTCGGCCTCGGCATGCTCGGTTGCATGCGCCGAGCCTTTGACCTGCTCGAGCAGAACAAGGCGTTGCGCATCAATCTGGCCTCAGAAGTAATGCAGGAGGACGATGCCGCCACCTTTGCGATGATCCGGAAGGCAGATACGCTCGGCGTCTTTCAGATCGAGAGCAGAGCACAGATGTCTATGCTACCCAGGCTTAAGCCTAGGGAATTTTATGACATCGTTATCCAGGTCGCGATCGTTCGTCC
This sequence comes from Candidatus Sphingomonas phytovorans, assembly GCA_029202385.1. Lineage (NCBI taxonomy): Bacteria > Pseudomonadati > Pseudomonadota > Alphaproteobacteria > Sphingomonadales > Sphingomonadaceae > Sphingomonas > Candidatus Sphingomonas phytovorans. Next base: position 3,569,346 of record CP119314.1, read on the forward strand.
TGGCCCGATTCAGGGTGATATGGTGCATCCCTATCTTCGCCGACGGGAAGGCAAGGAGAAGATAGATTTTCCGTCAGATGAACTACGCGACATTCTAGCGAAAACCATGGGCGTACCACTGTTTCAAGAACAGGCCATGAAAGTTGCAATCGTGGGTGCCGGATTCAGCAAATCCAGAGCCGATGAGCTACGCAAGGCGATGGCTACGTTCAAATCTACTGGCGGGGTTGGCAAGTTCGGTCAGGAGCTGGTCGATGGGATGACAAACAAAGGATACACTCATGATTTCGCCACGCGCATGGTAAAACAAATCGAGGGTTTCGGCAGCTACGGCTTTCCCGAGAGTCATGCCGCCAGCTTCGCCAAGATCGCCTATGCGTCGAGTTGGATGAAGTGCCATCATCCCGAGATATTCTGCACCGCATTGCTCAACGCGCAGCCGATGGGTTTCTATGCTCCGGCGCAGATCATCCGCGATGCGCGCGAGCATGGGGTCGAGGCGTTGCCGGTGTGCATCAACCGAAGCGACTGGGACACGATCGTCGTCCCGGGCCAGCCGAATCAGCGGCCGCGCGATGAGCGCTTCTGGGGCACCGACACAGACTGGGAGGCCTTGCTGCCGCTCCGGCTCGGCATGCGGATCGTGCTGGGGCTGAGCGCGGAGGATGCCGATCTGATCCTCAAGGGCCGTGCGTCAGGCCCCTTCACCTCGGTCGAGGATGCGTGGCGCCGTTCCGGGGTGAAGCCGGCAGCGCTGGAAAAGCTCGCCCGGGCCGATGCCTTTCAATGCCTCGGCCTCAATCGGCGCGAGGCGCTCTGGGCGATCAGGGGACTTGGTCAGGCGCCCCTCCCCTTGCTGACCGCCGCCGACATGCGGGCGGGCGCCATCATTCCCGAGGCGCGCGAGCCAGCCGTCGCGCTGACCCCGCTCACCGCCGGCCGCGAAGTGGTCGAGGATTATCGCGCGACTCAACTGACCTTGCGCGATCATCCGGTCAGTTTCCTGCGCGGCGCGCTTGACCGGCTGCGCATCCAGCGATGCTGCGATCTCAAGACGTTGAAGGACGGGACACGAGTCGAGGTGGCCGGGATCATCCTGGTGCGGCAACGGCCAGGCAGCGCCGAGGGTGTGGTGTTCGTGACCCTTGAGGACGAGACCGGCATCGCCAACGCGATCCTGTGGAAGGACCGGTTCGAGGCGCAGCGCCGCATCCTGATGTCGGCATCGATGATCAGCGTGCAGGGACGGGTGCAGAGCGAGAGCGGCGTGATCCATGTCGTCACCGACCGGATCGTCGACCACACCCATTTACTGCGCGGGATCGGCGACCTTGACCTGCCCAACATGACCATCCCCGGCGACGGGGCGACTCATGGCGGCACGATCGACCCGCGCGACCGGCCGAGACTGCCATTGTTCGGGGACGGGATGGAGGAAGTGATCCCGATCAAGTCGCACGATTTCCACTAGTCATCTGAATCTAAAGTTCGGGACATAAATTTTGCTCGGTCTTTTGGCAGAATCATTTGATCGCGGTGAGGATATCGTCAGCGGATTTTGTCCATCGGAAGGGTTTTGGGTTGGCATTATGCCGCTCGATGAAGCTGCGGATATCGGCTTCCAACTGGGCAGTTGAGGTGTGAACACCGCGCTGGATTTGCTTGCGGGTGAGCTCGGCGAACCAGCGCTCGACCTGATTGATCCACGACGCCGATGTTGGGGTGAAATGGACGTGATAGTGCGGCCTGCGCGCTAACCAGGCCTTGATCGTCGGCGTCTTGTGGGTGGCATAATTGTCCATGACAATATGAACGTCGAGGCCGTCTGGAACATTGCCGTCGATCTGTTTGAGAAAATCGAGAAACTCGGTTGCCCGATGCCGCTTGTAGCATTTGCCGATCACTGCGCCGGTGGCGATGTCGAGGGCGGCAAACAACGACGTCGTACCATGCCGAACATAGGTGTTCGTGCGTCGCTCGGGCATGCCGGGCATCATCGGCAACACGGGTTGCTCACGGTCGAGCGCCTGGATCTGCGACTTCTCGTCGACGCACAGGATCAGGGCATGGGTCGGCGGCGAAAGATAAAGGCCGACAATGTCCCTGACCTTGTCGACGAACAGCGGATCGGTCGACAGCTTGAACGTCTCCGCCCGGTGGGGTTGCAGCCCAAAGGCGTTCCACATCCGGCGGATCGTCGTATGGGAGTGACCAGCGGACGCCGCCATGGAACGGATCGACCAGTGCGTCGCATCAGCGGGTAGCGTTCGCAACGTCCGTTCGATCACCGCCGCGACAGCATCGTCGTCGATCGAGCGAGGGCGGCCGGATCGTGGCTCATCGAGTAACCCATCGATGCGCTCGTGCACAAACCGCCGACGCCACTTGCCGACCATATGCTCGCTAACGCCCAGTTCCGCTGCCACTCGCTTGCTTTGCAGGCCATCGGCGCAGCGCAAAACGATACGGCAACGCTCCGATAGCGAGCGCGTCACCCGATGGCGTCGTACCTGCCGCTCCAGATAGTCGCGCTCATCCGCCGTCAAAATCAGGACCTCAACAGGCCGACCTCGCCCCATCTCGCTTGCTCCCGTCGTTCAGGCAGGATCAGCATACAATGTAACTTACTTCAGTTCCAGATGACTAGGTCGTAGACTCATAAAGCGGCCTGTCGGCAAGCGCCCCAATTGTTGTCGTTCGATAGCCCGGCCTAGATGCCTGAAAGCAGACATGGCGGCATGCTGGCGGCGTCGTGGCGCCCCCACGGCGTTGTGAGCCGTCATACACATACTAGTTTGAGTGATAAACCAACTACACATATCCAGGAGCATGTGATGGATTTTACACCAAACGCCGAAAAGATCAGACGCTGGCGCGAAGAGCGTCATTGGTCTCAAGAACATCTTGCCGCCGTTGCGGGCATCGGCGTGAGGACCGTTCAGCGAATCGAGAATGGCGGAACGGCGTCCAACGAGACCTTGATGGCGCTCGCGGCCGCATTTTCCGTGGATGTCGCCGCGTTATCCGATGATGCCACAATGAAAGCTGAGGCATGTGTGGAAGCAATGAAAGAGAAGAAGCTCGCAGATTTGCGGCTTGCGTTTGCCATTAACCTCGCCTTCTATATTTTCGGCATGTTGGTGTTCGCGGGAATTAGTTTTGGCGATGGCAGCGGCGGACGCACGATGATGTGGCCCACAATCTGGTGGACAGTTGTGATCGTCGGGTTCGGCTTAGTCGTTGCCCTCGTCGAGTGGGTATCACGGCAGCACCGGGCCCGGTTGCCTCAGGCGTTACGGCGATAGGAATTGCTAACGCCCGATTACGGACAAAAGCGGTCAGGCAGCTAGCCACCCAATATCGGAAGTTTAGCCCTTGTCCCGATAGCGGTCGTTTATGGGTTCACAACCTAAGCCGCCCTCTCCCCTTCCGGGGAGAGGGTGAAGATCATTCCACCGTTTGTTCGATCACACCGAAGATCGGGTGGCGCTTGTCGTCCTCCGCCCAGATGCGGACCGTGTCGCCCTTTTTCAGGAACGGCGTAACCGCCGTGCCGTCCTTGATCGTCTCGACCGTGCGGACTTCGGCGATGCACGAATAGCCGACGCCGCCCTCGGCGATCGGCTTGCCCGGGCCGCCATCGGCATCGCGGTTGGAGACGGTGCCGGAACCGATGATCGTCCCGGCGCCGAGCGCCCGAGTCTTCGCGGCATGCGCGATCAGCGTGCCGAAATCGAAGGTCATGTCCTCGCCCGCCTCGGCGCGGCCGAAGGGCTTGCCGTTGAGGTCGACCATCAGCTTGCGGTGGAGCTTGCCGTCCCGCCACCAGTCGCCCAGCGAGTCGGGCGTGACGAACACCGGCGAGAAGGCGCTGGCCGGCTTCGACTGGAAGAATCCGAAACCCTTGGCCAGCTCGCCCGGGATCAGGTTGCGCAGGGACACATCGTTGGTGAGGCCGACGAGGCGGACCGCCGCCAGCGCCTCTTCCCGGCTCGCGCCGAGCGGCACGTCGCCGGTCACCACCACCACCTCTGCCTCGAGGTCGCAGCCCCATGCCGCGTCGGCGAGCGGGATCGGATCGCGCGGGCCGAGGAAACCGTCCGAGCCGCCCTGATACATCAGCGGATCGTGCCAGAAGCTCTCGGGCATCTCGGCGCCCCGCGCCTGCCGCACCAGCGCGACATGGTTCACATAGGCCGAGCCATCGGCCCATTGATAGGCGCGCGGCAGGGGCGCCGCCGCGCCATGTTCGTGAAAGCGGCGCATCGGGATCATCTCATGGTCGAGATCGGTCGCGAGATTGGCGAGATCGGGCAGCAGCCGGTCCCAGTCGTCAAGCGCCGCCTGCAGCGTGGGGGCGATGTGCCCCGCATCGGCATACCAGGCCAGATCGTTCGAGACGACGACGAGCTTGCCGTCGCGTCCATGCTTGAGGCTGGCCAGTTTCATGCATTCTCCTGTGTTTGCGCAGAGCATAGTCCGATCGCTTCGGCTGTCGAGCGTCGGCACGCTTGACGTTCGCGTAAACGAACCGCACACCGCTGCAAAAGGTTGCAGGAGAGAACTGAAATGTCCCTCGATACCGTGCCCGGTCGATTCGCCTATACCGAGGATCACGAGGCATTCCGCCAGAGCGTGCGCAGCTTCCTGCAGAAGGAAGCAGTCCCCCATGTCGCCGAATGGGAAGAGGCCGGCATCGTCGACAAGTCGATCTGGACCAAGGCCGGCGCGATCGGGATGCTCTGCCCCACGGTGCCCGAGGAATATGGCGGGCTTGGCCTCGATTTCGGCTATAACGCGATCATCGACGAGGAAATCTCGTATGCCGGCACCCCGCTCGGCTTCTCGCTCCAGTCCGACATCGTCTGCGACTATATCGTCCAGTACGGCTCCGAAGAGCAGAAGAAGCAGTGGCTGCCGCGCCTCGTCTCGGGCGAGACGATCACCGCGATCGCGATGACCGAGCCCGGCACCGGATCCGACCTGCAATCGATCCGCACCAGTGCGAAGAAGGACGGCAACCATTATATCGTCAACGGATCAAAGACCTACATCACCAACGGCCAGAATGCCGACCTGATCCTGGTCGTCGCCAAGACCGATCCCGACGCGAAGCCGGCGTACAAGGGCATGTCGATCATCCTGGTCGAGAGCGACCGGGAAGGCTTCAAGCGCGGTCGCAACCTCGACAAGATCGGGCAGGACGCGGCGGACACGTCCGAGCTGTTCTTCGAGGACGTGCGCGTGCCGATGACCAATTGCCTTGGCGAGGAGGGCAAGGGCTTCATCTATCTGATGAGCCAGCTGCCGCAGGAGCGGCTGTCGATCGCGGTCGGCGTTCAGGCATCGGCGCAGAAGGCGTTCGACGAGACGGTCGCCTTCACCAAGGAGCGCAAGGCCTTCGCCGGCGTGGTGTTCGATTTCCAGAATACCCGCTTCGTGCTCGCCGACCTGAAGACCAAGCTTCAGGTCGGCTGGGCGCATCTCGACTGGGCGATCAAGCGGCACCTGGCCGGGGAACTGACCCCGACCGAGGGCGCCGCCGCCAAGCTGTGGCATACCGAACTGCAATGGGAAGTGATGGACAAGTGCCTCCAGCTTCATGGCGGCGCGGGATACATGAACGAATATCCCATTGCGCGGGCATGGCGCGGCGCGCGGGTCAGCCGCATCTATGGCGGGACCAACGAGATCATGAAGGAACTGATCGGGCGGAGTCTCTGAGACTATTCGTCACCCCGGACTCGTTCCGGGGGCCGCCGTGCCACGAAAACAGCGGGCTTCGCTACTGCGGACCGGTGGATGCCGGAACAAGTCAGGCATGACGATGGTAATCGATGGCGCTTGTTTCAGTGCGGCGCCACCAGCCGGAACGCCTCGCGCAGCCTGGCGTCGATCACCGGCTTGCCCAGCACGATCGCGGGCGGATCGCAACTGAGGCAGGCTTCCGGCGTGGCGGTGATGAAGATCACCGGTAGAGGTCCCATCTCGCCCTGGATCACCTCGACAGCGTGCGGGCCGGTGCCTTCGCGCAGCATCACGTCGGACATGATCACATCGGGCCGATGCTCGCGCGCCGCATCAAGCGCCTCGCGCTCGGTTTCGGCAAAAGAGAAGGTCTTGGCCCCGGCCAGTGTCAGTATGTCCTGAAGATCGAGCGCGATCAGGACCTCATCCTCGATGATCAGCACGTGGCACACCGGCGATCTCCCCAGGCAATATCAACGTACCATCGGGAAAAACGGGTGCGAGCAACGGCAATTTTTTTAGGTCAGGCCAGCGGCATGAGGAAGGTGAAGCGCGTCTGCATCGGCGACGAGGCGACACTGAGCGACCCGCCATGTGCCCTGGCGATTTCGGACGCGATATACAGGCCGAGGCCGAGGCCAGCCTGATCCGGGCGCACCGCGCCGCGCGCGAAGGGCTGGAATAGCCGCTCGATTGCCGCAGGCCGGATTTCCTCACCGGCATTGCTCACCGACAGTTCGAAAACATCGTCGCGCGCGGCGGCGTGCACGACCACCGGCTGGTCGGCCGCGCCATGGGTCAGCGCGTTGCCGAGCAGGTTGGACAGAAGCTGTGCGATCCTTCCCCGATCGCACTCCACTACCTGATCCAGGTCGATCACCGTTTCGATCTGCTGGCCCGGATGGCTGGAGCGCAATTCGTCGACAACCTGTTGCAGGATGGGCGCAAGCTGCACCGGCGCTCGCTGAAGCGTAAGCCCGCCACCCAGCCGGCCACGCGCGAAATCGAGGACATTGTCGATCAGCCCGGCCATGCGCGAGACGCTGCTCCGCATCAGCCCCAGCACCATCGCTGCTCGTTCCGGCGACGGGTCGCGCGCGAGCAGCCGGGTGCCCGCATCGATCGAGGCAAGCGGATTGCGCAGGTCATGACCCAGTACAGCGATGAACTGCTCGCGCAGTTCGGCCGTCTTGCGCTCGTCGAGGAGGATCGCGGCGCTACGGTCGATCTGGGCCTGGGCGTCGAGATGGAAGGCGATCATGTCGGCGAACATGCGGAACATGTCGATCGTCTCCGGATTGTCGACCTGAGCGGGTCGCGGATCGATCGCGCAGAGCGTGCCGAAGAAGCGCCCGTCGGGCAGCAGGATCGGCATCGAGATATAGCTCTGGAAACCGTATGTCGCCGGGGTATGGTGATTGCGGAAATCGGGATGCTCGGCGACGTGATCGATGATCACCGGCTCGCGGCTGTCGCGGATCTCGTTGCAGATCGTCGTCTCGACCTTCAGCTCGCCGCCGGAGACCAGCCCGAAGGCGATGTCGTCGCGTACGCTGCAGGCGATCCAGCGCTCCTCGGTAACCCGCGCGATCGCGGCGAAGCCCATGCCGGTGGTGCGGCAGACCACGTCGAGGATCGTGGGCACGGCGTCGATCCGCCTGATCGCGGCGATATCGAGCTCGAACGCGGTCGGCTGAGCGGAGTCCCCTGTGTCCACCTCCAATGCTTAGGCGGGATCCGCAGTCGCGTCACCTGACTCCAGGATGATCCGGATCAATCCGTTTCGCCGGCGTCATTGACTTTTTGCGCCGCAGCATGCATATGTCGCCCATCGAGGCGTCATGCAGCGTGATCGGACTCTAGGGTCCAGGCTCCGCCTCGGTCGTTTTTAACGGGCTTCCCTTTTCACGCGGGGTGTCATTCTCCCCCGCCACTCGTGCGTCCGCCGGACTCGCGAGCCCGGCTAATATTGGACTATATTACCATGTCTTTCGCACATCTCGGCCTGGCCGAGCCGCTCGTCCGCGCGCTCGAAGCCAAGGGCTACACCACCCCCACCCCGATCCAGAAGCAGTCGATCCCGACCCTGCTCGACGGCCGCGACCTCCTCGGCATCGCGCAGACCGGCACCGGCAAGACCGCCGCGTTCGTCCTTCCCTCCATCCAGCGCCTCGTCAACGCGCCCAAGAACGTGCTGCCGACTCATTGCCGCATGCTCGTCCTCGCCCCGACCCGCGAACTGGCCAGCCAGATCGCCGACAGCGCGCGCGAGTACGGCAAGTTCTCCAAGATGTCGGTCGCGACCGTGTTCGGCGGCACCAGCATCAACAAGAACCGCCAGGACATGGCGCGCGGCATCGACATCCTCGTCGCCACGCCGGGCCGCCTGCTCGACCTGATCGAGCAGCGTTTCGTGAGCCTCGCGACGCTCGAGATCCTCGTCCTCGACGAGGCCGACCAGATGCTCGACCTCGGCTTCATCCACGCGCTCCGCAAGATCGTGAAGATGGTGCCGCGCGATCGCCAGACCCTGTTCTTCTCGGCGACCATGCCCAACGCGATCCGCGAGCTGGCCGACCAGTTCCTGAAGGACCCGGCGACCGTGAAGGTCGCGCCGGTATCGACCACGGCCGAGCGCGTCGAGCAATATGCCACGCTCGTCAACCAGTCGGAAAAGCAGGCGCTGCTCACCATCCATCTCCGCAATCCGGAGATCGAGCGTTGCCTGGTCTTCACCCGCACCAAGCACGGCGCCGACCGCGTCGTGAAGCTGCTCGGCCATGCCGGCATCGCCGCCAACGCGATCCACGGCAACAAGAGCCAGCCGCAGCGCGAGCGCGCGCTGGGCGAGTTCAAGTCGGGCAAGGTCAAGGTGCTGATCGCAACCGACATCGCCGCGCGCGGCATCGACGTGTCGGGCGTGAGCCATGTGTTCAACTTCGAGCTGCCCAACGTGCCCGAGCAATATGTCCACCGCATCGGCCGCACCGCGCGCGCCGGCGCGTCGGGCGTGGCGATCAGCTTCGTGGCGGATGACGAGCGGTCCTATCTGCGCGACATCGAGAAGCTGACGCGCGTTAAGCCGACCCCGATGCCGCTTCCCGAAGGCTTCACCGCCGAGGCGGCGAAGATCAAGGCGAACCGCCCCGCCGGTTCGGACGACGATCGCCGCCGCGACGATTCGGGCCGCCACCGCGCCCCGCCACGCGCGACTCACGCAGCGCGTCCGACCGGCGCCCGTCCCGAGGGGCAGGCCCGTCCGCAGGGCGCGCGTCCCGAAGGCAATGGCCGTCCGTCCGGCAATGGTCGCCCCGGTGGCCAGGGTCGCCCGGGCGGTTATGGCCGCCCCGGCGGCGGTGGCGGTCGCCCCGGCGGTTCGGGCCGCCAGCATTCGGGCGGCGGCCGCCGGTCGCCTGCCGCTGGCTGAATCTGTCGGCGGCGTCCCGATGGTGTGACATCATCATGGACGTCGCCACCACCCCTCTCACCGAAACGATGCGCCGCATAATCCTCCCCGAGCCGGGGAGGATTATGCGGTTCGGCGCTCCAGGGCGACCGACACCGCCAGGAACGCCAGGCCGCCAAGCGCCAGGCCACACCCGACCCACCCAGTCGACGTCCAGCCAAGCCCCGCGGCAATGGCGATTCCGCCGAGCCATGGGCCCAGCGCGTTGGCGATATTGAACGCGGCATGGTTCAGAGCGGCGGCAAGCGCCTGCGCGTCGCCTGACACGTCCATCAGCCTGCTCTGCAAGATCGACCCGAGCGAACCGCCCACGCCGATCGCCGCGACAACGACCAGCATCGTCCAGAAATTCCCGGCGGCGAACGGATAGAGCACCAGCGCGGCGAGGCTCCACAGCAGCAGGCCCGCCGCGGTCGGCATCAACGCGCGATCGGCGAAGCGCGGGACGATCAGGTTGCCCGCCGTCATGCCGACGCCGAACACCATCAGCACGACGGGGATCAAGTGCGGCGAGACGCCGGTCACCTCGGTCAGGGTCGAGGCGAGATAGGTATAGACGGCGAACAGGCCGCCGAACCCGATCGCGCCGATCCCCAAGGTCAGCCAGACCTGCGGACGCTTGAGGGCATCGAGTTCATCCAAGGGACTGCGCGCCGAATCGGGCCGGTCGCGCGGCGCGAAGACCGCGACCAGCGTCGCGGTCAGCACCGCCAGCACAGCGACGATCGCGAAGCTCCAGCGCCAGCCGACCGTCTGCCCGAGCCAGTTGGCCAGCGGCACCCCGGCGATCGTCGCCACCGTCAGCCCAAGCAGCACCCGCGCCATCGCCTGGGTCCGCTTGCCCGGCGGCACCAGCGATGCGGCGACCAGCGTGGCGATCCCGAAATAGGCGCCGTGCGGAAGGCCGCTGATGAAGCGGAACGCCATCATCCAGCCATAGGTCGGCGACAGGGCGGTCAGGCCATTGGCCAGGGCATAAAGTGCCATCAGCAGGATCAGCAGCGTGCGGCGCGACAGGCGGGCGGCGAGCACCGCGATGACCGGCGCCCCCACCACCACGCCCAGCGCATAGGCGCTGATGACATGCCCCGCCATCGGCACGTCGATCCCGAGATCCCGCGCGAAATCGGGCACCAGGCTCATCGTCGCGAATTCCGTCGTGCCGATCGCGAAGCCGCCGACCGCCAGCGCAAAGTGAGTCAGGCCGACGCGCTGTCGGGGCGCGGCGGGTTCGGCGAGGAGGGCGGGCGCGGCTGGGTCGAGCATCGGCGACAGGTGGCGATGCTGCACTGCAGCGTCAATTGCAGAGTTGGGCGATACGGGACCTCGTGGTGCAATCGCTGACCCTCCCCGGTACGGGGAGGATCAGGTCCGCACCGTCAGCCATTCCTCTTCGGGCGCCCGCGCGCTCCGTAACCGGTTCGCCGGTTCCGTTTCATCCTCATAGCCGATCGCCATGCCGCAGAAGAGCATCCGCTCCGCCGGCGTCTCCAGAAACCCGGTGATCGTCTCCGGATAAAGCGCCCAGCATTCCTGCGCACAGGTCGCGAGGCCAGCCTCGACCGCCAGCAGCATCACATTCTGCAAATACATGCCGAGATCGGCCCATTGCGGCGGGCCCATCTGCCGGTCGACCGTGCAGAACAGGGCCGCCGGCGCGTCGAAGAACTGGAAATTGCGCGCGAACCATAATCGCCGCGCCGCCTTGTCCTCACGCGGGATGCCGATCTGCGCGTACATCGCTTCGCCGATCGCGAAGCGCCGGTCGCGATAGGGCGCGGTCAGCTCCGGCGGATAGATCGCATAGCAGGGCTCCTCGGTCTCGCCCGCCATCAGCTTCGCCATCATCGTGGCCTTCAGCGCGACCAGCGACTCGCCCGTCACGAGATCGATATGCCAGGGCTGGAGATTGCCACCGGTCGCCGCCCGCGCGGCCCGTGTCACGATCGTCTTCAGCATCGCCGGATCGACCGGTCTTTCCTGAAATCCGCGTACAGACCGGCGTGCCGCTACGGCATCCGTCACATTCATCCTGTAGCTCCATCTTTCGACGATCGGGTATGCCGACACACCCTTGCCGACCCGCCGCGATTGGGCAAGAGTGGGTTGCAAATACGAACCTGATGGAGAGCGAAGCATGGCCGAGGCCTATATCGTTGAGGCGGTGCGTACCGCCGGTGGCAAGCGCGGCGGGCGGCTGGCCGGATGGCACCCGGCCGATATGGGCGGCGCCGTGCTCGACGCGATCGTCGACCGGTCCGGCATCGATCCGGCAGCGATCGAGGACGTCATCATGGGCTGCGTCAGCCAGGGTGGCGAGCAGGGTTTCCAGGTCGGGCGCGGCGCGGTGCTCGCGTCGAAGCTGCCCGAAAGCGTCCCCGCCGTCTCGATCGACCGGCAATGCGGCAGCTCGCAACAGGCGATCCAGTTCGCGGCGCAGGCGGTGCTCTCCGGCACGCAGGACGTGGTGATCGCAAGCGGCGTCGAGAGCATGACCCGCGTGCCGATGGGGTCGACCGGCATGCTGTTCGCCCAGGCCGGTCTCGGCAAGGCGAAGTCGCCGCGCCAGGAAGCGCGTTATCCGGGCGTTCAGTTCAGCCAGTTCCTCGGCGCGCAGATGATCGCCGAGAAATACGGTTTCGACCGCGACGCGCTCGACCGCTATGCGCTGGAGAGCCATCGCCGCGCCGCGGCCGCGACCGAGCGGGGCGACTTCAAGGGCGAAATCGTCGGCCTCGAGATCGAAACACCCGAGGGCGAGGCATGCCATCTGATCGACGAGGGCATCCGCTTCGACGCGACCTTCGAGGGCATCCATTCAGTCAAGCTGCTTCAGGAAGGCGGCGTGATCTCGGCCGCCAATGCCAGCCAGATCTGCGACGGCGCCAGCGCCGTGCTGGTCGTAAGCGAGCGCGCGCTGAAGGAGCATGGCCTGACCCCGCTCGCGCGCATCCACAACCTCACCGTCACCGGCGGCGACCCGGTCATCATGCTCGAGGAACCGCTGTTCGCGACCGACAGGGCGCTGAAGCGCGCCGGCATGAAGATCGAGGATATCGACCTGTACGAGGTCAACGAGGCCTTCGCGCCGGTGCCGCTCGCCTGGCTGAAGCATGTCGGCGGCGACCCGTCGAAGCTCAACGTCAATGGCGGCGCGATCGCGCTCGGCCATCCGCTCGGCGCGTCGGGCACCAAGCTGATGGCGACGCTGGTGCATGCGCTGCACACGCGGGGCGCCCGCTACGGATTGCAGACGATGTGCGAGGGCGGCGGCATCGCCAACGTCACCATCGTCGAGCGGGTTTGAGGACAACATTCCATCCGTTCGTGCCGAGCAGGGACTGAGCGTGTCGAAGGCTCGTATCGAAGCACCTGTCCTTCGATACGCTGCTTCGACACGCTCAGCGGCTACTCGGGACGAACGGCAGTTTTGAAAGGAAGACGATGAAACTCGACACCAACATCGCCGCCGTCGTTACCGGTGGTTCCTCCGGCCTCGGCGAGGCGACCGCCAGGGCACTTGCCGCAAAAGGCGTGAAGGTCGCGATCTTCGACCTTCAGGCGGACAAGGGCGAGAAGGTCGCGGCCGAGATCGGCGGCGTGTTCTGCGAAGTGAACGTCACCTCCGACGAGAGCGTCGATGCCGGCTTCGCCAAGGCGCGCGCGGCGAACGGGCAGGAGAGCATCCTGGTCTGCTGCGCCGGCACGGGCAATGCGATGAAGACGGCGAGCCGGTCGAAGGAGGACGGATCGATCAAGCATTTCTCGCTCGATGCGTTCAACTGGCTCATCCAGATCAACCTGGTCGGCACCTTTCGCTGCGTGGCGAAATCGGCGGCCGGCATGCTGACGCTTGCGCCGGGCGAGGATGGCGAGCGCGGCGCGATCGTGATGACCGCGAGCGTCGCGGCCGAGGACGGCCAGATCGGCCAGGCCGCCTATTCGGCGTCGAAGGGCGGCGTGGTCGGCATGACCCTGCCGATCGCGCGCGACCTGATGGGCGAAGGCATTCGCGTCAACACCATCCTGCCGGGCATCTTCAACACGCCGCTGATGCAGGGCGCCCCGCAACAGGTGAAGGACAATCTCGCAGCGTCAGTGCCCTTCCCCAAGCGCCTCGGCAACGCGCCCGAATATGCGCAACTCGCGCTGGCGATGATCGAGAACAGCTATTTCAACGGCGAGGATGTCCGCCTCGACGGCGCGATCCGGATGGCGCCGCGCTGATCTTCGCTCTCTCTCCCTCTCTCCTCCTTCCGCGAGCGGGAGGGGGACTAGGAGCGCAATGGCCCGACCCGATCCATCCCGGCTGAGCCCGACGGCCTATCCGCACAGCGAGCTGATCCAGACCCGCTTCCAGGATCTCGATCCGCTCGGCCATATCAACAATGTCGCCATGGCGGCCCTGTTCGAGAGCGGGCGGGTGCGCTTCAACCAGGCGATGGGGCTGAGCGGGTGGAAAGGGCATCGCTGGCTCGTCGCGCGGATCGAGATCAACTATCTGGCCGAGGGCAGCTTCCCGGCCGATGTCGAGATCGCCACCGGCATCGGCGAGATCGGCACCCGAAGCTGGCAGATCCTCTCCACCGCGTTCCAGCAGGGTTTCGCGATCGCGACCTGCGATGCGGCGATCGTGATGAGCGGCGCGTCCGGCGCGATCCGCTTGCCCGACGAGCTGCGCGCCGGGCTCGAGCAATATCGGATCGAACGATCCCCGCCTTTGCCCAATCTCTAGGCCGGATCGGCATTCACCTCATTGGCACAGCCGCAAAGGAGGGTTCGCGCAGAGGGTGCAGAGCAGGCGGAGTTCGTTTTCCGACTTGATCATCGTGTGCCGGCAAGTCGTCGATTTATGGACGTGTTTGTCGCCGCAAACCGCCCGTGCCGCTGGCCGGATCTTCTCTGCGTGCTCCGCGCCTCTGCGCGAACTATCTCTCTTGCTGCAATCGCACCGATGAGGTCGGCCCGCCCCGGTCTTTGTATCCCTAGTCTTTGAACCGGGGCGTGCGCTTCTCCATATTGGCCATCACTGCCTCGACCTGGTTGGGCTGGCGGATCACCCGCAGCTGCTCGACCGTCTCGGCCTCGAGGATCGCTTTGGGATCGGCATCGGCAGCGAGGTTGAACAACCGCTTCGACCCGCGCACCGCGTGCGGGCTGCGCCCGGCGATCTCCCGCGCCAGCGCCATGGCCGCTTCATGCGGATCGTCGGCAAGGCGCGTGACGAAGCCATATCCCAGCGCTTCCTCGGCAGTGAATTCCCGCGCGGTATAGGTCAGCTCGCGCAGCAGGTCGTCGCGCACCAGCGTCCGCCACAGCGCGATGCCCCCCATGTCGGGCACGAGGCCCCAATGCCCCTCGCGGATCGACAGGCGCGTGCCCGGCGCGGCAATGCGGATATCGGCGCCCGACATGATCTGGAACCCGCCACCCAGCGCCACGCCGTGCACCGCCGCGATCACCGGCATCGGCAGCATGCGCCAGCCCCAGGAAACCTGCTGAACCAGATTGGCGCCGTCGGGGCGCCGGCTGCCCAGGTCGATGCCCGATCCGCCGCCCGCCATGCTCTGCATATCGAGCCCGGCGCAGAAGCCGCGCCCCTCGCCAGAGAGCACCACGGCGCGGACATTGGCCATGCCGCCCAGCTGGTCGATCGCCGCCGCGATGCCCTTGAACATCGCCGGATCGATCGCGTTCATCTTGTCGGCGCGCGTCAGGCGGACATCGGCGACATGATCGGTAACGGTGATGGAGACGCGGTCGTTCATGTGAGTCATTCCTTCGAGATGAATGCCGTTCGTCCTGAGTAGGGACTGAGCTTATCGAAGGACAACCGCGTAGGGCCTGTCCTTCGATATGCCATTTAGACAGGCTCAATGGCTACTCAGGACGAACGGCGTTTTGGTATCGGATCCTCGGCACCGATCACACGATCCGCCCTCCACCCACGCCCCAATAGCGGTCGCGCAGCAAACGCTTGTAGAGCTTGCCCGTCGCATGCCGGGGCAGTTCCTCGGTGAAGTCGATCTGGCGGGGCGTCTTCACACCCGACAGCGCCGCGCGACACCAGGCGGTCAGTTCCTCCGCCAGCGCGGGGCCGGCTTCCGCCATGTCGACCGGCTGCACCACCGCGACGACCCGCTCGCCCATTTCAGGGCAGGGCCCGCCGATCACCGCGACATCGGCCACGCGCGGATGCGTGATCAGCCGGTTCTCGATCTCCTGCGGATAGATGTTCACCCCGCCCGAAATGATCATGAAGCTCTTGCGATCGGTCAGGTAGAGATAGCCCTCGGCATCGATCCGCCCGATATCGCCAAGCGTCGTCCAGCCTTTTGCATTGCGCGCCTCGGCCGTCTTGGCAGGATCGTTGTGATATTCGAACTGGCCGCCGCCCTCGAAATAGACCAGCCCCTCCTCGTCGGGCCCGAGCTCCTCGCCCGCTTCGTCGCAGATGTGCAGCACGCCGTACGCCGCCGTGCCGACCGACCCCTTGTGCACCAGCCATTGCTCCGAAGTGATCGTGGTCAGCCCATTGCCTTCCGATCCCGCATAATATTCGTACAACACCGGGCCCCACCAGGCGATCATTGCTTGCTTGACCGGGATCGGGCAGGGCGCGGCGGCGTGGATCGCGACCTTCAGCGTCGACAGGTCGAAACGGCTTCGCTCTGCCTCGTCCAGCTTGAGCATGCGCACGAAATGAGTCGGCACCCACTGGCTCGCCGTCGCGCCATAGGTCTCGATCGCCGCCAGCGCGGCCAGCGGCGAGAAATGCTGCATCATCACGACCGTGCCGCCGAGCCGGAGCACCGTCATCGACCAGCGAAGCGGTGCTGCGTGATAGAGCGGCGCGGGGCTGAGATAGATGGTATCCGGCCCGAGCCCGTAGAGCCCGCGCGCGAGCATCATCAGCACGTTCGGCGCGGCGATATCCGGGTCCTCGGGCAGCGCGACACGCACGCCCTTGGGCCGGCCGGTCGTGCCGGAGGAATAGAGCATGTCGATCCCAGCGCGCTCGTCGCCGATCGGGGTATCAGGCATGCCCGCCACCGCCTCTTCCCAGGCTGACCAGCCCGGCACAGTGCCGCCGATCGTGTAGCGCGCGATATCAGCCAGGTCTCCTGCGAGCGCCGCGGCGACCTCCAGCCCGGCCGACGCGACGACCAGCTTCGCCCCGCTGTCGCGCACGATATAGGCAACCTCGGGCGCGGTCAGCTTGGTCGAGATGCAGACGTAGAAAAGGCCGCTGCGCTGCGCACCCCAGGCGACATCGTAGAATTCGGGCACATTCTCCAGGAACAGGGCAATCGTGTCCCCGATGGCCAGCCCCGCCGAGCGGAAGAGTTGCGCCGCACGATTGGAGCGCCGGTCGAGCTCGGCAAAGCTCACCGTCTCGCCTGTCTCGGCGACGATCAGCGCCGGCTTGTCCGGCGTCTCAGCGCCATGGATGCTTGGGTGCACCCGCCTCTCCTATTCGTTGTTATTTGCAACCGAAGCTATACGGCACCGGGCGGCCCTGCAATCGCCCAATCGGATGCCCCAGTCGGATGCCCAATCGGATGATCATCCGGCGACTTTGCGGATCACGCTGCGCTGCGATAGGGAGCGCGGGATGACGACGACTGACGCCTTTCGTTTCGATCCCGAACGCTTCCTGCGCAACGGCGCCGGCGGCCATGGCGGCCTGCTTGGCCTTGGCTATCACGCGCACGGCCTCGACTGGGTCGAGCTGGCCCTTCCCTACAGCAAGGACCAGATCGGCGAATCCGAAACCGGCGTGATCGCCTCCGGCCCGATCCTGTCGATGATGGACATGGCGACGAGCATGGCGGTGTGGCTGAAGCTCAACGCCTTCAGGCCGCACGCGACGCTCGACCTGCGCGTCGACTATCTCCGGCCGGCGACGCCGGGAAAGACGGTGATCGGACACGGCGAATGCTATCGCATCACCCGCTCGATCGCGTTCGTGCGCGGCCAGGCGCATGACGGCGACCCGGCCGATCCGCTCGCCCATGTCGCGGGCACCTTCATGGCGCCGGAGGGCTATCTGTGACGCTGCCGCCTTATGCCGACCTGCTCGGGCTGAGCGTCGATCCCGATGACGAGAGCGTGCTGATCATGCCGTTCGAGAAGGGCGTGCTCGGCCGGCCGGGTTTCCTTCACGGCGGCGCGATCAGCGGGCTGATGGAAATGGCGGCGATCGTCGCGGTCCGCCAGGCGCTCGCCGAGGAGGGCGGCGGCCGGATCAAGCCGATCAACGTCACGGTCGATTTCATGCGTGGCGGACGCGACAAGCCGACCCGGGCGCAAGGGATAGTCACCCGGCTCGGTACCCGCGTCGCCAATGTCGAGGCAACCGCCTGGCAGGACGACCGCGACAAGCCGATCGCGGCGGCACGCCTGAACTATCTGATCGCCCGGCGATGAGCGACGCGCGGGCACAGGCGGAGACCTATGCCCGCGACGCGCAACGCCTGCGCGATACCGGCGACCTTTACGAGGCGCTGACCCGCCAGCGCCGCGCGGTGGCGCTGCTGCGCGATCTGGGGGATATCGCGGCGCTTGCCCATGCCGTCCGCCACGTCGCCGACATGCTGGTCGACGCGGGCCGCGCCGACGAAGCCGGCACGGCGATCACCGAGATGCTGGGCCTCTATCGCGAAATACCCGATGCCGCGCCGCTCGATATCGCCGATGGGCTGCGCAGCGCGGCGCTGCAGGCCGAAGCGATCAACGACAGCGACACGGCCTGGATCTTCTGGATCCAGGCACGGGCGCGATACGGGGAACTCGCCGGGATGCCCGGCGCGCCGGGCAATCCCGGCGTCGCGGAGGCCGACGCGCATCTGAAGAGGCTGCGCGGATAGGGTGAAACAGGTCTTCTCCCCAACCGTTCGTCCCGAGTAGCCATCGAACTTGTCGAGAGGGCATATCGAGGGACACATGTGTCTCGATACGGGTTCTCGACAGGCTCGCCCCCTATTCGACACGAACGGGGATTTTAAAACTCAGCCCCGCCTGCGACGGCTCAGCGAGGCGTCAGCCGCATCAGATGCCCGCCCGGGCCATCCTGCAGCAGCCAGATCGCACCGTCCGGCGCCTGGGCCACGTCGCGGATGCGCATGCCCATGTTCCACTGGTCGGCCTTGGCCGCGTTGTCGCCGTTCAGCGTGACCCTGATCAGCGCCTGGCCGGACAGCGCGGCGATGAAGGCCGAGCCCTGCCAGGCCGGGAACAGCCTGCCCGAATAGATGATCAGCCCGCCCGGCGAGATCGAGGGATTCCACCAGACCTTGGGCGCTTCGAACCCGTCGCCCGGGGCATGGCGGGGAATCGGCGTGCCATCGTAATTGTCGCCGTTCGACACTTTGGGCCAGCCATAGTTCCTGCCGGGCAGGATGAGGTTCACCTCGTCGCCGCCCTTCGGCCCCATCTCGATTTCCCAGAGCCGACCGCCCTTGTCGAAGGCAAGGCCATAGGGATTGCGGTGGCCGAGCGACCAGGTCTCGGCCCGCACCCCGCCCGCCGCATATTGAGGATTGCCCGGCGCAGGCTTGCCGTCGAGCGTCAGGCGCAGGACCTTGCCGAGCGCCTGGTCCGGGTCCTGGGCCGGAGTGAAGCGCTGGCGCTCGCCGGACGAGAGGTAGAGCAAGGTGCGATCGGGCGAGAAGGCGATGTTGCCGCCGAACTGCTCGCCCGTCCCGTCCGACCCGGCACGGAAGATCACCCGAAGGCCCTCAAGGCTCGGCGCGGCGCCGTCCTTCAGCGTCGCGCGGGCGAGCGCGAGGCTCCGGCCGTTCGGGCGCGGCTCCGAATAGGACAGATAGATGCTGTGGCTTTTCGCGAAATCGGGCGCGAGCGCTACGTCGAGCAGGCCACCCTGCCCGCCCGGCGCCACTTTGGGCACACCGGCCACGTCCTTCACAGCACCATTGGTCGCGCGCAGCTTAAGCTTGCCCGGCTTCTCCGTGACGAGGATTCGGGCGTCGGGCAGGAAGGCGAGCGCGAAGGGCGTGTCGAAGCTGCCCTGGTCGCTCACCGCAAAGGGCAGGCCGCCCGGCACCTTGAACGCGACCGTGTGGGCGGCATCCTGCGCGACGCCGGCGGAAGCAGCGCCGGCCAGGGCAAACAGGGGCAGCGCGCGGAGGAGGAATCTGGTCATGCCGAACGGGTCTTTCATGGGGAGGTTTCGACGGGAACCCGCGCAGTGTAGCGTCAGGCCTTGGCCGGCGTAAGCTTGATCAGCCGCCCGTTCGCGCCACGCTGACCGTCCTCGATCAGCCAGATCGCGCCGTCGGGCCCCTGCTCCGCCTCGCGGATGCGCGCGTCCATCGGCCATTGATCGCCCTTCTTCGCGCTGGTCCCGTCCAGGTCGATGCGCAGCAGCGACTCGCTGGAAAGCCCGCCGACGAACGCGTCGCCCTTCCACGCCGGGAACATGTCGCCCGAATAGATCATCAGCCCGCCCGGCGAGATCGACGGGTTCCACCAGACCTTGGGCGCCTCGAACCCGTCGCCGGGCGCATGATCGGGAATGTCCCGGTCGTCATAATGGCTGCCGTTAGAAACCTTGGGATAGCCATAGTTCCGGCCGGGCAGGATCAGGTTGATCTCGTCGCCGCCCTTCGGGCCCATCTCTTGTTCCCACAGATTGCCCTGCGCGTCGAACGCGATGCCGAGCAGGTTGCGATGGCCATAGGACCAGATTTCCGGCCGTGCGCCGGTCTGTCCGGCAAAGGGATTGCCCGGTGCCGGCTTCCCGTCCGGCGTAAGGCGAAGCACCTTGCCGAGCGTCATCGTCAGGTCTTGCGCCGGGTCGAATTTCTGGCGCTCGCCATTGGTGAAGAACAGATGCCGGCCATCGGGCGAGAAAGCGATCCGGCCCGAATAATGGCCGTTACCCTCGACCGCGGGGCTGGCGCGGAAGATCACCGAGATATCGGCCAGCGCGGGTGCCGCGCCCGTCTCGTCGAACCGCCCGCGCGCCAGCGCCACTGCCTTGCCGCCCTCGCGCTGTTCCGAGAAACTGAAATAGACGAGGCGATCCTTCGCGAAGCCCGGCGACAGCACCACGTCCATCAGCCCGCCCTGCCCGGCGCTGTCGACGCCGGGGATCGTCGCCAACGTCCCGATCGTTTTCATGTCGGCGGAGGCGATCTGAATCTTGCCGGCCTTCTCCGTGACCAGCAGCCGGCCGTCGGGCAGGAAGGTCATCGCCCAGGGCGAATCGAAATCAGCCATCACCGTCTCGATGAAGGGTTTCGCCACGGTCCTGGCCGCGTCCTGCGCCGGGGCGGTCGCGGCGGAGCAGGCGGCGGCGACGACCGCGCACAGCGGCAACAGGGCGTAGGAAGAGAATCGGGTCATGCCGGCAGCCTCTCGTTCATGTGAATCCGTCGCACGGGGCGATTCGCCTGAATCCCCGGCGGCACAGAGTTGGGCTGAGCCTATAGGATCGACTCGCAGGATCAAGGCAGGCCATCTGCCATTTGCCCGCGCCGGACCAAGGGGCCTTGCCGCGCGGGCCATCCCACCGTATATCACCCCCATATTCTCTACATCGTTATGGGTGAAGAGGTCGGGGCCACACGGTCCCGGCGACGAGAAGGCATGTTTCAAAACTGATGACGGACATCGCGAAGCTTACCCACCTGATCGAGCCCGAGGCGAACGCCCTGGGCTTCGACCTCGTGCGCGTGAAGATGTTCGGCAATCGTGACGACCTGACCTTGCAGGTGATGGCCGAGCGGCCGGACACGCGCCAGCTCACTATCGACGATTGCGCCGAGTTGTCGCGCCGCATCTCCGACCTGTTCGACGAGAAGGACCCGATCGAGGAAGCCTATCGCCTCGAAGTCAGCTCGCCGGGCATCGATCGTCCGCTGACCCGGCTCAAGGATTTCCAGGACTGGGCAGGGCATGAGGCGCGCATCCATCTCGCCGCGCCGGTCGATGGCCGCAAACAGCTCACCGGCATCTTGAAGGGTGTCGAGGACGGGCGCATCACCATCGACGTCAACAAGCACGAGCCGATGACGATCGGCTTCGACCAGGTCGCGAACGCGAAGCTGCTCCTGACCGACGCGCTGATCGCCTCCACCCGGCCGCTTTCGACCGAAGGCGTCGAGGAAGAAGAATTCGAAGAAGAGGCGCCGGAAGGCGCCGAACGCAACCCGGACGATATCATGAACGAAGGGCAAGACTGATGGCCACCGCCGTTTCCGCCAACAAGGCAGAGCTGATCGCGATCGCGAATGCCGTCGCCGCCGAGAAGATGATCGACAAGGGCATCGTGATCGAGGCGATGGAGGACGCGATCCAGCGCGCCGCCCGTGCCCGCTATGGCGCCGAGAACGACATTCGCGCCAAGCTCGATCCGAACTCCGGCGACCTGCGCCTGTGGCGCGTCGTCGAGGTGGTCGAGGCGGTCGATGATTATTTCAAGCAGGTGAACCTGAAGGAAGCGCAGAAGCTTCAGGCGGGCGCGGTCGTCGGCGATTATATCGTCGATCCGCTGCCCCCGATCGAGTTCGGCCGCATCGCCGCCCAGGCCGCCAAGCAGGTGATCTTCCAGAAGGTCCGCGATGCCGAGCGCGAGCGCCAGTATGAAGAATTCAAGGATCGCATGGGTGAGATCATCACCGGCGTGGTGAAGCGCGTCGAGTTCGGCCATGTCGTGGTCGACCTGGGCCGCGCCGAGGGCGTCATCCGCCGTGACGCACAGATCCCGCGCGAGATCGTGCGCGTCAACGACCGCATCCGCGCGCTGATCCTGAACGTCCGCCGCGAAAATCGCGGGCCGCAGATCTTCCTCAGCCGCGCGCACCCGGACTTCATGAAGAAGCTGTTCGCGCAGGAAGTGCCCGAGATCTACGACGGCATCATCGAGATCAAGGCAGCCGCCCGCGACCCGGGCAGCCGCGCCAAGATCGGCGTCATCTCGCATGACAGCTCGATCGACCCGGTCGGCGCCTGCGTCGGCATGAAGGGCAGCCGGGTCCAGGCAGTCGTGCAGGAAATGCAGGGCGAGAAGATCGACATCATCCCCTGGTCGCCCGACACCGCGACCTTCGTCGTCAACGCGCTTCAGCCGGCATCCGTGTCGCGCGTGGTGATCGACGAGGAAGAGGACCGCATCGAGGTGGTCGTTCCCGACGATCAGCTCAGCCTCGCCATCGGCCGCCGCGGCCAGAATGTCCGCCTCGCCAGCCAGCTCACCGGCAAGGCGATCGACATCCTGACCGAGGCCGATGCCTCCGAGAAGCGCCAGAAGGAATTCCTGGAGCGCACCGAGATGTTCCAGACCGAGCTCGACGTCGACGAGACGCTGGCCCAGCTGCTGGTCGCCGAAGGCTTCGGCGCGCTGGAAGAGGTCGCCTATGTCGAGGCCGACGAAATCGCCTCGATCGAAGGCTTTGACGAGGATCTCGCCGCCGAGCTGCAGAGCCGCGCGACCGAGGCGCTCGAGCGCCGCGAGGAAGCCAACCGCACGCTGCGCCGCGATCTGGGCGTGTCGGACGATCTCGCCGCGATGCCCTACATCACCGAGGCGATGCTGGTGACGCTCGGCAAGGCGGGCATCAAGACGCTTGACGATCTCGCCGATCTCGCGACCGACGAGCTGGTGCAGAAGAAGCGCCAGGAACCGCGCCGCCGCAACGAGGACGCCCCCAAGCGCCCCGAGGACAAGGGCGGCGTGCTCGGCGAGTACGGCCTGAGCGAGGAGCAGGGCAACGAGATCATCATGGCAGCGCGCGCCCACTGGTTCGAGGACGAGGAGGCACCTGCCGCCGACGCCGAGACCACGGACGAGGAAGCGTAAGCTCAGATGCCATTTGTCAGCATCCGGATCGCGGGCACCGCGACGCACGACCAGAAAGCGGGGATCGTCGCCGACGTGACCCGTTCGCTGGTCGAGCGCCTCGGCAAGAACCCGGCTGCGGTGCAAATCGTGATCGAGGAAGTCGCCACGGAGAATTACGGCGCGGGCGGGCAGCTGATCGCCGACCGCGATGCGCCGAAGAGGGAGGACGCGCATGCGGTTCCCTCACAATGAGGCGCTAGGGCTTCAGACATCGCTTCGTCGGCCTGGACCCGGTTTCGGGTCAGGAAGGCGCGCGCATGCCCGACTCGCTCCATCACCTCGGAACGATTCCGGCGTGACGATTGTGGCGAAAGGGCTCGCGCGATGACCGCCGCCGACCCGATCCGCCGCTGCATCCTGGTGGGCGATCGCGCGCCGCGCGCCGCCCTGGTGCGGCTCGCGCTGTCGCCCGATGGCCATGTCCTGCCCGATGTCCGCGCCAAGGCGCCCGGCCGAGGGGCCTGGATCGGCATGACGCGCGCCGAGCTGGAAACCGCGATCGCCAAGGGCAAGCTCAAGGGTGCGCTCGCCCGCGCGTTCAAGACCGGCCCGGTCCTGATCCCGGACGACCTGCCCGCGCTGGTCGAAGCGGCGCTGGAACGTGCCGCGCTCGACCGGCTCGGCCTCGAATCCCGTTCAGGCGGGCTGCTGATCGGTTCCGACCGGATCGAGACCGCCGCCCGTTCCGGCAAGCTGCGCCTGCTGCTTCACGCCGCCGATGCGGGCGAGGACGGCAACCGCAAGCTCGACCAGGCCTGGCGAGTCGGCAACGACGAGGAAGGCAGCGGCCTGAGGGGCTTGGCGCTGCCGGTATCGCGCACCATATTGGCCGTGGCACTAGGCCGCCAAAATGTGGTACACATAGGCCTGACTGATCCCGATGCGGCGAAGCGGGTGGGCGAAGCGCTCCATCGCTGGCTGCATTTTATCGGCCCTGACCCGAGTACAGCGCCTTGCGAAACGATATCGCAGGGCGCAACGCCGTTTGAAACCGAACCGACGGGCAGTGGCACGCCCGATACGGCCGAAGATTGACCTACGAGGAATTTGAGTGAGCGATATCGACAACGAAAAGCCGAAACTGGGCATGCGCGCACCGCTGTCGGTGAAGCGCACGGTCGAGACCGGCAAGGTGAAGCAGAGCTTCAGCCATGGCCGCTCGAACACGGTGGTCGTGGAAGTGAAGCGCAAGCGCATCCTGGGCCGCCCCGGTGAGGCCGAGGCCCCCGCGGTCGAAGAGGTGCAGGCCCCCGAGCCGGTCGCCGTCGCAGCCCCGGTGCGCGCGCCGGAGCCGCCACGCCCAGCGCCCGTCTCGCCCGCCAATTCCCTGCTGTCGCGCCAGGAGCTTCAGGCCAAGCTGCTGCGCGAGGCCGACGAATCGCGCATGAACGCGCTCGAGGAAACGCGCCGCCGCGAAGAGCGCGAGCGCCTTGAGGCAGTCGAGGAAGAACGCCGCCGGGCCGAGGAAAATCGCCGTGCCGGCGACGCCCCGGATTCAGCCGCCGCCCCCGATCCCGTGCCGGCACCGGAGCCCGAGCCCGCTCCCGCAGCGGCCCCGGCATCTGCCCCGGCACCCGTCAGTCCCGCACCGGCGCCCGTCGCCACGGCAGCGCCCGCGCCCGTCGCGGCACCCGCCCCGACGCCGGTTGCTCCGCCGCCCCCAGCGCCGATCAGCGTGACGCTTGATCCGCGCATGCCGGCGCCGCGCCTCTTCACCCCGGTCGCACGCCCCGAGCGTCCGCGCCCGCCGCCCCCGCCGCCGCCCGCTCCGGCAGCCGCCGCCACGCCGGCTCCGGCGCCGTCGGGCTCGGCAGCGCCCAAGCGCCCCGGCCCGGGCGTGCCCGTCAACGACAGCCCCAACCGTCCGCAACAGCGCGACCGCAAGGGCGACGACCGCCGCACCGCCGGCAAGCTCACCGTCAACCGCGCCCTAGGCGAGGGTGACGGCGCCCGTGCCCGCAGCCTCGCGGCGCTGAAGCGCGCCCGCGAGAAGGAACATCGCCGGATGGGCGGCCCGCGCGAGGCGCAGGCCAAGCAGATCCGCGACGTCGTGGTGCCCGAGGCGATCACCGTCCAGGAACTCGCCAACCGCATGGCGGAAAAGGGCGCCGACCTGGTCAAGGCGCTGTTCAAGATGGGCATGCCCGTCACGATCAACGCGACGATCGACCAGGACACCGCCGAGCTGCTGGTGACCGAGTTCGGCCACAACATCACGCGCGTCAGCGATTCGGACATCGATCTCGCGATCGAGACCGATGCCGATGCCGATGAGACGCTTCAGCCGCGCCCGCCGGTCGTGACGATCATGGGCCATGTCGACCACGGCAAGACCTCGCTGCTCGACGCCCTTCGCGGTACCGACGTGGTCAAGGGCGAGGCCGGCGGCATCACCCAGCATATCGGCGCCTATCAGGTCACGCTGAAGGACAAGTCGAAGATCACCTTCCTCGACACGCCGGGCCATGAGGCCTTCACCGAAATGCGCGCGCGCGGCGCCAACGTCACGGATATCGTGGTGCTGGTCGTGGCGGCCGATGACGGCCTGAAGCCCCAGACGATCGAAGCGATCAGCCACACCAAGGCGGCCGGCGTGCCGATGATCGTGGCGATCAACAAGGTCGACAAGCCCGAGGCCAATCCGCAAAAGGTCCGCGAGGCGCTGCTTCAGTATGAAGTCGTCGTCGAGGAAATGTCGGGTGACGTGCAGGACGTCGAGGTCTCGGCGCTCAAGAAGACCGGGCTCGACGAGCTGATCGAGAAGATCCAGCTCCAGGCCGAACTGCTCGAGCTCCGCGCCAATCCGGATCGCGCCGCCGAAGGCACCGTGATCGAGGCGAAGCTCGACAAGGGGCGCGGCCCCGTGGCCACCATCCTGGTCAATCGCGGCACCCTGAAGGTCGGCGACGTGTTCGTCGTCGGCGCCGAGAGCGGCAAGGTCCGCGCGATGACCAACGACAAGGGCCAGCAGATCAAGGAAGCCGGCCCGTCGATGCCTGTCGAAGTGCTTGGCCTGTCGGGCGTACCGCGCGCCGGCGATCCGCTGTCGGTGGTCGAGAACGAAGCGCGCGCCCGTGAGGTCGCCGAATATCGCCAGAGCGTGATCACCAGCAAGCGCACCACATCGGCCCCGGCCAGCCTCGAGAGCATGTTCTCCGCGCTCAAGGACAAGCAGGCGATCGAATATCCGCTCGTCGTCAAGGCCGATACGCAGGGCTCGGTCGAGGCGATCGTCAATTCGATCAACAAGATCTCGACCGACGACATCAAGGCCCGCGTGCTGCATTCGGGCGTCGGCGGCATCACCGAGAGCGACGTCACCCTGGCGGGCGCGTCGGGCGCGCCGATCATCGGCTTCAACGTCCGCGCCAACGCCAAGGCACGCGAGATCGCCGAACGGCAGAAGGTCGCGCTCAAATATTATGACGTGATCTACGACCTGATCGACGAGATCCGCGCCGGCATGGCGGGCGAGCTTGGCCCCGAGGCATTCGAGACGGTCGTCGGCCGTGCCGAAATCCGCGAGGTCTTCTCGGCCGGCAAGCATGGCCGTGCCGCCGGCCTGCTGGTGGTCGACGGCTATATCCGCAAGGCATTGAAGGCCCGCATCACGCGCGACGACGTCATCATCTACAATGGCGAAATCGCGTCGCTGCGGCGCTTCAAGGACGATGTGGCCGAGGTTCGCGCCGGGCTCGAGTGCGGCGTGACCTTCGCCAGCCACACCGACATCAAGCCGGGCGACTTCCTCGAAACCTATGAAGTCGAGCTGCGCGAACGGACGCTGTAGGATGATTCGGTTGCGGACCGGCGCGGCACTGGGCCTTGGCCTGGTGCTGGCCGGCTGCGGCGAGCCGACGATCGAATGGCAGCGGGCGGCATCGCGCGACGGCCAGTATATCGCGACCGCCGAATATGATGCGCCGGTGCTCGACAGGAAGGACACCTATGTCTTTCTTCAGTCGGGCTGGCTCTTCACCCGCTCCGTAGTGTATCGAAGCCATATGCGCGATTGCGTCATATTGCGCTGGACCGGCCCGCGCGCGCTGACGATCAGCCATCTTTCCGCCGTGCCGACGAAGCGCGAGCCTGAATGGAAACCGCTCTGGGGTGGCGAGCCGGTAAAGATCACCTATCGCGACTTCAACATGGTCGGGCTGACGCTCCCCCCCGAATGTATGGTGAACCGATGAGACCCGCAGAAACCCCCGAGACCCGCTCAGTCCGCATCCTCCGCGTCGGCGAGCAGGTGCGCCACACGCTGGCCGAGATCCTCGCGCGCGGCGACGTGCATGACGAGACGCTGGCGAAGCATGTCGTCACCGTCACCGAGGTGCGCATGTCGCCCGACCTGCGCCACGCCACCGTCTTCATCAAGCCGCTGCTCGGCAAGGACGAGGAAGCAGTGCTGAAGGCGCTGCGCACCAACACCGCCTATCTCCAGCGCGAGGTCGCCGCGCGGGTGAACACCCGCTACGCGGCCAAGCTGAAGTTCATCGCCGACGAAAGCTTCGACGAGGGCAGCCATATCGACAAGCTGCTGCGCGACCCGCATGTCGCGCGGGATCTGGAGCAGGACGACGAGGGCTGATCAGCCCGCGCGCCACGCCCGTGCCTGCCGGATCAACAGGACACAGCTGGCCCACAGGATCGCCGCGGCGCCAAGACCGGTGACACCCACACGCTCTGGCCCCGGCAACAGCAACGCGGCGAGGCCGAGCGCGACCAGCGCAGCGCCGGTCGCATAGTAGAGCGGCAACGGGATACCGCGCGCGAGCGGCAGGAAATGCAGCCCGACGACGATCGCGATCACCGGCGCGACCGCATCCTGTGCCCCGATATTCATGCAGACATTGGCCGCGACGAAGATCGCCACGCCTTCGACCGCACTCCAGATACCGACCAGCCGGCCGACATTCGGGTTGCGCGATGGTTCGGTGCCGGTCGTGCGAAGGCCCCAGCCGATCAGCGCCCCCGAAATGACCGCCGCGACAGCCAGCACCGGCAATGGCAACCCGGAACCGACCGCGCCCACCATGAACCAGATGGCAGCGAAGATGTTGAGAACCCAGATACCGCCGCGCATAGGCCGCCTTTCGTTGCGATTGTCCGTTTACCAAGAGGCATGCAGCCGTTCCACATCGATTGACACAAGTCGCGGTAAGACGCATCTTACCGCGATGGCCGCAAGGACATCTCTCTCGGCGAAGGGCCAGGTCGTCATCCCGAAAGATGTCCGCGATGCTCTCGGTTACAAACCGGGCCAGGCCTTCGACGTGGTCAGGACGGATGGCGGCATCCTGTTACGTCCCCTGGCGCGAAAGAGCGGCAGGACCACCGGGCAGATCGTGGCGGAGATCCGGGCGCTTTATCAGCATGAAGGCCCGCCTGTGACGATCGAGGAAATGAACACGGCGGTCGATGCCCTGTTCGCGGCCAGGAGCGTCGATATGAATCAGGGCGATTCCTGATTCGCGCCGTCGATACCAATATTCTGCTGAGGCTGATGACCGGCGACGATGCCGGGCAAGCGCGCGTCGCGGAGTCGATCGTCGACGAAGATTTCATCGTCACCGCGACGGTGCTGGTTGAAACGGCATGGGTGCTTCGTTCGCGCTATGGCTGGACCCGCGCGATGCTGGTGCGGGGCCTGCGCATGGTAATCGACCTGCCGCATGCGATCAGCGTTCCGGACCACGCCGTCTGGGCGATCGACCGGCTGGAAGCGGGCGCTGATTTTGCCGACATGATGCATATCGCCTCTGCCGCCGGCGCCACACGCTTCGCCACCTTCGATCACGGCATCGCGACGAAGACGGGCGCGTCCTCCCCCATATCAATCGAGACACTCGCCTGATGGCCAAGCTCTATTTCTACTATGCCTCGATGAATGCAGGCAAATCGACCACCCTGCTCCAGGCCGATTTCAACTATCGCGAGCGCGGCATGCGGACCCTGTTGTTCACCGCGGCGATCGACGACCGATTCGCCGCCGGGACCGTCACCTCGCGGATCGGGCTTGGCGCCGATGCGGTCGCGTTCGAGCGCGATACCGACCTCGCCGCGATCGTGGTACGCGACGGCGAGGAGCCGCCGGCGTGCGTGCTAGTCGACGAAGCGCAGTTCCTGACCGCGGCACAGGTCGACCAGCTTGCTTCGCTTGCCGATTTCCACAACGTGCCGGTGCTCGCTTATGGCCTGCGCACCGATTTCCAGGGCCAGTTGTTCGAGGGATCGGCACGGCTGCTGGCGATCGCTGATTCGCTGATCGAGATCAAATCGGTCTGCGCCTGCGGGCGGAAGGCGACGATGAACATGCGGGTGGATGCCAATGGCAATCCGATCCGCGAGGGCGCCCAGACCGAGATCGGCGGCAACGACCGCTATGTCGCGATGTGCCGGCGGCACTTCATGGAGCGTACAGCCGGGCTATAGTATCGGGGTGATTGTCCGCCCGGCCGTTTCGGGCGGCCGAGTCGAGGAACGCCGCGATGCGCAACCCTATCCTGCTCGTTCTGCCCCTGGCCGCGTTTTGCGCCGTCGCCGCGACGGCCCAGACGCCCCCTGCCACCGGCATGGCTACGCCCGGCCAGCCAGCCACGATCCCGTTCGTTCGGCTCGGGGGAATCTACGACTTCCAGGCCGATGGCGACCGGGCCGTCTATCTCCAGGACAACAGCCGCAAATGGTATCATGCGACCATCCTGGGTCCCTGTATCGGCCTGACCTTCGCCAACCGCATCGGCGTGAAGACGCGCGGGACGGAGTCGCTCGACCGCTTCGGGTCGCTGCTGGTCGACGGGCAGGAATGCCAGATCGACCAGCTGGTGACGAGCGGACCGCCGCCGAAAAAAGCGAAGAAGCCGAAGCGCTGAGAGTCCGTTTGAAAATTCGCGAGAGAGCGAATTTCAAAACGGTACCGGCGCATTCCGGCCAAACGCTGAGCCCGCGCTGGCGAAGCCGTGGCCGCATCGCTAGATGCGGACGATGAACATCGTCTCCATTCTTTATTCGGCCGCGGTCTGGATCATTCCGCTGACCATCGCGATCGTGCTGCACGAGATCGCGCATGGCTGGGTCGCCTATGCGTTTGGCGATCCCACCGCGAAACACCTCGGGCGGCTGTCGGTCAACCCGGCCACCCATGTCGATCCGGTCGGCACCATCCTGTTGCCGCTGTCGCTCGCCATTGCCCATCTGCCGGTGTTCGGCTGGGCCAAGCCGGTGCCGGTCGTCGCCAGCCGGCTGCGCAATCCGCGGGTGCACATGATGATCGTCGCGCTTGCCGGCCCGGCAATGAACCTTGCCCTCGCCCTGATCGGCACGATCACCCTCGCCGTCTTCGTCGCTTTCTGGACGGGCGGCACGCCGACGGGCGCAAGTGCCTTCCTGTTCGACAACCTGATCAACTTCGTGATGATCAACATCTTCCTGGCGATCTTCAACCTGCTGCCGATCCCCCCTTTCGATGGCGGCCATGTCGTCGAGGGGCTGCTGCCCCGTCCGCTCGCCGCGCGCTATGCGCGGATCGGCCGCTATGGCTTCCTGCTGCTCCTCTTCCTGCTGGTGGTCCTGCCGATGATCGCGCCGAACGCGAATGTGGTCGCGCGTGTGATCGGGCCACCCGCCAACGCGCTGATCGACCTGCTGCTCGGGTCCGCCGGCCTCGCGACCTGAACGATGCACGGCTGGATCATCCTCGACAAGCCGCTCGGTCTCGGCTCCACCCAGGGCGTCTCGGCGGTCAAGCGCGCGCTGCGCGCGGGCGGGTACGGCAAGCTCAAGGTCGGGCATG
Organism: Candidatus Sphingomonas phytovorans; assembly: GCA_029202385.1. Classification (NCBI taxonomy): domain Bacteria; kingdom Pseudomonadati; phylum Pseudomonadota; class Alphaproteobacteria; order Sphingomonadales; family Sphingomonadaceae; genus Sphingomonas; species Candidatus Sphingomonas phytovorans. The sequence goes on from CP119314.1 coordinate 3,600,222, forward strand.
GCGGCACGCTCGACCCGCTCGCCACCGGCGTGCTCCCGATCGCGATCGGCGAGGCGACCAAGCTCGCGGGGCGCATGCTCGACAGCGATAAGGTGTATGATTTCACCATCAGCTTCGGGGTGCAGACTGATACGCTCGACCTGGAAGGCGCAGAGATCGCGCGGTCGGATGTGCGGCCGACCCTTGCCGATATCGAAGCGGTGTTGCCGCGCTTCACCGGCCCGATCGAGCAGGTGCCGCCTGCCTATTCGGCGCTGAAGGTCGACGGACAGCGTGCTTATGATCTGGCGCGCGCTGGCGAAGAGGTGGTGCTGGCGAGCCGTTCGGTGACGGTCCATGCCCTCAGTTCCTCCCCGGTACGGGGAGGGGGACCGTCCGAAGGATGGTGGAGGGGGGCTTCCGCGGACGGGCCGCTTGTGGAAGCCCCCCTCCACCATTCGCCGGAAGAGGCGAATGGTCCCCCTCCCCGTGCCGGGGAGGATCTTGAAGAGGTCACTCTCACCGCCCATGTCTCGAAGGGCACCTATATCCGCAGCCTCGCGCGCGACATTGCGCTGGCGCTTGGGACCGTCGGCCATGTCACCATGCTGCGCCGGGTGAAGGCCGGCCCGTTCACCCTGGCTGACTCGATATCGCTGGACAAACTGGACGAACTCGGCCATGGGCGCGCCCTTGAAGAGAAACTCCTGCCCCTGAGGGCGGGGCTGGACGACATCCCGGCTCTATCCCTCACTCCCGATCAGGCAGGGCTGCTCCGACAGGGGCGGGTGTTGATCGGGATCGCCGCAGACGATGGCCTCCACTTCGCGATATCGGACGATGTTCCGGTCGCCCTGGTGGAAGTTCAGGACCGCGAGGTCCGTGTCGTTCGCGGTTTCAACCTCTGATTCGAAAGGAAGCCGATGTCGATCACTCAGGAGCGCAAGGAAGCGCTCGTCAAGGACCATGCCCGCGCCGAAGGCGATACGGGTTCCCCCGAAGTCCAGGTCGCGATCCTCACCGAGCGCATCCGCAACCTGACCGAGCACTTCAAGGGCCACAAGAAGGACAATCATTCGCGCCGCGGGCTGCTGATGATGGTCAACAAGCGCCGGTCGCTGCTCGACTATCTCCGTCACAAGGACGGCCAGCGTTATACCGATCTCATCGCGAAGCTCGGTCTTCGCAAGTAAGAAACCGGCGCCCTCGGGCGCCGTTTTCATATTCCGGCGCAAGCCGGAACCAGCAAAATAACCTCGCGCAAGCGGGGCCACCAGCTCGATCGAGACTGGACCCCGATCACGGGGATATAAGGACGAGAAGCAATTCGGCGGATCGTCTCAGGAGCGACAACTCGCTCCAAACCGCGCGGGCCGGCCTAGCCCGCACATAGGCCCCGGCCAGCATCTGGCGGCCGGAGTTGAAGGAAATAAAATGTTCGATACGAAAACCGTAAGCATCCAGTGGGGCGGCAAGACCCTCACGCTGGAAACGGGCCGCGTTGCCCGCCAGGCCAATGGCGCCGTCATTGCGACGCTTGGCGAAACCGTCGTGTTGTGCGCGGTCACCGCTGCACGCTCCGTCAAGGAAGGGCAGGATTTCTTCCCGCTCACCGTCCACTATCAGGAAAAATTCTCGGCTTCGGGCCGCATCCCCGGCGGCTTCTTCAAGCGTGAGCGCGGCGCCACCGAAAAGGAGACGCTGACCAGCCGCCTGATCGACCGCCCGATCCGCCCGCTGTTCCCGGAAGGCTTCTACAACGAGATCAACGTCATCGCCCAGGTGCTGAGCTATGACGGCGAGAACGAGCCGGACATCCTCGCGATGGTCGCCGCCTCCGCCGCCCTCACCATCTCCGGCGTGCCGTTCATGGGCCCGATCGGCGCAGCCCGCGTCGGTTATGTCGATGGCGAGTATATCCTGAACCCGACCCTCGAGCAGAGCAAGGAAGGCGATCTCGACCTGGTCGTCGCCGCCACGCATGGCGCGGTGATGATGGTCGAATCCGAAGCCAGGGAGCTGTCGGAAGACGTGATGCTCGGCGCGGTGCAGTTCGCCCACAAGGCATGCCGCGAGGCAGTCGGCGCGATCATCGATCTCGCCGAGCAGGCCGCCAAGGAGCCCTGGGAAATGGCCGAGCAGGCCGACCTGTCGGCCGCCAAGGACAAGCTGAAGAAGCTGATCGGCAAGGACATCGCCGCCGCCTACAAGGTGACCGACAAGTCCAAGCGTTCGGACCTGCTGAACGCGGCGCGCGCCAAGGGCAAGGCGGCGTTCGCCGAAGCGACCCCGCAGGACCAGATGGCCGCCGGCAAGCTGATGAAGAAGCTGGAAGCCGAGATCGTCCGTGGCGCCATCCTGAAGGACGGCAAGCGCATCGACGGCCGCACCACCACCCAGATCCGTCCGATCGAGGCGATGGTCCACTTCCTGCCGCGCACGCATGGCTCGGCGCTGTTCACGCGCGGCGAGACCCAGTCGATCTGCACCACCACGCTCGGCACGCGCGACGCGGAGCAGATGATCGACGGCCTGACCGGCCTGTCCTACGAGCATTTCATGCTTCACTATAACTTCCCGCCCTATTCGGTCGGCGAAGTCGGCCGCTTCGGTGCGCCGGGCCGTCGCGAAGTCGGCCACGGCAAGCTCGCCTGGCGCGCGCTGCACCCGGTGCTGCCGTCGAAGGAAGAGTTCCCCTACACGATCCGCGTCCTCTCCGACATCACCGAGTCGAACGGCTCGTCGTCGATGGCGACGGTGTGCGGCGGTTCGCTGTCGATGATGGACGCCGGCGTGCCGCTGAAGCGCCCGGTCTCGGGCATCGCGATGGGCCTGATCCTCGAGGGCAAGGACTTCGCCGTCCTGTCCGACATCCTGGGCGACGAGGATCACCTCGGCGACATGGATTTCAAGGTGGCTGGCACGTCCGAGGGCATCACGACGATGCAGATGGACATCAAGATCGCCGGCATCACCGAAGAGATCATGCGCGTCGCGCTGAACCAGGCCAAGGAAGGCCGCGCGCACATCCTGGGCGAGATGGCCAAGGCGCTCGACCACACCCGTGAGGAGCTCTCGGCGCACGCACCGCGCATCGAGACGATCACGATCGACAAGTCGAAGATCCGTGAAGTCATCGGCACCGGCGGCAAGGTGATCCGCGAGATCGTCGCCACCACCGGCGCCAAGGTCGACATCGACGACGAGGGCGTGATCAAGGTCAGCTCCTCCGACGCGGCGCAGATCGAGGCGGCGATCAAGTGGATCAAGGGCCTGGTCGAGGAAGCCGAAGTCGGCAAGATCTATGACGGCAAGGTCGTCAACCTGGTCGATTTCGGTGCGTTCGTGAACTTCATGGGCGGCAAGGACGGCCTCGTCCACGTCTCCGAGATCAAGAACGAGCGTGTCGAGAAGGTGGCCGACGTCCTGAGCGAAGGCCAGGAAGTCAAGGTCAAGGTCCTCGAGATCGATCCGCGCGGCAAGGTCCGCCTGTCGATGCGCGTCGTCGACCAGGAGACCGGCGCCGAGCTGGAGGACACCCGTCCCGCCCGCGAGCCCCGCGAAGGCGGCGACCGTGGCGATCGTGGTCCGCGCGGCCCGCGCCGTGATGGTGATGGCGGCCGTGGCCCGCGTGGCGATGGCGGCGGTCGTGGCGACCGCGGTCCGCGCCGTGACGGTGACGGCGGCCGTGGCCCCCGTCGCGATGGCGGCGGCGACCGCGCGCCCCGCGGCGAGCGTTCGGGCAACAAGGATGACGGCCCCGCGCCCGAGTTCGCGCCTGCCTTCCTGACCGGCGACCGCGACTAAGCGATCCGCGTCCTCAGGGACAAAGAAGAGGGGCCCGGGAAACCGGGCCCCTTTTTCGTTGGCCTCCGCTTCTCCGGCGAAGGTCGGACAGACTTGAGGTAGATCACCGACACGCTGACCGGTATAGCATAGGCATGGCTGCCATATACGAAACGACAATGTGCCTCAGGTTTTTCGGTGATGACCTCGATCCCGACGAGATCACTGCACGCCTTGGTCGTCCTCCTTCTGTCGGAATGAAGAAGGGAGTAACTTGGGTTACGGAATCGGGGGCAGAAAAAGTTGCCCGCACCGGGTCATGGCGTCTAAAAACCAACGATCGTCAACTAGGAGACTTCGATAGTCACATTGCCCAAATTCTCGGAGGATTGAGCGATGACTTGGCCGTATGGGAAGATTTGACCACGCGGTTCAAGGCGGACGTTTTCTGCGGCCTTTTCATGAAAGAGAGCAATGAAGGCCTGAGCCTGTCCGCAAAATCGATGCTGGACTTAGGCGCTCGCAGGCTGTCGCTTGAGTTTGATATCTATGACCCAGGACTGCCCGACTGAGACGCTGTCAGGCAATGAGCACGACGATCTCGGCCGACGCTTCTGAAGGCCGGGGCCCAGTTGGGGAACGAAAATGGTGAGCCCCGCGCTTCGTTACCACCGCCTTCCCGACTGGGCCCCGGCCTTCGCCGGGGAAGAGAAGATCAGACCGACTCCAACGCCCGCACCGGCCTCGGCCGCCGGTCCTGCCCGACCGCGACGAACGCGAACTCAGCCTCGGTCACCTTGTTCGCTTCCTCCGAATGCCGGTCGCGTGCCCAGGCCTCGACCTGGACCCGCATCGAGGTGCGCCCGACCTTGATCAGCCGGGCGAACACCGACACCTCGTCGCCGACAAAGACCGGGCGGTGGAAGGCCATGCCCTCCACCGCGATCGTCACCGCCCGGCCGCCCGCGTGACGCGAGGCGACCGAGGAAGCGGCGAGGTCCATCTGGCTCATCAGCCAGCCGCCGAAGATGTCGCCATAGACATTGGCGTCGGCTGGCACCGCCGTCACGCGGACGGCGGGCTGCTCGTCAGGCATCGCCTCAGGCTGCGTCATAGGCGCCCCGCACGCGCATGCGCTGCGCCGCGGCGACCATCGCGATCAGCGCCGGCCGCACCTCTTCCCATTTGCGCGTCTTAAGCCCGCAATCGGGGTTCACCCAGAGCTGTTCCGCCGGCAGGCGCCTGCCCGCGAGCGTCAACAGATCGGTCATCTCCGCCTCGGCCGGAATGCGCGGCGCGTGGATGTCGTACACGCCCGGCCCGATCTCGTTGGGATAGGCATAATCGGCAAAGGCATCGAGCAATTCCATCTGCGACCGGGCGGTCTCGATCGAGATGACGTCGGCGTCCATCGCGCCGATCGAGGGCAGGATGTCGTTGAATTCCGAATAGCACATATGGGTGTGAATCTGGGTGTCGTCGCGCACGCCCGACGCGGTCAGCCGGAAACAGTCGACCGCCCAGTCGAGATAGGCCTGCCAGTCGGCGCGGCGCAGCGGCAGGCCCTCGCGAAGGGCCGCCTCGTCGATCTGGATCACCGCGGCACCGGCCGCCTCGAGGTCGACCACCTCGTCGCGGATCGCCAGCGCGATCTCGCGGCAGCTCGCGCTCCGGGGCTGGTCGTCGCGCACGAACGACCAGTTCAGGATCGTGACCGGGCCGGTCAGCATGCCCTTCATCGGCCTGCCCGTCAGCGACTGGGCATAGCGCCACCAGTCGACCGTCATCGGTTTCGGCCGTGCGACATCGCCATAGAGGATCGGCGGCCGAACGCAGCGCGAGCCATAGCTCTGCACCCAGGCACTGCGGGTGAAGGCGAAGCCGGAGAGCTGCTCGCCGAAATATTGCACCATGTCGTTGCGCTCGAACTCGCCATGAACCAGCACGTCGAGGCCGATCTTCTCCTGCCACTCGACCGTCGCGGCGGTCTCGACGCGCAGGAACTGCTCATAGGCCAGGTCGTCGATCTCGCCCTTGATGTGGGCCGCGCGTGCCTTGCGCACCTCGGGCGTCTGCGGGAAGGAGCCGATCGTCGTGGTCGGAAAGCTCGGCAGGCCGAGCCGCGCCTGTTGCGCCGCGCGGCGATCGGCGAAGGGCGAGGCACGGTGAGTCATGCCGGCATCGACCGCCGCCAGCCGCGCCGCGACCGCGGGATTGTGAATCAGCGGCGAGGTCCTGCGCGCTGCCACCGCCGCGCGCGCCGCCGCCAGCGGTTCGGCGACCGAGCCGGCGCCCTGATCCAGCGCCCGGGCCAGCACCGCCAGTTCGCCGATCTTCTGCACCGCGAAGGCAAGCCATTGCCCGACCTCCGGATCGAGCGCCGTCTCGATGGCGAGATCGACCGGAACATGCAGCAGCGAGCAGGACGGCGCGAGGATCAGGTCGCGTTCCGCCGCGACCGGCGCGATGCGATCGATCAGCGCATCGAGATCGGCGCGCCAGACATTGCGACCGTCGATCACGCCGAGCGACAGCAGCAGGTCGGGCCGGGCGCGCCGCCACACCGCGTCAAGCTGCTCCGGCGCACGGACCAGGTCGATGTGCAGGCCATGCACCGGCAGGTCGGTCGCCAGGTCGAGATTGTCGCCGAGCGCGCCGAAATAGGTCGTCAGCATCACCTTGGGCCCGTTCACCGACAGCCGCCGGTACGCCAGCTTCAGCGCCTCGCGCTGGTCGTCGTCGAGGTCGAGCACCAGGCAGGGCTCGTCGATCTGCACCCAGTCGGCGCCCGCCCGAGCGAGCTGCGCCAGCACTTCCTCGTAAACCGGCAGAACCGAATCGAGCAGCGACAGCGGGACGACATCCTTGCCCTTGGCCAGCGTCAGCCAGGTCACCGGGCCGAGCAGCACCGGCCGCGTGTGGTAGCCAAGCGCCTTCGCCTCGAGGAATTCGTCGACCGCCTTGCCCGACGACAGGGCGAATTCCTGCCCCGCGGCCAGTTCAGGCACCATGTAATGATAGTTGGTGTCGAACCATTTGGTCATTTCCTGCGCGGTGCTGTCCAGCCCGTGCGCGCAGCCCTCATGGCCCTTCGCGTCCTGAGCGCCACGGGCCCCCTGAGCGCCGCGCGCCATCGCGAAATAGGTGTCGAGGCCGACCTTGCCGCCGTCCCAGCCATAGCGCGCCGGCACCGCGCCGAGCATCGCCGAGGTGTCGAGCACATGATCGTAGAGCGAGAAGTCGCCGCTTGGGATGATATCGGCGCCAAGCGCCTTTTGCCGCGCCCAGGCGGCGGCGCGCAGGCCCTGAGCCGCGAGCGACAGCGTATCGGCGGCCGACTTGCCGGACCAGAAGCTTTCAAGGGCGAACTTCAGCTCGCGGCGCGGGCCGATGCGGGGGAAACCGAGGGTAGCCACGGAAATGGTCATCGTCTTGCCTTGCGTTGGGCAAGGTGATGGCCGGACGCACGGCAACGGGCCGGCGCCCCTCTGGCAAGCCCGGGCGCGGTGTTGCACGCGGCCTGACCGGGCACCCCGCCGGAGGACGTTATCTGACGAGGCAGGTCTCCTGGCTCGCGGGTCGATGCGGCGATCCGGCCTTCCCGGTCCCTTGCCTGGACCAGTGACACGAAATGGATCGCCGCTCACCGCTCACAGTTGCGGGGGCAGCGCCGGAATCACACCGGCTTCCCGTCTTAGCTCCGACCGGAAAATCCCGGACGAAGAACCTTGACATGACCGAGGATAGCCATCACGCGTGTTTCGTCAAGACTCATATAAAGAATTCTTTATGTCTTTATATCATGCGTGCCGGAAAACACCCCCGGACAGGCATGACAAAAGTCTCCAACAGGAAGCACACGGATTCCGACGGTTTCCCCTCGTGGAACCCCGACAAAGATGCCGGAACAAGCCCGGCATGACGGCCCGAAGCTCAGGGGTGCTTCATGTCGTCCATGGCCATCGGCTTGGCACCCTCGGCCGCCCTGAGGCTGGTGTCGCCCTGCGCCAGCACCACCGCGACATTCTGCATCATGCCGTTATCCTCATGGTCGAGGATGTGGCAGTGGAGCACGAACTCGCCGATATAGCGCTGGTAGCGGGTCCGCACCTTCACCGTGTAATAGCCGCCCGGCACCTTCGGCGCGAGGCTCTTGATCCACAGCGTGTCCTTCCACACGCCCTCAAGCCCGGCATATTGCGGATCGACCTTACCGTCCGCATCATCGATCGAGCCAGGCGCGCTGACATCCTTGCCGCTAGGATCGGTGATCGAGACGATCTGGAACGGATTGACGTGGATGTGGAACGGATGGCCGACATAGTGCGACTGCATGGTCCATTCGTCGACCCCGCCCAGGATGAGCTGGCGATCGATCCGGTTCGGATCATATGGCCGCGTATCGGCGGTCTTCAGCGTGTTGCCGACCTCGAACTTGGTGTCGTTTGGGTCCTTCGTATCGATGAAGAAGGTCAGTTCCTGCGTGCCCGTCACCTCGCTCGGCGCGATATCGGGATGCGGCGTGAACTGGGTGAATTTCAGCCCGTTCTTGAGATCGGCGACAATCGCCGGCTTCACCACGGGCGGCATCGCCTGGTCCGCGCGCGCGACCAGCGCGTTGGTCAGATAGGTCGTGATATCGGGCACCGACGTGCCGGGGTCGACCGTCACCGTTCCCATCAGCCGCGGGCCGGGCGTATCGCCATTGACTGATCCTGCCCCCGGTGAGGATGTGTCGATCAGGCAATAGCGGCCTGCCTCGGGGAAGACGACCAGCGCGTCGAAGCGATAGCCCGGCTGGAAGGTCGCGACCCTGGTCGCCTGCGCAGCGCCCATGGTGAGCCCGTCCGCCGCGATCAGGGTGTAGGGGATCGCCTCGCCGGTGCAGCTCTGCCTGATGAATTTCTCCTCCGCCGCCTCGGTCAGCTTCGCGCCGATCTGGGCGTTGGGCTTCATCTTCACCAGCGTCATGCTGATCGTGTCGCGCACCCCGGCATGGATCATCCGCCAGCGCTCGACATCGCCCTGCTTCGTATGGAAGGTCGGCAGGACCACGCCGTTGAGCGTGGTGTAGCGACCCGACTTGCCCCATTGGCCCGGCGCGAACAGGTCGTAATCGTCGATCTTGCCGACATCGCCGGGGTCGCACCGGTACGTGCCGTCCTTGTTGACCTTGATCGGGCCCGGCTTGCCGTCCTTGCCCGGCTCGCGGCAGGCATATTGGATCTGCTGCATCACCAGCACGCGCTCCGTCATGCCCTTCACCAGCGTATCGATGTCGCCATGCGCCGCCCTGCTCGGCAGGCGGTTGCCGCGCACGATCAGCGCGCCGGCCATGCCGCTCGACACCTGGAGCGCGGTCGAGCCGTGGCGATGGGTGTGGTACCAGAAGGTGCCTGACGGATGATCGCCCGGGATGTTGTATTCGTACTGGAAGCTGACGCCGGGGTTGATCGACAGCAGCACATTGTCGCCATTGCCCGACGGGTTCACCCACAGGCCATGGGTGTGGAGATTGGTGCCGTTGAAGCAATGCGGCTTGTCCGGATTATGGTCCATCGCCGCATGGCCGGTCATCGGCGCGCAGCTCGGATCGCCCGGCAGCTTGTTGTTGAGATTGACCCGGATCGTGTCGCCCGGCTTCACCTCGATCGTCGGCGACACATAGGGCGTGGTCGGATCGACATCGGTGCCGTTGTAGCTGCGCAGATTGACCTTGTCGTAGACCCCGGTCGCCGGATTGAAGATCTGGCCGTCGGTATAGACCACGTCGAGATCGAGGATGCTTTCGTGCGGCGCCGCGCCGGGCGTCGGCACCGCCGCCATCACCAGCTTCTCCGCGGCGGGCAGGCCCGGCGTCTCGGGCGCCAGCACGCGCGGATTGCCCAGCGCGCGCTCCGCCGTCTGCGCCGCGAGCGGTGCCGCGACGAAGGCCGTGAGGCTGATCGTGGCGAATAGGCAGGCGCGAACGCGCCCGGTCGTCCGGAAACCTGTCATGACCTCACCCCTTTTCATAGCGCCCCGCTATCCGGGCCACGTGTGCGCGACCGGGGTGAATCCGTCGAGAAAGGACGATGCCGATTCGGTTCAATCTTCGACCGGCTATCCGGCCGCGACCGTCCCGGGTGCCGAATCGAGATCGCGCAGATCCCCGCCGCGCGTCTCGCGGCCGAACCAGGCGACCAGGCCCAACGCAAGCACCGCCGGCGCCATGATGACCGCCGCCGCCAGCCCCATGGTCGGGATCAGCGCGGCGATGCTCAGCCCCTGCGCCAGCAATCCGCCTGCCTTGGTGCAGGCGGCGACCCAGCCGGTCGCCCGCCCGCGGACACGCAGCGGGAAGCTCTCCGCCGTATAAGGCAGCAGGATCGCGAGGATGCCGTTCGACCCGACGATCAGCAGCGCGACCGGCAGCACCGGGCTGCCCGTTCCTGCCAGGTCGAGCTGGAGCACGCCGGCCAATCCGGCCAGCGTCACCGCGATCATCGCGACGAGCGACCATTTGGTACTCCAGCGGCTGTACATCAGCGCGGCGAGGAACACGGTCGGAAAGGCGATGAGCGAGCTTTCGGCGAGCAGCCGGCTCGACACCGCGACCGAATAGCCCCTGGCGACGAGGTCGGCCGGCAGCCACAGCAACAGGCCGAAATTGATCAGGCCCCAGGTGAGCGCGGCGACGGTGAGCGCGACGAGCTTGCCGGCAAGGTGCCGGCCGGTCAGCGGGCCATGGCTTGCGCCGGTCGCGACGGGCGGCGGCCCGCGCCGTGCGGTCGCACCGAAGCGCCGCATCACCGCCTCCGCCTCGACGGTGCGGCCCCGCGCGAGCAGGAACTTGGCCGATTCGGGAATCAGCGCGCCGAGCAGGATCAGGCTCAATCCGGTCGGCAGGTTGGCCAGCCACAGGATTCGCCAGCCGAAGATTGGCTGAAGCAACGCCGAAAGGCCGCTCGCCGCGAAATAGCCGCCGACCGCGCCGAGCCCGCCGACCAGCACCAGGCTCCAGCCGCGATGCCGGTTGGGCATCATCTCGGCGAGCAGGGCATAGGTGACGGGCAGCATGCCGCCGGCGGCCGCCCCCATCATGAAGCACATCGCGATGTTCCAGGCGAGCGACGGCATCGCCCCGCAGATCGAGGTGCCGACGAACATCACCGCGGAGAGCAGGATCGAGGCCTTGCGCCCGTAGAGGTCGGCGATGGCGCCCCACACCACCGATCCGACGACGGTGCCCATCAGCGCGAAGAACGGCACCAGCGAGACGGTCGCGCGGGGCACGCCATATTCGCCGATCATGCCGGGCACGGTAAAACCCAGCGACGCCGGCTTCATCACGTCGATGATCAGCGCGACGACCAGCACGAGCATCAGCCGCCAGTGCGCCCAGCCGAGCGCCGCGTCCTCGGGCGCGGCGATGGTGATGTCCTCCGCCGCCGCCCGCTGCGCCGCGAGATTGCGTGGCAACAGGCCATAGGCAGCGACGAACACCCCGGCGACGATCAGGACCATGCCAAAAATCATGCCGGGGTCCATCGGCATGCCGGCCATGCGATAGCCCATGTGCCGCGCCATCAGGAACATCGGCAAATGGAGCAGCACCCCCGCGGTGACGGCCACGCAACCAAGCACGAATGCCCATAGTGCCTGGCGATCGGACAGGGTGCTGGCGCCACGATCGAGCATTGGAATTCCCTTCCCCTGCCCGGACGATAACGGTCTCACCGACCGCTGGCCATAGCGTCCCCGGGGGTGGCGCGGCGCGCCGGAAACCGTCGGCTATTCCCCGTCGCGGACCCGTTCGTGGTGGCGGATCACCTCGTCGATGATGAAGCGCAGGAATTTCTCGGAAAAATCCGGATCGAGATCGGCCTGCTTGGCCAGCCCGCGCAACCGCACGATCTGCGCGTCCTCGCGGCCGGGATCGGCCGGAGGCAGTCCGGCGCTCGCCTTGTAGCGGCCGACCGCCTGGGTCACCTTGAAGCGCTCGGCCAGCAGGAAAACGAGCGCCGCGTCGATATTGTCGATGCTCTGGCGATAGCCGCTGAGCGTTTCGTCGGTCACTTTGCCGTCCCCACCAGTTCGCCGGGCCTTTTGCGGATGCGGCGCGCGACGCGCAACCCCGAAAGGCAGCGTTTCAGGCGCGCTAAGGCTTGCCTTTAGCGAAGCGTGCGGCCACATCGCACGGGACATGAGCGCAACGATCCATCGCCTCGATACCCAGCGCCAGCCGTCGCTCGAACCAATGGTGCAACTGGTCGCCGGGGACCTCAATCTCGTCAACGCGGTGATCCTGTCGCGGATGCAGTCGGAGATCCCGCTGATCCCGGAACTCGCCGGCCATCTCATCGCCGGTGGCGGCAAGCGGATGCGCCCGATGCTGACGCTCGCGAGCGCTCGGCTGCTCGGCTATACCGGCACGCGGCACCATCGGCTGGCCGCCGCGGTCGAGTTCATCCACACCGCCACCCTGCTCCATGACGATGTGGTCGACGGGTCGGACCTGCGCCGGGGCAAGCGCACCGCCAATCTCATCTGGGGCAACCCGGCGAGCGTGCTGGTCGGCGACTTCCTGTTCAGCCGTTCCTTCGAGCTGATGGTCGAGGACGGCAGCCTGAAAGTGCTCAAGATCCTGTCGGGCGCGAGCGCGATCATCGCCGAGGGCGAGGTCAACCAGCTCACCGCCGCGCGCCGGATCGATATCGGCGAGGAACGCTATCTCGACATCATCGGCGCGAAGACCGCCGCCCTGTTCGCCGCCGCCTGCCGAATCGCCGCGGTCGTCGCCGAGCGCCCCGAGGCCGAGGAAATGGCGCTCGACGCCTATGGCCGCAATCTCGGCATCGCCTTCCAGCTGGTCGATGACGCGATCGACTATGTGTCCGACGCGGGCACGATGGGCAAGGACGCCGGCGACGATTTCCGCGAGGGCAAGGCGACTCTTCCCGTCATCCTCGCCCATGCGCGCGGTAGCACCGAAGACCGGACATTCTGGAAGGCAGCGATTGAGGGCCATCGTTCGAGCGACGAGGATTTCGCCCACGCCGTGTCGCTGATCCACTCCACCCGCGCGGTGGACGACACGCTCGCCCGGGCGCGGCACTACGGCCAGCGCGCGATCGACGCGATCGGCGGCTTCGCGCCGAGCCAGGCCAAGGATTCGATGGTCGAGGCAGTCGAGTTCGCGGTGGCGCGGGCTTACTGAAGTCGGCGGACGGGTGTGCCCGTCCTCGAAATCCCCGGCGCCGTGACAGCCGCACATGGATTCACGCGAAGACGAAGACGCGAAGCTTGGTTTCCGGAGATTACTGTCACACGATCGGCGTCGGACAAGACATCTTTGCGCCTTCGCGCCTTCGCGTACATTTCTTCGAACCCACCCGCGAGCGGCCCGCCTGGGTGCCTCCCGCTCCCGTCGAGCGAACCGGGGAGGTGGAGCACCAGCCAGGTCGGATCGACGTTCACCTCGTTGGCACAGTTGCAGAGGCGGGTTCGCGCAGGGGGCGCAGAGAACGCGGAGTTGATTTCCGCATTTGAGCATCGTGTCGGTAAGCTGCCTGCTTGTGAAAATGTTCGTCGTTGCAACCCGCCCGAGCCGCTGGCCGGACCTTCTCAGCGCCCTCAGCGCCTCTGCGCGAACCATATATTGCGCCGCCGACGGACCGGTCTGATGTCGATCCGCCTTAGTGCTGGTGCGTTTCCATCGCCGGGGCGCAGGGTAGCTGATCGCCTTCGCTGCCGATGATCTCCACCTGAAGCGTGGCGTGGCCGATATCGAAACGCTGCTTGAGCATCGTCTGCGCCTCGCCCAGGAAATCGTCGCCGGGATGCCCCTCGGGCATCACCAGATGCGCGGTCAGCACCGTCTCGGTCGTGCTCATCGGCCAGATATGGACATGGTGGACACGCGCGACGCCGGGCAATGTACGCAACGCCATGCGCACCTTGTCGTAATCGATCTGGCGCGGCACCGCGCCCAGCGACATCTCGACCGATTCGCGCAGCAGGCCCCAGGTCTGCCAGAAGATCAGCGCGGCGATGGCGATGCTGACGATCGGGTCGATCCAATATTCGCCAGTCCACAGGATCGCGAGCCCGGCGACCACCACGCCGGCCGACACCGCCGCGTCGGCGACCATGTGGAGAAAGGCGCCGCGGATGTTGATGTCCTTGTCCCGCCCGCGCAGGAACAGGAGGGCGGTGGCGACGTTCACGACGATGCCGATCGCGGCGACGATCGAGACGGTTTCGCCCTCCACCGGGGCGGGCACCGCCATGCGCTGCGCCGCCGCCAGCACGATCGCGCCGAGCGCGACGAGCAGCAGCAGCGCATTGGTGAGCGCCGCGAGGATCGTCGTCCCCTTCAGGCCATAGGTGAAGCGCTTCGACGCCGCCCGCCGGCCAAGCGCGACGGCGCCCCAGGCGACCGCCAGCCCAAGCACGTCGGACAGATTGTGCCCGGCATCCGCCAGCAGCGCGACCGAATGCGCGACGAAGCCGAACCCCGCCTCCGCCGCGACAAAACCCAGGTTGAGCGCGATCCCGATCGCGAAGGCGCGGTCATGGCCTGACGCCGGCGCATGGGAATGGCCGTGACCGTGACCGTGAGAATGCCCATGACCATGCGAATGGCCGTGATGATGAGTATGTCCGGCCACGCGATTCTCCGTTAGCTGGCGCAGGCGTACCATCGCTTGCCCGGGATATGCTAGGACATGGGCGAACACCCTCGCCTTGTGGCCATTACCCTATGGATCCGCCTAGAATCGCCAAATGACAGCCGAGATCGAGACCATCACCCTGTGGCGCCCTGTCGGGCCGACAGAGCTTGCGCTTATCGAGCAGTCGGGCTTTCGCGCCTTTCCGCCGCGCCTGCCCGAACAGCCGATTTTCTACCCGGTGCTGACCGAGGATTATGCCGTGAAGATCGCACGCGACTGGAACGTGAAAGCGAGCGGCTCGGGCTATGTCACCCGCTTCGAGGTGCGGAAGGACTATCTCGACGGCCATGCCGTTCAGGAAGCCGGCGGTCGCGCGCATCTGGAATATTGGATCCCCGCCGAGGACCTGCCCGCCTTCAACGCGGCGATCATCGGCAAGATCGTCGTGACGCAGGAATTCCGCTGACTCCCCTCCCGATCCATGCCGTGCTGCCGGATCTGCTCGCCGCGTTGCGGGCGGGGTCGAACGCCGTGCTGGTCGCACCGCCGGGCGCGGGCAAGACGACGGCGGTGGCGCCTGCCCTGCTCGGCGAGGCCTGGTGCGACGGCGAGATCCTGCTGCTGTCGCCACGGCGCCTTGCCGCGCGGGCGGCTGGCGAGCGGATGGCGGCGCTGGCGGGAGAAGCGGTGGGCAGGACCTTCGGCTACGCCACGCGAATGGATTCGAAGCGATCGGCCGAGACTCGAGTCACGGTCGTGACCGAGGGTATCTTCGTCAATCGAATCCAGGCCGATCCCGAACTGGCCGGCGTTTCCGCCGTGCTGTTCGACGAGGTGCATGAGCGCAGCCTCGACAGCGATTTCGGGCTGGCACTGGCGCTCGATGCGCAAGGGGCACTGCGCCCGGACCTGCGCATCGTGGCGATGTCGGCGACACTGGACGGCGCGCGTTTTTCGACCCTGATGGCCGGTGCGCCGGTGATCGAGAGCGAGGGCCGAAGCCATCCGCTCACGCTGCGCCATATCGGCCGCGCGGCGGAGGCGCGGATCGAGGATTCGGTCGCGGGGGCGATCAGGCTTGCGTTGCGCGAGGAGAGGGGGGGCGTGCTTGCCTTCCTGCCCGGCGTGGCCGAGATCGAGCGGACCGCCGAGCGGATCGATGGCCTTGGCGGCGACATCGTCCTGCATCGGCTGCACGGCACCCTCGATCCCGGTGCCCAGCGCGCGGCGATCGCGCCCGACCCGCAGGGCCGGCGCAAGATCGTGCTCGCCACCTCGATCGCCGAGACCAGCCTGACGCTCGACGGGATTTCGGTGGTGGTCGATTCGGGGCTGGCCCGGCGACCACGCTACGACCGCGCGGCGGGGATGACCCGGCTCGTCACCGAGCGGGCGAGCCAGGCATCCGTCACCCAGCGCGCCGGTCGCGCGGCGCGGCAGATGCCCGGCGTCGCCTATCGCCTGTGGGAAGAAGCGGCGACCGCCGGCCTGCCGCGCTTCGATCCGCCCGAGATATTGGAAGCGGACCTGTCAGCGCTGACGCTCGACTGCGCCCTGTGGGGCGTGGCCGATCCGCGCACACTCGCCTGGCTCGATCCACCGCCGGCCGCTGCGATCGATGAGGCCCGCAGCCGGCTGGCCGCACTGGAGGCGATCGATGGCGATGGGCGGCCGACGCCGCACGGCAAGGCGATCGCACGCCTGCCGCTGCCGCCTCGGCTCGGGCACATGCTGGTGCGCGCGGGCGAGATCGGGCTGGCCGGGACGGCGGCCGAGGTGGCGGTGCTGCTTGGCGAGCGGGGGCTCGGCGGGAACGACACGGATCTGGAGAGCCGCTTGCGGCGCTGGCGGACTGAGCGTGGGCCGAGGGCCGAGGGCGGGCGAAAGCTGGCAAAGAGATGGGCAAGCCTTCTTCGCCCTCTCCCCTCAGGGGAGAGGGGCAGTGTGCCCGGCGAACGGCGCCCCACTGCCCCTCCCCCGACTTCGCTTCGCTCGTCCGCCCACTCCCCAGAGGGGAGAGGGCAGGAAGGGGTGGCCATCGCCATCGCGCTCGCTTTCCCCGACCGGATCGCCAAGCGGCGCGACTCAAGCGGTGAAAGCTGGGCCTCCGCCGGCGGTCGCGGGTTCAAGCTCGATCCCACCTCCTCGCTCGCGCGCAACGAGTGGCTCGCCGTGGCCGAGACTCAGGGCATGGCGTCCGGCGCACGCATCCTCTCCGCCGCGCCGATCGACCTCGCCACTGTCGAATCCCTCTTCGGCGACCGGATCGAGACGCGACGCAGCGTCACATTCGATCCGGCGACTGGCGGGGTACAGGCGCTGCGCGAGCGGCGACTCGGCGCGATCCGGCTGTCGAGCGGGCCCGACTCCAACGCGAATCCGGAAGAAATCGCCGCCGCCCTGCTGGCAGGCGTTCAGGCTGGCGGCTTCTCCCTGCTGCCCTGGAGTGAGGCGGCCCGCGCGCTGCTCGACCGAATCGCCTTCGTGCACGAGGCTGGCGGTTCGGTGGACGAGATCGACGAAGCCCATCTGCTTGCCCGCGTCGACGAATGGCTCACCCCGCTGCTCGCCGGCAAACGGCGGCTCGACGCGCTCGACACCGGCGCGCTGGCCGAATCGCTGCGCGCCGTGATCGGCTGGGACACCCTCAGAACGCTCGACGCACTGGCGCCGACGCATTTCCACTCCCCCGCCGGGACAAGCCACCAGATCGACTATGCCGCCGAAGGGGGCCCGCGCGTCGAGCTCCGCCCCCAGCAATTGTTCGGGCTCGCCACCCATCCGGCCGTCGCGGGCGGGAGGGTGCCGCTGGTGCTGAGCCTGACCTCGCCCGCCGGACGGCCGATCCAGACCACGCGCGACCTGCCGGGATTCTGGGCCGGGAGCTGGGCAGCGGTCGCCAGGGAAATGCGCGGGCGCTATCCCCGCCACCCCTGGCCAGACGACCCCGCCGCCGCCTCACCAACCACCCGAACAAAAAATGCGGATGCGCGCCGCGCCCAACCGCGATAGAGGGCCCGGAAGAGTTTCGAGGACGTACACGCCATGGCCACCGCCCGCATCTTCCAGCGCCCCAAGAACGCGATGCAATCAGGCCGCGCGCGCACCGACGCATGGCTGCTCGAATTCGAGCCCGCCGAGGCGAAGCGCCCCGACCCGCTGACCGGCTGGGCTGGCTCGGGCGACACGCGCGAGCAGGTGCGGCTTGGCTTCCCGACGCAGGAAGCGGCGATCGCCTATGCCGAGCGCGAGGGCCTGGCCTTCACCGTCATCGCGGCGCCGGAGCGCAAGCTCAAGCTTCAGGCCTATGCCGATAATTTCAGATGAGCGCTAAGCTGGTGGTGCGGCGCTGGATCGCCGCGTTCAACAATGCCGATGTCGATGCGCTCGCCGCGCTGTACCGGCCTGACGCGACCAACCACCAGGTCGCGCTCGAACCGGTGCACGGTCGCGAGGCAATCCGCGCGATGTTCGAACATGAATTCGCCGCCGCGCGGATGGAGTGCATCCCCGAGAATCTGTTCGAGGATGGCGAATGGGCGATCCTCGAATGGCGCGACCCCAAGGGGCTGCGCGGATGCGGCTTCTTCCACGTGATCGATGGCCAGATCGCGCTGCAGCGGGGCTATTGGGACCGGCTGAGCTTCGAGGCAGCGCACAAGACCGAGTGAGTCGGGGCCCGGTGAACCGGAGGCGAGTGAGCCGGGGCTTTCCCGGCTCGAACCCGACCAGCGTCAGCCCAGGATCGACTGGCTGAGCAACAGCAGCATCCGGACGTCGATCGCCACGCCCTCGGCCCGTTTGGCCGCGACGAAATCGGCGATTCCGTCCAGCGGCACGCGGTGGACGGTGATGTCCTCGTCACCATGCCCGCCGCCGTCGCTCACCCTGGTCAGGCCCGTCGCGCGGACCAGCGTGAAGCCTTCCGAGACCATGCCGGGCGACGACTGGAAATAGCCGATCGTCTCGACCGCCGCCGGACGATAGCCGGTCTCCTCCTCAAGCTCGCGCGCGGCCGAGGTTTCGGGGGCCTCGCCCTCCTCCTCGTCGCCAACCAGGCCGGCGGGCAATTCGAGGCAGCGCTTGCCCAGCGGCACGCGATATTGCTCGACCAGGATCACCTCGCCCTCGTCGATCGCCAGAATCACCGCCGCCTGGATGTTGCGCGCCCGGGAAACATATTCCCAGGTGCCCTGTTTCTTCACGAGGATGTACTTGCCTTCCCAGACCGTGTCGGCGGGTGAATTCATAGTTGGATCAGCCTGTCCGGAAGTTCATTGCGGTCGGTTTCGGTCTTGGGGAAATTCTCCGACAGGATCGCGCCGATCCGAGTCACTGCAGCGGCCATCCCCTCGGCCGGGCGGCCGGCGCGGACCTCGTCGACCAGCGCGGTCATCGCCTCGCCCCAGCGCTCGGCCGGCACTGCCTTGTGGATCGCCTCGTCGGCGACGATCTCGGCGATTCGCTCGTCGAGCGAGAGATAAAGCAGGATGCCGACCCGCGCCTCGGTCCGGCGCTCCGCCCCGACCTTGAAATACTGGATCGCGCGCCGCCGCACCCGCCGCGACCGCGTGCCGCGCGGGGTGAGCGCCATGCGCAGCGGCGCCCAGGCGAGCGTGTAGCGCACGATCAGGAAGATGATCGTCTCGGCGATCAGCACGGAGAAAAGGATCGTGCGGGAAGACGCTTCACCCCAGCCGTTCGAGAACCAGCCGAACTTCGCTTCGAACGTGGCCGGACTCATCGCCGCCAGCGCGATCACCGCGAGCGCCGCGGCAAAGGCGTAGTGAAGCGCCGCATCATGATACTGGTCCGAACGCTGGCTGACAATCGTCACGATCTCGCCGTCAGTGCCCTGCTCGGCGCGCGTGACCGCAGCGGCGACCAGCGCGCGACCCTCGGCATTGAGATGAGCGGTACGCGCCATCACCAGCTCCCCGACGCGCCGCCGCCACCACCGGACCCGCCGCCGCCGGAAAAGCCGCCTCCGCCGCCCCAGTCGGAACCGCCGCCGCCGCCACTATCTCCACCCCAGCCGCTGCTCCAGCCGCCGCCGGACCCGCCGCCTAGCCCGGGCCCCCACAGGACCACCGGCGCGATACCGCCGCGATAGCGCTGGCCGCTGGTGCCGCGGCGGAACCGGGACAGGACGACGAAGGCGACCACGACGATCCAGAACACCACGACAAAGGGGATGCCGCCGCCATTGTTCCTCGATTGCGGGCGCGCGACGGGCTTGCTGGTCTGCTGCAGCGCGCGCGCCTCGGCGGCTTCGAGTGGCAGCTTCATCTGCTGGCCGATCGCATCGGCGCCCGCGACGATGCCGCCGGCCATGTCGCCCGCCTTGAACCGCGGCAGGATCGTGTCGTTGATGATCACGCTCGACAGCGCATCGGTCATGATCGGTTCGAGCCCGTAGCCGACCTCGATCCTCACCTTGCGCTCTTTCGGGGCGACGATGAGGATGATGCCGTTATTGGCGCCCTTCTGTCCGATCGCCCAGTCGCGGATGAGCTTGTTGCCATATTCCTCGATCGGATAGTCCTGGAGATCGGGGATCGTGGCGACGACGAGCTGCCGCGACGATGCCTTTTCGATGTCGTCCGACAATTGGGTCAGTTGCGCCTGCTGCTCCGGCGATAGCAGGTTCGCCGCGTCGACCACCCGGCCGGTGAGCTTGGGCAGGGTCTGGCCGGCGGCAGGGACACCGGCGAGCATCAGCGTCGCCAGGAGGATCATGCGGAGGAAATTCATGCGGCAAGCCTTTTTGCAGGCGCGATTTCCCGGATCACGCCATCGACGCCGGCGGCGATACCGCCGGGATAATCGCCCTTGCGAAATGCGGGCAGGATCGCTGTATCGATAACGGCCTTCGCTTCTTCGTCGCGAAGCGCGGCTTCCAGTCCGTAGCCGACTTCGATGCGCACCTTGCGTTCCCGGGGCGCCACGATCAGCAACACGCCGTCGTTGATGTCCTTGCGACCAATCCCCCAGGTCCGCAGCAGGGTAACGCCATAATCCTCGATCGTGTGCCCGGTGAGGCTCGGCACGGTGACGACCACGAATTGATGGCCGGCGTCCTTCTCGAGCGCCGCCAACCTGGTCGACATCGACGATCGCACGGGTGGCGGCAGCAGCTTCGCCGCATCGACGACGCGATCCGTCAGGGCGGGGAAATCATATCCCGCCGGCGCGGCCGGCTTGACCGGGGCGGCGGTTCCGCACCCGGCCAGGACCAGCAACAAGGCGAAGGGTCTGATCAGTTGGTGTTGCCGAAATTGACCGCCGGCGCCGCTTCCGCGCCGGGCGTCGTCGCCGCGAACGGGGTCATCGGCTTCGCGCCGTAGAATATCTTGGCGCCGATCGCGTCCGGGAAGGTGCGGATGCGGGTATTATAGGCCTGCACCGCGTCGTTATAGTCCTTGCGGGCGATCGTGATCCGGTTCTCGGTGCCTTCGAGCTGGCTCATCAGCGTAGTGTAGTTGCCCTGGCTCTTGAGCTCGGGATAGGCCTCCTGCAGGCGCTGGAGGTTCAGGGTCACGCCGGCCTGCGCCCGCTCATAGGCGGCCACCTTGGTCGGATCGGTCAGATCGTCGCCGGAAACCTTCACCTGCGATGCCGAGGCGCGCGCCTGGGTCACCTGGACCAGGATGTCCTTTTCCTGCGCGCCGGCGGCCTTCACCGTGGCGACGAGGTTGGGGATGAGATCCGCGCGGCGCTGATAATTGTTCTGCACATCGGCCCAGCGCGCCTTGGCATTCTCCTCGGCGGTGGGGACGCTGTTGAGTCCGCAGGCGGAGAGCGCGACGGCGGACATCAGCGCGAAGACGGCACGGTATTTCATGAACGATCCCTCCAACCCTTGCGCGCCCGTGATACGCGACTAGCGTAGGAACGCGGAAGTAAAATCGGATGGAGGCTTTGCATGTTCAAGGAGTTCAAGACATTCATCGCCCGGGGCAATGTGCTGGATCTCGCGGTCGCGGTGATCATCGGCGCTGCCTTCGGCAAGATCGTCACCTCGATGACCGACGACCTTCTGATGCCGGTGATCGGCCGGATCTTCGGCGGACTGGACTTTTCCAGCTATTTCGTCGTGCTGGGCAAGGTGCCGCCGGCGCTGGCCGGATCGACTGACTATGCCGCGCTGAAAAAGGCCGGCGTTTCGGTGTTCGGCTATGGCGCGTTCATCACCCAGGCGGTCAATTTCCTCATCCTCGCCTTCATCATCTTCCTGATCGTGCGCGCCGCCAACAAGCTGATCGCCCGGCCGGCAGCAGAGCCCGCCGCCGAACCGGCCGATGTCTCGCTGCTGCGCGAAATCCGGGACGAACTGCGGAAGCGGTGAGTCTGTCGGTCGATCAAGGCCGATGCCGGAACAAGTCCGGCATCCACCGGGCCGCAAGAGTCGAAACTTGCTGGTAGGTGGCACCGTGGCCCCCGGAACACGTCCGGGGTGACGATTCGATGTAGGTCGCCCGGATACTGAATCCTTCTCCCGGCGGGAGAAGGAGAGACTACGCCGCCGCCAGATCTTCCGCGCGGGCATCGGCCAGGCTGGTGCCGTCGAGGATTCGCGCCGTCTCGTCGCGCACCCGCATCATCGCATGGCGGATGGCGCAGGTTGCCTCGTCCTTGCAATCACGGCAGGGACGATAGGCGGTTCGGCTGACGCAGGGCACCAGCGCCAGCGGCCCCTCGATCACCCGGATGATCTCGCCGAGCGAGATCAGGTGAGTCGGGCGCGACAGGCAATAGCCGCCCATCTTGCCGCGATGACTGTGAAGAAAGCCCGCCTCGCGCAGGTCAGCCAGGATGAGTTC
Organism: Candidatus Sphingomonas phytovorans; assembly: GCA_029202385.1. NCBI lineage: Bacteria > Pseudomonadati > Pseudomonadota > Alphaproteobacteria > Sphingomonadales > Sphingomonadaceae > Sphingomonas > Candidatus Sphingomonas phytovorans. Next base: position 3,622,465 of record CP119314.1, read on the forward strand.
CAGGAACTTGCGCGGGACATTCGCCTCGGCAGCGATCCGGTTCATCGGGATGGGGGGGCCGCCCGCAGGCGCCTCAGCCAGAAATATCATCGCGCGAAGCGCGTAACGGGAACGCTGAGTCAACATAGCATGCCCGATATGGACTCATATTGTGGCGAGTGAAAGGCGGGCTTTTCATTATGTTTACAGCGCCTATATTGGCCCTGCCGCCGGTTCGCCGTCGGCTATGGTGATAAATTGCGGCGTGCAATAGATGCAGCGGACCCGGGGGCAGTACCCGGCGACTCCACCACAACCGGCCCTTCGGGACCGGTCATGACGGGGTCGAACCAGGATCGACGTGTATTGAAAAGCGCTGTTTTTGCCCGGGCTGAGTAACCTGCAAAAGGCTCAAAACCACAAGTGCTAACGACAACGAAGCACTCGCGATTGCCGCGTAAACCGGACCTAACGGTCTAGTTTACTAAGGACGAAAGCGCGGTCCGGGCCGCACCGGGCAACAGAAGCGGACACCGGCGGTCCGGGGGGCACCGAGCAACAGAAGCTCCCCACCAGACCCATCGCCATTCGGCCCATGCCGGGCTGCAAAGGGCGATGCGCTGCGCTCCGGTGCTCGCCCATCACCCTTTTCGCCTCGACCTGGACCAAATGGCGACGGGTCTGGCCTTCTTTCCTTCTTTCTCAAGCCCCTCCCCTTCAGGGGAGGGGCTTGACGGTTAGCCGACCCGTTCGCGCACTGCCTTCAGGTCCTCCACGAATCCCTCGAACTCCAGCTCGGCCGCGTCCCGGTCCGGCAGGCGCAGCAGGAAGCTCGGATGCACCGTGATCCACGCCTCGCCACCGCCCGGCAGGATATGCGGCCGGCCACGTTCCTTGCCGATGGCCATGACCTTGCCGAACAGCGCACGCGCCGCCGTGGCGCCAAGCGCCACCGTCACCTTCGGCTTCATCAGCAGCAGCTCCTGCTCGATCCACCAGCGACAGGCGGTTATCTCCCCAACATCGGGCTTCTGGTGGATGCGGCGCTTGCCGCGCTGTTCGAACTTGAAATGCTTCACCGCGTTGGTGACGTAGACACCTGAACGGTCGATCCCCGCGGCCGCGATCGCCCGGTCGAACAGCTGGCCTGCCGGGCCGACGAACGGCTTGCCCGCAAGGTCCTCCCGGTCGCCCGGCTGTTCGCCGACGAACATCAATGCCGCATCGACCGGCCCTTCGCCGAACACCGTCCGGGTCGCCTGCTTGTAGAGATGGCACCGCGTGCAGCCAGCCGCCTCATCACGCAGGGCCTCCCACGCGGCCTCGATATCGCCGCCGTCATGCACTTTGGCCTTGGCGATCATGCCGCTCTCCCGTGCCTGCGCGCTCGCGATCAATCCGGGCACCAACGCGGTTTCGGGCATGTTTTTCCAATATTTCCGCGGCATCTCCTTCAACATCGCCCCCACCTTCATCCGCGCCGGATTGAAGATCGAGGCATAATAGGTCTTCCACACATCCTCGATGGGATCGCCCGAAGGAGCATCGCCCTTCGCCGCGCCGGGTCCTTCGCTGAGCGTAACGCCGTCCCAGTGCAGCGAAAGTGCCGGCGTCAGGATCGACCAGCGCATGCTGGCGAAGCGGTCGAGAAAGAAACCGGCATTGGCACGCACGATATGATGGTCTGGCTCGAACCAGGCGACGAAGCGCGGCCCCGCCCCGTCATCGACCTCGCGAAAGCGCAGGAACGCCCGCATCTTGTGGATGTCACGACGAACCTCCGTCGCCAGCTTCTCGATCCGGCGAACCAGCGGATCGGCCGCATCGTCCATCAGCTTCGGCTCGGAACCCAGACGGGCCAGCATCCTGTAGAGCAGCGCGAAGCGTTCGGGATCGCCGTGCAGGATCGCCTTGCGGACCAGGTCGAGAAAGGCACGAGGTACGGCGAAATCCGACGATGGCAGGAGCGGCGGGGGCGACGAGGGCGATGCGTCCTCCCGCGCGAACAGGTCAGTCGCCCCATCGCCGACCTGCCACACTACGTCCCCCGGGGCCGTGCCCCCGACGATCAGCGCGCGCGCGGCATTGCGCCAGCCGTCGAGATCGTCCTGTGCAGCCAGGCGGACGACCCGCGCGCTCACGCGCCCTCGCCGCCTGCCGGGTCGCTTCGGCGCGCTCCAGCTTCTTCGGTGGACACGATATCGAGATCGGCCGGGATTCGGGTCCAGGCCGCTACAGGCTTGTCGCTGCGATTCGCCTGCCGAACCAGCCAGAACGGCACTTGTTTCCCTTGCGACTCGCTCTCCGCGCGGCACGCCGCCGGACTCCACGCGGCTCGGCTCGACCCGATTTCATTCTGGCGCAAAGCCCATTGCCTAGTCGATGAGTAGGAATAGCTTTGTGGCCGGGGGCGCAGTCGAGTCGGCACGCTCAAAAAGCGGCCACGGCTACGCCCGTTCACGGGAGAGCTGTCATGGACCTCGATTCGTCTGCCGACCGTCCGCTTCCTGTCCTGATCGTGGCACGGGGCGATCCTGCCATAGCGCTCCCCCTGCAACGGGTCGAGCTGGACCTCACGAAATTCCATAGCGGCCGCTGGGCCCAACAGCTCGACACGGCTATGACCAAGTCGCGCGAGCCAGTCGTTCTGCTTGCCCAGGGTGTGGCCTGCCTGGCGGTTGCATGGTGGGCGCAGCTCTCGCCGCGCAGCTATCTCGAACATATTCGCGGTGCCGTGTTCCTGTCGCCGCTGAGCATCGGCTTCGGCCAGGCGGCGATCGCAGCCAAAGCGCGGGTGAGCCCGGCGACCAAATTACCCTTTCCCTCCGTCGTCGCGAGCGACCCTTCGCCGATGATCGAGCAGGTCCTCGCCCTGGCCGACAATTGGGGCAGCCGCTTCGTCGATTCAGGCGCTATGCAGGGGACGCATCCCAGCAACCGGCGCGGCGGCGGCACGGCCGCCGAAGACCGGCTGCTGCACCTGCTCGGCCTGTTCGACACGCCGGAGGCCGCCGGTACCGGCAAGACACTGGAAGCAGCGATCACGTCGCGCATCGAGAGCATCCGCTAAAAAAACAGTTCGAGCTGCTCGCGCTTCGGCGCGACCAGCGGGCGGAGATCGGCACGGTCGCTGAGCGCGACGGGGCGCCAGTTCTCGGCGATCAGGAACGGCCGGACCTTCGCGATCGAGTTCGTCAGCCGCCCCACATCGGCGAGGTGCAACCGCCGCCAGCGCCGCGCGGCAAGGATCGCGTCGACCGCCTTCAGGCCAAGCCCCGGCACACGGAGGAGCATCTCGCGTGGTGACCGGTTGACGTCCACGGGAAAGCGATCACGGAACTTGAGCGCCCAGGCTAGCTTCGGATCGATGTCGAGCGGGAGCATGCCGGTGGCGTCATCCGCGGCGGCGACGACTTCGACCGGCGCATAATCATAGAAACGCATCAGCCAGTCGGACTGATAGAGCCTGTGCTCGCGCATCAGCGGGGGTCGTTGCAGGGGCAGTACCGCGCTTGCGTCCGGAATCGGGCTGAAGGCCGAGTAATAGACACGACGCAGGCCGAAGCGCCCGTAAAGCGCCGAGGCCTTGCGCACGATATCGCCGTCTGTCGCTGAATCGGCACCGACGATCATCTGGGTCGACTGGCCGGCGGGGGCGAATCTGGGAGCCGATTTGTACCGCTTCGTCGCGTCTCCGGTATCGAGGATCGCGGCTTTCATGCTCTTCATCGCGCCTTCGATCCGGCCTTCCGACTTTTCAGGCGCGAGGCGCTTCAGGCCCGCCGAGGTAGGCAGCTCGACATTGATCGAGAGGCGATCCGCATGGAGGCCGGCCTGATGGATGAGTTCCGGATCGGCATCGGGGATGCTCTTCAGGTGGATATAGCCGCGGAAATGATGATCCTCGCGCAAGGAGCGCGCGACCTCGACGATCTGCTCCATCGTATAGTTCGAGGAGCGGATGATACCGGAGGAGAGGAACAGCCCCTCGATATAATTGCGGCGGTAGAAGGCGAGCGTCAGCTTCACCACCTCCTGCGCGGTGAACCGGGCGCGGCGGACGTTCGAGCTCTTGCGATTGATGCAATAATGGCAGTCGAAAATGCAGCTGTTCGTCAGCAATATCTTGAGCAGGCTGATGCAGCGGCCGTCTGGCGCATAGGCATGGCAGATGCCCATGCCGCCGTCGGTCGAGCCCAGCCCCTTGCCGTCGCGCGACTTGCGCTTGACGCTGCCCGACGAGGCGCAGGACGCATCATATTTTGCTGCATCCGCCAGAATCTCGAGTTTCTGCTGTACGTCGAGCTGCGCCATATGTTCTTCATATGTTTACAAAACCGGGTCGTAAACAACTGATTCTCAATGGGGTGCCATTTAGCCCGCCCGATCGTCCACGCCGCGGTGCATGCCAAGCAGCTCATCCATCGCGCGGGCGACATTTTCCAGGGTATAGGGCTTCTGCACCACGGTGCGGCCACGATGGTCCTCGGGAAGCAGGGCCTGCTCGCCATAGCCGGTCGCGAACAGGAAAGGCACGCCAAGGTCCATCAGCCGGTCGGCGATGGCGAAGCTGGTACGGTCCCCCAGGTTGATGTCGAGCATGGCGACCGTCGGGCGGGCGGCATCGATGCTGTCGAGCGCTGCCTCCACCGTCGCGGCGGTCGATACGCTGCCCGCGCCGAGCCGGCCGGCGATATCCTCGGCGTCGAGCGCGATGATCAGGCTGTCCTCGACCAGCAACAGATCCTGCCCCTCCAGCACCCGATGCGGCGGCTGCTGCGGATGGCCGATGGCCGGACGCGGGAAACGGATCGCAGGGCCGGCAAAGGCCTTGGGTTCCGACACGTGGCGCGCCGGAATACGAAAACGGGCCTCGACACCGCCTGGCTTGTATTCGATGCCGGCCGCGCCGCCGAGGTCGTAAGGTACCGACCGGTCGATGATCGTCGTGCCGAAGCCCTTGCGGGCCGGCGCCTGGACCGGTGGTCCGCCGGACTCGCTCCACAGGAGCACGAGATCGCCCGTCTCGTTGCGATGCCAGGTGATCCGCACCTCGCCGCCCCGCACCGACAGGCTGCCATATTTGGTCGAGTTGGTGACGAGTTCGTGCACCACCAGCGCCATGGTCGAATAGGCCTGGGGGTTGAGCAGGACCGGATCGCCCTGCGAGATGACCCGTTCGCGTTCGTCGACAAAGGCGGCCGCCTCGGCATCGATCAGCGCCTGCATCGGGGCCGGGCCCCAATGATCGTCGGTGATCTGGTTGTGCGCACGGGCGAGCGCGTGGATTCGTCCGTCGACCACGCGGACGAAATCCTTCACCGCGTCTTCAGTCGGCTGGGACTGACGGATCAGTCCGCGAATGACGCCCAATATGTTACGCACGCGGTGGTTGAGCTCCGCGATCAGCAATTCCTGCCGCGCACCGGCCTGCTGACGCTCGGCCGATGCCTCGTCGGCAAGCCGCAGCACGACCTCGATCAGGGTCGCGCGCAGAGTCTCGGCGACACGAAGTTCCGACCCGGTGAAGGGTTGCGAGCGACCCTCGACCAGTTCCTTCCATTCGGCGAAGCTTTCACGCGGGGTGAGCCGCGGGCCGTTCGGGCCATAGTCGACCGGCTTATGCGGATCGCCGGCCCAGCGCACCGACCGGATCAGCTCGGACCGGAACAGGACGACATAGTCGCGCGGCGCGCGCGAGATCGGGATTGCGAGCATGCCCGCCGCGGCCGATGCGAATGCCTCGGCGCCCGGCATGATCGAGGCGATACGATCGGTCGCGAAAACCTTGCCGGCGGCGGTGCCGTTCAGGGCGCGAATGATCTTGCGGAACGCATCGGCCGGCGGGGTGGTGCCGGAAAAGGCGTAATTGCCGGATATCCAGACGCCGACGCCGTCCGCCGGAATCGCGTTGGTCAGGATGTCGCCGAGCCAGTCCGGATCCTTGAGCAGCGTCTCGTCCGAGGCAACCGCGCCGAGCAGCTGATCCGAGATGTCGCGCGCGCGCCGCTCGAACTCGACCGTCTCTTGCCGCTCACGGCTTTCGAGGCGCATCGAGAACATCTGGGCAAACAGCTCGCTGACCGAGCGGCGCTCGAAGCTGGGGCAGTGGGCGGAATAATGATGGCAGGCGAACAGCCCCCAGAGACGGCCGTCGACGATGATCGAGATCGACATCGACGCGCCGACACCCATGTTCCGGAGATATTCGATATGGATCGGCGAGACCGAGCGCAGCACCGACAGCGACAGGTCGAGCGGCTTCCCGGCTTCGTCGAGCGCCGGCACGATGGGTACAGGCACGGCGTCGACGTCAGTGATGATGCGCAACAGGTTGCGTTTGTACAGCGCGCGCGCCTGGACCGGGATATCGCTCGCCGGATAGCGCAGGCCAAGAAAATTCCCGATGCCGGGCTTGCATGCCTCGGCCACCACCTCGCCCGAATCGTCGGGGGCGAAACGATAGACCATGACCCGGTCGAAGCCGATCAGCGCGCGGACCTGGCGCGCGCCTTCGCGGAAGAAGCTCATCGAATCCGGTGCCTGGTCGAGCCGGCTGATCATCGAGCGGACCATGCCGGTGGCGTCGCCATGCTCGCCCGATGCCGGTTCGGCCTCGATCACGATCTGGCTGCCGGAGAAATGCACGGCGATGTCGAAGGTCGGCGCGCCCTCCACCACAGGACAATCGAACAGCCGTTCGACCGCATCCGGGCCGCGCAGCATCGCGGTACGGTTGCGCAATTCGTGGACGGTCCTGGCCGGGAAGAGATCACGCAGCGGCTGGCCGATCACCTCCTGGGGCGTGCGACCGATGAAATCGGCCGTGTTCGCTGACGCCCGCGCGACGATCCAGTCAGCGGTCAGCGCGAGCAGGAAGCCGATCGGCTGGATCGAGCCCAGGATATGGATTGGCTCACGATCACAATTGGTGAGATCGACACGCCCGATACCGTCCGCCAAGATCAGTTCACCCTCAGACAGCGTCGCCCGCTGCGCTCGAATAGCATGAACACCTCGCACGCTGCCTTGATCGCGATCTGGATTTCCCTGTCGCTGCGAAGGCGCGCGGCGAGCAGGTCAAGCAGCCGTCGCCACGCACGCGAATCACCCGCGCCGAGAAAGGTCGCAGGCAAGGACGGTGGCACCGACCTTTTCAGCAATGCGCCGCCGAGCCGGGAGCCTTCGAGCACATACACGGCGCCGAGGATCGCGGCTTCGCCGACGAATTCGGGCCTTTCTTCAGCAGCGGGTTCAGCCAGCCCCATTGTCGCGAGATCGTCGCGCAAAAGATGCGCGCGCCGCCGCTCCGGCCAGTCGGCCAGGACCAATGCCGCACCCCCGCCGTCTAGCGCCCGCTCGACCGGGATGTGGGCGGCAGCCTGGGCACGCAGGAAGCGACCATAGTCCCGCTCCTCGGCCAGGTTCATCGTCGAGAAGATAGCGTCGACTCGCTGGTGGTACTCCGCCGTCGCCATGCGCAGGGCGGTCCTGATGCCATTCTGATCCTTCATCGCGGGAAATAATGATGCAACAGCGACAAAGTTCAATCGTGCCGCTCGCACGCCATGGACTACGCCCACCGGATCACGGATTTCTCGTGCTCGCACCCGCTGCTAGGGTGTCACTGGAAGAGCGAAGGATTCGTGCGATTCGATGACCGGTGTTTCCCATCATGGCGCGCTGGAGCGCATGGCACGGCATCGCCATGCCGGGGGCTATGTCGCGCTGGTGCTCGCCGGGGGTTATGTCGAGGCAGGGGACCGGGGACGGATGCGGGTCGAGGCCGGCCATGCGGTGATCCACGGGGCGCATGAATCGCACCAGGACGCGTTCTCCAGCGCCGGCGCCACCGTGCTCAACCTGCCGCTGCCGGCAGCCGGGGCCGGGGATACGCTGGGCCTGGTCGACGATCCCGATGCGGTGACCCGGCTTGCCGAGCGAGACCCGCGCACCGCCGCCGAATTGCTATACGCCATGTTCAGGCCTTCCTCAGCGCGCCTGTCCGACTGGCCGGACCTGCTCGCGGCGGCGCTTGCGACCGGGCCCGACCGCCATCTCGCCGATTGGGCGGACAGCATGGGCATCGCGCCCGAAACGCTCAGCCGGGGATTCCGCCGCGCCTATGGGACGAGCCCGAAACGCTATCGCCTCGAACAACGCACGCTGCGCGCCGCAAGGTTGCTGCCCGGCTGGCACGGATCGATGGCGGCGCTCGCCGCCGAGACCGGCTTCGCCGACCAGTCGCACCTGACCCATGCCATCGTCTCGCTTACCGGAAGCACGCCGAACCGGCTGAGGATCAAGTCCGTACAAGAGGCGACGCGCCCGCGCCGCTAGTCACGGGGCATGCATCGCCGATCCTTCATCGCCAGCGCGCTGACCGCGCTTCTCGTCTCCACCATCGCCCCGCCCGCGTTCGGCCAGGCCAGGGCCAACCGAACGCGGTGGAAGGTCCGCTCGTCCGAAGGCCTCGATGCCATCGCCTTTCTGGGGCCGCTGTCGGGCACGAAACTCTACACCGATCTCTACGGACAGGATGTCGCCGCCTTCGCGCCGAAGCTGCCCGACGCGGTACGAAACGACATTCCCCAATTGTGGGCGGCAGCGGGCAAGGAAGGTTTCGGGTTGCTCGGCCCGACCCTTTCAGTGCTGTTCTCCGCCAACGGCAATGACGCGACGATCGGGACGCTGCTGACCGCGTTGCGATCGCGCGCTGATCTGATCCTGCCGAGCTACAAGGCAAGCCCCTATTGGGACGCCGGGAACTGGGCGTGGTTCGATGCCGCCGCGCCGCGGCTCGACTCGATCTTCAGCGCGGTGCGCGACGCGGGCTTCGCGGCATTCCGCGCCGACCGCATCGGCGCCGATCTGGACACGCGGATCGCCGACATGACCCGTGCCCTGAAGAGTTTCGACGTGATCTCGCTTCAGGAAAAGCTCACCGGACGGACCTTCGATCCCGAGATCCAGATCGTCCTGCTGCATTTCTGCAAGCCGCACGGCATCAAGGTGCAGGGACAGATGTTCCTCCAGTCGGCCGAGTACGATACCGCCACCACGGTGCGCATCGCCGCGCACGAAATGCTCCACCCACCCGTGAAGATGGACGGTCCGGCAGCCACCGCAGCGCTTGCTATCTTCACCCGCGACCCGTTGATCCCAAAGATCGTGCGCGAGCATGATCCACGCTGGGGCTACACCACGCTGGAAGGCATGCTGAACGAAGACCTTGCCCAGGCGCTCGACCAGTTGATCAGCGAGGCACTTGGTGTCGCGCGCAACCCGGCCGACCGCTGGCGCAAATCGGACGACGGCATGCACGTCCTTGCGGCCGGTCTCTACGGGCTGCTCCGGCAGGACCGCTGGGTCCAGACCGGCGGATCGATCGAGCAATGGCTCGCGGACGCGGCGGCCGGGGGCCGGCTGACGCCCGCGACATTCCATCCCGTCGCCGCGCGCGTGCTGGAACGCCCGGTCGACGCGCTCTGGCCGCTGGCACCGATTCAGCAACGCTGAAAACGACTCCAGACGACCCGACCGGCTCCATCAGAAGCCGATCGTCGCCATGCCGCCCGGCTTCGCCGCCAGTTCAGCCTCGAGCCGGGCGAGCAGACCCCCGGTGGAGAACGGCCCGGCCACCTTTGCCTGCCGCGCGACGACCGCGAAGTCGCCGGGCGTCAGCGCGCCGAGCCGGGCGAGGCCGGCGGGCGCCGGGCAGCCGAAGAAGCGTTCGAACGCACGCGCCGCCGACTCGGCCGACAACGGATTCAGCGCCAGCTTGAAGGTGAAGCGCCGGAGCGCCGCCGGATCGAGCCGCCGCTGGTCGTTGGTCGCGGCGAACACCGGCAACGGGTGACGGTCGAGCCAGGTCAGCAGTTCGTTCACCTGACTCACCTCCCAGCTCGTCCGCGCGGTCTGCCGGTCGAACAGCAGCGAATCAGCCTCGTCGAAGAACAGCACGCTGCCCTCCGCCGCGGCATTACGAAACGCCGCCGCGATGTTCGCCTCGGTCTCGCCAATCCATTTCGACAGCAGGTCGGACGCGCGCCGAGTCGCGAGCGGCCGGCCGAGCCGTTCAGCCACCTCGCCCGCGAGCTGGGTCTTGCCGGTACCCGGCGGGCCCGCCAGCAGCACCGAGAAGGCGAGCGGCGCGCCCGGGCGGGTCAGCCGCTCGACCAGCCCTGCAATGGGCGTGTCGCATTCGAACAGCGACAGGTCGACTCGCCCGGGCGTCTCTGCCAGCGTTACCGCCTGCCCCCGAAGCGACCCGACCAGCGCCCGCGCCACGCGCTCGTCGTCTCCGGAAGCGGCACCGGCGATCCGCGCGGCACGCAGGGCGACGCGCGCGACGCTGGGCGTTTCCGGCGCCTGCCGCGCGAGCGCGGACAGGTCGTCGCCGATCGCGCTGTCCTCCATCGACGCCATGCGCGCCAGCACCCGGTCGCGCTCGCGCCCGCGCGGATGATCGAGCTTCAGCACGAAGCTCATCCGGCGAAGATAGGCCGAATCGACATTGTCGATCGCATTGCTCGTCCAGATGACCGGCACGCCGTTCGTCTCCAGCATGCGGTTGACGAAGATCTTCGACCCGGCACGATTGGCGAAGCGCTTGCCGCCATCGACCTTGTTCGCGTCGCCGATCAGATCCTCAAGCTCATCGAACAGCAGCAGCGCGCGATCGTCGCGCTGGAGCGCCCGCTGCGCGCGGAGCAGCGCAGCCACGCGCTCGTGCCGGCGCGGCTCGGTGCCGTCGCAGTCGGCCTCGCCGACCGCGTACAATGCAGCGCCGACATGAGCGGCGAGCGCACGGGCAAGCTCGGTCTTGCCGACGCCAGGCGGCCCATGGAGCAGCACGTTGATGCCGCAGGCGCGCGACTCGACAGCCCCGGCGAGCAGCCGCGCGACGAAATCGACGTCACCCCGCATCGCCGGGAAATCGGCGAGCGCGAGCGCCGCCTGCTGCCTTTTGCCGGCCAGTGCCTCGATCAGCCGTTCGGGATCGTGCCCGCCACGCGCGAGCAGGCTTTCGAACCACCAGCTCGCATCGAACGACACGCCGCCGCCATGCGCCATGTCGACCTCGAACAGGCCGAGCTGCACCGCCATGCTGGTGCGCGCCACCGTGCCGGCATGGACCGCATCGGCGCCCGCCAGCATGCCGGCGACCCGGGCCATATCCTCATGCGCCATCTCAAGCGCCCAGCGCAGCCGCGCGATGCGGGGATGGAAGGACAAGGCCAGCCCCGCCTCAAGCACCGCCCGGTCCTGGTCGCCCAGGCTCAGCACCGTGGCGATGTTCTCCGCCGCCCCGGCCAGCTCGGCCGGCAGCGGGTCCTCCGCCATGTCGGCGAGCATCGTCGATAGCTTCGCCCAGCTGATCTTGCGCGCCTCTCCCCTGGGTGCCCCCGCCTTCGCACGGCTCTTCGGCCCCGGCCAGAAGACCGCCCTGTTCTCTTCCACCCATTCGAGCAGCGCCTGGCCGGCGCGCCCATCCTTCGTCAAAGTCGCGCGCAGCATCGTTGCCAGGCGCCGCGACGTCACCGTCGTGCCCATTGTCTCATCCGTCTTGCCGCGCGCGGACGCAGCTATGGCGTCGGGTTGCGGACTCTATGGTTTTTGGGATTGAACATGCCGGGTCCGACGACCCGGCCGGGCGCGACTAGCGCTTCGGCGAGGTCCGGACGGCGGCGGGATCAAGCCCGAATATGATTGCCGTGGCGAACATGTCAGCCTTCCTGCACCCCGATATTAGGGCGGGTGGCGCACTAGGCGCGCGCTTGGGGTTAGTCAAGCGAGGGATCGGGGTCGCGCCGGGCGCCGTCGAGCGTGCGGTCGAGCCGTGCCTGCTCGTCCCGGGCCGCCCGCTTGTCCTGGCCAGAGCGGCCGAACTGAAGGCGATTGGCCGAGGCTGCTGCGTCCTTTGCCGCGCGGGCGCGGGCCTTGCGGGCGATGCGGAGGTTGATGATCTCGGCCATGGGTTTGAGATACACGCAAACCCAATGGCCTCACAATTCCTCCCTCGCGCGGCTGCCAGGGGATGCACACATCTCGCGTGAGTGTCTTAAATCCTTCTCCCCCTGTGGGAGTTTTGCCCGACGATCGGCAAAACTGGTGGCCGAGCGCAGCGAGGTCGGATGAGGGGGAGTGAGGTTCGGGACACTGGTCAACGAGTGTCCTCCTTACCCTTCCCGTCGTGAGAGCGATGGGCCCCTTCCCTCTCCCACAAGGGGAGAGGGAGAAAGAAAGCCTTGCGATGTGTGAATCGCTTATCTTCGGGGAGGGGGAGGATTTTGTGTCACGCCGCCGCCAGCAGGTTTTCCGCACCGCCGAGATCGACCGAGACCAGGCGGCTCACGCCCTGCTCGATCATCGTCACGCCGAACAGCCGGTGCATACGGCTCATCGTCACCGCATTGTGGGTGACGATGAGATAGCGGGTCGCGGTTTCCCGCGTCATCGCGTCGAGCAGGTCGCAGAAACGCTCGATATTGGCGTCGTCGAGCGGCGCGTCGACTTCGTCGAGCACGCAGATCGGCGCCGGATTGGTGAGGAACAGGCCGAAGATCAGCGCGACGGCGGTCAGCGCCTGCTCTCCGCCCGACAACAGGGTGAGCGACTGGAGCTTCTTGCCCGGCGGCTGCGCCATGATCTCAAGCCCCGCCTCAAGCGGATCGTCCGAATCGATCAGTTCGAGATGCGCCTGGCCGCCGTTGAACAGGGTCGTGAACAGCCGGCGGAAATGCCCGTCGACCGCCTCGAACGCGGCGAGCAGGCGCTGGCGCCCCTCGCGGTTCAGCGTGCCGATCGACCCGCGCAGCCGGTTGACCGCGAGACCCAGTTCCTCCCGCTCAGTAGCGTTACCGACGCTCGCCGCTTCGAGTTCGGCCAGCTCGGTCTCGGCGACGAGATTGACCGGCCCGATACGCTCCCGATCGACCAGCAACTTGTCGTGCGTCGTGGATTCCTCCTGCGGCGGGCCGACCTTGTCGGCCTCGAAACCGACCCGCTCGGGCAACAGCACCGAGGGGCACTGGAAGCGCTCGCCCGACAAACGGTTCATCTCAAGCCGCCGGGCCTCCTGATTCTCCGCCCGTGCCGCGGCACCCGCCCTGGCCTCGCGCGCTTCGGCGAGGGTCTCGCTCGCCGCCCGGGCAGCTTCCTCCGTGAGGCGCAGCGCGACCTCGGCCTCGCGCTCGGCCACCATCGCTGTCTCCGCCTCGGCGCGGGCGGTGCCATGGGCGGCCTCTAGCGCCGCGATCTCGGCGGCGAGCACGGCCGGCTTCCCGGCAAGGTCAGCCGCTTCCTGCGCCAGATCGGCCTCGCGCTTGTCCATCTCGGCGATTCGCCGCGCCGCCTCGCCCGCGCGGTTCTTCCAGCCCTTGCTCTCGGCCGTACCAGCGGCAAGCCGCTCCCGATCCTGCCCGATCGCGCGATCGAGCGCCGTCCGCTCGGCGCGGGCGGTGGCGACCGTGATACGCCTGGCCTCAGCCTCGGACGATAGCACCGCAACCCGTTCGCGCGTGGCGCTGCCGTCAGGGAGCGCTGCCTTGACCTCGACGGCGCGCGCGACCTCACCCTGCGCTTCTTCATGCTCCGCGACGATGCGCTGTCGACGGGTATCGAGATCGGCACGCTGCGCCTCGATCCGCTCGATCTGGGCAGCGGCGCGATCCTCGGCGCGCGCCGCATCGCGGGCATTGGCCTCGGCGCCTTCGAGCAGGCGGCGGGCATCGACCGCGGCGCGGCGCGCCTCGGCGATCGCTTCGTCGATCCGCGTAAGCTCGGCATCGCACGCATCGACCGCGCGGACCGCCGCCGGCCGCGCCGCCTCGATCGCGCGCAACCGGTTCATCCGTTCGAGCCGTGCAGCCGCCTCCGCGCCGCCCGATTTCGCGACATAGCCGTCCCAGCGGCGAAGCAGGCCAGCGGTGGTGACCAGACGCTGGCCGACGGCGAGGGGCTGACCAGCATCGCTGTCGGCAACGAAGATCTGCGCCAGCCGACGCGCAAGCGCCACCGGCGCCGTGACATGCGCCGCCAGCGCGACCGTGCCCGAAGGACCGGAAGGATCGCCCGGCGCGGGCGCGGCGCCGGCCCAGTAACGCTCGGCAGTGGCATCGAGCCCTGCTTCGAGATCGTCTCCCAAGGCGGCCGCCAGCGCGCGTTCATACCCCGGATCGGCGCGAAGCTGGTCGAGCAGGCGATCCTTGCCGTCACGCCGCGTGGCCTTGGCCAGAGCCGCCGCCTCGCTGTCAAGCGCGCTCAGCTCCGCATGGGCGCCGGCCCGCGCCGACTGCGCCCGGTCGCGCGATCCGATCGCCTCACGCTCGCTCGCGTCGGCCCGGGCGAGCGCGGTGCGCGCCGATTCGGCATGGCGGAGCGCCTGCGCGCGCGCCTCGGCCGCCTTGTTCTTCTCCGCGACAAGCGGCGCCGGATCACCAAGGGCTTTCGCCTCGGCCGTCACCCGCCCCAGATCGCGCTCGCTTCGGTCGGCGCGCGTGCGCGCGGCGGCCAGCGCCGCCTCGGCCACCCGCGCGTCAGCCGCCTCGCTTGCCTGGGCAGCCAGCGCCTGGGCCAAAGCGACCTCCGCATCGCGGGCTGCGCGCTCAGCCTCGGCAAGCGCTGCGTCGAGCTGCGGCGACCGCGCCGCCGCGCCGGCGATGCGCGCCTCAAGCTCCTTCGCTTCATCGGCAAGCCGCGCGATCGCCTCCGCCGCGTCGCTGGCGAGCGAGCCTTCCCGTACCCGGTCCTCGGTCAGGCGCGCGCGACTGTCGGCAAGATCGGACAAGCGCCGTTCGGTCGCGGCAAGCTCGGTGCGGAGCGTCGCAAGCCGATGCCCGGCCTCGCTGGCCCGGTCCCGCGCTGCCTGCGCCCCGGCGCGGGCAGCCGCCAGCTTCTCGGTCGCTTCGGCCTGATAGGCGGCCGCCGCACGCTGCGCCTCGGCAGCCTCGGCGACGCGGGTCTCGGCCGCCGCCGCCTCGGCCTTCGCAGTGTCGGCCGCGGTCGACGCCTCGCGCCAGCGGGCGAAGATCATGCGCGCCTCCGCCACCCGGATCTGGTCTGACAACAGGCGATAGCGCTCGGCCTGGCGCGCCTGGCGCTTCAGCGCGGCAGCGCGCGCGTCCTGGTCGGCGATCACCTCGTCGAGCCGGGTCAGGTTCGCCTCGGTCGCGCGGAGCTTCTGCTCGGCATCCTTGCGGCGGACATGAAGGCCGGCGATCCCCGCCGCTTCCTCAAGCATCGCCCGGCGCTCGGCCGGCTTGGCGGCGATCACCGCGCTGATCCGGCCCTGGCTGACCAGGGCCGGACTGTGCGCGCCGGTCGCCGCATCGGCGAACAGCAGGGCGACATCCTTGGCGCGCACGTCGCGTCCGTCGATCCGGTAGGCCGAGCCGGCCCCGCGCTCGATCCGGCGGACGACCTCGGTCTCCTCCCCGGTGATCTCGGTCAGGATAGAGACCTCGGCGAAATCGCGCGCAGGGCGAGTCGAGGTGCCGGCGAAGATGACGTCATCCATGCCGGCGCCGCGCAGCGACCGGGCCGAGGTTTCGCCCATCGTCCAGCGCAGCGCCTCCAGAAGGTTGGACTTGCCACAGCCATTGGGGCCGACGATACCGGTCAGCCCCGGTTCGATGCGCAGATCCGCCGGGTCGACGAAGCTCTTGAAGCCCGTGAGCCTGAGCCGTTTGATCTGCACCCGGCGGTTACCCCCTGCCCCGCCCCGCCGTTACAGCGCGCCCGCTGTCTTCAGCGCGGGCTGGAGCGATTTCCAGTCAGCCACATTCGGCACTACATCGCCATTGACGATGAAGGTCGGCGTGCCCTGGATCTTGAATTGCTGGTTCGCCGCGTCCGTGTTCTTCGCGATCTCCTCGAGCATCTTCGGGTCGGCGAGACACTGACGCGCCTTGGCGTCGGGCACGCCGCGCTGCTTCACGAAATCGATATAGCCGTAGAATTGCGCGAGATAGGTCACGATCTGGGCCGGCGGGGCGTTCTGCAGCCGGGCCTGGTCCGCCTCGGGAATCTTCTCCGTCTTGCCGATCAGCTGCTGCTGCGAGAGCATCATCTGCTCGAGCATCGGGAAGAATTGCGCCGGCTCGACGCAGTGGCCAAGCAACATCGGGCCGATATCGGCCTCGGCATGGATCGGGTAATCGCGGAATTCATAGGACAGCTTGCCCGACGCGATCGGGCCGCTCTTCAGCGCGGGGAAACCCTCAGCATCGAAGGCGGCGCAATGCGGGCAGGTGCGCGAGCCATATTCGATCAGCTTCACCGCCGCATTGGGATTGCCCATGCGATAGCCGCCCTCGGGCGTCTTGGAGACGGTGTCGACCCAGCTCTTGCCCGCGGGCGCCGCGACGGTCGCGGCCGGAGCGGCCGCAGGCACGGTGCTGTTGCCACCGGTACCGCCCGAGCCGCAGCCAGCGAGGATCAGGGCCGGCAGAGCGGCATAAGCGATGCGGAATCTCATTGGTCTCTCCGTGTTGAAATTACTTGAATCACTTGGCACCGGCCGCGCGGAGGCTCTTTTCCAGCACCGCCCATTCAGTGGTCTCGATCGTCTTGCCATTGAGCTCGAATGCCGGCGTACCCTTGATCTTCGCCCAGGCGCCATCGGCATTCTTCACCACCACCGCCAGTTCGGCTGGATCGTTAAGGCAGGCCTCGATCGCCGCATCGTTCATTCCCCGGCCGCGCATGATGTCGCTCAGGCCCGATCCGTCGGCCATCGCGCGAAGCTGCGCCGGCTGGGGATAGGCAGCGATTCGCGCGCCATTGACCGATTCGAAGCGGCCACCGCGCGTCACCCAGTCCTCCTGGACCGCGAAGATCGCATCGGTGGTGGCGAAAAACCCCTTCGGGCCGGTGCACCGCGCGAGCAGGGCGGCCGTGAGATCGAGCTTGTCGCGGATAGCATTGCGCAGTTCGACGCTGGTCGAGCCGGAACGCACCATCTGCCCGCGCAGCACGTCCCGCGATTCCGACAGGAAGTGGCCGCAATGCGGGCAGGTGTAGCTGATATATTCGACCAGCTTCACCTTCGCCCTGGGATTGCCGATGACATAGCTGCCGTTCGGCGCCTTGCTCACGGTCGTGCTCCAGTCGTGGCCCTGGGCCGTGGCGATCGAGCCGAACCCGACGAGCGCAAGCAGGGCAGGCAACAGATAGCGCATCATTCCCCCATCGATCCTTCCGTTCATTCTTCCGCCTGCCCGATCACCGGCGGGCCGCGCGTCGCCGCGACGCCCGCCGCCAGCGCCTCAAGCACCGCCTTCAATTCAGGGTCGGCGATGGTGCGCAGGCTTGCGCCGAGCTCGACCGGCACCGGTCGGAGCGAAGGCGGCGCTGCGCGCGGGCGCGGCGGCGCGACGTCCCCCTGGCGGATGTTCACCCGGGCTATGGCGCCATAGCCGAAGAAGCGGTTGACCCGCTCGACGATCTCAGGCGCGATATGCTGCATCATCGTCGCATGGGCGCCGCGCACCACCAGGTTGAGCGTGCCGCCGGTGCGCTCGCCCTGCGGAAACTTGATCGATTCGGGCGCAGATACCCCGGCATAGCGAGTGCCGACGATCTCGGGCCAGCGGCTGACGATCGCACTCTGCACGAAACCGAATTTGCGAAAAGCGGCGCGGCCGATATCGGGCAGGAGCTCCGAAACGGCGCGCGCGCGGCCGCCGCGCGGTTTTTCCGCCTTGGGCTCCGGCCTGGGAGCGGGCACGCCACGCTTGCTCATTGTCACGTCCATGCCATAGCGATGCCGTGCCCGCCAAGCTCCCTTCCGACATCGCCGGCTCGCTGCTCGACTGGTATGACCGCCATGCCCGCGATCTGCCGTGGCGCAGCCCGCCCGGCGCACCGCCGGCCGAACCGTATCGGGTATGGCTGTCGGAGATCATGCTTCAGCAGACGACGGTCGCGACGGTACGGCCGCGCTTCGAGGAATTCGTCGCGCGCTGGCCCGATGTCGAGTCGCTCGCACGGGCAAGCGACGCCGATCTGATGGCCGCCTGGGCCGGGCTCGGCTATTATGCCCGGGCGCGGAACCTGATCGCCTGCGCGCGCGCGGTCGTCGCGGGGGGCGGGCGTTTTCCCGGGACCGAGCAAGGCCTGCGTTGCCTGCCCGGTGTCGGCGCCTATACCGCCGCGGCGATCGCCGCGATCGCCTTCGGGGAACGCGCGGTGGTGGTCGACGCCAATGTCGCGCGAGTCGTCGCCCGGCTGTTCGCGATTCCGGAACCGCTTCCGGCCGCGATGCCCGCCATCCGTGCGGCGACCGACTCGATCACTCCCGACGCCCGCGCTGGCGATTTCGCCCAGGCGATGATGGATCTCGGCTCGGCGATCTGCACGCCGCGCAATCCGAGCTGCCTGCTCTGCCCGCTCGCCGCCACATGCCGGGCCTTCGCGACGGGCGATCCGGAGCGCTTTCCGGACAAGAAGGCCAAGGCGACCAAGCCGCAGCGCTACGGCACGATCTTCTGGGCCGAGCGGGAGGGCCAGGTGCTGCTGGTGCGGCGGCCGCCCAAGGGATTGCTCGGCGGGATGCGCGCGCTGCCGACCGGGCCATGGGTCGCGGCACCGCCAGGTCTCGACGATCAGCCGCTGGCCGCCGACTGGACGATGCTCGACGAGACGGTCGTCCATGTCTTCACGCATTTCCGGCTTGAACTCGCGCTTGCGGTCGGGCGGGCCGAGGCGCATTCGAATGCCGGCGAGTGGTGGCCGGCAACCGATATCGAGTCGGCGGGGCTGCCGACGGTCTTCGCCAAGGCGGCGGCTGCGATCAGGAGAGCGGAATGAGATTTCGGGCATTGGCATCGGGAAGCGCACTCATCGCATTGCTGGCCGGCGGCGCGCTTGCCTACGCCACGGCACCGCAGGCGCAACTCGCCGCTCCGGCCAGCCAGCCAGCCCTGCCCGCCACCCAGGCATTGTTCGATTCCTATGTCGCGACCAACAAGATGCCCGGCATCGTCGGCGCGTTCGGCAGTGGCGACCTGCCCACAATATTCGTCAGTGCCGGGCGCATCGCCGACGATCCGACCGCTGCCGCCGCAGGACCGGACAGCCTGTGGCGCGTCTATTCGATGACCAAGCCGGTCACCGGCATGGCAGCGATGATCCTGGTCGAGGAAGGCAAGATCAAGCTCGACCAGCCGATCAGCGATTTCATCCCCGCCTTCAAGAACATGCGAGTCCAGATCAGCCCGGATTCGCTTGAAACACGGGCGGCGGCACGGCCGATCACGGTCCGCAACCTGCTGACCCATACCGCCGGGCTCGGCTACAGCATCGTCACCAAGGGGCCGCTGCTCGCCGAATATAACCGGCTCGGGCTCACCCCCGGCGCGATCAACGCTCAGCTTGAGCTTCTGGCGCGCATGACCAGGCCGCCGACGCTCGAGGCATTCGCCAATCGCGTCGCCGAAGCGCCGCTGATCGCCGACCCGGGGACGAAATGGAGCTATTCGATCGGGCTCGACGTGATGGGTCGGGTGATCGAGGTGGCGAGCGGCATGCCCTTCGACGCCTTCGTGCAGAAGCGGATCTTCGACCCGCTCAAGATGAGGTCGAGCTACTGGACGGTGCCGCGCGGCGAGATCGGGCGGTTCGCCACCAACTATGCCTTCCAGCGCGAGGCGACAGTCCAGCTCGCCGCTGGCCAGCCGGTCGACGTGTCGAAGATCGACGAGAAGGCCCGCGCGCCGATCGATCCCGCCGCGACATCGGCCTGGCTGTCGCCCCCGAGCTTTCCCTATGGCGGCGCCGGCCTGGTGATGTCGGCGCGCGACTATGACCGGTTCCTCCACGCGTTGCAGGATGGCGGAACGCTCGACGGCGTTCGCGTGATGAAGCCGGAGACGGCCGCGCTGATGATGTCCAACCTGCTGCCACCCGGCGTCACCTATACCCAGACGCAGGTCGGTGCCGGCCCTGGACCGAAAACCGGCTTCGGCGCGGGTGGATCGGTCTATCTCGAAGACAAGCCGGGCGGACCGTCCAAGGGCACCTATGGCTGGGGCGGCGCCGCCGGGACGGCCGCCTGGGTCGACCCCGCGCGGCACCGCCGCGGGGCGATCATGGTCAATTATTTCCCGGGCGACAAATGGCCGATTCGCGAAGAAACCGTGACCGCGTTGATGAGCGATATCGCCCGCTACAAGTGAGTTCCCCCTTATGATCGCACCAGGTTTTACCGGCGGCATGCTCGACCGGGCCGATCCGCTTCGCCAGGATCCGGAAGCGCTCGCCGCGGCGATGAGCGACTGGCGCGCGCGGCTGCTCGTGTTGGAGAATTTCGAACCCGAGCTGGATGGCGAAGGCAGGCTCGTCTGGACCACCCTGGCCGACGCGCCGGAAGGATCGGACCTGCTGCTGCTCGGGCTCGACAACGGCAAGCCCTGCTTCGCCGCGCTGACACCCGGCATGCAGCCGCCGACCGGCCGGCCGATGCGGATGTTCGGCCTGCTCGACCGCTTCGCGCCGGGCGAGGCGGCCACCTATGCCGGCGCACGCAGCCTGCTCGACTGGCATACGCGGCATCGCTTCTGCGCCAATTGCAGTGCGGGGACCGAAATCCATCGCGCGGGCTGGGGCAGGAAGTGCCCCCAGTGCCATGCCGAGCATTTCCCGCGCGTCGAACCGGTGGTGATCATGATCGCCGAACATGACGGCCGCGCGCTGCTGGGCCGCCAGCCTGCCTGGCCGCCGGGACGCTATTCGGCACTGGCCGGGTTTCTTGAACTTGGCGAATCGATCGAGGAAGCGGTCGCGCGCGAGATCAAGGAAGAGGCTGGCGTCGAAGTCACCGATGTCCGCTATATCGCAAGCCAGCCCTGGCCCTTCCCGTCCTCGCTGATGATCGCCTGCATCGGCATGGCGAAGGACGATGCGCTGACGATCGACAAGCACGAGCTTGAGGACGCGATCTGGGTATCGCGCGAGGAGGTGCGCGCCGTGCTGCGCGGCGAGCCGGGCCGATTCCTCCCGCCCCCACCCTATGCCATCGCCTTCACCCTCCTGACGGAATGGGCGAACTCCTGAGAGTCATTTTTCAGCTTCGCTGAATCGGCGCCAGCCCGCGCGTCGGAGAAAGAACCATCCCGCAGAAAAGACCGTTGATCGGGACAGGCCCTCCTGGGCGTCGAGCGGCCTACAAGGCCAGCGTGCCCTCGCGCAGCTGGTGATCGCGCTCCGCAAGCTCGGCATCGCTGGATGGGAACAGCAACGCCATGCCGTCGCTGGCAGCTTTCTCCTGGACTGCCTCGACGAACGGGCGCAGCTTGTCGTGATACTCCCGGAAGGCCGTGGCGTGATTGGTGCCATGGCGCTGCAGGGCATCCGCTACCCGCCCGGCGCCGATGATCGCCATCGAGCCGCCCATGCCGGCGACCGGCGATACGCAATATCCCGCATCCCCCACCAGCGCGACCCGACCGTTCGACCATACCGGCATCCTGATCTGGTTCACCTTGTCGAAATAGAAGTCGTCATCGGCGTCCACATGCTCGAGCATGGCCGGGACCTTCCAGCCGAGGCCGTCGAAATGGTCATGAATCATCCGACGCTGCTGCGCCCGATCGCGATGGTCATAGTCGACCTCCCCATCGGCACGGAAGGCGAAGGCAATGTCGGTCTGGTCCTCATAACCGTTCAACATCGCCGTTCGGCCGGGCACGCTGAAGATCTGCGTCAGGTTGGCGGGCAGCAAATCCGTGGTCGGCACGACCTTGATGTAGAAATAGCCTCCCATGAAATAGGAGAAATCCTCGCCGGGGCCAAAGGCCAGTCGCCTGGTGTTCGACCGCATGCCATCGCACCCGAACACCAGCGCATAATTGGCTCGCGCCCCATCACGGAACGTCACCGCCACGCCGTCCGGCATCTCCTCAAGCTGAGCGATCGATTGCTCGAACAGGATTTCGACCGCGCCCTCGACTGAAGCAAACAGAATCGCCAACAGATCGTCACGGTGGATCTCGTATCGCTCGTCCGCGGCGGCGGCCGCGTCGGGATAGCCGTCAAATGTCCCAACCGTGGCGTCGCCGGCATCCTTGAACTCGAGCCCGCGCGGGGGAAGCGCCTTGGCGCGGACCGCATCGATCATTCCCATCCGGGTGAGCACGTCGATCGTCTCCCCTTCGATGTCGACGGGCGTTCCGCCTTTGCGAAGGCCGCTTGCGACCTCCACGACAGTCACTCGGTACCCGAGCCTGTTCATCCAATAGGCAGTGGCGAGGCCGGCAAAGCTTGCGCCGCTGACCAGCACGGCGGCGCCAGCCGGGTGGACGGGTCGCTCGACGGGATATTGCTGCTCGGTCATAAGGCCCTTGGTGCGCTGTTGCGCTATAGATAGATGCAGTATTTATATATACTGAGTATAGGATACAACAAGGCCTGATGGACACGACGCCCGACCGACGGACCCGAAAGCGGATGGCCACCCGCCAGAGCATATCGGACACGGCGACCCGCCTGTTTCTCGAGCGAGGCTTCGACCGGGTGACGGTCGATGAGATCGCCGAGGCAGCCGACGTCGGACGGATGACCGTCTTCAATCACTTCCCGCGCAAGGAGGATATGTTCTTCGACCGGGAACAGGAGATACAGGATGTCGCTTTCGCAGCCGTGCGCATGCGTGACACCGGCGTCACGCCGATCGATGCCTTGGGGTTTCTCGCGCACCACCTCATCGAGCAGGAAGATTCGCTCATCCCGCTGTTTGAGGGAGCGTACAGGTTCGTCGAAACCGTGCTGGCCAGCGAAGCGCTGAAAGCGCGGGCGCGACAAATGCGGGACGACTTCACCAACGCGCTGGCGGCGGTTCTTGCCGAAGCCGTTGGCTCGCCAACGGACGACCCGCATGCCCACCTCGCCGCGGGACTTATCGCATCAACCTGGAGCGTGGCCTTTACGGAAGCGCAGAAGATATTCGATCGCACCCGGGACGAGGGCGAAGCACGGCGCAGCTTCCTCCGGCTGATCGACCGGGGAATCGCCGGTACCGCAGCCGCGCTGGCGGGCACGGCCTACGCCTGATCCAGCGGGCCCGGCGTTCGCTGGATTCCCGAGCGCCTCGACGATGATGGTTGGGGAAAAGCCGGCCGACAGGAAACGACCACTTCCCGTCTCCGACACATCGCCATCCGCCCGTAACGGCTCGGACGAAACCTATCCGCGCGCGCGGGCCTGGCGATAGGTTCCCAGCACCCGCACCCATTTCGAATGGAAGCCAAGTTCGGCGATCGCGTTGTCGAGACGGGGGTCGCCCGGCTTGCCCTCGACATCGGCGTAGAATTCGGTCGCGGCGAAGGTGCCGCCGCGCTGATAGCTTTCCAGCTTCGTCATGTTGACGCCGTTGGTCGCGAAGCCGCCCATCGCCTTGTACAGCGCCGCGGGCACGTTCTTCACCTCGAAGATCAGCGTCGTCATGAACGGACCGTCGCCGACCGGTGCAAGAGCGGCGCGCGCCAGCACCAGGAAGCGCGTGGTATTGTGGTCGGCATCGGCGATGCCGTCGCACAGGATATCCAGTCCGTAGATCGGCGCCGCCATGGGAGGGGCCAGGGCGGCGACCTTCGGATCGCCGATCTCGGCGACCAGCGCGGCGGCGCCGGCCGTGTCGGGATAGGCGACCGGCAGGATATTGCGCTCGCGCAGCCAGTGGCGGCACTGGCCGAGTGCCTGGGGATGGCTCGTCGCCTCGCGCACGCCCTCGATCGGGCCCGATCCCATCAGCGCATAATGGATCGGCAGGAAATGCTCGCCGGTGATCACCAGCCCCGATTCGGGCAGCAGGAAATGCATGTCGGCGACACGGCCGTGCAGTGAATTCTCGATCGGGATGATCGCGCAATCGGCACGCCCTTCCCGTACCGCGTCGATCGCGTCGGCGAAGTCGAAACAGGGCAAGGGCAGGCAATCCGGGAAAGCCTGGAGCGCCGCGATATGCGAATTGGCGCCGGGCGCGCCCTGGAAGGCGACGGCGCGTTCCGGGTGAGCGGCGGCTTCCTCGATCATGCGTGCGACGATCGGTCGTGCTGGGGCTGCGAAATTTTCCATGGAGCGGCGCGCTTACCGGGGCGTTTGTTCCCGCACAAGCGTGGCTTGCGGTGGCGCTCCACCGAATCTAAAGGGAGCCGACTTTCCGACAGGGGCAACTGGGCAATGGACAATCGGACGAACACGATCGCGGGCTGGGTGCTCGGCGCATGCGGCGTGGCGCTGGGGCTTTCGATCGTGGGCGGAATGGTGTTCCAGCCCCATCATTCCGAGAAGATGGGATATCCGATCGAGGGTGTCGCTGAAGAGGGTGCTGGCGGCGGCGCGGCCGACGTGCCGATCGCGACGCTGATGGCGACGGCCGATCCCGCCAAGGGCGCCGACGTGTTCAAGAAATGCGCTGCCTGCCACACCATCAACCAGGGTGGCCCGAACGGCATCGGCCCGAATCTCTACGCCACGCTGGGCGAGGGTATCGCCGAGGGCAAGGGCGGCTTCGCCTTCTCCGACGCGCTCAAGGCGAAGGGCGGCAAGTGGGATTTCGAGGCGATGAGCCACTGGCTGACCAGCCCCCGCGCCTTTGCCAGCGGCACCAAGATGACCTTTGCCGGCCTTGGCAATCCGCAGGACCGCGCGAACGTGATCGCCTATCTGAACCAGCAGGGCTCGAACCTGCCGCTTCCGGCAGCACCCGCCGCGGGCGCGGCCCCGGCAGCAGCCGAGGGTGCCGCCAAAGCGGCCGCGCCAGCAGCGAATGCGTCGGAAGGCGCGGCACCGGCAGCCGGTGCGCCGTCGCTCGATCCAGCCGCCGCGGCAAAGGCAGAAAAGAAGAAGTAATCGCAAGCCCCGGCGAACGCCGGGCCCGGACATAAAAAGGGCCGCGCCTTCCGGCGCGGCCCTTTTTTCATGTCATTCGGCGAGCCGGTCCGGATCGTCGCGATAGAAATCCTGCACGACCTGCCAGGCTTCTTCAGCCGTCTCGACGAAGGTGAAGATGTTGAGGTCGCGTGCGGAGACGACGCCTTCCTCGACCAGCGCCTCGAAATTGACCACCCGGTTCCAGAAGTCGCGGCCGAACAGCAGCACCGGGATCGGCTTGATCTTGCCGGTCTGGATCAGCGTCAGCAGCTCGAACAGCTCGTCGAAGGTGCCGAAGCCGCCCGGAAAGGCAGCCAGCGCGCGCGCATGAAGCAGGAAGTGCATCTTCCGCAGCGCGAAATAATGGAACTGGAAGCTCAGCGAGGGCGTGACATAGGGGTTCGGCGCCTGCTCGTGCGGCAGGACGATGTTGAGGCCGATCGTCTCGTACCCCGCCTCGGCCGCGCCGCGATTCGCCGCCTCCATGATCGAGGGGCCGCCGCCCGAGCACACGACGAAGTGCCGCTTGCCGGCCTCGTCGCGCGGGAAGGCGCTGGCAAGCTGGGCCAGTTCATAGGCCACATCGTAATATTTCGACTTGGCGACCAGGCTTTTGGCGATGCGGATCGCCTCCTCGCCCTGGGCGAGCTCAAGCAGCGCCTGCGCCTTGGCCGGCTCGGGAATGCGCGCCGAGCCATACATCACGAAGGTAGAGGCGATATTCGCCTCGTCGAGCAGCAATTGCGGCTTCAGCAGTTCGAGCTGGAAGCGGACCGGGCGAAGATCCTCGCGCAGCAGGAAATCCATGTCCTGGAAGGCGAGGCGATAGGCCGGGTTTTCGGTCTGGGGGGTGCTGATCCCGGCATTGGCGGTCTCGGCGTCCTGGCGAGCGCGCGGGAAGACCCGCGACGGTACGTGTGTCTCTGTCATTGGACCAGCCTCTAGCGGAAAAACCCGTCAATATGAAGGCGGCCCCGGCTGCCGCCTTTTTGAGCCGCCAGCGGTTCCGCCCGGCTCGAAGGCGCTCAGCGGCAGAAACGCGCGTGATCGTCCTCCAGATGCAGGTGGTTGGCGTGCCCCGCATTATAGTCGGGACTCAGCACCGTGCCGAAGCGCTTGCAGGCCGAAGCATGGATCGTCTGCAGAAATTCGCGCACATCGGCATCGCCCGATCGCCAGCCGTCGAGCACGGTGATCCGCCTGCCGTCCGCCAGCACGAAGCCGGAGATATCGACCGCATTGGCGATGGCATGCCCCGACAGCCGGTTGCCCGCCGTCGCCGAGCCGATCACGTTGCGGCAGGCATAGGTACCGAAGCTTTCGACCCGGACGAGATCGCTGCCGAGAATCTGGCGCGCGGCCGGCGCGACCGCATGGCGCGTCCAGGCGACGAACGTCCTGGCCAGCCCGCAGCGCATGCCCTTTAGGTTGGTCACCGGCACGCCGATGTCGATGAGCTGGACCGACCCGGTCACCTGGCACCCGCCGCCATAGTCGCGGTCAGGCAGCGGGCTGTAGCGCACCTGCTCGCGCGACAGATCGGCGAAACAGGCCTGGGTGTCGCGTGAGGTGGGCAGGTTGAGCGTCACCGGCTTCGCCCCGACCGGCCGGGGCGGCGGACGATCGTCACCGCGCCCGCACGCCGCGAGCAGCAGGGCCAGTGCCATTGTCGCCGCGATGTGCTGCGGCCGGCGGGGGACCCCGGCTTTGGAGGCCGTCTCTCGATCCCGGGGGAGTCGGCGGAATATCTCAAGCACCATATCAACAACCCCAGCATCGCCGCCAGGAGGCTTATCGCTCCCGCCGCCGAAGGCAATGTGGCCTGGGCCAGGATACGACAGGACGATGCCGATATGTGTCGCGGCAAAGCGCATCGCCCTTTTCCGCCGCGTCGCAGCAGAAAGCACATTGACGCGGCAGCGCAGATCGCTAGGGCCGTCGACGGGCCACGCGGTCCCAACGCCGCGCGTGCTCTCTGTAAGGAGAGACTATATGACTGAGTTACCTGCGCCTCCGGCGACGAAGCCGACGCGTCCTTATTTTTCTTCCGGTCCCTGCGCCAAGCCGCCGGGCTGGACCCCCGAAAAGCTCCAGACTCAAGTGCTCGGCCGGTCGCACCGCTCGAAGCTCGGCAAGACGCGCCTGCAATACGCGATCGACCTGATGCGCGAGATGCTTCAGTTGCCAGACACCCATCGCATCGGCATCGTCCCCGGCTCCGACACCGGCGCGTTCGAGATGGCGATGTGGACCATGCTTGGCGCGAAGCCGGTGACGGCGCTTGCCTGGGAGAGCTTCGGTGAGGGTTGGGTCACCGATGCGGTCAAGCAGCTCGGCCTCGATCCGACGATACTGCGCGCCGATTACGGCAAGCTTCCCGATCTGAACCAGGTCGACTGGTCGAACGACGTGCTGTTCACCTGGAACGGCACCACCTCGGGCGTGCGCGTGCCGAACGGCGACTGGATTCCGGACGACCGCGAGGGCCTGAGCTTCGCCGATTCGACCAGCGCGGTGTTCGCCTACGACCTGCCCTGGGACAAGATCGATGTCGCGACCTTCTCCTGGCAGAAGGTGCTTGGCGGCGAAGGCGGCCACGGCGTGCTGATCCTCGGCCCGCGCGCGGTCGAGCGGCTTGAAAGCTACACGCCGGCATGGCCGTTGCCCAAGGTGTTCCGCCTTGTCTCGAAGGGCAAGCTGACCGAGGGCGTCTTCAAGGGCGAGACGATCAACACCCCGTCGATGCTCGCCGTCGAGGACGCGATCTTCGCGCTCGAATGGGCGAAGGATCTTGGCGGACTGAAGGGCCTGATCGCGCGCAGCGACGCCAATGCGGCGGCACTCGACCGGATCGTCGCCGATCGCCCCTGGCTCGGCCATCTCGCGCTCGACGAGGCCTCGCGGTCGAAGACCAGCGTGTGCCTGACGGTCGAGGGCGCCGACGAAGCGCTGATCAAGAAGCTCGCCGGCCTGCTCGAAGCCGAGCATGCCGCCTATGACATTGCGGGCTACCGCGATGCCCCGGCGGGCCTGCGCATCTGGTGCGGCGCGACCGTCGACACCGCCGATATCGAGGCGCTCGGCCCCTGGCTCGACTGGGCCTACGCCTCGGTCACCGTCGCCGCCTGACATCCTTGGGTTCCCGCGAAGGCGGGAACCCAGCCGGGGCTCCCGCCTTCGCGGGAGCACAACATCCCACGATCATGAAAGGCATCACCATGCCCAAAGTCCTCATTTCCGACAAAATGGATCCCAAGGCAGCCCAGATCTTCCGCGAGCGCGGCGTCGAGGTCGACGAGATCACCGGCAAGACCCCCGACGAGTTGAAGGCGATCATCGGCCAGTATGACGGCCTCGCCATTCGCAGCTCGACCAAGGTGACCAGGGACATCCTGGCGCACGCCACCAACCTGAAGGTCGTCGGCCGCGCCGGCATCGGCGTCGACAATGTCGATATCCCCGCCGCCTCGGCGCAGGGCGTGGTCGTCATGAACACACCGTTCGGCAACTCGATCACCACCGCCGAGCATGCCATCGCGCTGATGTTCGCGCTCGCCCGCCAGCTGCCCGAAGCCGATGCCTCGACCCAGGCCGGCAAGTGGGAGAAGAATCGCTTCATGGGCGTCGAGCTGACCAGCAAGACGCTTGGCCTGATCGGCGCCGGCAATATCGGCTCGATCGTCGCTGACCGCGCGCGCGGCCTCAAGATGAAGGTCGTCGCGTTCGATCCGTTCCTCACGCCCGAGCGCGCGATCGAAATGGGCGTCGAGAAGGTCACGCTTGAGGACCTGCTGGCCCGTGCCGACTTCATCACGCTGCACACGCCGCTGACCGACCAGACCCGCAACATCCTGTCCGCCGAGAATCTGGCAAAGACGAAGAAGGGCGTGCGCATCATCAACTGCGCGCGCGGCGGGCTGATCGACGAGGCGGCGCTGAAGGCCGGGCTCGATTCGGGTCATATCGCGGGCGCGGCGCTCGACGTGTTCGTCGAGGAGCCGGCGAAGGATTCGCCGCTGTTCGGCACGCCCAACTTCGTCTCCACCCCGCATCTCGGCGCCTCCACGTCGGAAGCGCAGGTCAATGTCGCGATCCAGGTCGCCGAGCAGATGGCCGATTATCTCGTCTCGGGCGGCGTGACCAACGCGCTCAACGTGCCGAGCCTGTCGGCCGAGGAAGCACCGAAGCTGAAGCCGTACATGGCGCTGGCCGAGAAGCTTGGCAGCCTGATCGGCCAGCTCGCGCACGGCGCGCTTTCCGGCATCGCGATCGAGGTCGAGGGCGCGGCCGCATCGCTCAACCAGAAGCCGATCACCAGCGCGGTGCTCGCCGGGCTGATGCGGGTGCACACCGACACGGTGAACATGGTCAACGCCCCGTATCTCGCCAAGGAGCGCGGCATCGACGTGCGCGAGGTGCGC
Organism: Candidatus Sphingomonas phytovorans; assembly: GCA_029202385.1. Lineage (NCBI taxonomy): Bacteria > Pseudomonadati > Pseudomonadota > Alphaproteobacteria > Sphingomonadales > Sphingomonadaceae > Sphingomonas > Candidatus Sphingomonas phytovorans. The sequence continues at coordinate 3,651,738 of CP119314.1, forward strand.
CATGACCGCGAAGGCGATTATCACACGCTGCTGCGCGTGACGGTAAAGACCGATGCCGGCGACCGCTCGGTCGCGGGCACGCTGTTCGGCGACGCCGCCCCGCGCCTGGTCGAACTGTTCGGCATCAAGGTCGAGGCCGATCTGGTCGGGCACATGCTGTACGTGGTCAACGAGGACGCGCCCGGCTTCATCGGCCGGCTCGGCTCGCTGCTCGGCGAGGAAGGCGTGAACATCGGCACCTTCCATCTCGGCCGCCGTTCGGCTGGCGGCGAGGCGGTGCTGCTGCTCTCGGTCGACGAGGCGGTGACGCAGGAGCTCATCGCCAAGGTCCGCGCGCTGGCCGGCGTGAAGACCGTGATGGGGCTGTCGTTCTGAGTTACTTAAGCCCTCTCCCCTCCGGGGAGAGGGTTTGGGAGAGGGGCAGTGCCGCGAACAAGTGAGGCGATGCGTAACTGCGCAAAACAAATGCGCAGCGAGCAGACGCATCCTGAAGCGCGCCTCTGGTACCATCTCCGCGCCAAGCGCTTGAACGACATCAAGTTTACCCGGCAGGTGATCATAGGCCCCTATATCGCCGACTTCGTCGCGCGATCGCACAAGCTGATCGTAGAGGTTGACGGGGACACGCATGGAGACGACGGGGAGCACGACACGCGGCGGACTGCGTGGCTGGAACAACAAGGCTATCGAGTGATCCGATTCGCGAATGCAGAAGTGATGGGAAACGAGGAGGCTGTGCTTTCAGCCATTCTCGCTGCGCTTCATACTGCCCCTCTCCCCGGCCCTCTCCCCGCAAGCGGGGAGAGGGAGAAGTGAGTAGTCTCCTCCCCGAAGGTTTCCGCGACCGGCTGCCGCCGTTCGGCGACGCCGCCGCACGCCTTGAGGCAGCAGTGCTCGGGGCGGCCTATGCGCATGGCTATGAGCGCACCGACCCGGCGCTTGCCGAGTTCGAGGCTGGGCTGGCCGGCCGGCTGAAAGCCGCGCGCGCGCAGGACGCCGTGCGCTTCGTCGATCCCGTATCGCAGGCGACGCTCGCGATCCGGCCCGACATGACCGCGCAGATCGGCCGTATCGCCGCGACACGCATGGGGCATCATCCGCGCCCGGTGCGCCTGTCCTATGCCGGCCCGGTGCTGAAGCTCCGCGCCTCGCAGCTCAGCCCCGAACGCGAGTTGCGCCAGATCGGCTGCGAGCTGATCGGACTCGACACCGTCGCCGCGGCGCAGGAGATCGTCGGTGTCGCGGTCGAGGCGCTGGAGGCTGCCGGGGTGCGTGGCGTTTCGATCGATTTCACCTTGCCGGACCTGGTCTCGATCCTTGCCGCGGGCCCGCTGCCCCTCGATCCTGCCTTGATCGAGCCGCTCCGCGACCGGCTCGACGCCAAGGATGCCGGCGGCGTGGCGGAAATCGCCCCCGCCTATCTCCCGCTGATCGAGTCAGCCGGCCCGTTCGACGCGGCGCATGACCGGCTCTGCGCCTTCGATGTCGGCGGGGCGCTGCGCTCGCGACTCGACGGGCTGTGGCAGATCGCCTCGGGCCTCAAGGGCCGCACCGCGCTGACGCTCGACCCGACCGAGCGCCACGGCTTCGAATATCAGACCTGGCTCGGCTTCTCAATCTTCGCCGACGGCGTGCGCGGCGAAATCGGGCGGGGCGGCAGCTACACCATCGTCCATGAGGATGGCAGCGAGGAAGCCGCGACCGGCTTCTCGCTCTATGTCGACGCGATCGTCGCGGCCGGCCTGGCCGATGTGGATCGCCGGCGCCTGTTCGTGCCGATGGATACCGACCCGGCCCTCGCTGCCGCGATGCGCGCGCAGGGCTGGGTCACCGTCGCAGCGCTCGAGGCGGGCGATACGCCCGAAGCGCAGCTCTGCACGCATATTTTGGTGGAGGGGACGACCCGGCCGCTCTAACACCCACCCGTTCGTCCTGAGTGCCATTGAGCTTGTCGACATGGCGTATCGAAGGACAAGCGTCGCATGCTCCAACTGTCCTTCGATACGGGTCTTCGACTTCGCTCAGCCCCTACTCAGGACGAACGGAAGATAAGGAAGAGTTTTGGCAAACGTTGCGGTTATCGGCGCCCAATGGGGCGATGAGGGCAAGGGCAAGATCGTCGACTGGCTCGCCGAGCGCGCCGACATGGTCGTGCGGTTCCAGGGCGGGCACAATGCCGGCCATACGCTCGTCGTCGGCGAGAAGGTCTATAAGCTGTCGCTGCTGCCCTCGGGCATCGTGCGCGGCACGCCGTCGGTGATCGGCAACGGCGTCGTGCTCGATCCCTGGGCGCTCAAGGCCGAGGTGGAGAAGCTCACGGCGCAGGGCGTGTCGATCAGCCCGGATACGCTGATGATCGCCGACAATTGCGCGCTGATCCTGCCGTTCCACCGCGACCTCGATTCGCTGCGCGAGGATGCAAGCGGCGCGGGCAAGATCGGCACCACGCGCCGTGGCATCGGCCCGGCCTATGAGGACAAGGTCGGCCGCCGCGCGATCCGGGTGTGCGACCTCGCCCATCTCGATGCGCTCGATTCGCAGCTCGACCGGCTGACCGCGCATCACGATGCGCTGCGCGCCGGCTTCGGCGAGCCGCCGATCGACCGCGCCGCGCTGGTCGAGGAACTGCGCGCGATCGCCGATTTCGTGCTGTCCTTCGCCAGGCCAGCCTGGCGCGACCTGAACGAAGCGCGCGCCCGCGGCCGGCGCATCCTGTTCGAGGGCGCGCAGGGCGTGCTGCTCGATGTCGACCACGGCACCTATCCCTTCGTCACCTCGTCCAACACCATCGCCGGCACGGCGGCGGGCGGATCGGGGCTTGGCCCGAGCGCGGTCGGCTTCGTGCTCGGCATCGCCAAGGCCTATACGACGCGCGTCGGCTCAGGCCCTTTCCCGACCGAGCTCGAGAACGAAACCGGCGAGCGGCTGGGCGAGCGCGGGCATGAGTTCGGCACCGTGACCGGGCGCAAGCGCCGCTGCGGCTGGTTCGATTCGGTGCTGGTGCGGCAATCCGCCGCGGTCGGCGGAATCACCGGCATCGCGCTGACCAAGATCGACGTACTCGACGGCTTCGACGAGGTGAAGATCTGCACCGGCTACAGGCTGCGCGGCGAGACGCTCGACTATTTCCCCTCGCATGCCGCCGATCAGGCTGCGGTCGAGCCGGTCTATGAGACGATGCCGGGCTGGCAGGAATCGACCGCCGGCGCACGGAGCTGGGCCGACCTGCCCGCGCAGGCGATCAAATATATCCGCCGCATCGAGGAGCTGATCCGCTGCCCGGTGGCGCTGGTGTCGACCAGCCCCGAGCGCGAGGACACCATCCTGGTCCGCGACCCCTTCGCTGATTGAGTCGAAGGCGCGGACTATCGGTCAGCGGGTTTGCCCGTCACCCCGGACTTGTTCCGGGGTCCACCGTGCCGCCGACCAGGCGCCGGTGAATTTGCGGAACAGTGAATGCCGGAACGAGTCCGGCATGACGGTGTAGTCGAGTCGAGAAATCGACTCCCGATCAGCGCCCGGTCTGGGCCCGGTGAAGCAGCTTCTGGTCGGCCAGGACCAGCGCGACCATCGCCTCGACCACCGGCACGCCGCGGATTCCGACGCAGGGATCGTGGCGCCCCCTGGTCATGATCTCGGTCGCCTCGCCGGTGCGGGTGATCGTCTCCACCGGCGTCAGGATCGAGCTGGTCGGCTTGAACGCGACACGGACTCGAACCGGTTGACCGGTCGCGATCCCGCCCGCGATGCCGCCGGCATGGTTGGCGAGGAATTCGGGACCGTCCGCGCCGGGGCGCATCGCATCGGCATTGTCCTCGCCGCGCAGCGCCGCTGCGTCGAAGCCGTCGCCGATCTCGACCCCCTTCACCGCGTTGATGCTCATGCAGGCCGAGGCGAGCTCGGCGTCGAGCTTGGCATAGAGCGGCGCGCCCCAGCCGGCCGGCACGCCGGTCGCCTCGCACGCGATCACCGCGCCCAGCGAGGAGCCAGCCTTGCGCGCGCCGTCGACCAATGCCTCCCAGCGCATTGCCGCGTCGGCATCGGGGCAGAAAAAGGGATTGGCGTCGATCTGGTCGGGATCGAAATTGGCCGGATCGATCCGGTCGCCGCCGATCGCCTCGACCCAGGCGCGTATCCGCACCTCGGGGATCACCAGCCGCGCCACCGCGCCCGCCGCGACCCGTGACGCCGTCTCGCGCGCCGAGGAACGCCCGCCCCCGCGATAGTCGCGAAAGCCGTATTTGGCGTCATAGGCATAATCGGCATGGCCCGGGCGATAGGCCAGCGCGACCTCCGAATAGTCCTTGGAGCGCTGGTCGACATTCTCGATCATCAGGCTGATCGGCGTGCCGGTCGTCCTGCCCTCGAACACGCCGGAGAGGATGCGGACCTGGTCCGGCTCCTGCCGCTGCGTGGTGAAGCGCGAGGTGCCGGGGCGGCGCTTGTCGAGGAAGGGCTGGATATCCTCCTCGGCCAGGGCCAGCCCCGGCGGACACCCGTCGACCACCGCGCCGATGGCGGGGCCGTGCGATTCCCCCCAGGTGGTGAACCGGAAGACATGACCGAAACTGTTGAAGCTCACTTACCCTCTCCCTGAAGGGGAGAGGGAGGGACCCGCCGCGAAGCGGTGGGAGGGTGAGGGGCTGGCGTCCGCGCCGCTTCCCCGATCGTCGCCACGACACCTTCGATATTCTGCATCACGTCATTGTTCCAGAACCGCCGTACCCGATAGCCTTCGGCCTCTATTAGCCCCGTCCGCCGCGCGCCATAGGCCCGTGCGTCGGGATCGACATGGGTTTCGCCGTCGACTTCGACGATCAATCGGGCTTCCGCGCAAAAGAAATCCACGATGAAGGTGCCGAGCCAGACCTGTCGCCGAAATTTCAGACCAGCGACCTGCCTGCCACGAAGATGCTGCCAAAGCCGCTTTTCCGGCTCAGTCGGCTCGCGCCGCAATTGCCGTTGGCGCTCCAGCGCTTCTTCGCCCGGTGGCCGCTTCATCCCCTCACCCTCCCATGCTTCGCATGGGTCCCTCCCTCTCCCCTTCAGGGAGAGGGAACTAAACCAAAGCGATATCCGGCGCGTCTTCCGCCTTCATGCCGATCGCGTGATAGCCGGCATCGACATGGTGCACCTCGCCCGTCACGCCGCTCGCCAGGTCGCTGAGCAGATAGAGGCCGGCGCCGCCGACATCCTCGATCGTCACGTTGCGCTTCAGCGGCGAGTTCAGCTCGTTCCACTTCAGGATCAGGCGGAAATCGCCGATGCCCGAGGCGGCGAGCGTCTTGATCGGGCCGGCCGAGATCGCGTTGACCCGGATATTGTCGCGCCCGAGATCGACCGCGAGATACTGCACGCTGGTCTCGAGCGCTGCCTTGGCCACGCCCATGACGTTATAATGCGGGATGACCTTTTCCGCGCCATAATAGCTGAGCGTCAGCAGCGAGCCGCCGTTCGTCATCATCGCCGCCGCGCGCTGCGCCACCGCGACGAAGCTGTAGACCGAGATGTTCATGGTCGTCAGGAAATTGTCGAGGCTGGTGTCCATGAAGCGGCCGCGCAGCTCGTTCTTGTCGGAAAAGCCGATCGCATGGACGACGAAGTCGATCGTCGGCCAGTCCTTCGCCAGATCGGCAAAGGCATTGTCGAGCGCTGTCATGTCGGAGACGTCGCAATCGATCAGACGCGTCGAGCCGAGCTGCTCGGCGAGCGGCCTGACGCGCTTCTCGAGCGCTTCACCCTGATACGAAAAGGCGAGCTCAGCGCCTGCTTCGCTGAGCTTCTTGGCGATTCCCCAGGCGAGCGACCGATCATTGGCCAGACCCATGATCAATCCGCGCTTGCCCTGCATCAATCCCGTCACGCTGCTGCCGCCTCCTCTTTGTTGCTGCCGCTGAGGTCCTCTACTCCCTCATCATCGGATTCCGCCAGTGCTGCGTTCAATTCGGCGCCAACGACCAGCCCGAGCCCGACGAAGAAGAAGAAGATCAGCGCGATCATCACGCCGGCCAGACTGCCATAGGTCAGGTCGTAGCTCCCTAGCCTGCCCAGGATGACGGGAAGCAACGCCGTCACCAGCAGCCACCAGGCCGCAGTGAACAGCGCGCCGGGCCATTTGGGGCATTTGCTCTCACGATACTGGCGCGGGGTGAGCGAATAGAACACCATGTAGAGCGCCGCGAACAGCGCAAGGCCCGGCGCGAGCCGGCTGAACGACACGACCGTCGCCGCGTCCGCCGCGAAGGGCAGCACGCGCACGATGAACTGCTCGACCGCGAGCAGCATGATCTGGAAGCTGAAGGCAACGAGGATCAGGATCATCGCGGTCAGGATCAGCCCGATCGACCAGAGGCGATATTGCCAGAAGGGTCGGATCGACTTCACCCCATAAGCGCGGCGCAGGATGTCGCGAATCGTCTCGATGAAGCTTGCCGTGGTCCACAGGCCGACGATCGCACCGAACCAGAGGAGCGAGCCCGAGCGCGCGGTCAGCACGTCGGTGATCGGCGTCTGAAGCACCTGCGCGACGCCCGGCGGCACGGTGCGCAGGAACGCCTCGACCGCATGGAGCCCCTCGCCGGTCTGCCCGAACAGCCGCGCGACCGCCGCCGCGACGATGAAGAAGGGAAACAGCGTCAGCAGCGAGAGATAGGCAAGGTTGCCGGCATGGACGAAACCGTCGGTATAGACACCGACCACGACGCGCTTCAGCACCTCGCGCGCGTAGCTCCCAGGCCGCACGAACGCCATGCGCCGGTTCAGCTTCGTCTGCCCCTCACCCGGCCTTTTGCGGCGCTCCTCGGGCGATTGGGGCGAAACTTCCTGCATCGGGCGATTAAACGCCCATATGGCCGCGGGGGTTGCCCTTGTCCCGGTCCTTCCATCCCTGGACGAACTCGGTCAGCGCGGCGTCGTCGGCCGGCACATCGATCATCAGGGTGACGAGCTGGTCGCCCCGCGCGCCACCCTTCTTGTGGAAGCCGCGCCCGCGCAGGCGGAGCACCTTGCCCGAGGTCGAGCCGGCCGGGATGGTCAGCATCACCGCGCCCTCTACCGTCGGCACGCGCACCGATGCGCCAAGTACTGCCTCGGACAGCGTGACCGGCAGGTCGAGCCTGACGTCGTCACCCTCGCGCGCGAAGAAGCGATGCGGCTGGACGGTGATCGTAACCATCCCGTCGCCGGCGCCGCCCGGCCCGGGCTGGCCCTTGCCGGCGAGGCGCATCTGCGCACCGCTTTCCAGGCCGGCAGGCAGCTTGAGGTCGATCGTCTTGCCGTCGGCCAGGGTGATGCGCTGCGGGCTGAGCGTCGCTGCATCAGTGAAGGAAACGTTGAGCTTGTAAGCGACATTGGCGCCCTTGGGCTGGGGCTTGCGCCCGAAGCCGCCGAAACCGCTGGCGAAGCCGCCGCCGCCCCGCCCGCCGAACATGCCCTCGAAGATGTCGCTGATATCGGGCCCATCCGCCTCGAACGACGACCCGCCGCCGCCCGGGCCGGGACGGAAGCCGCCCTGGCCGCCCCCGCCAAAGCCGAAGGGCGATGCGGGGTTGCCGTCGCCGTCGATCTCGCCGCGATCGAACCGGGCGCGCTTGTCCTTGTCCGTCAGCAGGTCATACGCATTGGTGACCTGGCTGAACCGTTCGGTCGCCTGCTTGTTGTCCTTGTTGCGATCGGGATGCAGCTCCTTTGCGAGCTTCCGATACGCCTTCTTGATGTCGGCCTCGCTGGCGGTGCGCTGCACGCCCAGCGTAGCATATGGATCGGCCACTTTTGCCCTCTGTTTCTATTCTGGCGCCTATTTGGGGGATCGCGGTCGGAAGCGCAAACCCCTCCTCGTCAGGCAACGGCCTCAAGCACCGGCGCGACATCGACCGACACGGCCATCTTCTGCGCGCCAGATCCCAGCACCACGCCGTCGATCGGCGCGATCTCACCATAGTCCCGGCCGATCGCCATGATGATATGGTCGCCCGCCATCCAGATGCCGTTGGTCGGATCGACCCCGACCCAGCCGAGACCGGGCCCGCACCACAGCAGCACCCAGGCATGAGTCGCATCGGCGCCGACCAGGCGCGGCTGGCCGGGCGGCGGGATCGTGCGGATATAGCCCGAGGCATAGGCAGCAGGCAGCCCGGCGGCGCGCAGCCCGGTGATCATGATCTGCGCGAAATCCTGGCAGACGCCGCCACGCTTCCTGAACGCCTCGTGCGGCACGGTATCGACCAGCGTCGCCTCCGGATCGAAGGCAAAATCGTTCTGGATGTGCCGGGCAAGCGCGATGGCAGCCTCAAGCGACGGACGGTCAGGCTGGAGATCCTGCGCGCACCATTCGGCGATATCGCGGTCGAGCGGGATCAGCGGCGAGGGAAAGAGATAATTGGCTGGCCCGGCGGGCGAGGCATCGCGACTCGCCCGCGCGGCGACCGCCACCTCCGCCAGAGTCGGGTCGCTGTCCGACGGTATCGGCACCGGCCGGTCGACCAGGATCCGCGACATGCTTTCGATCACCAGATGGCGGACCGGTTCCTCGACCACCAGCCGCATGACATTGGCGAGCCCGGCCTCGGCGCGCGCCGGCGCGGTGCGGCCCGATGGGCTGATCGTCAGGCGATAGTCGCGCAATGCCTGGCCCGACCAGTGGATCGGCTTCAGCCGCAGGTTGCAGCGCGCGAACTTGACCGAGGCGCCATAGTCGAAGCGCGTTATGTGGCGGATATCGTAGATCACGCCAGCGTCAGTCCGCCGGCGCGCAGCGGCTCGGCGCCCTGGAGGAAGTAGCGCCGCGCAACCGCGTCCGACAGCGAGAAGAGCCGCCGCTCAAGATCGCCCAGCACGCTTTCGTCGAGCGTCGCCGCGGTCGCCGTCGAGACGATCGACACAAGCAGGGTCGCCACCGCCTGTTGCGGCTCGTCCATGCCGTCATCGCCGAGCACGGGCAGCGCGCGCATATGCTCGCAGATCCGGTCGACCTGGAAGGCGAGCGAGCGCGGATTGCCCGGATCGAGCGCGACCAGATCGACCACCGGCACCCGCGCGATGCCGGTCAGATAACGCTGGCGGTAGCTGATCTGGCTGTCGGCGAGATCGAGCAGAGTCGACAGGTCGTCGACCGTCCCGTTGGCCATGCCGAACACCCGCACCGCACGCGTCACGGTCAGCGCGCGTTCGAGCCGGCGGCCGAGATCGTGGAAACGCCATGCAGCCGTCCGCCCCATATGTTCGGCCGAGAGGCCGGACAGCGCGGCATAGCGGCGCTGGAGCGACCCGGCCTTGTCGAGCATGCCGCCCTTGGTGGGAAAAGGCGCGTCGAGCAGCTTGACCATGTCGGCCGCGAGCCGGTCGCGCGAGCCGCGCCCGATGCCGCGCGCAAGCCGGTTGATCGCGCGGACGCTATGCCAGCCGCCCTCGCCCGATTCCATCGCTGTACGGGCGAAGGAGGCAAGATCGACGCGGCGCAGGCTCGCCGGATGCGGCGCGGCGCCGATATTCACCGCCATGCCGACCAGCCGCCCGACCGTTTCCGACCCGAGCGCCGCGCCCGCATCGGCATCGATCGAATTGCCCAGCATCACGCGGATGATGCCGAGCAGCGCCTCGCCGCGTTCGAGATAGCGGCCGAGCCAGAAGAAATTATCGGCGACGCGGCTCGGCAGGGTGCCCGGGTTGCGACGGACATGGATCGAATCGCTTGGCGGCAGCAGCGAGACCGGGGCGACCGGTTCGGGCCCGTGGATCGCGACATCGGCTGACCAGTTGCCCTCCCCCATCACCGAGGCGCGGGGATCCTTGTGTTCGCCAATCCGCGCGAAGCCGCCCGGCATGATCGCCCAGCTGCCGTCCGCGCCGCGCGCCGCGAAGACCCGCAGCGTAAAAGGCCGCGCGGCGAGACCGTCATCAGTGACGACCGGCATGGTCGACAGCCGCACAATCTCCTGCCCGACATAGTCCTGCGGCCGGCGGGTCATGTCGTCGAGCAGGGCCGCGCGCGCCGCACCGGTGATTTCAGCGCCGGGGCGCGGGGCCGCGCCGTCGAGGCCAAGCGGCTGGACGCCGAAGGCGGGACCGATCAGCAGCTTGTCGAGATCCTCGATCACCCGAGCACGCTCCTGGTCCTGCCCGCACCACCAGGTGGCGATATTGGGCAACAGCAGGTCGTTGCCGGCCAGCCGGGTCGCGAGCATCGGCAGGAAGGCAGCGAAGGCGGGCGATTCGAGCACGCCAGCGCCCGGCACGTTGGAGATGACGACATTGCCCGCCGCCATCGCGTCGATCAGACCGGGCACGCCGATTCCGGAATGCGAATCGAAGGCGAGCGGATCGAGCAGGCGCGGATCGAGCCGGTTCCAGATCGCGTCGACCCGCTTCAGCCCGCCGATCGTACGGACATAGAGCTTGTCCTCGAGCGCGGCGAGATCGGCGCCCTCGACCAGCAGCAACCCGAGATAGCGCGCGAGATGCGCCTGTTCGGGATAGCTGGGATTGTAGCGGCCGGGGGTCAGCAGCCCGATGCGCGGATCGGCACGGCGGCAGGCGGCGGCGAGCCCGTCGCGATAGGCGGCGAAGAACGGCGCGTGGCGCTTGACGTTAAGCCGCCCCTGCAGCCCACCCAGGGTACGCGAGATCGCCAGCCGGTTCTCCAGCGCATAGCCCGCCCCGGCCGGCGCGCGCAGATGATCGGCAAGCACCCGCCATTCGCCGGTCGGTCCGCGCCCCAGGTCGACCGCGATGAAATGGAGGTGGTGCCCGCCGGGCGGCACCAGCCCCGCCAGCGGCCGGAGGAAGAAAGGGCTGCCCGCGACCAGGGTGGCGGGGATCAGGCCACGCTCGACCAGTTTCGCATCGCTATAGAGATCGGCGAGGATCGTTTCGAGCAGCTCCGCACGCTGGGCGACGCCAGCCTCGATCCCGGCCCATTCGTCGGCCTCGATCAGCAGCGGGACGGGGGACAGCGGCCAGGCGCGCTCCTCGCTTTCGCCGATGATGCGGAAACCGGTGCCGATATCGGCCGCGTGGCGCTGCACCCGGTCGCGGGCATGGGCAAGGTCGTCGCCTGCGACGGCGGCCAGTTCCTCGAACATCGCGGTCCAGGCCGGATCGGCATGACCGGCGCACAGCACGTCGCCCTGTTTCTCCCGCGCGCAATAGTCCGCGATCCAGCGCGCGGCATGGATGCTGGGATCGAGCAGAGAAGGGGCTGCGAGCGTGGCCATGGTGATGAGGGCGTTCCCCTACGAACCCACCGACCCGACCACAATCCCTTCGCGCGTGCAACAAAGATCACAGGTCGGGCAGGATCTGGTCGGCGAATCCCCATCCGGCCAGCGCCCGCGAACTGGCGCGTTCGAGCAGTTCGGCCCCGTTGCGCACGCCCCAGCGATGGGCATTGTCGATGTCGCGAAGCTCCGTCCAGCTCACCGGCGCCGCGACCGGCGCGCCGGATCGCGCCCGCGCGACATAGGGCAGGACAGCAGTGGAGCCGCGCTGGTTGCGCAGATAGTCGATGAAGATCAGCCCCTTGCGCTTCGCCTTGGCCATGGTCGCGATATAGCGGTCGGGCTCGGCCGCGGCGAGCGCGCGGGCGAAGCGTTCGGCGAAGTCCTTCACCGCCGGCCATTCGGCCCGGGGCGTCAGCGGCACCACGACATGCACGCCCTTGCCCCCCGACAGCATCGGGAAGCTGGTGAGCCCGATCTCGGCGAGATGGATGCCGATATCCTCAGCCGCCTTCCTGACGATGTCGAAGCCGAGATCCTCGTCGGGATCGAGATCGAACACCATCCGGTCGGGCTGCTCGAGCGTCGCCACCGACGATCCCCAGCCATGGAATTCGATCGTGCCCATCTGAACGCACGCCACCAGGCCGTCCACGTCATCGACATAGAGATAATTCTCGGTCGACCCGTCCTTCTCGCGGATCGGCACCTGATGGACATGCTCGCCGAAGGTCCCGGCATCATGCTTCTGGAAGAAGCAGCGCTTCGCCCGGCCCTGCGGACAGCGGACCAGGCTGATCGGACGGTTGGCCGCCCAGGGCAGCACGACCGGCGCCATGAGCGCATAATAGTCGGCGAGATCGCCCTTGGTGACGTCCGAATCGGGGAAGATCAGCCGGTCGCGGCTGCTGACCTTCACATGCACCTCGGGCACGGGCGTGGCATCGATGGGAACCGGCTTCTCGGCAACCACGTCCCTCGCCTCCTTGTCCTCGCGCAGACCGAGGAAGCTCGGGTGGCGCAGCACGCCGTCGGGCGTGGTTTCGGTATAGGCAATCTCGGCGACCAGCTTCGGCGTTACCCAATGCGCGCCGCGCACCGCCGCGCGCGGGGCCTCCACCGTGGGTGTCTTGCGCTCGATCCGGGCAAGCTTCGCGCTGAGATCCATCATCATGCCCGTATCGAAACCGGTGCCGACCTTGCCGGCATAGGTGAAACCGTCAGGCCCGTTCAGTCCAAGCAGCAGCGAGCGGAAACCCCGCGCCTTGTCCGACGGCGTCCAGCCGACGATCACGAATTCCTGCCGCCTGGTGCATTTGACCTTGAGCCAGTTCCTGGAGCGCTGCCCGCGATAGGGCGCGTCGGCAAGCTTCGAGACCACGCCCTCATAGCCTTCGCGGCACATTGTCTCGAACAATGGCTCGCCCGAACCGAGGATATGCTCGGCGAACTGCACCCGTGCATCGGTGTCCTCGACCAGCGGCCGCAACCGTTCCTTGCGCTGGATATTGGGCAGGGCGGCGATGTCCTCTCCGTCGAGTTCGAGCAGGTCGAAGGCGAACAGGGTCATGTCGCCGCCATTGGCGATCGCGTCCTGCAGGGCCGAGAAGCTGGGCTTGCCGTCGCGGAAGGCGACGACCTCGCCATCGATCAGCGCGCTGCCCGGAGTCAGGGTGGCCGCCGCCTCGGCGATGCCCTGGAATTTGTCCGTCCAGTCGAGACCAGAACGGCTGTAGATTTTTACTTCAGCGCCGGCGACAGCGACCATCACACGATACCCGTCATATTTCACCTCGTGCAGCCAGCGGCTGCCGGTTGGGACGCTGTCGACCAGGGTAGCGAGCTGGAAATCGCGGAGTTCAGCCAATCCTCCCCGGGATAGGGAGGGGGACCGCCGAGGGCGGTGGAGGGGGACTGTCGCAGACGCGGCGCGCGTGGCAGCCCCCCCTCTACCAGCTGCGCTGGTCCCCTTCCCCGTTCCGGGGAGGGTTTTTCCCTCTGCAATCTCGATCATCGTCCGGCCGCTCGCGACGCTGGTCAGCGCGGTTTCCACCAGCGTGTCCGTGCCGCCGGCCTCCCCGTCGTCGATCTTACGCAGCAGCCAGTTCTCGCCCTTCTCCTTGCCGCGCGGCTTCAGGCGGATCAGCAGCCATTCGCCCTTCATCCTGTCGCCATCCAGCACGAAGTGGAGATGGCCTTTCTCCAGGTCCTTCGCGCTCTTGCCCTTGATCGGGGACCAGGTGCCGCGATCCCACAGCATCACCGTGCCGCCGCCATATTGGCCTTTGGGGATCGTGCCTTCGAACGTTGCGTAGGAGAGCGGGTGATCCTCGGTACGGACCGCCAGGCGCTTCTCGTTCGGGTCGAGGCTCGGGCCGCGGGTGACCGCCCAGCTTTTCAGGACACCGTCGATTTCCAGCCGGAAATCCCAGTGCAGGCGCGACGCATCGTGCTTCTGCACCATGAAGCTGTTGCCATGGCCGGGCGCGAGCGTGCCCGCCGGTTCAGCGGTCTTCGCGAAATCGCGCTTCGCGTTGTAGCGCGCGAGGGGATCGCGATCAGGCACGCTTTTTCGCCGCCGGTTTCTTCGCCGGGGCTCCAGGAGCCTTTCCGGCAGCCGGCTTCTTTGCCCTGGCCGCCTCCTTCGCGGGCGCGGCGCCCGGCTTCTCCATCGACTTCTTGAGCGCCGCCATCAGGTCGACGACGTTCGATCCCGACCGGCCGGCCGGCTCATCGCTCGCGTCCTCGACGATCTTGCGCCCTTTCGCCTTGCGCTTGCGCTCGACCAGGTCTTTCAGCGCATCGACATAGCGATCGTGGAAGTCCTGTGGATGGAAGGCCCCGGTCTTCTTCTCGATCAGCGCCTGCGCAAGTTCCATCAGGTCCTCGTCGGGTTTCGCATCCGGGATATCGCGGAAATAGCCCTGCGCCTTGTTGACCTCGTCGGCGTAGCGCAACGTCTCCAGCACCATGCCGCGCCCGCACGGCTTGAGGCTCACCACATATTCGCGGCCGCGCATGGCAAGCTGGCCGAGCCCGACCTTCTTCGTCCGGCGAAGCGCCTCGCGCAGGACGATGAACGCCTCCTGGGCGAGGTCGTCCGCAGGCACGACGAAATAGGGTTTTTCGTAATAGAGCACGTCGATCTCGCTCGCGTCGACGAACTGGGTGAGCTCGAGCGTCTTCTTCGATTCGAGCTTCACCGCATCGATCTCATCCTGTTCGAGCAGGACGAACTCGCCCTTCTCATATTCGAAGCCCTTCATGATCTCGTCGGTGTCGACCGGGCCGACGCCGGTCACCACCTTTTCGTAATGGATCGGCTTGCCGGTCGGTTCGTGGATCTGCTTGAAGCTGATCTGCGCGCCGGATTTGGTCGCGGTGTAGATCTCGACCGGGATCGAGACGAGCGCCAGCCTGATCTGTCCCTGCCAATAGGCGCGTGCGGCCATGTGCCGGTTCCTTCGTTGCGAAACCGATTCAATCGATGAGCAGCGGACTCGTTCCGCTGCGCATAGCGCCCGGCGCCCTGAATCGGAGATGCGACGTCGTTCCCTTCCTCGACAGTGGATCGTGCCGGCCGTAAAGCGCAGGCCATGGTGGACGACCCTTTCAAGCTGTTCGATGCATGGTTCGCCGAGGCGCGCGACACCGAGCCGAACGATTCGAACGCAATGGCGCTGGCCACGGCGGACGGCGACGGGCGCCCTTCAGTGCGGATGGTGCTGCTCAAGGGGCATGGGCCCGACGGCTTCGTCTTCTACACCAACCGTGAGAGCCGAAAGGCCGGCGAGATGACGGCCAATCCGCACGCGGCCCTGCTGTTCCACTGGAAGTCGCTTCGGCGGCAGATCCGAATCGAGGGCAGCCTCACACTCGCCAGCGACGCCGAATCCGATGCCTATTTCGCGAGCCGGAGCCGTGATTCGCAGCTTGGCGCCTGGGCGTCCGACCAGTCGCGGCCACTCGATGCGCGCGAGACGTTCGAGGCGCGGTTCGCCGAGGTGGAAGCGCGCTTCGCGGGCGGCGAGGTGCCACGGCCGCCGCATTGGGGCGGATACCGGCTGACCCCTGACCGGATCGAGTTCTGGCAGGACCGCGCGCACCGGCTTCACGAGCGCCGCCTGTTCGTCCACGCCGGAGACGGCTGGAGCGAAGGGCTGCTATACCCGTGACCGAGGACCAGCGCCGCGCCATTCCCTATGCCGTGCGCGCCGCCATCGCCAGCGTGGCGATGGCACTGTTCCTGCTTGCCCTGAAGGGATATGCCGCGTGGCATACCGGATCGGTCGCGATGCTCGGCTCGCTGGCCGATACCGGGCTAGACCTGCTCGCCTCGCTGGTCACGCTCTACGGCGTCCGCCTTGCCGCGACACCGGCCGACCACGACCATCGTTTCGGCCATGGCAAGGCGGAGGCGCTGGCCGCGCTATTCCAGGTCATGCTGATCACCGCGTCGGCAGCCGCCATTGCGTGGCGCGCGATCCTGGCGTTCGGCGAGAGCAACCCGACGCGGGACGCTGATTTCGGCATCGGCGTGTCGATCGTCGCGATCCTCGCGACGCTGGTGCTGCTGGTCTATCAGCGCAGCGTCATCCGCCGCACCGGATCGGTCGCGATCATGGCGGACAATATGCATTACCAGTCCGACGTGCTGCTGAACGGATCGGTGATCCTCGCTTTGGTGCTCGACCAATATGTCGGCTGGAGCAATGCCGACCCGCTGTTCGGTATCGTCATCGCCGCCTGGCTCGCCTTCGGCGCGTTTCGCGCATCGAGCAATGCGATCGACCAGTTGATGGACAAGGAATGGCCGGAGGAGGAGCGCAAGCGCTTCATCGAGGCGGCGGCGCAGCATCCGGAGCTTCGCGGCATCCATGATTTCCGCACGCGCCGGTCAGGCAGCCATGATTTCGCGCAGTTCCACATGTATGTCGCGCCGGAGATGACGGTGGCCGATGCACATGTCGTGATGGACGCGGTCGAGGCGAAGATCCGCAAGCAATTCCCCAAGGTCGAGGTGCTGATCCATCTCGACCCGGAAGGGCATATCGACACCGACAACCCGCTGATCGAGGCGGATGTGACCCCGCACTGGTTCGGCAAGCGCCTTTGAGGATTCCGTTCGCGCAGATCGACGCGTTCGCCAGCGCCCCCTTCACGGGCAATCCCGCCGCGGTGATGCCGCTGGCCGCATGGCCCAACGATGCGGTGCTGCAGGCGATCGCCGCCGAGAACAACCTGGCCGAGACTGCCTTCCTCCTGCCAGACGCGAGCGGGGAAGCCGAATTCGAGCTGCGCTGGTTCACGCCCGTGACCGAGGCGGCGCTGTGCGGCCACGCGACGCTGGCAAGCGGGCATTTCGTACTGTCGGGCGATCCCTCGATCGACGCGGTGCGCTTCCGCACGCGCAAGGCGGGCGTGCTTGAGGTGAGGCGCGCGGGCGACGGCTATGAGCTCTCGCTGCCGGCCTGGGCGCCTTCTCCCCGGAAGCTGCCCGAGATCGTCGCGGCTCTGGGCGCAAAGGGCGTGGTCGAGACCTTGTGGCACCCCGGACATTACGCCTTGATCGTGCTGGAGAACGAGGCGCTGGTCCGCGCCCTGGCCCCCGATTTCCGCGCGCTCGCCGCCAAGGGCAACATATTGACCATCGTTACCGCGCCGGGCGACTCGACCGATATCGTCAGCCGTGCGTTCGCGCCGGGCGCCGGGATCGACGAGGACCCGGTGACCGGTTCCGCCCATGCGGTGTCGGCACCCTATTGGGCAAAGCGGCTTGGCCGGGAGAGCTTCACTGCCTTCCAGGCGAGCCCGCGCGGCGGCCGACTGACCTGCCGGCTGGAAGGCGACCGGGTGATCCTGGGCGGGACATGCCTGACGGTGATCGAGGGAGTTTTCTTCCTCTAGGGCAATGTCTTCCCGACGATAGACGATAAAGGCCGCGTATTCGGGGTGGCATGCGCCGCCCCGCTCCATCGATCGCCCCGGATACGGCGCAGCCTCCGGTTGCCCGCGGCACCGCCGCCGGACAGGATGCGAACATCATCGAAGACACCGGAGCACCAAGCATGCGCCTGATCGACCGCGCGGAAGTGCGCGAACGCCTCACCTATCCCATTTGCATCCCGATCGTGCGGGAGGCGATGCTCGCCTTTTCGACGGGCGAGACACGGCAATTGCTGCGATCGATCATCCCGCTGGCCGAAGGGCGGCTGTTCGGGATCATGCCCGGCGCGCTGGCCGGGGACGGGCCGTTCGGCGCCAAGCTGATCAGCGTGTTCGCGGGCAATGCGGCGAAGGGCCGCCAGTCGCACCAGGGCGTGATCGTGATCTTCGATCCGGACTCGGGCGAGCCGGTGTGCATCGCACATGCGGGCGAGGTCACCGCGATCCGCACCGCGGCGGCGAGCGCGGTGGCGACCGACGTGCTGGCCCGTGCCGACGCGCGGACGCTCGCCATCCTGGGCACGGGCGAACAGGCGGCGACTCATATCCGCGCGATCGCCACGGTGCGCCCGATCGAGCGCGTGCTGGTATGGGGCCGGTCTGCGGGCCGGGCGGCGGATGTCGCGCAGTCGATGGCCGCGGAGACAGGGATCGACATTTCGGAGGTTGACGAGGTGCGCGCGGCGGTGGCCGAAGCCGATATCGTCTGCACCGTCTCCGGCGCGGTCGAGCCGATCCTGCATGGCGCCTGGGTGCGGCCGGGCACTCACCTCAATTTGGTCGGCTCGAGCTATGCCGGACCAGTCGAGGTCGACCATGACCTGGTCGTGCGATCCCGCTTCATCGTCGACAGCCGCGAAGGCGTGCTGGCGCAGGGGGCGGAGTTCCTGAAGGCGAAGGCGGCCGGGCTGATCGGCGACGAGCATATCGTCGCTGAGATCGGCGAGGTGCTGGCCGGGCGGGTCGAGGGGCGACGATCGGCGGAGGAGATTACGGCGTACAAGTCGCTGGGGCATGTGGTGCAGGATCTGGCGAGCGTCTGGGCACTGTATGGAGTCTAGGGCCACGCATTCGAGTCGACCGATCCGCTATCGTACCGACTGCGAAGGGCGCGATTCCGGACAATGACATTGATTCTATCGATCAGCACGCCCCGCGCCTCGGTTCATGCAAGTGATCGCAGGGTAACCCTGGCTGGTTCGGGGGTTTCGCCAGTCGTCCACAGCCCGCTTGAGAACAAGACGATCATCTTTCTGGCGGCCGACGCCGTCGGCACGATCGGCTTTACCGGCATTGCGTTCGTCGGAAAGCAGCCGACGGACCAATGGATCGCGAACACCCTGGCCCCGCAGCCGGCCGATGCGCCGCCGCTCGGCACATTCGCCTTTGGCGGGCGCGGCCTTGGCCGGGTGAAGCTGCGCACCGTCATCTGGAGACTGAGGAACGCGCTGGCCGGTCTTCCCCGGAACCTGGGAAAATACGGACTGACGCTACAGGTCGCGGGGTATCGGATCAGGCGACGGCGCAGCATTCCGTTTTGCATCGACATCGACTGGAAAGGCGGCGCCCCCACGATCAACGGCTGGATGCGCCCGCCCCGTACCCGCCAGCAAAAGGTCCTTTTTGCGCAGGTTGGCGACGGCTGGCCGGCCGCGCGGACCGCCAAGGCCGTCGCGGACCATGCGGAAGCGACCGGCCGTCGGGACATCGAGGCCCTTCGGCTGGCCGCGATGGACACCATCCGACAGCGGGCGGGCGAGACGGCAACGGTCGGCCGCGACCTGATGACCGTCATGGTGCCCAACCCGGACATCTCCCGCGAAATACTCTGGCGGTTCGAACCAGCCGATCCGCATGAGGCAGCCATCGTCGGCCCGAACGTCAGCGAGAAGGTCCAGGCCATCTATTCACCCTGGATCATCACCCCCGCATCGGTGAACTGCCCCACCGTCGGAACCAGCGGGCTGACCGTCGGTTTCGGAGGGTTTGAGATAAAATGCGGAAACGATTCAGCGAATCCGGATTCCCCCTTCCGATTTGCGGCAAGCCATCAACAGCGGAGTCGCCCACCGGGATAGGGGCATACCGAGACCACACCTCTCGCCCGTCGCCGCCAGAGCCGGCGAATCACTGTTTCACGAACGATATGTTGCGCGCGCCGTTCGCCCAGGCGCCGAAACCATTGACCCGTCCGTCGGCCGCCCTGCCGAAAACCAGGGTCGTGGTGCCTCGCAGGCGAGTGGTGAAAGCGTCGGCGAAGCTCGGCGACAATGGCCATTCGATCCCGAAGCGCTGGCGCATCACCAGCGTGTCGCCCTGCCTGATCACGGCGATCCGGGTGTCGAGTTCAGCGCTGTAATAGTCTCCGACGAACTCGGCGAACGCTGCGCCGCCGCTTCGCGCGGGCGGCACCGCGACAAAGCGTTGAGTCCCCGAACCTGTGCCGGCGATCAGTTCGACCAGCCCGGTACCGGACCGGACGAACGACAGGACAGTGCCATCGCTGCGCCTGAAACGCCCGCCGCCAAGCGCCACGAGCGCATCGGTTGCCCCCTGCCTCAGCATCAGCCGACCCTTCGCCACCTCGGTCTGGACCACTTCGCCCGTGACCGGGTTGCGGAACAGGCCCCGATACGGTGTCAGATCGGGAGAAGAAGATGCCACCGGCACAGCGGAGACCGGCTGCGATGCCGTCGCGACGGCAACGTCCCTTGAATTCCCCGTCGCGCGCAGGGCCTGCTCAGCGAGCTTTTCCCCGATGGCGACCGGATCGATGCCGCCATTGTTGCACAGGATCGCGACTGAGATCCGCTGGTCGGGATAGCGGCCCAGCCACGCCTTGTATCCTCCCGTCGAACCGCTGTGCGACACCAGCCGCTGCCCGTGCGCATGGTTGGTTTCGAGGCCAAGGGCATAGTCGAGTGTCGTGCCGTCACTCAGGTTCCCCGGGGTTTGCAGGGCTGCGACAAGGCCCTGTCCGCTAGGCAAGGCCGAGGGTTTGTCCAGGAACGCATTCCAGCGCAGCAGATCGCCGATCGTGGTAAGCAGACCGCCATTTCCATAGACGTTGGTGAAAGGCATGTTGGCGATGAAACCCTCGCCGACCGGTGCATAGGCAATCGCGCGCCCGGGAACGACCGTGCGGAAATCCTCCCGCCACCGAGTCCTGCCCATGCCCAGCGGCCGAAACAGGCGCTGGTCGGTGAACTGCTGCAGGCTCTTGCCGCTGACTCGCTCGACGATGATCGCGGCGAGGGTATAGTTGGTGTTGGTATAGAGGAATTCGGCGCCCGGCCTGAAGTTCAGGCCCTTCTGGCGCGAGGCGAGATCGAGGATCGTCGCCTGGTTGTGCACCTGGGTTCCGGGAGGATTGCCCGTCAAAGCGAGCAGGCTCCATTGCTCACGCAGGCCGCTGGTGTGATTGAGCAGGTGCCTGATCGTGATCGGCGTGCCGTAATCAGGCATTTCGGGCAGATAGCGCCTGATATCGTCGTCCAGCGTCAGCTTGCCGTCCTGCGCCAGGAGCAGCACCGCGGCAGCGGTGAACTGCTTGGCCAGCGAACCTGTTTCGAAAATGCTCTCAGCGGTGATCGGGTCGCGATGCTCCAGATCGGCCTGGCCATAGGCCTTGATCGGGCTTGAAACGCCAGCGACCGAAACGCCCGCCGCGCATCCCGGCCCTTCCGGCGCGATCGCCCGGAAGGCGGCATCGAGATCGATCGCGGATTGCGCGGTTGCCGGGATTCGGGGCTGGGGAAAGGCTGGTGATGCAAGCCCGACGAGAAGCCAGGGCAGTGTCGCAACGGTAACGCGGATGATCGGATTCATGGAGCCCCCAAAAGGATGAGGGCGCCTCCAAGCCGAGTTCCGCCCGGCCGCCAAGATCGCTTCGGTGAACGCCGTCTCCGAACGGTGAACGACCGCGCGGCGCTCGCCCAGGCTGGCTATGCCCGCCAGGCCGATCCACATTCAGGACCGGCCCGTCGGCAACACAGGATGATTTCGCGCAGAGACGCGGAAGACGCCGAGAAGGTTCGGCCAGCGGCTCGACTGGTTTGCGATGAACCCCGCATTCTCTGCGCCCTCTGCGCGAACCCTCCTCTTCGCTGTAATCGTGCCGATAACGGGGACGTCGATCCGACCTAGTGGGCCGCCCGGCTGACCGTCTTCATGTCGCTGAAAAAGGCAGCCCGGCTTGGCCGCAGGTTGGACAGTTCGAGCGGGCCAGGCACGTTCCAGGCACCCTCCGGCCGGATCGTCACCATCGGATCGTCACCGATGCCGATCGGGTTCTCGCTCGCTTCGCCGTCGAGCTCCATCTCGCGATATTCGACATCGGCGAATTTGAACAAGGGACGCTCAGCCATTTCGCGGAAGCCGAACATCGCCCAGAACGGCACCAGATCGAGCCGGGCATGGCCGTAGAAGCGCTTGAAGCCCTTCACCCGGGCCAGCGCCAGCGCTTCGCGCACCAGCTTGAACGCCAGCCGGCTGCGGCGATATTCGCGCCGTACCGCAAGCCGCTCGACCTTCACGAAATCCCCGAAATAGCGCATCCGGATACAGCCGGCCGGGTCGCCATCGATGAAGCCGATCAGGTGAGTCGCGCAGAAATCATTGCCGTCGAACTCCTCCGAATAGAGGCAGAACTGCTCGCTGATATAGGTCGAGGAGCGAACGGCGAAGATCATCGCCATGTCCTCGAACGAGCGCACCGGGCGCACCTCGATCTTGGGGGCGGGCGGGCGGACCGTCATTTCCTTGCGCACGGGCACCATCTCGCCTTCGGGCAGGACGACCAGCAGCCAATCGGGCGCGCCGGGATAGATCTGCGCCGCCTGCTGGAAGCCCATCGTGGTGTGGATCCGCATCGAATGCTCGGTCGATGCGCGCGAGAAGAGCGGGCAACCGTCCGGCGTCAGCGACGAGAATATCTGCGCCATCGCCGGCAGCGAACGCGCGAGCGTTCCGGGCGTCCACGCCATCCAGATATAGATCGCCGTCGGGATCTCATCCTCAGCGACGATCCATTCCGCCTTCGGATTCTTGCCGTCGAAGCGGCCCTCGATCAGCAGCCTCGCGCCTTCGGCCGACAGCGGCAGATAGGCCAGCATGGCCGATTCGTTCCGGGTCCCGAGGCCTTCGATCATCCGGACGACGCCGGCATTCCGTTCGCGCATGCGCTGCACGGCCGACAGGCTCGCGACCGGAAAGAGGCGCGATGCCTCGTCCAGAACCGAGACGATCTCCGCGTCTGTCGCAATCCGCGAGACGGGCGGGCTGCTGGCGCGCGCCAGCGTATGCTCGACCTTTTCGGAGAAGCGCAGGCGGCCAAAACTGTCGCGATGTGATGTTTGTAGCTCCGCTCGCATTTTCTCGCTCCGACTGTTAGGTTAAGGCCCGACAGGAGTGTAATGGCGAGCAAGCATCCGGCCGCGATCCAAAATCCAGACCATGGTGTTCCCCGGTGGAACGCCACCCATGTGCGCACGCTCGTTCGGGATCTGGATTGGGACGATCTTCGCGCGCTGCTTCTCGTCACCGAACATCATAGTTTTCGCGCCGCCGCTGACAGTTCACGCCTGTCCCTCAATACGCTGCGTCGCCGAATCGAACGGCTCGAAGATCGAATCGGCACAAAGCTGCTCGGACGGTCGAGAAGCGGGGTCGTCCCCACCGATATCGGGCTGATGATGGCGCGCGCCGCGCGCGAGATGGCTGGCGCCGCCCTCTCGGCCGAGGCCGACGGCGACGGCGAGGCGAATGTCCTGATCAATCCTGGCGAGCTGACCATCGGCTGCACCGAAGGACTGGGCAGCCTGTGGCTGACGCCGCGTCTCAACGACCTGTCGCCGTCGCTGTCGAACCTCACGGTATCGCTTCAGCTCGACTATGATTCGGCGCGCGACCGCAGCGACACGGTCGATGTCGGCGTCGCCTTCAGCGAGCCGCACCACCGCGACGTGGTTCGCGCCAAGCTGGCGACGGTCCACTACATGCTGTTCGCCTCCGAAGCCTATATCCGGAAGCACGGGGCGATGACGTCGCTCGACCAGTTCCGCGAGCACAAGTTCATCGAGCAGAGCGGGCCCGGCTATAATTCGAGCCTGGTCAAATTCCTCGTCGGCTCGGACTGGCCGGACGGCTTCATGCCGATCAGGTCGAACTCGGCGCTGTCGGTCTATTGGGCAGTGGTGAACGGCGCGGGCATCGCGGCGCTGCCAACCTATGCCCGGGCGGTGTCGAAGCACCTCATCCCGCTCGACGTGCCGCTGCCGCTCAGGTTCGACCTGTGGTATTATTTCCATGCCGAGGCGCGGCACTCGCCCGCGGTGCGCGCAACGGTCGACTGGCTGAAGACCGCTTTCGACCCGGCGCTCTATCCGTGGTTCGCCGACCAGTTCGTCCATCCGCGCGATTTCGAGAAGAACCGGACCGGCAAGGTCGTGCGGCTGTTCGAGGGACTGCTCGACCCGAGAAAATAGTCAGGGGCCAATAATCAGGCGGGCCGCCTCCAGGCGCAGCGCCCGGCGACATAGGTGCGGGCGATCGCCCGGTCGTCGCCCAATATCTGCAGCGCGAACAGTTTCTCCATCAGGCTCGCCCCGGCGGTGCGCCGCGCCAGCAGCGGCGTGGCGGCTGGATCGAGCAGGACGAAATCGGCCTCCTGCCCCGGCAACAAGCCGCCGATCCGGCCGCCGAGCCCCAGCGCCCGGGCGCCGCCTGCCGTCGCGAGATGGAGCGCGCGAAAAGGGTCGAGGCCGGTTCCGCGCATCTGGCCGATCTTGTACGCCTCGCCCAGCGTCGCGAGCAGCGAGAAGCTAGTGCCGGCGCCGACATCAGTGCCGATGCCGACCGTCACGCCGTGCGCATCGGCCTGAGCCAGATCGAACAGGCCCGAGCCGAGGAACAGGTTGCTGGTCGGGCAGAAGGCGATGCTCGACCCTGCCGAGCCCATCCGCGCTAGGGCTCGATCCTCCATGTGCACGCAGTGCGCGAAGACCGATCGCGGGCCCACCAGACCGAAACGGTCATAGACGTCGAGATAGTCGAGCGCCGTCGGGAAGCGATCCGCAACCGCGGCGATCTCTCCGGCATTCTCCGCGAGATGGGTGTGCATCAGCACGTCCGGATGCGCGGCGACGAGATCGCCCGCGCCGGCAAGCTGTTCATCCGACGAGGTGAGCGCGAAGCGCGGCGTCACCGCGTAACCGAGCCGTCCGCGCCCGCGCCACCGTGCGATCAGCGCCTCGCTTTCGGCCCGGCCGCTTTCGACCGAATCGTGCAGCGTCTCCGGCCCGAGATCCATCAGCACCTTGCCCGACACGATCCGCATGTTCCGCGCCAGCGCTGCCTCGAACAGGGCATCGACCGATTGGGCATGGACGGTGGCGAAGACCAGTGCACTGGTGGTGCCGTTCCTCAGCAGCTCGTCGAGGAAGAAACCAGCCACCGCGTCGGCATGGCCGCGATCCGCAAAGGCTGCCTCGGCCGGAAAGATGTGCCGTTCGAGCCATTCGAGCAACTGCCCGCCATAGGCCGCGATCCGGTCGGTCTGCGGATAATGGATATGCGTGTCGACAAAGCCGGGGACCACCAGTCCCGGGAGGCGCTCGACCGGCACGCCCGGGAAACACGGGGCGAGATCGGCATGGTCGCCGAACGCGACGACCACACCCTGCTCGACCACCATCAGCCCGTCGGCATGGTGGCGGACCGTGCCGCCCTGTGCCGGGTCCTCGGGGACGCTCAGCAATTCGGCGCGGAAGGCGTGCGGTCCCATGCCGCCGCTCACCACGCCGCCACCTGGCCGTCGCTGCGCGGATCGGTCGCGCCCTCGAGCACGCCATTGGCATGGCGAACGATCGCACCGGCATGGCCCATGGTCGCGGTGAAGGCCGGCATCAGCTCGACCTGATGCCCGGCCGCGCGGAGATCCTCATAGAGATCGAGCGCGAAACGATCCTCGATCTTCAGCGTGGTGCTGTTTTCGCCCCAGGTCCGCCCGAGCAGCCAGCGCGGGCGGCTGATCGCCTCCTGCAGGCCGATGCCGTACCGGGCATAACGAGTGAAGATCGCTGCCTGGGTCTGGGGCTGCCCCTCGCCGCCCATCGTGCCATAGGCCATCACGCGCCCATCATCGAAGCGGGCCAGCGCCGGGTTGAGCGTGTGGAAAGGCTTGCGTCCCGGCCGGAGCGCGTTCCAGCCATCCTCGGCGAGGCGGAAGCTGCTGCCCCGGTTCTGCCAGGTGATACCGGTCTGGGGCAGGACAAGGCCCGAGCCGAATTCGAAATAGCTACTCTGGATCGAACTCACCACGCGCCCCTCGGCATCGGCCGCGCCGAACCAGCAGGTGTCGCCCGCCGAAGCAGGCTGCGGCCAGGGCAGCGCCCGATCGAGGTCGATCCGCATCGCCATCTCGTCAAGCTCGCGCGGATCGTCGAGCAGGGTTTGCGGGTCGAAAGTCATATCGTCGGGATCGCCGACATGCCGGTCGCGGAACAGGAACGCCTGCTTGGTCGCCTCGACCAGGCCATGGACATAATCGAACCCTTCGGCCTCGGGGGCATGGACCCGGTCGAACAAGGCGAGGATCAGCAGCGAGGCGAGGCCCTGGGTCGGCGGCGCGGTGTTGAACAGGCGCGTGCCCTCGATGCCGACGCTGAGCGGCACCGGCCGGGTCGCGCGGTGGGCCGCGAAGTCGATCGTGCTGAGCGGGCTGCCGAGCCGGGCGAGATCGGCGGCGATCGAGCGGGCGAGCGCGCCTTCATAGAAGCTCTGCAATCCATCGCGCGCAAGCAGCGCCAGCGTCGCTGCCAACCGGGGCTGGCGCAGCACCTCGCCCTCGACCAGCGGCCGCCCGGCGGGCTCGAAGGTCTCGGCCCAGGCGCCGGGCTGGTCGAACAGCTCGCGCCGCCTCAGCGTTGCGAGCTCCGCCCAGCCCCGCGTCACCGCGACGCCGGATTCGGCATGGTAGATGGCGTCGCGCAGCAACCGCGCCAGCGGCAACGTGCCGCCGCTCGACTGAAGCGCCGCCGCCCAGCCTGAGATCGTGCCCGCCACGGTGTTGGCCGCGAGCGGTCCGCGCCAGGGGATTACCTTGTGCCCTCGGTAGAGCGTGAGACTGGCGGTCGCCGCCGCCGCGCCGCACGCGTCGATCGCATGAGTTCGCCCGTCAGGCTCGGCGATCAGCCAGAAGCCGTCGCCGCCGATCCCGGTCATGTGCGGATAGACCACCGCAAGGCACGCAGCGACCGCGACAGTCGCCTCCACCGCATTCCCGCCATCCTGCAGCACGCCAAGCCCGGCCTGCGCCGCCAGATGATGCGGCGCGGTGACCATGCCGCGCAGGCTCCTCACTTCATGCTGCATGGGAAGCCCGTATTCTGAAGCACTTCATCGCCGCATCATGAACGGCTCCGCGCCGCCACGCTACTGCCAGGCGGGCAGAATGGGCGCCAAGATTGGTTTCAGGCGGCTTAAGCCATTGCGGCGCGCAACCGATCGCGCGAAGTGGCGGCATGCTCAAGCGCTTCCTCGTCCTCTTCGAGCCGTTCATCCTGATCCTGATCGGCACGGTGGTGCTTGCCTCGCTGCTGCCGCCCCGTGGACCGGCAGTGCCGTTGTTCGACATCGCCGCCGACATCGCGATCGTCCTGCTGTTCTTCCTCCACGGGGCGAAGCTGTCGCGCGAGGCGATCGTCGCCGGCATGAGCAACTGGCGCCTCCATCTCGCCGTGTTCGCCGTCACCTATATCCTGTTCCCGGTGCTGGGGCTCGGCGTCGCGGCGCTGCCCTTCCTCGCGCCGCCCGTCGCGATGGGCATGCTGTTCCTGACCCTGTTGCCCTCGACCGTTCAGTCCTCGATCGCCTTCACCGCGATCGCGCGGGGCAATGTCGCGGCGGCGGTATGCAGCGCATCCTTCTCCAACCTGATCGGCATCGTACTGACCCCGGCGCTGGCCGCGATCCTGATCAGGTCGGGCGGCAGCGCGGGCGTGTCGCTCGCCTCGGTCGAGTCGATCGTCGTCCAGCTCCTGCTGCCGTTCGTCGCCGGCCATCTGCTGCGGCCATGGATCGGCGGCTTCGTCGCGCGTCAGAAGAAGCTGCTGACGCTGGTCGATCGCGGATCGATCCTGCTGGTCGTCTATACCGCGTTCGGCGCGGCGGTGGTCGACGGCATCTGGCACCGGCTGTCGGCGGACGAACTGGCGCTGATCCTCGCGGCCTGCACGGTGCTGCTGGCGCTGGTGCTGCTCGCGACCTGGGGCCTGGGCAGGCTGATGGGCCTCAGCCGCGAGGACGCGATCGTGCTGCTGTTCTGCGGATCGAAGAAAAGCCTCGTCTCCGGCGTGCCGATGGCGGGCGTGCTGTTCCCGCCGGCGCAGGTCGGCCTGGTGATCCTGCCGCTGATGCTGTTCCATCAGCTCCAGCTCTTCGCCTGTGCCATCATCGCTCGCCATTACGCGGACGATCCGGTCGATTGAATCAGACGCGGGGCAGGATGATCCCGTCGATTGCCTGCGCGACACCATCAGCGTCGTTCGCGCCGGTGGTGAAATCGGCCTTTGCCCGTACCTCGGCCGGCCCCTGCCCCATCGCGATCGACAGGCCAGCCCGCACGAACATCGCCACGTCGTTTCCCTGATCGCCGATCACGGCGGTCAGTGCCAGCGGCGTGCCCATCGCCTCGGCCAGCAACGCGACGCCGTCACCCTTGTTGGCGGCAAGCGCGGTCACGTCGAGATAATAGGTCTGCGACTGCACCACCGTCGCCCGTGCGCCGAACGCGGCGGCGGCGTGCCCGGCCAGCGCACCGAGCAACGCCGGATCGTCGCTGACGAAGGTGAGCTTGTCGGCGCGGTCGTACAGTGCCGTGAAGTCGGACACGATCACAGGCGCCTGGTTGGACGAGACGCGTTCGGAATCGACATGATGCCCCTGGTCGGTGCTGGCGTACCAGAGGTCGTCGGCGAACACCCAGGTATCGACCGCCGCGTCGCCGACCAGTTCGAACACGCCGCGCACCACCGCTGGATCGATCCGGTGCTGCTCGACCAGTGTCCCGTCGCGGCGGAAGATCGTCCCGCCGTTGAATGCGCCCATCACATCGTCGATCGCCAGCGCATCGGCGATCGGCATCATGCCCGATCGCGGCCGGGCGCTGATGATGGTGAAGCCGATCCCGGCCTCGCGCAGCCGGCCGACTGCCGCGATGGTGCCCGGCGTGAGCTGCTTCTTTTTGTCGACCAGCGTGCCGTCGAGATCGGAGACGAGGAGCCCGATCGCCTCCTTCGTGCCATTGCCCATTTACTGGGGCATCTCGACATGGCCGCCGAAACCGAAGCGCATCGCCGAGAGCAATTTATCGCCGAACGTATGGTCGACCCGGCTGCGATAGCGCGCGAACAGGGCGGCGGAGAGCACGTTGACCGGCACCGCCTCCTCCATCGCCGCCTCGATCGTCCAATGGCCCTCGCCCGAATCGGCGACCTTGCCCGAATATTTGGCAAGCTGCTGGTCGTCGGCCAGCGCCGAGGCGGACAGGTCGAGCAGCCAGGACGAGATCACGCTGCCGCGCCGCCATACCTCTGCGATGTCGGTCAGGTTCAGGTCGAAACGCTCCTCCTCGGGCAGCTTGTCCGACGACTTGCCGGCGAGGATGTCGAAGCCCTCGGCATAGGCCTGCATCAGGCCATATTCGATGCCGTTATGCACCATCTTCACGAAATGGCCCGAGCCGGGAGGGCCGGCATGGATATAGCCCTGCTCCGCGCGCGGGTCCTCGCTCTTGTCGCCGCGATTGGGCGTGCGCGGGATGGTGCCAAGCCCGGGCGCGAGCGCGGCGAGGATCGGATCGAGCAGGTCGACCGCGTCCTTCTCCCCGCCGATCATCATGCAATAGCCGCGCTCAAGCCCCCAGACGCCGCCCGAGGTGCCGACATCGACATAGCGGATCTGCTTTTCCGCCAGTGTCTTCGCCCGGCGGATATCGTCCTTGTAGAAACTGTTGCCGCCATCGATGACGATGTCGCCCGGCTTCGCGAAGC
Source organism: Candidatus Sphingomonas phytovorans (assembly GCA_029202385.1). Classification (NCBI taxonomy): domain Bacteria; kingdom Pseudomonadati; phylum Pseudomonadota; class Alphaproteobacteria; order Sphingomonadales; family Sphingomonadaceae; genus Sphingomonas; species Candidatus Sphingomonas phytovorans. The sequence goes on from CP119314.1 coordinate 3,680,947, forward strand.
CGGCAATCGTCGAGATGGTATCTTCGGTCGGCGCTCCGGCGGGGAGCATCACCCAGAAGATCGCCGGGCTGGCGAGTTTGGCGTGCATGTCCTCGAGCGAGTCAGCCCCGACCGCCCCATCAGCGACCAGTTCCGCGATCGCCTTGGGATCGCGGTCATAGGCGACCGTTTCATGCCCGGCGCGCATCAGGCGCCGGGCGATGTTGCCGCCCATCCGGCCAAGGCCAATCAGTCCGATACGCATGGCAGTCTCCGGATGGGGGTGAGAATCGTCGTCGTTCAGTTCGCCGTTTCGGGGTGCTTCGCGGCGATCGCGCCAAGCAGGGTGTCGAACGCCTGAGCGAAGCTATGGACCCCTTCCTCGACAAGAATATCCGTCACGCCGGCCAGGTCGAGGCCAAGCCGTTCCGCCTCGGCGAGCGTATGGCGCGCGCCGTCGACATCGCGGGTCAGCGTCTCAGCGGCGGTGCCATGGTCGCGGAACGCGTCGAGCGTCTTGGGCGGCACGGTGTTGACCGTGTCGGGCCCGATCAGCGTGTCGAGATAGAGCGTGTCGGGATAATCGGGGTTCTTGGTGCCGGTCGATGCCCAGAGCAGCCGCTGCGGCATCGCGCCCTTCGCGGCGAGCGCCTGCCAGCGGTCCGAGGCGATGAAGTCCTGATACCAGGCATAGGCCATTTTCGCATTGGCGATGGCCACCTTGCCGCGCACTGCCTTCAGCGCTTCTGCCTCGGCATCGCCGTCCTTGACCCGTGCATCGATCGCGTCGTCGATCTTCGTATCGATCCGGCTGACGAAGAAGCTGGCGACGCTGGCGATCTTGTCCACCGCCTCGCCCTTCGCCGCGCGCTGCTCGAGCCCCTCGACATAGGCCAGGGCGACTGCCTTATAGGCCTCGATCGAGAAGAGCAGCGTCACGTTGACGTTGATCCCGGCCGCGATGGTCGCCGCGATGGCGGGAACGCCGGCTGGCGTGCCGGGGATCTTGATCATCAGGTCGGGCCGGTCGACCGCCGCCCACAGCTTCTTCGCCTCGGCGATGGTGCCGTCGGTGTCGTTGGCGAGATAGGGCGAGACCTCAAGGCTGACATAGCCATCCTTGCCGCCGAGCCGGTCATAGACCGGGCGCAGCGTATCGGCCGCGGCCTGGATGTCCTGGATGGCGAGATGTTCGTAGCGCTCCATCGCCGGCGCGCCGGGATGGGTGCGGTCGAACTCGGCCAGCGCCGCGTCATAGGCGGTGCCGTGGCCCATCGCCTTTTCGAAGATCGACGGATTGGAGGTTACGCCGGTCAGGGCATCCCCGTCGACCAGCTTCTGAAGGCCCCCTTCGGCGAGGAACTTGCGGTCGACGAAATCGAGCCAGACAGCCTGGCCCAAAGCGGCGAGATCGTTGAGACGACCCATGATCAATCCTTTCCGAGCAGTTCGCGGGCGACCTTGACGACATTGTCGACGGTGAACCCGAATTTATCCTGCAGCTTCGCGATCGGGGCCGAGGCACCGAAGGTCGACATGGTCACCGTCCGGCCCTCAAGCCCGACATAGCGATCCCAGCCGATCTCGCCGCCCATCTCGATCGCGACGCGTGCCGTGACACCGCGCGGCAGCACGCTTTCCTTGTACGCGGCGTCCTGCAGCTCATAACGATACCAGCTCGGCATTGAGACGACGCGCGAGCGCACGCCCTGCGCCGTCAGCGCCTCATGCGCCGCGACCGCGAGCGAGACCTCGCTGCCGGTGGCGATCAGGATCAGTTCCGGATTCTCGTCGCCGGCGAGGACATAGGCGCCCTTCATCAGCCCTTCGGCCGATGCATATTTGCTGCGGTCCAGCGTCGGCAGCGCCTGGCGCGACAGGACCAGGCTCGTGGGACGATTCTTGTCCTCAAGCGCGGCGCGCCATGCCCAGGCGGTCTCGTTCGCATCGCCGGGACGGATCGTGTCGAGCCCGGGGATTGCGCGGAGCGTCGCGAGATGCTCGATCGGCTGGTGAGTCGGGCCGTCTTCGCCCACGCCGATCGAATCATGCGTGAAGACGAAGATCGCCGGCAGTTCCATGATCGCGGCGAGGCGGATCGGCGGGCGCATATAGTCGGCAAAGACCATGAACGTCGAGCCGTAGGACCGCAGGTGCGACAGCGCCATGCCGTTGACCACCGCGCCCATGCCGTGCTCGCGCACGCCGAAATGAAAGTTGGAGCCGGCATAATTGTCGGCCTCGAACGATGCCTTGCCCTTCACGTCGGTCTTGGTCGAGGGCGCGAGATCGGCCGAGCCGCCGATCAGGAACGGCACGCGGTTGGCGATGGCATTGAGTACCTTGCCGCCCGCATCGCGCGAGGCGATGCCCTTCTCGTCCGCCTCGAAGACGGGAACATCGGCGTCCCAGCCCTCGGGCAGGTCGCCCTTGAGCAGCAGGTCGAGTTCAGCCGCGAGGTCGCTATTGTCCTTGCGATACTCGGCGAACATTGCCTCCCATGCCTCGCGCAGCGGCCGGCCGCGATCGGCGATCGACTTTTCGAACGTTTCGGCCACGCCGTCCGGCACCAGGAACTGGGCGTCCTCGGGCCAGCCATAGGCAAGCTTGGTCGCCTTGATATTTTCGGCGCCGAGCGGTTCGCCATGCGCCTTCTCGCTGCCGGCGCGGGGGCTGCCCCAGCCGATGATCGAATGGACGACGATGAAGGTCGGCCGGTCGCTGGTCGCCTTGAACGTGGCGAAGGCATCGGCCAGCGCGCCGCAATCATTGGCATCGTCGACATGGATGACGTTCCAGCCATAGGCTTGGAAGCGCATGCCGACATCCTCGTCGAACGCGAGATTCGTGTCGCCCTCGATGCTGATATGGTTGCTGTCGTAGATCCAGCACAGGTTGGAGAGCTTGAGGTGCCCGGCAAGCGACGCCGCCTCGGCCGAGACGCCCTCCATCATGTCGCCGTCGCCGCACAGCGTATAGACATCATGGTCGAACAGGTCGAAGCCGGGCTTGTTGTAGCGCGCGGCGAGCCAGCGCTCGGCGATCGCCATGCCGACCGAATTGCCGCAACCGGCACCGAGCGGGCCGGTCGTCGTCTCGACGCCGGTGGTGTGGCGATATTCGGGATGGCCGGGCGTCTTGGAGCCGAGCTGGCGGAAATTCTCGATGTCGTTCAGGCTGACCGCGAGATTGCCGGTCGGCTTTCCGTCGCGGTCGATTTCCTTCACGCCCGCCAGGTGAAGCAGCGAATAGAGCAGCATCGAGGCATGGCCGACCGACAGCACGAAACGGTCGCGATTGGGCCAGTCGGGCTTGTCCGGATCGGTGCGCAGGAATTGCGACCAGAGCGTGTGGCCGACCGGCGCGAGCGCCATCGGCGTGCCGGGATGGCCCGAATTCGCCTTCTGCACTGCATCCATGGAGAGCGTGCGGATCGTGTCGATCGCCAGGCGCTCGGGCGAGCCGTCCTCGTGAAGGCCCTTGACGGGTACGCTGGCCGTGGCGGCATCGGACATGGGAAAAACTCGCTTTCTATCGGACAGTCGAACGCTGGCCGTCGCTGGTGGTTGCCTTATTTTTCGAGCCGGATCACGCGGCCGCCCCCGCCGATATAGGCGCAATCCACCTCGTCAAGGAAAAGGCCGTGTCCAAGCACGCCGGGAAGCCCCGAAAGTGCGGCGGCCAGCGCGGAAGGATCGGGTATTTCAGGGAAAAGACAGTCGATGATGATATTGCCCTGATCGGACCGCTCGACCCGCACCGCCGTCTTCGCGCCGAGTCCCGCCAGCCGAGTCGCGACGAACGCACGCGCGAAGGGCAGCACCTCGACCGGCAGCTTCGCGCGACCGATCCGCTCGACCCGCTTCGACGCGTCGGCGATCACGATCATCCGGCGCGACGCGGCGGCGACGATCTTCTCGCGGAGCATCGCGCCGCCCGCGCCCTTGATCGCGAACAGCCGGCCGTCGATCTCGTCAGCGCCGTCGATGGTGAGATCGACCGACTCGACACCGGCGAAATCAAGCAGGGTGATGCCCGCCATCCGCGCCATCGATTCGGTGCGCAGCGACGTGGCGACCGCACGGATATCGAGCCCGCCGCGTACCAGCTCCCCCAGCCGCCCGATCGCGAATGCCGCGGTCGACCCGGTGCCGAGCCCGACCAGCATGCCCGGCCGCACTTCCTCCACCGCGGCGAGGGCGGCGGCGCGCTTGTCGTCATCGGTCGTCGTCATGGATACCGCCCTTCATCACCACCGTTCGTGCCGAGCAGCGATCGACCAGGCGAAGCCATATCGAGGGCGCGTATCGAGGCACCTTGTACGCGAAACGCCTGTCCCTCGATATGCCCTCTCGACAAGCTCGATGGCCACTCGGGACGAAGGCAGGGTGGATCGTCACCCCGACTTGCACGCCGTCGACACACCCCCACGGATTTTCCACTGGCGACGCGCGCCCTCTTCGCAGAAAGGGGGAACCCATGATCGAGAAAATCATCGCGATACTCGCGACCTTCACCATCGCCGTCATCTCCAAGGGGGGATATCTCGGCATCGTCCTGCTGATGGCGATCGAATCGGCCTGCATTCCGTTGCCGTCGGAGATCATCATGCCGTTCGCCGGCTATCTCGTTTCGGTCGGGCGGTTCGACCTGTACCTGGCGGCGACCGCCGGGGCGATCGGGTGCAATATCGGATCGATCTTCGCCTATGAGGTCGGCAAGCGCGGCGGGCGCCCGCTGGCCGAGCGCTGGGGCAAATATGTGCTGATCGGCCCGGGCGAGCTCGACATGGCCGACCGCTTCTTCGATCGCTGGGGCAATCAGGCGGTGCTGATCGGCCGCCTGCTGCCCGTCATCCGCTCCTTCATCGCCTTTCCCGCCGGCGTCGCGCGGATGAAGCTGGTGCCGTTCCACATCTATACCTTCATCGGCTCCTGGCCCTGGTGCTTCGGCCTTGCCTGGGTCGGCATGGTGCTGGGCGACAAATGGAACAGCGACCCGCGCATGAAGGCCGCCTTCCACAGCGCCGACGCGCTGATCGGCGTGGTGCTGGTCGCGCTGGCCAGCTTTTATATCTGGCACCGGGTACGCGGGCTGAAGGCGAAGCCGAAGGAATAGAGCCCGGGTTGAGCGGAAAAGTATTGGAGAAGGGTTTTCCAGTACCGAAGGCTCCGATGGTCCGCCACCCGGCAAGTCTCCGCAGATTTTTGCCACCCAACGCCTACCCCGATTTTTCGAATCCGCTTGCATTTGGGTTGCCAGTTTTTCGGCGTGTGCGGCGCTTGGTACTTGAGTCGAAGGATGTGTCGCTGCGATGACGAGGACACGCTTCTTCGGCGCTACACACATATTATTCGCCGAATTATGAGAATCGTAGCGCGAGATCATTTCGATATCTTGCCTTGAGCTGCCAGGGCACGCGGCGCGGCTGCCGCCAATAGCCCTTCCCCGCGATGATGCGGCCACCCGTCGGCAAAATGAATCGACATTGGCCATCAAAACTGGGGTGGTGACGTCTAACGCGTGCGTGGTTGACTGGCGACGACCGTTTTCGCCGCAAGACTGGTCGCTCCCGATATGGTTGCCAGTTCCCGATTGCGCACCTTTCCGATGGCACAATGTTGAGGAACAAGTAGGTAGGAGCAAACGGGGCGATCCTATGTTCACGCAGATTGGAGCCATGGTTGGGCTGCTTTACAGCCTGGGTTCGCTCGTGTTCCGGTGGAAGGCCGTCGTTGCAAAGTATGGCAGCCTAAGTCTCTATTGGTGGGTTCTCGCCGTAACGACCGGATGGTCGTTTCTCGGCTACGCAGCGGACATCGTCATCTGGGAGGTCTCGCCTTAGCCAGCATCCCACCCGCCTCGAGCCGTTCGGCGGGATTCAACCGGCTACCAGCACCGGACTAGCCATTGTCGCCCAGTTGCCGACCCAACATCGTGTTACGTGATGCCCCTGAAAGCGGACCTTTTTGGCCGACGGCTGGTTGGCCCTACCGGTTACCGCCCCATGTGAGATAGCAGATGCGCCTGATCGCGATCGAAGAGCATATCCTCCCTCATGTCGTACGCGACGCGTGGAGCGCAGCGCCGCCCCCGCATGATCCGGTATCTGCCATTGCGGATGGCGGAGAGAACGGGACCCGTCTTGCCGATCTGGGCGAAGGCCGCCTGGCGCTGATGGATGAGCAGGGCGTGGACGTGCAGGTGCTTTCGCTCACCACGCCCGGTCTCCACAATCTCGCAGCCGGACCTGCCGTGGAGATGGCGCACCGCGTGAACGACCTGATCGCGGAGACGTGCGCACGCCATCCCGACCGCTTCCAGGGTTTCGCCGCCCTGCCTACCCCCGATGCCGACGCAGCCCCGCGTGAGCTGGAACGCGCCGTTCGAGAGCTGGGCCTGAAGGGCGCACTGCTTTGCGGCCGGACGCGCGAGCGCCATCTCGATCACCCTGACATGCGCCCCATGCTGGCGAAGGCGGCAGAATTGGGCGTGCCGCTCTTCATCCATCCGCAGATCCCGTTAGCCGCGGTGCGCGAGGCCAATTACTCCGGGGTGAGCGAGAAGGCCGATCTCGCGCTCGCGGCCTTTGGCCTTGGCTGGCATTACGAGGCGGGGTTGCAATGGATCCGTTTGGCCGCGGCGGGTGTGTTCGACGAACTGCCCGACCTGCAAATCATCCTCGGCCATTGGGGCGAGGTGGTGCTGTTCTACCTGGAGCGCATATCGGCCGCCTTCGAACGTGCGCTCGAGCTTCGACGCCCTCTGGCGGATTACGCTCGCGACAATCTATATGTGACCGGCAGCGGCATGTGGAGCGAAGCATATCTCCGTCGCTGCCTCGATATCGTCGGGCCCGAGCGCCTGCTGTTCTCAACCGACTTTCCCTACCAATACCGGGAAGGCGGCGCGCCGCGACGCTTTCTTGAGGAGGTTCAGCTCGACGATGCCGCACGAACAGGCCTCGCACATGGCAATTGGGATCGCTTGACCGGTACGGGCAGCTAGTCGCTGCGGCGACGTCGACCGGCAGCCGGCGCCCGACTATGCCGCGCACTGGCTGGCGCCGCAGGCACCGGTGCAGGCGTACGGCAACGTCCATCTGGCGCGCTGGCTCGTTTTCTATATCTCGCACCGGGTGGGCTGGCTGAAGGCGCAGCCGAAGGACCAGGCTGCCCTTGCCTCAGCACCTGTCATTGCCAAGCCCGGACTATCCGCGTCCGGATCCAGTGGCGGACATAGGGCGAGAACTGTAGATCAGTGCCATGCCGGACTTGCTGCACGAGTATTGGGAAAACGAAAACGGAGGGGAGTTCGGCCCTGTCAAAGAGCGGAACGATAGGCTCCGTCCGACCCTGATGCCCAACGCAAGGCTCGTTTTTAGCCTTCGTGCGTCCACCTGGCACCAAGCCATGCAGCTTCACAACAAGCGACTCGATTATGGAGACTATGTACCGGTAGAGGGCCTGTCAGACCATATCTACACCGACGCGGAAGTCGTCGAGCAAGACACTTATCTGCGAATACGGAATAGGCGCTGACCGGATTTTCTCAGTGCCCTCAGCGCCTCTGCACGAATCATATTGCGCCGCCGACGGACCGGCCTGAATGTCGATCCACCCTAATACCCCTCCCGCGATGACGCGGTCATCAGTCGGCAAATGAATCGATGTTAGCCATCAAATGCTCAACATCCGCATCGGTTGACCGGCGACGACCATTTTGGACGCGATAACGAATGTGGCAGAGTCAGATAATTCCAGCTTCGGGATTCGCATCGCATACTTGGCCCGACCAATCTGCGAGAAATAGCGCGCTCCATTGGGCAAGAACGCCGTAGAATATGTCGCCATCAATCCACTCTTCCTCAATGGATTTAGCAGTGTCGACGGAACAATCCATATTCTGGAATGCAATCAGACGAACCTTTTCTCCGACATCAAACTGCAGAATGTGACTGCCATCATCGAATGCCTCGTCCCCATCGGGGGCCCATGGTATCTTGGAGCCATAAAGCTCACTGGAAAATTCTGATTTTGGATAGGAAAAATAGTCACTTCGGGCAACATCCCGGTAGATAGCATCGAGAAAAGCCTCGACAATCACGGGAGCGCTAACGTCAGACAGGTACGAAATTCCGTGTGTTCCGCGCCTTCCAAGCCGGTCTTTTACTTCACTAAACGAGCAACCCAGCATGGACGCATCCGGTTCTCTCACACCAAATATTTTCCCTCGGACGTGGACCACGAAATAGCCAAGCGCTCGCTGACTGAGACTGGGAAAGGCTTCCGTGATGGAGCTTTCGATCGCGAAAGAACTCTGATCACCCACAATCACGTTGCAACTCCTGAAGAACGGCCAACCACCGATCACAAACGTTAGGCGCCACATGCGCCTTACGTAAGATTGCCGCTTTCGGCCCGCTCAGCCTCAAGGCACGGCGAGCCGCCAACCAGTTTACTCGTCACTTTCAGTCGCCGGCAATCGCCCATGGCCCGCAAACAGGCATGAGCCCCAAATCCAATTGGGGTCTCCGTCGAGATAAGATGTTTTGTCGTGCGGGCGCCGCCGCGACATCGTCGCGCGAGCAATCGGGAGAGCGGCGATGAAGTGGATGATGTTCGGCAGCGTGATCGGCGCGGCGATGGCCTCGGTGGCAGCGATGGCGGCGGCACCGGTGGACGATCCGCTGACCCGGCCGATCGCACCCGATTATGCCGCGCGCTGGCTGGCGCCGCAGGCACCGGTGCAGGTGCACGGCAATTTCTATCTGGTCGGGTTCGGCGGGCTGAATGTCGGGCTGATCCGCACCAGCGCCGGGCTGATCCTGATCGACGGCGCGGTGCCGCAGGCGGTCGAGGATATCGAGGCGCATATCCGCCAGCTCGGCTTCAGCGTGAAGGACGTGAAGTTCATCCTCAGCACCGAGCCGCATTACGACCATGCCGGCGGCATCGCCGCGCTCGCGCGCGATAGCGGCGCGCGCGTCATCGCCAGCCGGGCCGGCGCGCAGATGCTCGGTCTCGGCCACAGCCTGGCGGACGACCCGCAATTCGGCCTGCTCGAAGGCTTTCCGCCGGTCGCCGGGGTGCGCACGCTCGATGACGGCGAGAAACTTCGGCTCGGCGACACGGTCATCACCGCGCGGGCCACGCCGGGCCATACGGCGGGGAGCATGAGCTGGACCTGGCGCTCCTGCGCCGGCCGCGTCTGCCGGAACATCGTGTTCGGCGCGAGCCTCAACCCCGTGTCGACGAAAGAGTGGCGCTTTTCGGACCCGGAACACGCGGCGGGTGTCGCCGCGTTCCGCAAGACCTTCGGGGTGGTTGCCGCGCTCCCCTGCGATATCCTCGTCACGTCCCATCCGGATGCATCCGGCGGCGACGTCAAACTGGCGAAATTCCGCGAGCACGAGACGCCCAACCCGTTCGTCGATCCCGGCGCCTGCCGCGCCTATGCGGCCAAATATGAGACCGCGCTGAATACACGCCTCGCCAGCGAACGGGCGAACATGGCGGCGCCCTGAACGCTCTCCCGTCGCATCCCTCTCGACCGGCGCGGCGATCCCACCGCTGGCCGGGTCGAGGTGAACCGGGCACAGATCAACGCGTTCGGCGAATACGGCTGCCCCAAGCCCGCCGCTCAGGCCGAGCGCCGGGCCGAAGCGGTGCTGCAGATCTATCAGGGCCGACGCGTCACCCCGGGCTATGCCGGCTATCTCGCCCGGCTCGACCGGATGAAGATTCCGTTCCGAATCGGGCTGCTTCAGGGCGGGGAATGGCGGGCGCCCGCCGGCCTTGAGGCAAACCCGCATTTCCGGGGTTATGTGGTGTTCCTGCTGAATCCGCGGTGAGGCGGCGGCTGCGTCTTATAGACTTGATTCTTCCCCGGCGAAGGCCGGGGTCCAGTTGGAATGTCCCTGGTAATGAAGCACAGCGCTCTCTCACCAATCTTCCCTAACTGGACCCCGGCCTCCGCCGGGGAAGAACAAGGGCGCTATCCTCGCGGCGGCGGTGCCACGCCGTCGCCCCCGGACATCATCCGCTCAGCCGCCGCCCGAGTCCGCGCATCCCGGCCCGGTGCCGATTTTGCGGCGAGTGCCTGGTATCGCGCGATCGTCGCGTCGTCGGCATGTTCGGGCGATCCCGAATCGAACGGCGGGTGGGGATCATATTCGAGACCGAGCTGGACCAGCCGGGCATGCGCCTCGCCGCGGATGACGGCCGTGAGCGCGAGGCCGAAATCGATCCCCGCCGTCACGCCGCCGCCAGTGACCCGGTTGCGGTCGAACACCACGCGCTCCCTGACCGGAATCGCGCCGAACGCGGCGAGATGATGGTGCGACGCCCAGTGAGTCGTCGCGCGATACCCCCTGAGCAGCCCGGCCGCGCCGAGCAGCAGCGCCCCGGTGCAGACGCTCGTCACCCAGGTCGCGCCCGCCGCCGCCTGCCCGACCCAGGCAAGCGTCGCCGCATCCTCCATCGCGTCGTTCACGCCGAAGCCGCCGGGGATGCAGAGGATATCGGGCGGCGGCGCATCGGCGAAGCTCGCGGTGGGCAGCAGCGCGAAGCCGGCGTCGGTCGGCACCGGCGCGAGATTCCGCGCGACGAGATCGATGGTGGCGTTCCCCAGCCGCGACAGGACCTGCGCGGGTCCGGTCAGGTCGAGCTGGGTGACGTCGGGAAAGAGCAGGAAGGCAATGCGGATCGGCGACAGCTCGGGCATAAGGACGCTCCTTCAGGTCGAGGATATGCCCAGGCGAGCGGCGCCGATGTCCCGCGCTTCCCCGTGGTGCTCCACGCTTCGCCAGTCACGCGAGAACGGTCTTGATATCCCTGTGCTCGGCGCCCGACAAGGCCACCTCGCGGACCAGCCACCACAGCAGCGGCCCGGCGACCGCGAGCCACGGGACCAGGCCGAGCCCCTGCGACCAGCCCCAATAGTCGCCGGCGATCGTGTGGATATCGCCGCGCAGGAATTTCCGCATGACCGGATCGACCAGCGGAAAGCGGTAGCCGTGCGGCGCCGCGATCTCGGCCGAGGCGATGGCGAGGTTGATGACCATGCCCGACCCGATCAGCCCGGCGATCCAGCCCCGCCCGGTCGCGCGCCAGCCCTGCCACAGCGGCGCCAGCCCCAGGCAGAGGAAGCCGATCATCGGCACCGAATGGCGCGGGCCGGTCGCGTGCCCGCCATCCCAATAGACATAGGCGGCATTGTAGAGGAGCACGGCGATGGCGATCGCGGTGCAGAGCCAGCCCAGGTCGCGCGTCTGCGGCGACCGGATCAGTCGCGCCAGGCCGAACGGTGCCAGCACCAGCACCGGCGCGACCCAGATCAACCCGCGTTCAGTGCCGAAGATGATCTGTGCCAGCACCTCGATCTTGGGATAGGTAAGCCCGAAGAACCCCTGCTGCATGCCGTTGAAGCCGACCACGCCCTGATAGCCGACCCTGAATGGGGTGCCGAAGGCGATGCTGTTGTAGATCAGCAGCGGCACCAGCATCACCAGCCCGGCCGCCGCGGCGAGCCCGAACAGCCGCGCGCGGACCGGCCAGGCCAGGTCGCGTGTCCGCCAGACCACCCAGACGACGATCGGCAAGGCGGGGATGACCACGGGAAATTCGACGACCAGCGCCCAGCCGAGCGCTGCCCCGGCCAGCAGCGGGTAGCGCCATCGCCCGACCTCGCGCTCGCCCGATGTGCCGCGCCAGATCGCCCAGGTCGCGATCAGCAGCAGCGCGCCGACGGGCGCATGGCCGAACAGCGTGGTCGACCAGCCCCATACCGGCGTTGCCATCGCATAGGCGAGCGCGGTGACGAAACCCGCGCGCGGGCTGCCGGTGATGCCGGTCGCGAGATCGAACAGCAGCACCGCGGCGAAGGCGGTGAGGACAGCGACCGTCATCGCCACCGCGATCCGCTGCCGCAGCCGCATATAGCTCCACAGCCCGTCGCTCTCGATCGTCTTGGCATAGGGGGCGACGCTGGTGCCGGTCAGCGTGTCGGCGATCCACACCGCCGGCATGGCCATGATCGTCATGCCCGGCGCCTTGTCGAGATAGGTGTGCTTGCCGAATTCGGCCTTGTCGATCGTCAGCGTGCGGAACTCGTCGATCGTCGCGTCGCCCTGCTCAACAAGGGAAACCGCGGTGAACAGGCGCGTCGAGTTGTTGGGATTATATTCCGACGAGCCGAACCAGCTGATCGAGAACCAGATCAGCACGAACAGGCCGAGCGCGAGCTTATGCGGCGCGCGGGCCGGGGCGGTCTGAGGCGTCAGGGTCATGATATCAGCCGAACAGCCAGGCGCCGAGCATGCGTCCGAAGGGGAAGGTGAAGAACCCGGCGATGAGCAGGGCGCCCGTCACCATGCCGCGCACCAGCCTGCGGTGCCGGCCGACCTGATGACGGCGCGCCGTCCACCAGATCAGCGGCGCGACGATGACCACATAGGCCGAAATGACGTGCACGGGGCCGAGCGAACCGTGGCGGCTTTCGCGCACGCCGAAGGACAGGATCGCGCTCAGCAGCATCGCCGCCACCCAGATCCTGCCGAGCAGGCGGTGCGGCTGGTCGCCACGCGGTCGCAGCAGCATCACCGGCGTCAGGGCGAGCGCCGGCAGGATCGTGGCGAGATGCGCCCAGACCAGGACGGGCACCCCGCCCCAGTGCGGATAGCCCCGCACCAGCGCCACCAGCACCGTCGCCAGCAGCACGATCGCGGCGATCGCCAGGAATTTCTCGTATCCGTCGACCGTGAGCGGCCTAACCCTCGCCGTCCCGCCCGTCACCGTCGCCATTGCCTGCCCTGCCCACTGAGAGGAGCAAGCCCTAACCGAAGCTGGCCCGGCAGGTCAAAGCATCAGGGCAGCGAATCTTCGAGCTGCTTCTGGGCTGCCTTCTTCGCCTGATTCTCGCGCTTGGCCTGCTGCGCCCGCTGGAGGAAGCAGCCGCTCTGCCCGCCCGCGCCGACGGTCGAGCAGCTGCCGACACCGCCGCCAACGGTCGGATCATCGACCAGCCCCTGCGCCCTCACCGCCCAGCTCTGGTTTTCCGGCGTGATCTGAAGCTCCCGCACGTCCTTGGGGATGCGGAACTGCTCGCTCGGCTTGCCGCGCACGCACACCACCACTTCGCTGCCTTCGGCATTGGTCGGGCAGCGTTCGTTGCCGAACAGGGTGATGACGCCGTTGACCGGCGCGCTGCGCGACACCTCGGACGGGCCCTTCGGCACCACCACGCGCGCGCCGGGCAGGACCGGCCCGACGACCTGGGCGAACGCCGGGCCGGCCACAGCCAGCGCCAGGGCGGACACCAGGATCCTGACAATCATCACACTCTCCCGTTCAATCCGATTCGTTCAAATGCGTTTGGCGGTGGCGATCGCCGCCTTGCAGCCGAGGCGGATCAGGCCGCTCAGCAGCGGATACCCCAAAGCACGCTCAGCCCCGGAGGCGAGCGCGGTCTCGCGATGCTCGACCTCTTCAGCCTGAAAATCCGCGATCGCCTCGGATAGTTCCGGGTCGCTCTCGCCGAGCAGGGCAAGCTGTTCCGAATAATGCTTGTCGATCTCGGTCTCGACCGCGGCGGTGCAGGCCATCGCCGCCTCCGGCCCGATCGCCGCCGTCACCGCGCCGAGCGCGAAGCCGGCAACGTCCCAGAAGGGCTGGAGCAAGGTCGGCCGCACGCCGCGCCGTGCCATCATCGCGTCGAAGAAGGCGCGATGGCGCTCCTCCTGCCCGGCCATGCCGGCGATCTTCCGCGCGGCGGGCGTACGATCCCCCATCACCGCGAGCTGGCCAGCATAGATGCGCGTCGCGCCATATTCGCCCGCTTGATCCACCCGGATCATCGAGCGGGTCGCGCGTTTGGCGTCACCGGGCCGCCAGCCGCTCATCTGGCGAAGGCCGAGACGGTGCGGCGGCGAAGCAGCCAGAGGACGGCAAACCCGCCGGTCAGCGACAGGATCGCGTTGAAGCCGGCGAGCGAGATGCCGAACAGCGACCATTGCGCCACGTCGCACCGCACGACCGGCGCATCCATGATCCGCTTCAGCATGTCGGCGACCGAGCCGCCGCTGCCCTGCATCGTCGTGCTGCAGGCGGTGATGCCCTGCCACCAGTGATATTCGACCCCGGCATGGAACACGCCGATCCCGCCGCTGACGAGGATCGCGATCGCCGCCGCCGCGACCAGCGCGCGCTTGGCCAGGGCACCGGGCACGACGAACGCCGCGGCGGCCAGCACGATCGCGGTATAGTGCGGCCAGCGCTGCCAATGGCACATCTCGCACGGGAACAGCCCGCCGATAAATTGCGATCCAAGCGCACCCGCCATCAGGGCGGCGGGCAGGAGCAGCGCGATCCAGCGTGCGGCGACGAAGCGGTCCCTGGTCATCGCGCGATCAGTGCTTCGTAACCGGCGTCACGCTCGCCACCTGGGGCTGCGGCGTGGAGGCGAGCCGACCGAGCGTCTTCAGCGCATAGTCGAGCTGGAAATCCTCGATCCCCTTCGCCTTGAGCTGCTCGGGCGTCGCGGCGAAGCGCGGATCAGTCTTGGTATCTTCCTCAAGCACTGAATTGTCGGCCTTCACCTCGTTGATCAGGTGGCGGCGCAGGTCAGCCTCGCGAAACACCGGTCGCGCCTTGTAGTCGGGGTCGGTGATCTGCGGCACCTTGATGTCGGGCTCGATCCCGCCCTCCTGCACCGACCGGCCCGAGGGCGTATAGTAGCGCGATGTGGTCAGGCGCAGCGCGGTATTGTTGCCGAGATCGAGCACGGTCTGCACCGATCCCTTGCCGAACGAGCGCTCGCCCATGACCAGCGCGCGATGATGGTCCTGCAGCGCGCCGGCGACGATCTCCGATGCCGAGGCAGTGCCGGCATTGGTCAGCACGATCACCGGCAGGCCGCGCGCGAGATCGCCGTTATGCGCGTAGAAACGCTGGATATCGCTCTTCTCGCGGCCGCGTTCCGAGACGATCTCGCCATAGTTCAGGAAATTGTCGGCGACCTTCACCGCCTCGTCGCGCAAGCCGCCGCCATTGTTGCGAAGGTCGACGATATAGCCGAGCGGCGCATGGCCGAGCGACTTCTCGACGCCGAGGATGGCTGCCCTGGTCGCCTCGCCGGTATTCTCCGAAAAGGCGTTGATGTTGATGATGCCGATGCCGTTCTTCACTTCCCACTTCACCGGCTTCTGCACGATCTTCTCGCGAACCATCGACACCTCGATCGGCTTGTCGCGGCCGGGGCGGATCAGGGTCAGCGCGATCTTGCTGCCGGGGGGACCGCGCATCTCGGTGATCGCCTCGTCGAGCGTCTCGCCATAGATCAGCTTGCCGTTGATATGCGTGATGTAGTCGCCCGGCTTGACCCCGGCGCGCCAGCCCGGCGTGTCCTCCTGCGGCGAGATCACCTTGACCGCGCCGTCCTCCATGGTGACCGTCAGGCCGAGGCCGCCATAGCTGCCCAGCGTCTGGATACGCAGATTGTCGTAGTCGAGCCCGGTCTCATACGCGCTGTGCGGATCCAGCGCCGCCAGCATGCCGGTGATGGCGCCCTTGATCAGCGTCTTGTCGTCGACCTTGTCGACATAGTCGACCTTCACCCGGTTGAAGACGTCCATGAACTGGTCGATCTCGCGATAGGTGCTGCTGTCGACCGCCGCCATCGCGCTGGTGCCGACGGGAATGATCGCGAGGACCGCGGCGATCGCGGTCGCCTGAAGAAGTGCACGTGACATAAGCTTTTACCCAGGAAACCGGTTTGCGGGCATCGTAGCGATCAAATGCCGCGGATGAAAGCGCAGCGCGGCTGAACAGGGGGTGACTCCTTCCGCCCTCCACGCTTCAGGGGAGCTGAAAAACATCATCCCAGCAGCGGCGTCATGTCGACCGGCCGGTCGCGGCGGCGCAGCTCGACGGTGATGCGGGGTTCATCGCCCGTCCCGGCGCGCCCGACGGGAGAGCCCTGCGCCACGACCTGCCCGACCTTCGCCGAGACGGCGCCGAGCCCGGCGATCAGCGAGGTCCAGCCACCACCATGATCGATGATGACGATCGTGCCATAGCCGCGGAACGGACCCGCATAAGCGATCCGCCCCGCCGCCGGTGCGATCACCGCCGCTTGCGCCACGCTGGCGATCGTCAGCCCGCGCGAGCGCACGCCGGCATCGGAAAGCTCGCCCAGCCCGGTCACCACCCGCCCGACAACGGGAAGCCTGTAGGGCGGCACGCCGGCCGACCAGGACAATGTTTCGACCGGCGACGGGACTTCGCCCGGGCGCGGCGGACGAGGCAGCGGGCCAGGCAGCGACTGGAGCTCCTCGCGCGTCGTCGCCTGGCTGCCGAGCCGGTCCATCAGGTCGACGATGTCGCGGGCGCGCTCGCCAAGCGCGATGGCACGATCCGATTCGAACAGCGCGTCGCGCCCGAGCGCGCGCGAGCGAAGCCGGTGCTCCGCTTCGAGCCGGGTCAGGGCGAGGCGCTGCTCCTCGAGCCGCATTCGGCTGTCGGCCAGGGTCCGGGTCGCCAGCGCCGCGCTCGCCTGGAGCTGGCGGGTACGGGCGAGATCGGCGCGGACATCGGCGGTACGCGCCCGAACCACCGGCAAGGTGCTGGCGAGAACGGCGCGGACATGGACGATATCACCGACCGACCCGGGCTGGACGATGCTGATCAGCGCTGGCCGCCGCGCGAGCGACTGGAGCGCCGCCATCAGCCGCGTGACCGGCCCCTGCCGGGCGGCGAGGCGCGCCCGCTGGGCAGCGAGCAGGCGGTTGATGATCGCGATCCGGGCCTGGCCCGCCGCGATATCGGCCTCGGCCTGCTGGATCCGCGCGGCGACCGCAGCCTCCTGCGCGCGCGCCTGGACTGCCTCGTTCCGCTCGCGCGCCGCTGCCTGTTCGAGCCGGGCCGATCGCGCGGCGGCGGCGGCTGACTGCGCCTTGGCCTCGATCAGGCGCTGGCGCTGCTCGTCGGCAGGCGATGCCGTGGTTGTCGCTGGCGCTGGCCCTGTCTGGGCCGACAAGGACACGCCGCCGATGCCGGCCAGGGCGGCGGCAGCGATCGATGCTGTCCAGGCGGCGCGCATGCGCTCACCCTTCGCGGTGATAGGGGTGGTTGGCAAGGATGCTCGTCGCCCGCCACAATTGCTCGGCAAGCATCGCGCGGGCGAGCAGATGCGGCCAGGTCGCGCGGCCAAAGGACAACAGGAGATCGGCGCCGGCCCGCTGGGCATCGTCGAATCCGTCGGCCGCGCCGATCAGGAAACGCGCCTCGCGAACGCCGCCGTCACGCCATTTCTCCAGCCTGTCGGCGAAGCTGCGCGAGGGCAGCACCTCGCCCGTCTCGTCAAGCATGACGATACGGGTGCCGGGCTCGACCGCCGGCATCCTGCCGCCGGTATCGGGCAGCTCGGTCAGCTTCACCGGCCAGGCGAGGCGCTTCACATAGCGATCGACCAGCTCGGCCTCGGGCCCGCGCCCGATCCGGCCGCGCGCGACGATATGGAGCAGCAACGCGGCTTACGCGTCGGGCGTCGGCGCTGCCGGAGACGAATCCGGGCCCGGGGGCGGCGCGTCGCCGAACGCCCACATCCGCTCGAGATTGTAGAAGCTGCGCACTTCCGGGCGGAACAGGTGGACGATCACGTCGCCCGCATCGATCAGCACCCAGTCGGCGGTGGGCAGGCCCTCGATCCGCGTGCTCCGGCCCAGCTCGCCCTTGATCTTCTCGGCGAGCTTCGATGCCATCGAGGCGACCTGGCGCGTCGAGCGGCCGCTCGCGATCACCATGTGATCGGCGATGCTGCTCTTGCCCGCCAGCGGGATGGAGATGGTGTCGACGGCCTGATCGTCGTCGAGCGACGCCAGGACGAGCTTGTGCAGCGCCTCCACCTCATCGGGTTCGGACGCACGATACGCAGGGGAAGATGAGGCCAAGACGATTCCTATGTTGAGGGTGTGGGTGGCACCGGCCGCGCATAACGGCGCTGCCAGGCGGGATCGGCCATACGAAGCCGGGTCGCGGAAGTCGGGTCGGGGCGGAAGCGCAACAGCACGAGTGCCGGCAATCTCCACTTCGTCCAGCTCTTTGCCTGGTCCACGGGCCGGATGAAGCGCCGCAACCAACCCATCGCGGGGGCCGCGTGGGCGACGCCATCATAGCCCGGACGGGCGACAACCGCAATCGGAACCTCGCGCGCTATGCCGCGCCAGTCGCGCCACTGGTCGAACTGGGCGAGATTGTCCGATCCCATCAGCCAGATGAAGCGCGTTTTCGGGTAGCGCCGGGTGAGCGCGCGGACCGTGTCGACGGTGTAGCGGGTGTGCAGGTCGAGCTCGATCGCGCTGGGCCGGATCGGGGCATGGCGGGCCATGCGCCGCGCCGAGGCGAAGCGGATCGCGAACGGCGCCATGTCGCCCGATTTCTCCTTGAGCGGGTTGCCCGGCGAGACCAGCCACCACACTTCGTCAAGCCCAAGCGCGCGGATCGCGGCGAGGCTGATCCCCCGGTGGCCGCTATGCGCCGGGTTGAACGAGCCGCCGAGGATGCCGATGCGGGTCATGGCAAGTCGCTCTGCCAATCCTGTGCGGCGTGCATGACGCGCACGATACGCAGGATCGTCCCTGTATCGCGATACAGCAGAATATAGGGCGTTCGTGCCACGCGCCATTTCCGCATGCCGTCGTCATCGATCATCGGACCAGCATGCGGGTGTTGTTGAAGCATTCGGCCCGCGGCAACTGCCTGAGCGAGCACGCGCTGCGCGAATTCCACGTTGCGCGGACGATAATAGTCGTCGATCGCCGCCATGTCGGACCGCGCGTCGCGCGACCACCGGAGTTGCCTCATGCGGCGTCAGCAGTCCTGCCGCGCGCCTGGACCCATTCCTCCATTTGCTCCTGGGTGAAATAGTCGCCGCGATCGATCGCGTCCTCTCCCTCCTTCAGGAAGGCGCGAAACTCGGTCTCTTCCTTGACATACCGCTTAACCGCCTTGGCGACGAGCCAGGCACGAGTCCGTTCCTGGCTCTCGGCCAGGGCGTCCAGGGATTGAAGCGTTTCTTCATCGAGGCGCGCGGTGATGACGGCGGTCTTGCTCATGTATCGAATGTATACACTCGACTACAGAGAATCAACCTTTACGTGATTCTGCCCGCGGCGGCTGCTTCAGCGCACCGTCGCGATAGCTGCTCTGCACGTCGAGCATCCAGCCGGGATATTCCGCCGGCAGTTTCGACACCGTATCGAGCGTCGCCAGCTCATCGGCGCTCAGCACTATCCTTGTCGCGGCGAGATTGTCGTCGAGCTGGTCCTGCCGCTTGGCGCCGACGATCACGCTGGTGACGTGCGGCTGGTGCAGCAGCCAGGCGATCGCGACCTGAGCGACCGATACGCCATGCGCCGTCGCGATCAGCTCGAGCGCGTCGAGCACCGCATCGCCGCGTGCCTGATCGACCGGCGGGAAGGCGCGGGTGGCGCGTCGCCCTTCGGCATCGCCGCTGCGATATTTGCCCGACAGATAGCCGCCGGCAAGCGGGCTCCACACCATCAGGCCAAGCCCTTCGGACGTCATCATCGGCACCAGCTCCCGTTCCAGGTCGCGGCCGGCGATGGTGTAATAGGATTGCACGCTCTGGAATTTCGCTGCGTTCAGCCGCTCGGAAATGCCCAGCGCCCTGGCGATCTGCCACGCAGCCCAGTTCGATACGCCGACATAGCGGACATGCCCCTGCCGCACGAGATCGTCGAGCGCCCGCACCGTCTCCTCGATCGGGGTTGCCGAATCGAACCCGTGGATCTGGTAGAGATCGATATGGTCGGTGCCGAGCCGGGCCAGGCTCGCCTTGACCTGGTCCATGATATGCCCGCGCGACGCGCCGCGGCTGTTGATGCCCTCCCCCATCGGGCCCAACACCTTGGTGGCGAGAATCACGTCCTCGCGGCGGAGGCCGAGATTTCGGATCGCCTGGCCGGTGATCTCCTCCGACAGGCCCTGCGAATAGACATTGGCGGTGTCGATGAAGTTGACGCCCGCATCGACCGAAGCCTCGAGCAATGCGTCGGCCCCGTCCTGCCTCACCTGGCCCATATAGGCGAAGAAGCCTTCGCCGCCGAAGGTCATGGTACCCAGGCACAGTTCCGAGACGAACAGGCCGGTGCGGCCGAGCGGATTGTAACGCATGCTGGGATTCCTTCGTCGATGCCACTCCCGTCGGCGCGGAGGATATGCGTATCGGCCCGAAGCGCGACAATGGGCTTGTTGGAATAAGCCCGATCTCTTCCCCGGCCCCGGCCCGGGAAGGAAGAAGGGACGAGCGGCCTTAAGGCCGAGTCTGCCCGGTCCCGCGCACGATCCATTTATACGTCGTCAGCCCTTCGAGCGCGACCGGGCCACGGGCATGCAGGCGGCCGGTGGCGATGCCGATCTCGGCGCCAAGGCCGAACTCGCCGCCATCGGCGAACTGGGTCGAGGCGTTCCACAACACGATCGCGCTGTCGACGCCGGCAAGGAAACGCTCCGCCACGCCCTCGTCCTCAGCCACGATCGCGTCGGTATGATGCGATCCGTGCGCCGCGATATGCGCCATCGCGCCATCGACCCCGTCGACCATCGCGACCGAGGCGATCGCCTCAAGATATTCGGTATCCCAGTCGGCCTCGTCGGCGGGCCGCGCGGAGGGCACGAGCGCGCGGATCGCGGCGTCGCCGCGCACCTCGCAGCCGGTGTCGCCGAGCGCCTTCACCAGATCGGCTATGTGGGGATAGCCGCGATCGACCAGCAGCGTCTCCATCGCGCCGCACACGCCGGTACGGCGCATCTTGGCGTTGACGGTGATCGCCTGCGCCATCGCCGGATCGGCCGAGGCATCGACATAGACATGGTTGATCCCGTCGAGATGCGCGAGCACCGGCACGCGCGCCTCTGCCTGGACACGCGCGACCAGGCTCTTGCCGCCGCGCGGCACGACCAGGTCGATCGCCCCCTCGGCGCCGAGCATCGCACCGACCGCCGCGCGATCGGTGGTCGGCACCAGTTGCGCCGAATCGCCCGGCACGCCTTCACGCTCGAGCCCGGCGACCATGGCCGCATGGATCGCGCGGTTGCTGCCGATCGCCTCCGATCCGCCGCGCAGGATCACTGCATTGCCCGACTTGATGCACAGGGCCGCGGCATCGGCCGTCACATTCGGGCGGCTTTCGTAGATGATGCCGATCACCCCGATCGGCACGCGCACCCGGCGCAGCACCATGCCGTTCGGCCGGCGGCTCTCGTCGATCAGCTGGCCCACCGGATCGCGCAGGCCGGCGACCGCCGCGACGCCCGCCGCCATCGATTCGATCCGCCCTGCATCGAGCCGAAGCCGGTCGAGCATCGCCGCCGACAGTCCCGCAGCCTCCGCCCGCGCCATATCCTCGGCGTTGGCGGCGGCAATCGCCGGGGCAGCTTCGCGAATCGCGTCAGCCGCTGCTTCGAGGGCGCGGCATTTCGCGGCGCTGGACAGGCCGCCCAGCACACGCGCGGCGGCGCGCGCGCGGCGGCCCATATCGGCGATCAGCGCCGTGGAATCGGTTTCGGCATCGGCCATGTCGGGCTCGCTACCACGACCGGCGACCCACGCCAAAGGGCTATCGCCTTTTGCTACGACAAGATGATATTCGCCCGCCATGAACGGGGGAATAGAAGCAGCCGGCGACATCGCCACGGGAGCGCTGATCGGGCGCGCGATCGAGCCCAGGGCTGGCGACAGCCATGCTGGAGCCGGGCATGGCGCCGGGGGCCTGTGCCTGAATTGCGGCACCGCGCTGATCGGCGATCATTGCCATGCCTGCGGCCAGGCCGCGCATGTCCATCGCTCGCTCGCAGCGATCGGACACGACCTGCTTCACGGCGTCTTCCATTTCGAGGGCAAGGTGTGGCGCACGCTGCCGATGCTCGTGCTTCATCCCGGCACGCTGACCCGGCGCTATATCGCCGGCGAGCGCGCGCGCTTCGTGTCGCCGCTTGCCCTGTTCCTGTTTTCCGTCTTCCTGATGTTCGCGTCGATCCACACCTTCGATGGCGACTTCGAAACCCCCATCAACCTGACGCCGGCCAATCGGCAGGAGCAGATCGCTCAGGTCGACGCCCGGCTGGCAAAGGCGAAGGTCAAACTGGAAAAGGCGCAGGCCAGACAGAAGCAAACCGATATTCCCGACGGCAGGCTGATCGCGGCCCAGGCGACGGTGGATTCCCTCACCCAGGTTCGGCGGGACATCGCCCTCGGCAAGGAGGACATCCCGGCCCTGTCCGTCAAATCGAATCTCGGCCTCGGACCAGCAATCGAACATGGGATCGAGAAGGCCAAGGCCAATCCGGGCCTGGCGCTCTACAAGCTCCAGTCGAGCGCCTATAAATATTCCTGGGCGCTGATCCCCATCTCGGTGCCGTTCGTCGCGTTGCTGTTCCTCTGGCGGCGCGGTTTCAAGCTCTACGACCACGCGATCTTCGTCACTTACTCCTTGTCCTTCATGACGCTGCTGGTCGTGGCGCTCACCCTCGCCTGGACGATCGGCGTGCCGACCAGTCTGATCTCGATGACCGCGATGCTCGCGCCGCCGGTGCACATGTTCGCGCAGTTGCGCGG
The DNA here is from genome assembly GCA_029202385.1 of Candidatus Sphingomonas phytovorans. Classification (NCBI taxonomy): domain Bacteria; kingdom Pseudomonadati; phylum Pseudomonadota; class Alphaproteobacteria; order Sphingomonadales; family Sphingomonadaceae; genus Sphingomonas; species Candidatus Sphingomonas phytovorans. The sequence goes on from CP119314.1 coordinate 3,703,561, forward strand.
CGCCTATTCGCTGCGCAAGCGATCCGCGCTGTGGCGGACGCTGGCGCTACTGGTCTTCGTGGTTTTCGCGTTGCTTGCCTTCACGATCATGCTGCTCGTCCTCGGCCTCATGAAGTGACCATTGCCCTCAGAGGCAGTCTACGTCACGGGCAGGGATAGCGCTTGTCCATGAAGCTGTAGAAGGCAGTCTTCACGCTCATCCCGCGCTTCGCCGCCGGAATCGTCTGGAAGGACGAGATCAGCGTGTTCGAATCGATCTTGGCCTGGCCCTTGGGCGGCGGGCAGCCACGCGGTTTAGCGCCGGTGGCCGCCGCCGAATCGATTTCCGCCCGGTAGGAATCGCCCGCCGCCTTCACCTCGCCGCGCAGCAGGCCGATATCGGGCGACATCATCGCGCCCATGCCCCTGGCCTTGAGCGCCGCCGCCTTGGCGAGGAATTCGTCCACCGTCATCGCCTGCGCAGCGCCAGGCAGAACCACCAGCGCCAGCGCGCCCAAAATTATCGATCGACGCATTCCCGTCCCCTCCACCCATACCCTGGCTGCCCGAGATTTCGTCCGGCCGGGTGAACCGAAAATGAACTGAAACAGGCCGCCCGGGCAATCCGCCGCTCACCGCCACGAGCCGTGCGGTTATGCGGTTGAAATCGGGACAGGGCCATCGGGCGAGCCCGGCACGCCAGCCTCGCCCAAGAAAAAGCCGGCGACCGCAGGATGCAGCCGCCGGCCCGAAACGATGGAATTCTTGCCTCGGGCGCCTTCCGGCGCCCTATCTTACGCGCCCTGCGGCGCCGGGGTGCCGAACGGGCCCTTGGGGCGCCGCGTGCGCGGGATGGAGGTGCCGCCGGCCGGGACCGGCGGACCCTTGGGACCGCTGTCGATCCGGCCGATTTCCTCGCCCGCGATCAGCTTCTTGATCTCGTCGCCCGACAGCGTCTCATATTCGAGCAGCGCGCCGGCCAGCAGATGAAGCTGGTCGAGATGAGTCGACAGCAGTTCCTTGGCACGGTTGAGGCCGCCTTCGACGATCGTCTTGATCTCGTCGTCGATCAGCTGCGCGGTCTGGTTCGACATGCGCACCGGACGGCTCGAGGAATAGCCAAGGAAGCTCTCGCCCTCGGGCTCGGCATATTCGAGCGGGCCGAGCTTGTCCGACATGCCCCAGCGCGTGACCATGTCGCGGGCCAGGCCGGTTGCATATTGGATGTCGCTCGACGCACCCGACGAAACCTTGTCATAGCCGAAGATCACTTCCTCGGCGACGCGCCCGCCCATCGAGACGGCGAGGTTCGCGTACATCTTGTCGCGGTGATAGCTGTAGCTGTCCCGCTCCGGCAGCCGCATGACCATGCCCAGCGCGCGGCCGCGCGGGATGATCGTCGCCTTGTGGATCGGGTCCGACGCGGGCTCGTGCAGCGCGACGATGGCGTGGCCAGCCTCGTGATAGGCGGTCATGCGCTTCTCGTCCTCGGTCATCACCATTGAGCGCCGCTCGGCGCCCATCATGACCTTGTCCTTGGCCTCCTCGAACTCGGCCATGGCGACGAGGCGCTTGCCCTTGCGTGCCGCAGTCAGCGCCGCCTCGTTGACGAGGTTGGCGAGATCGGCGCCCGAGAAGCCCGGCGTGCCGCGCGCGATGGTCCGCGCGTCGACGTCCGGCGCCAGCGGCACCTTCTTCATATGGACCTGGAGGATCTTCACCCGGCCCTCGATATCGGGGCGCGGCACCACGACCTGGCGGTCGAAGCGGCCCGGCCGCAGCAGCGCGGGGTCGAGCACGTCGGGACGGTTGGTCGCGGCGATGATGATGATGCCTTCGTTCGCCTCGAAGCCGTCCATCTCGACCAGAAGCTGGTTCAGCGTCTGCTCGCGCTCGTCATTGCCATTGCCCAGGCCGGCGCCGCGATGGCGGCCGACCGCGTCGATCTCGTCGATGAAGACGATGCACGGCGCGCTCTTCTTCGCCTGTTCGAACATGTCGCGCACGCGGCTGGCGCCGACGCCCACGAACATCTCGACGAAGTCGGAGCCCGAGATGGTGAAGAAGGGCACGCCCGCCTCACCCGCGATGGCGCGGGCGAGCAAGGTCTTGCCGGTGCCGGGCGAGCCGACCAGCAGCGCGCCCTTGCGGGATCTTGCCGCCGAGACGGGCGAACTTGGTCGGGTCCGTCAGGAACTCGACGATCTCCTGAAGCTCCTCGCGCGCCTCGTCGATGCCGGCGACGTCGTCGAAGGTCACCTTGCCCTCGCGCTGGGTCAGCATCTTCGCGCGGCTCTTGCCGAAGCCCATCGCGCCCGAACCGGAATTCTTCTGCATCTGGCGCAGGACGAAGAAGGCGATGCCGAGGAACAGCAGGAAGGGCAGCGACTGGACCAGCAGATACTGCCAGATCGGCGGGCCTTCCTCGGGCTTGGCCGTGATCGTCACGTTCTTTTCGCGCAGGCGATCGGTCAGGCGCGGATCGGACGGCGCATAGGTGCGGAACTTGGTCGTGTCCTTCAGCGTGCCGGTAATCACCTCGCCCGCGACGTTAACGTCCTGCACCGTGCCGGCCTCGACCTTGTCGAGGAACGCCGAATAGGGGATCGTGCTGCTGGCGGCCGGCTGGGTGCGGCCGTCGATCAGCGTCACGAACAGCGCCAGCGCGACGAGGATGCCGACCCAGATCAACAGGCTCTTCATCCAGGGATTGCCGCCCCCGTTATCCGGGCTCTGCTGCTTCTCATTGTCGTTCATGGGTGTCCGGTACCTTTCAGGGTACAAGATAAGCGGTGCGAGGTTAATGGCAATGGAACAACGCAATGCTTTCGTTGATCAGTGTGATCGGCGCGGCGGGGCTTCACGAAAATGCCACAGATCGCCTTTTGGCGAGGCCATCACGCCCGCCTGCGTGCCGGCTTTCCCGGAATCGAGCGCGTCGAGCAGCGATTCGATGTTGGTCGCGCGGGACCAGTTGCCCCTCTTCCCGCCCTTCATCTCCAGAACATGCTCGATCGCCATCCGGGCGAGATAACGGCGGACGGCGCGGGGCAGGCCCGATACGTCGAGCGTCGCCTCGAACTCGTCCGAAGGCAGCGCCCGCTCCTGCCAGAGCCACTGGCTGATCGCGACCAGATCGGCATCGACGTCCGCCAGCCATGTGGCCGAACGCCCGATCTGGACTGGATCGATCCAGGGCGCCCCGGCCAGCAGCCGGCGGAACCGGGTCCGGTCGAAACGATCATCGTCATTGCTGGGATCGTCGACGAACGGCAGCCCGGCCGCCGCCGCCAGCGCGACCAGATCGTTGTGACGCCAGCCGAGCAGCGGCCTGAGCAGCAGCACGCGCGCGCGCGGCCCATGGGTCGGCACCTCCATCTCCTGCCGCGCCCGCACCGCCGCCAGTCCGGAAAGACCCGCCCCCCGTGCCGCGCGCATCAGGAAGGTTTCGGCCTGGTCGTCGGCATGGTGCGCGGTGGCCAGCGCCAGCGCCCCCGAATCGACTGCCCAGCGCCGCAGCAGGGCATAGCGCTCCTGCCGTGCCCAGGACTGGATATTGTCGCCAGCCTCGGGAGGAGCGGGGATGCGCAGGGTTTCGTGGGGGATAGCCGCGCCAGCGCAATAGCCAGCCACCATCGCCGCCTCGTCCGCCGACTCAGCCCGCAAACCGTGGTCGACCGTCGCGGCGATGGCCTGTCCGGGGAAGGCGGCGGCAGCCAGCGCCAGCAACGCCATGCTGTCGGGCCCGCCGGAAACCGCCAGCGCGATCCGCTCGTTCGATGCCGGGGCACGCCCCAGCACCGCCTCGAAATCCTGCCGGAATCGTTCGACCGAAGCAGTGTCCGGCGCGCTCACGCGCACCGGGCCTAGCGTGATCCCGGCCGGCGCCGGGGCGACACGCCGGCGCGGGTCACTTGCACTTCGCCTCGGTACGGCCGCGGGCGATGTCGGCCTTCATCGTCGCGCCGATCTTCGCGTCATAGACGTCGCTCAGCTCGCCATAGACCTTGCAGGCATCGGCCGGCTTGCCGAGCTTCATCAGCGCCTGCGCCAGATAATAAAGGCTGTCCGGCGCGCGCTCGCCATCGGGCATCTTCTTGTAATTGTCGTAGAAGGCGATCGAGGCGAGCGAGGGCTTGCCCTCGTCGAGATAGGAGCGGCCGAGCAGGTTCTGCGCATAGCTGGCGCGCTTGTGCTTGGGATAGGTGGTGACGACCTTCTTAAGCTGAGTCTCCGCCTCGGGGTAGAATTGCCCCTGCCACAGGCGATAGCCGTAGAGATAGGCGTCCTCGGCCGGATCGTCGGTCACCGGCTTCTCGATCGCCGCGATCTTCTCTGCACGGGCCGGGTCCTTGGGTGCCGTGGCGGGCGCCGTCCCCGGCTTGGTGGCCGGGGGCGTGACGGGCGGCTTGGCACCGGGCGCAGGCTTGGGCGTCGATGGCGTGGTGGTACCGCCGGCGGCCGGCAGGGTGGTCGGGGCAGTGCCGAACGGCGCGCTCGCGCCCGAGGTCGAGGAAGCATTGTCCTCGAGCACCCGCAGCCGCGCGTCGATCGTGCGCTTATAGGTGTTGAACGCGTCCTCGACCTGCTGGATCCTGTGCTGGTTCGTCTCGATCTGGCCGGTCATCGTGGTCATCTGCGCCTCGAGCGCGTTCACCCGCGCGTCGAGATCGGCGACCGGGCTGTCAGCCGGGCTGCCGGGAATGACCTGGCTTGGCGCCGCCGGGTTGATCTCGGGCTGGACATACTGGTCCCGCCCGCCCGGAAAGACCTTGCGCTGCACCGCGCGCATCTCGCTCTCGAGCCGGCCGACCCGGCCCTCGATCGCCGCCTGGGCGTGCACGATTCCCGGCGTCAGGCCGAAGCCCGCCACCAGCATCGCGCCCGTCACCATCGTTTTCGCCATCATCAGAAACTTGCGCATAGACACCCCCCGGTGCGTTGGATTGCCGGGTATAGCTGACACCATCATCCTGTCGCCAGCCTTAAGGAACAGTGGTCGGGGCAGGCGCCGGCGCGAAGGCCGGCGGCGGAGGCGGTGCGTCGGTCGGCGCGGCAGCCGGCGTCGCTTCGGGCGTGCTCCGGGCGCGCGGCGTCCGCGGCGCCGTCCGGGTCGCGGGCGACGTCGTCGCCGCGGCAGCGCCCGGCGTCGCCGACGGCGTCGGCAGCGGCGTGCCGTTGGCGCGGGCCTGGAGCGCCGCGGCGCCGATCGGCACGTCCTTGATCGCGACCTTGCCGTCGCCGAGCGGCGCCACCTGCGACCCGTTGAGCAGCACCTGGAGCTTGTCGGGCCGGCCGATATTGATCATCGGATTGTTGGCGTCGGCCGGCACGTCATAGCGGTCGCCCGCTTTCAGCGTGTTCTCGTAGAGCGTCTTGCCGCTCGCGTCGTAGATCCGCATCCACACTTCGTCGGTGGCGGCCAGCGTCACCTGCCCGGCCGTGGCCGGGGTCGGCGCCGCGACGGGCGCGGCCTGACTCTGGTCCACCGCCTCGGTCGGTGCCGGCGCCGGTGCCTCCTCGCCACGGAACCAGTTGGTGCCGTACCACAGGCCAACCCCGATCAGCAGCAGCACCGCGAGCACGCCGGTGACCAGCGCGATGCCGCCGGTCGGCACGCGCGACGATTCGGTCACCTCATAGGCTTCATATTCGGTGCGCCGGACCGTCTGGTCGTTCTGGCCACGCACGTCGCGCGCGATCGCGACCTCATCGGCACCGACCGCCCGGGCATAGGCCTTGGCGAAACCGACCGAATAGGTGATCGACGGCAGCGCCGCGAAATTGCTCGTTTCCACCGCTTCGAGCTGGCGGATCGGGATACGGGTGCGTGCCGCGATCTCGGCGAGCGACAGGCCCTGTGCCTCTCGCGCCTCGCGCAGGCGTTCGCCCGCGGTCTTGGGGAACAGAGTCGCTTCTTCGCCGGGATCGGTGTCAGTCATGCTCTTCTCCGGCGAGGCAGGTTGCGCCCTATATATGATCCTGCGCCGCCGCGTGTCTCACAAAGCGCTCGGCGCCTGTCAACGTCTCGTCGCGCCACCCGTCACGCTATCATGCCAGTTCGACGCCGCTTTTCGCGGCCCAGGCAGTCAGCGCCCCGCGCATGTCGCGCGGCGGCCTGCTGAGCAGCATGTCCATATGGGCGACCAGGGCGGCCCGATCGAGCGAGCGCACCATCGCCTTGATCGGCCCGACCGCCGCCGGGGTGATCGACAGCCGGTCGATGCCGAGCCCGATCAGCGCCATCGCCTCGAGCGGACGCCCGCCCATCTCGCCGCACACCGCGAGCTGCACGTTCGCCGCGCGCGTCGGCCCGACCAGGCGGCGCAGGAAGCGCAGGATCGCCGGGCTCAGCCAGTCGTACCGCTCGGCCAGCCGGGGATTCGCCCGGTCGGCGGCGAACAGGAACTGAGTCAGGTCGTTGGTGCCGACCGACAGGAAATCCACATTGGGCAGCAGCAGGTCGAGCTGCTCGGCCAGCGCCGGCACCTCGAGCATCGCGCCATAGCGAATCTCGGCCGGCAGCTTGCGCCCGCGCGCGCCCATCCAGTCGCGCTGCGCCTCGAACAGGGCGCGTGCCTCGTCGAACTCCCAGGGTTCGGAGACCATCGGGAACATCACGTTGAGCGTCCGCCCCGACGCCGCTTCGAGCAACGCGCGCGCCTGCACCTTCATCAGCCCCCCGCGATCGAGCGCAAGCCGCAGCGCGCGCCACCCCATCGCCGGATTCTCCTCGTCGGCATCTTCCTTGTTGAGATAGGGCAGCGCCTTGTCACCGCCGATATCGACGGTGCGGAAGATGACCGGGCGGTCGCCCGCCGCATCGAGCACGTCCCGGTACAGCCGCTGCTGCCGCTCGCGCGCCGGCAGGGTCGCCGAGACGAGGAACTGGAATTCGGTTCGGAACAGCCCGATCCCGTCGGCGCCGGTCAGGTCGAGCGCCGCCACATCGTCGCGCAGGCCGGCATTGACCATCACCATCACCCGGTGATCGTCCCTGGTGACGGGCGCCTCGGTCTTCAGCGCGGCAAAGGCGGCGCGGCGCTTCTGACGAAGCTGGAGCTTGGTCTCGAACGCCTCCTCCATCGCGGCGGAGGGGCGCGCGAAGACATTGCCCTCGGTCACGTCGAGCAGCAGCAGGTCGCCCTCGCCGATCAGCCGGCGCACGCTCTTCACCCGGCCGAGCACCGGCACGCCCATCGCCCGGGCGACGATCGTGACGTGCGCGGTGAGCGAGCCCTCTTCCAGGACCACGCCCTTCAGCCGCCGGCGATCATATTCGAGCAGTTCGGCCGGCCCGAGGTTGCGCGCGATCAGGATGGTGTCCTGCCTGAGGCCCATCTGCGCCGCGGTGCCCATCTGGCCCGAGACGATCCGGAGCAGCCGGTTGGACAGGTCCTCCAGGTCGTGCATCCGGTCGGCGAGCAGCGGATCGTCGATCTGGCGCATGCGCATGCGGGTGCGCTGCTGCACGCGCTCGATCGCCGCCTCGGCGGTCAGGCCGGAATCGATCGCCTCGTTGATCCGGCGGCTCCAGCCCTCGTCATAGGCGAACATCTTGTAGGTCTCGAGGACCTCCTCATGCTCGCCGCCGACGCCGAATTCGGCCTGGGCCGAGATTCGCTCGATCTGCTCGCGCATCTTGTCGAACGCGGCATAGACCCGGTGGCGCTCCGCCTCGACATCCTCGGCCACGGTATGCTCGATGGTGATGCGCGGCTGGTGATAGACGGCATAGCCCGACGCCATGCCATCGACCAGCTTCAGCCCCGGCACGCGAATCGCCGCGGTCGATTGCGGCCGCGCCGCGGCCGCCCCGCCCGCATCGGCCAGGTCGGCATTGGCGATCAGCTCGCTCAATACCATGGCCACGGTCTGCAGGGCCTCGATCTCGACATCGTCATATTTATGGGGATCGGCATGCTGAACGCACAAGACGCCCACCGCACGTTCGCGTCGGATGATCGGAACGCCGGCGAAGCTGTGGAATTTTTCCTCCCCGGTTTCGGGCTTGTAGGCGAAATCCGGATGAGCCGCCGCCTCGTCGAGGTTGAGCGTCTCCACCTCCTGCGCGATCGTGCCGACCAGCCCCTCGCCGAGTGCGAGCTTGGTGACGTGCACCGCCTCCTGCGCCAGCCCGCGCGTGGCGTAGAGTTCGAGCACCCCGTCGCGCAGCAGGTAGATCGAGCAGACCTCGCTCGACATCGCCTCGCCGACGATCTGCACCACCGAATTGAGCTTCGCCTGCGCCGCGGTGCGCGACGCCATCACATCGTGGAGGCGGACAAGGATCTCACGAGCGGAAGCGGCGGCGCTGGGCATGCTTCGGCGCTATCAGATTGTGAGGGGCTGGGCCACAATGCTGCGCAACAAGAAACACCGATCCGGAAAGAAGCCCATCCCGGGCGGATCGGCATTCATGACCGGCCCGTCGGTGGCGCAATGTGATTCGCGCGGAGGCGCCGAGGACGCGGAGAAGGTCCAGTTAGCCATCGCGCCAATGAGGTGAATGTTGATCCAGCTAGTCGAACAATCCGTCCTGGCTGTCAGCCGGCGGGTTGAGCCCGAGATGCTTCCAGCCGCCGGCATTGAGCATCCGGCCCCGCGCGGTGCGCGCGATCAGCCCGAGCTGGATGAGATAGGGCTCGATCACTTCCTCGACCGTGTCGCGCGGCTCGCTGAGGCCCGCCGCAAGGGTTTCGACGCCGACCGGGCCACCGCGATAGACGTCGGCGATCATCATCAGATAGCGCCGGTCCATCGCGTCGAGCCCGAGCTTATCGACCTCGAGCCGGTTGAGCGCCCCGTCCGCCGCGACTGCATCGACCGTCGCGCGGCCGGCGACATTGGCGAAATCACGCACCCGCCGGAGCAGGCGTCCCGCGATACGCGGCGTGCCGCGCGAGCGCCGCGCGATCTCGTGCGCGCCGTCCGGCGAAACATGCAGGTCGAGCAGCGTGGCCGCCCGGGTCACCACTTTCTCCAGCTCGTCCACGGTGTAGAAATGGAGCCTGACGGGAATGCCGAACCGGTCGCGCAGCGGCGTGGTCAGCAGCCCCTGCCGCGTCGTCGCGCCGACCAGCGTGAAGCGCGGCAGATCGATCCGCACCGAGCGCGCCGAGGGACCCTCGCCGATCATCAGGTCGAGCGCGCGGTCCTCCATCGCTGGATAGAGCACTTCCTCGACGGCGGGTGCGAGCCGGTGGATCTCGTCGATGAAGAGGACGTCGCCATCCTCCAGATTGGTCAGCAGCGCGGCGAGATCGCCCGATTTGGCGATGACCGGGCCGGACGTGGCGCGGAAGCCCACGCCCATTTCGCGCGCGATGATCTGCGCCAGCGTGGTCTTGCCGAGACCGGGCGGGCCGAAGAACAGGACATGGTCGAGCGCGTCGCCGCGCGATCTGGCGGCCGCGATGAAGACGCGCAGATTCTCCCGCGCGGCCTTCTGCCCGACAAAATCGTCGAGCGTCTTCGGGCGCAGCGCCGCATCGATATCCTCGGGCTTGCGCGCGGGCGTCAGGAGGCGGTCGCTGTCGGTCACGATACCGGCGATAGCCCGCCGATGCCGAACCGGGCAAGGCGCGACTTGTCGCCCGGGGGTGGCGCCCGCAGGACCGGATCGTCAGGCCGGGCCGGCATTCCCGGAGGAACACGCGGCCCGGCCATCGGACAAGTCAGTAGAAGGCGCCGTAGATCACGTCCACAACGCGCCCGCTACGCTGCTGGACCAGCAGCAGATCGGGCCCGTAGCGCACCCAGCGATATCCCGGCGGCGGGGCACCGACGCCGAGCCTGTCCCAGGAATTGTAATAATAGGCAGTCGACAGGAAGATCGCCGGCAGCAGCGCCCCGATCGACCAGCGGCGATAGCCATAACCGCGCGGATAGCGGAATGACGGCCCATGGACGGGACGGAAATTCGGCGGCCTGCCGGCGCCCGGCCGGTGCTGGCCCGGTCCGCCAAAGCCCGGACGCGGCGGTTGCGGCCGTGGCGGCCTCCCATGGTCGCCACCCGGACGGGGCGGCTGGATCTGCGGACCGCCGGGACGCGGAGGCCGTACCTCGGGCCTGCCGGGCCTGGGCGGCTGGACTTCCGGCCTGCCCGGGCGCGGAGGCTGGATCTGCGGCCCGCCCGGCCGGGGCGGCTGGACCTGAGGACCACCTGGACGGGGCGGCTGGACCTGCGGTCCGCCAGGGCGTGAGGGCCTGACGCCCGGCGCGTTCTGGTTCGGGCGGTCCTGCCCGGGCCGGTCGCGTCCGGGCGGCGCCGCCTGTTGCGCCAATGCGAGATCGGGCAGGATCAGCAAGAGGCTGGTCGTGACCAAGAGAAGCCGTTTCATTCGTCTCTCCCCAACATCATGGACTCGGGTTCGAACGATTTCAGCGCGACGCAACCTCCGGGCGTCAATGGATAAACCCCGCGGACACGGGAAAACCGAGCGACAGGCCGCTCGCCGGAACCCGCGGCGAGCCTAGGCCCGCCCGGATCGCCCGACAAGTAGGTTCTCCGTCATCTGCCCGGGCGCCTTCCCGGCACGCCCGCAAGCTCTGGGCGGCGTCGCGCGCGCATCCTATAGGAAGACGATGAGCGACCTTCCCGACCTGTATCTTCCGGCCGCGATGGCCGGCCCGCTGATGGACGAACTGGCCAGGCGTTTCAGCATTCATCGCGACGACCCGCCCCCCACGACCCGCGCGATCGTCGGCGGGGGCTCGGTGAAGGTCGACCAAGCCCTGCTCGACAGGCTGCCCGCGCTTGAGATCATCTCGGTCAACGGCGTCGGCCATGAACGGATCGACCTGGACGCGATGCGCGCACGCGGCGTTCGCGTCACGACGACGCTCGACATCCTGACTGACGATGTCGCCGATCTCGCGATCGGGCTGATGCTGGCGGTCGACCGTCGCATTGCCTTCAGCGACCGGGTGATCCGCGACGGGGGATGGACCGTGCCACTGGGCCGCAGGTCGAGCGGGCGGCGGATCGGCATCTTCGGCTTCGGCACGATCGGCCTGGCCATCGCGCGGCGCGCGGCGGTGTTCGCGCGCGAGGTCCTCTATACCGCCCGGCACGAGCGGCCCGATTCCGGCTATCGCTTCGTCCCCGATATCGGCGCGCTGGCCGAGGCCTGCGATACGCTGATCCTGATCGCCCCCGGCGGCGATGCGACCCGCAACATCGTCGACGCGTCGGTGCTGGCGAAGCTCGGCAAGGACGGCGTGCTGATCAACGTCGCGCGCGGCAGCCTGGTCGACGAACCGGCGCTGATCGCCGCGTTGGCCGACGGCGTCATCGCCGGCGCCGGCCTCGACGTCTTCGCGGACGAACCCCATGTTCCGGAAGCGCTCAGGGGCATGGATCAGGTCGTGCTGGTACCGCACCAGGGCAGTGCCACGGTCGAAAGCCGCACCGAGATGGCGGCATTGGTGGTGGCCAATCTCGACGCGCATTTCGCCGGCAAGCCGTTGCTGACGCCGATCGTCTGAACCGAAGCATCGTCCTCTCCCCCGGTCGAACGGAGAGGGGTTCGGGCACTATTCGTCATGGACCTCGTAATGGGTGACGTGCGGCTCAAGCTCGATCAGGAAATCCCGGTCGAAATCATAATATTTGGCGACCTCATGGTCATCGCCGGCGAATCCCTTGATCGCGTCCAGATCGGGCCAGAAGCTCAGCATCTGGAAATGCACGACGTCACCCTCGACACGGTGAAGGCACCAGGCGCCGAGATTTCCAGGTGTCGATCGATAGTCCGGAAGCGCCACTTCGCGCATCCGCGCGAGATAGGCTTCCGCCCTGTCAGCCGGAACGGCCCCGTGCCACAGCCTGGCGATCAAGCGCGCGACGCCTTTCTGAGCGCGAGGCGCACCAACGCATCGAGGCTGGCGCCGGCACCCAGTTCCTCCTCCGCCGCAGCCACCGCCGCGCTCGCCTCGGCCGGACGAAACCCCAGGTTGAGCAATGCCGAGACCGCATCAGCGCCCGCGCCGGTCACCGCGACCGGCGTCGCGCCACCGATCGCGACCGCGCCGATCTTGTCCTTCAGCTCGCGCACGATCCGTTCCGCCAGCTTGGGGCCCACGCCATTGGCGCGCGCGACCATCGCCTTGTCCTGCGCCGCGATCGCGCGGCTCAGGTCGGACGGGTCGAGCGCCGAAAGGATCGCCAGGGCGACACGCGCGCCGACGCCCTGAACCCCGGTGAGCAGCCGGAACCAGTCACGCTCGCCAGAGGTGGCGAAACCGACCAGGCGAATGAAATCCTCGCCCACCAGCATTTCAGTGTGGAGCATCGCGGCCTCGCCCACCGGGCCGATCGCCGCCAGCGTCTTCGACGATGCGCCGACAAGATACCCGACGCCACCGACATCGATCACGGCATTGTCGATGCCGAGGGAGTCGAGGCGGCCTTTGAGATGGGCGATCATTGGGTGATGTAGCTCTATCCGTCATGCCGGGCTTGTTCCGGCATCCACCGGGCAGCAAGTGCCGTGCGTCGTTCGTATGCGGCACGATGGACCACGGAACAAGCCTGTCTCGAGCGTGTCGAGAGGCCCGGGGTGACGGTCAGGCGAGCGGCACCCTTCGCGCGCTCGCCACATGATGCGCGTGGCAGATCGCCACCGCCAACGCGTCGGCCGCGTCCGCGCCGTCGACCTTCACCCCGGGCAGCAGCCGCGCGACCATCGCATGGACCTGCGCCTTTTCGGCGGCGCCGGTGCCGACCACCGCCTTCTTGACCAGCCGCGCCGCATATTCGCCGACCTCGATCCCGGTCCGTGCGACGGCGCACAGCACCACGCCCCGCGCCTGGCCGAGCTTCAGGGTCGATTGCGGGTTGGCGTTGACGAACACTTCCTCGACGGCGGCGGCATCAGGCGCGTGATCGACGATCAGCGCCCCCAGCATCGCATCGAGATGCGCGAGCCGGCGCGGCAGGGTCGCGGCACTGTCGGTCTTCAACCGGCCATTGGCGAGGTGCGACAGCCGGTTGCCCTCGGCACGGATCAGGCCCCAGCCGGTCGTGCCGAGCCCGGGGTCAAGGCCGAGAATAATCACTTCCGTTCCCCCTCCCGCTTGCGGGAGGGGGTTGGGGGGTGGGCGCCCGGCCACCGCAAGCGATCCGGTTGAGGAAAGCGCGAGCCCACCCCTCGGTCCCCTCCCGCAAGCGGGAGGGGAGGAAGGAAAGTCACCCTAGTTTCTCCAGCACGGCGTCGGGCACGTCGTAATTGCCCCACACCTGCTGCACGTCGTCATCGTCGTCGAGGACATCGATCAGCTTGAACAGCAGCCCGGCATCGTCCTCGCCGACCTCGACCATCGTCTGCGGCTTCCAGGCGAGCTTGGCGCCCTCCGGCTCGCCGAGCACCGGGGTCAGCGCCTTGACCACCTCGTGCAGCGCCTCGTTCGAGGTCCAGATCTCATGGCCGTCATCGCCCGAGTCGACATCCTCGGCCCCGGCCTCGAGCGCCGCCTCGAACACCTTGTCGGCGTCGCCCGCGCTGGCCGGATAGGAGATGAGGCCCATCCGGTCGAATCCGTGGCTCACCGATCCGCTCGCGCCGAGATTGCCGCCATTCTTGGAAACGGCGGTGCGCACATTGGTCGCGGTGCGGTTGCGGTTGTCTGTCAGCGCCTCGATGATCAGCGAGACGCCGCCGGGGCCGAAGCCCTCATAGCGGACCTCTTCGTAATTCTCCCCGTCGCCCCGCTCGGCCTTGTCGATCGCGCGCTGGATATTGTCCTTGGGCATCGACTGCGCCTTGGCGGCGTTGACCGCCGCACGCAGGCGCGGATTCATGTCCGGATCGGGCGTGCCCATCTTCGCCGCGACGGTGATTTCGCGGCTGAGCTTGGAGAAGGCGGCGGACCGTTTCTTGTCCTGCGCGCCCTTGCGGTACATGATGTTCTTGTATTTGGAATGGCCTGCCATGGGTCTCTCGATGTGCCCTGATGTCGTTGGACCGCGTTAGAAGATAATGGGGCGGTTCGACAAGCTGGGCCGGCCGAACCCATCCCTCAGTCCAGTCCGAGCGCCGTCTTGTAGGTTTCGAGCAGCATCTCCGCCTCGTCGCGGTGGTGCTTCTCCATCTTGCGCAGCTTCACGATCGTCCGGATCGTCTTCACGTCGAAGCCGTTCGATTTGGTCTCGGCATAGACGTCCTTGATATCGTCAGCGATGCCCTTCTTCTCTTCCTCGAGCCGCTCGATCCGCTCGATGAAGAGGCGAAGCTGGTCGGCGGCGATCACGTCGGACATGGGAACTCCTTGATTGAATGTCGGCCATCTGCGCCGAGCGATTGACTGTCGGCCGTTCGTGCCGAGCGGGGTCGAATCAGGTCGGGGACCCGTATCGAAGCCCCGTAACGAAACGTCGCAACGAAACGTCGTTCCCTGCGGGGCCTGTCCTCGATACGCCATGTCGACAAGCTCAACGGCTACGCAGGACGAACGGTTTGGAGGAGCCGCATAGCCGCCGATCGGCCACCCGTCACCCCCCAAGCTCACGCATTCCCGGGCTCAGCCATTCTTCGCGACGCTCTCGGCCATCCGGGCAAGCTGTTCGGGTGTCGCCTCGCCCTGATGCGCCGCCTTCCACCACGCATAGGGCATGCCATAGATCGCCTCCCGCGCCCCCTCCCGGTCGAGCGCGCCGTCCGACGCCTCCTGCACCCAGTCCGACAGGCAGTTGCGGCAGAATCCCGCCAGCCCCATCAGGTCGACATTCTGCGCATCGGTCCTGTGGCGCAGGTGAAGGACGAGCCGCCGGAACGCCGCTGCCGCCACCGCATCGTCGATCGCATTCAAATCCGCCATTTCGCACGCTCCAAGGTTGATCGGGCGGAGATAGGAGTTAGAGCCTTCCCGGTACAAGCCGAGGAAAACGCTGTCATGACGAAGGCCATCAGTCCCCGATCGCGCAAGGTGCGCGTGCTCGCGACATTGGGCCCCGCTAGCAACAGCGCCGAGATGATCGGCAAGCTGTTCGAGGCGGGCGCCGACGCCTTCCGCGTCAATATGAGCCATGGCGACCAGGCGTCGAAGGTCGCGGTGATCGAGGCGATCCGCAGCCTCGAGAAGAAATATGGCCGGCCGACGACGATCCTCGCCGATCTCCAGGGCCCCAAGCTGCGCGTCGGCAAGTTCGAAGGCGGCCGGACCGAGCTGGTCACCGGATCGACCTTCGTCCTCGACCGCGACAAGACGCCCGGCGACGCGACTCGCGTCGAGCTGCCCCACCGCGAGATTTTCGAGGCGATCGAGGTCGGCGCGCGGCTGCTGCTGGACGACGGCAAGCTGGTGCTGCGCGTCGAGAGCCATGAGGCGAAGAAGATCGTCACCACCGTGGTGGTCGGCGGCACGCTGTCCAACAACAAGGGGCTGAACGTCCCCGACGTGGTCCTGCCGATGGCGGCGCTGACCGAGAAGGATCGCAGCGACCTCGCCTTCGCGATCGACCAGGGCGTCGACTGGATCGCGCTGAGCTTCGTCCAGCGGCCCGAGGATCTCGCCGAGGCGCGCAAGCTGATCCAGGGCAAGGCAGCGCTGATGGCCAAGATCGAGAAGCCGTCGGCGATCGAACGGCTCGAGGAGATTGTCGAGCAGTGCGACGGCGTGATGGTCGCGCGCGGCGATCTCGGCGTCGAGCTGCCGCCCGAATCGGTGCCGCCTTTGCAAAAGCGCATCGTCGAGACCGCGCGCCGGCTGGGCCGCCCGGTGGTCGTCGCGACCCAGATGCTCGAATCGATGATCACCGCGCCGACCCCGACCCGCGCCGAAGTCTCTGACGTGGCGACCGCGGTCTATGACGGTGCCGACGCGATCATGCTGTCGGCCGAAAGCGCGGCAGGTGCCTGGCCGATCGAATCGGTCGCGATGATGAATTCGATCGGCGAGGCGGTCGAGCGCGACCCGATGCACGGCGACCGGATTCATTTCACCGTCACCCGACCCGACCCGACCACCGCCGACGCGCTGGCCGAATCGGCGAAGAACATCGCCGCGACCGTCACGGCGGCGGCGATCATCTGCTTCACGTCGTCGGGCTCGACCGCGCGCCGCGTCGCGCGCGAGCGGCCTTCGGTGCCGCTGCTGGTGCTGACCCCCAAGATCGAGACCGCCCGTCGGCTCGGCCTGCTGTGGGGCACGCACGCAGTGCACACGCGCGACGTCGAATCGTTCGAGGACATGGTCGCCAAGGCAAAGCGCATGGCCCTGCGCCACAATATCGCCAAGGCTGGCGATCGCGTGATCATCATCGCCGGCGTGCCCTTCCGCACCCCCGGTTCGACCAACGTGCTGCACGTGGTGCGGGTGACCGGCGACGAGCTGAAGGGCTATGGGAGCTAGGGCGTGATCGCCAGCGGGTGCCCGACCAGCAGGCGGTCGCGGGTCAGGAGCCTTGCGCCGAGTTGCCCGGCATGGACCAGCAGCATCTCGTCGAACGGATCCTTGTGCGGAATCGGAGGGTCGAGCGGCCCAGCACAGTCTTCGCCGGTCAGCGGTACCATTTCGATGCCGTTCTGCATCACATAACCCACTGCGGCTTCAGGACTTGCCATCCCTCTCGGATGGCCGTTCCGATCGAGGATGTTCCATTTCAACCTGATCTCCCAGATCACGACCGGCGAGACCAACAAGGCGACATCGCTCCGCCCCAGCAACTCAAGCTCCGCAAGACTCAACCGTCCGCGATCTTGCATCATCCACAGCAGAAAATGCGTATCGAGCAGCAGCTTCACGTGCGCGTCGGATCCCAATCGTCGCCGATGCCCAATACCTCCCGACTGAAGGCGGGATCATTGAACGACTCCATCCATTCATCATCGAGAGTCACTTGCTCGATGCCCAGCTCCTTGCGGACTTGCTCAGCACGCTCCCAATCGAACCCCTTCTTCACTGGCGGCGCCACCAGTTCGGCGACGGGCTTGCCGTTCTTGGTGATGGTTACCCGTTCCCCGCGCTCGACCGCGGCGAGCGCGGCGGCGAACTGGGCTCGAGCCTCGCGAACCGACATTTCCATGACCGCCTCCAAATATGTACACGGTGTACACAAATATGCCGTTACTGACAAGCGCCCCGATTCAACGCCGGCGCGGATCATGAGAGCGTGGCGCGGTCCACAAACCGGACCGCTCTTTGACATGACTGGACAATGTTGGACGATGTCGGCGCGATTCCGGGCGCCGCCCACGCGGAAAACCAGCGCTGTTTTCGACCCGTTTCCTCGCCTTTTTTCCGCTGTTACGCGATAACATGGAAACGCAGGCCAACCCGCTGGAATCACCCGCGTAAATCAGGCCGAAAGTCCAACATAACAGCGGAAGAAAAATGGGGCCGGCCGTAACAGCGGAGAATCCGAGTCGCTGTTGGACGGCTCAGGCCGGCAGCAGCCCCAGCCCGGCCAACTGCGCGCGCAACGTTGGCGCGTCGATGAACTGCAGGCCGTGCATGCCGACACCGTTCGCGCCCTCGATATTGTCGGCGCGGTCGTCGACGAAGACCGCCTCGCCCGGTTCGAGCCCGAAACGGTCGAGCGCAAGGCGATAGATCGCCGGATCGGGCTTCACCAGCCGCTCGTCGCCGGAGACGACAATGTCGCGGAACCGGTCGAAGACCGCCGCTTCGCGCGCGCGGAACGGCTTCCAGAATTCGCCGGAAAAATTGGTGATCGCAAAAAGCGGCACGCCGGCCGAATCGATCTCGGCGACCAGATCCGCCATGCCCGGCAGCATGCCCGGGATCGTCTCGCTGAAGCGCGGCCCCCACAGCGCGATCATGTCGGCATAATGGGGATAGGCGGCGCTCAGCTCAGCCGAGGTCTCGGCGAAGGGACGGCCCTCGTCATGCTGGAAATGCCATTCCTTGGTCGCGACATCGCGCAGGAACGCATCGAGCGCCCGATCGTCACCGATCAGGCGCTCGTAAAGGAACCGGGGGTCCCAATCGTACAGGACGTTGCCGACGTCGAAGACGACAGCGGCAGGACCCGTCACCTTCAGCCCTGGCGGGCCTTGAAGCGGCGGTTCGTCTTGTTGATGACGTAAGTACGGCCACGGCGGCGGATCACGCGGTTGTCGCGGTGACGCCCCTTGAGCGACTTCAGGGAATTGCGGATCTTCATGATCGATTCGCTTCTTTGATTCTCGGGTTTTGGAAAGAGGCGCCCGCATATGGACGAGAGGTGCCCAAGTCAACCCGGGCGACACGGAAGAAGGAAAGGTCTATCGGGCGTAGCGGGGGCGTGGCGACGGATTCGAAGGATGGCATTTATGATGAAGGCACGTGGATTGTTCATCGCACTGGCGGCCACGGGCCTTTCGGGCTGCGCCGCCACGGGCAGCGCGCCGGTGCAGGTGACTCGATTCCATCTCGGCGCGCCGCTTGAGCGCGGCACCGTGACGGTGGAGCCGATGACCGGCGACGCGCCGGCGAGCCTCGAATTCAGCGTCTATGCGAGCGCGGTGCAGGCCGAGCTGCTGCAACAGGGCTACAGCGCGCCCGAGCCTCATGTGACCGCGCAATATCTGGCCGTCGTCGGCGTCAACCGCACGACGCTGGAAGGGGCGCCGCGCCGTTCCCCGTTCACCGTCGGGATCGGTGCCGGCGGTGGCGGCGGCTATGGCGGCGGGGTCGGCGTCGGTGGCGGCGTCTCCTTTCCCATCGGCAAGGCGCGGTCGCGTTACGTGACGGCGAGCCAGATGTCGGTGCAGATCCGACGGCGCAGCGACGGCACGGTGGTGTGGGAAGGCCGTGCGCAGACCCGCGACGACGACAAGGGGCCCGGCGCGCAGACCAGCGTCGCCGCAACCAAATTGGCCCATGCATTGTTCCTGGGCTTCCCCGGCGAATCCGGCCGTTCTATCACGATCAAATGAGCATTCAGATCAACGCCGCCTTCGACGGCGGCAATATCCGCCTGGTCGCCGTCGCCGGAGACCGCATCGACCTGGAGATCGTCCACGATCACCAGTCCGATTTCTTCCAATGGTTCTATTTCCGCGTCGCCGGGGCGACGGGACGCAAGATCACCTATCGCATCCTAAATGCGGGTTCCTCGGCCTATCCCTTCGGCTGGCCGGGCTACAAAACGCGCGTGTCGACGGACCGGATCGACTGGCGGATGATCGAGACGCGCTATGCCGACGGCGTGCTTGAGTTCGACTGGGAGGGTGACAGCGAGCTGGTCTGGTTCGCCTATTTCGCGCCCTATACGATGGAGCGCCACGACGCGCTGGTCGCCGCGACCGCGCTTCAGCCGGGCGTCACCCATCGCCAGCTCGGCCTGTCGCTCGACGGCCGCGCGATCGACTGTTTCAGCATCGGCGACGGCCCGAAGCAGGTATGGCTCTACGCCCGCCAGCATCCCGGCGAATCCATGGCCGAATGGTGGATGGAGGGCGCGCTCGAGCGCCTGACCGACAGCGAGGATCCCGTCACCGCCGCCCTGCTCGCCAAGGCAACCTTCCATGTCGTGCCGAACATGAACCCGGACGGGACCTTTCGCGGCCATCTGCGCACCAACGCAGCCGGCGTGAACCTCAACCGCGAATGGCATACGCCGACGGCGGAGCAGAGCCCCGAAGTACTGTGCGTGCGCAATGCGATGGACGAGACCGGCGTCGCCTTCGCGATGGACGTTCATGGCGACGAGGCGATCCCCGCCAATTTCCTCGCCGGCTTCGAAGGTATTCCGAGCTGGACCGACGAGCTTGGCGAGAAATATTACGACTTCGCCCGCCGCCTCGCCGCCCACACGCCCGATTTCCAGATCGAGAAGGGCTATGAGAAGTCGAGCCCGGGCAAGGCCAACCTCAGCATGTCGACCAACCAGGTCGCCGAACGCTTCGGCGCGGTGGCGATGACCCTCGAGATGCCGTTCAAGGACCATGATGCGAACGCCGACCCGGAATTCGGCTGGTCGCCTGAGCGCAGCAAGCAGCTCGGCCACTCCTGCCTGGAAGTGCTGGCCGAGGTGATCGACACGATCTGACCGAAGACAATCACCGTTCGTCCTGGGCAGGGGCTGAGACAAGCCGAAAGGGCTGCTCGGGACGAACGGCGTAGCTGGACCGGCCGGACCGCTTCAGAACAGTTCAGCCAGGAAATCCTTCATCGCTTCCCAGCTCCGCCGGTCGGCGCGTTCTTCATAGGCGACGCCCGGCCGGGTCGACGCCTTCGCCGCCAGGTCGGTAAAGGCATGGCCCGCATTGCCATAAGCGTGGATCTGCCAGTCGGCCTTGCCCTCGGCCAGTTCCCGGCCCAGCGCGACCATCGCGTCGGGCGGCGCCAGCGGGTCCTCCCAGCCATGGCAGACAAGCAGCTTCGGCCCGATCGGCGTGGTGCTGGCGTAGTCCGGCCGGTCGTACACGCCGTGGAAGCTAACCCCGCCCAGGAAATCCAGCCCGGCGCGCGCCATGTCGAGCACGCACTTGCCGCCAAAGCAGAAACCGACCGCCGCGGTATTCGCCGGATCGACCCGGTCGAAGCCCTTCAGCGCGTCGAGCGACGCCTGCAGCCGATCGCGCAGTTGCGCGCGATCCGCATTCATCTCGTTCATATAGACGCCGATGTCCGGGGATTCGGGCGTCGTGCGCTTGCCCTGGCCGAACACGTCGCAGGCGAAGCCGACATAGCCGAGCCTCGCCAGCGCCTCCGCCTTGAGCGTGTCGGCTTCCTTCTGCCCGCGCACGTTCGGCACCACGAGCACGCCGGGCCTGAGCGTTCTCACCTCGTCCTCATAGGCGATCACGCCCTCGAAGGGCCCGCCCGGACCATTGTACACAAGTGTCTGCCGAACGATCGCCATGGCGTTTCTCCTTGCGGCCCGAATGCCATGCGCGATGCGTGCGCCGCAAGTTGCCTCTCCGCCGCCAATCGCTAGAGACGGGCGCGTCATCGATCGCTTCGGAGAAACCATGCCGACCCTCGTCCTGATCCGCCACGGCCAGTCCGCCTGGAACCTCGAAAACCGCTTCACCGGCTGGTGGGACGTCGACGTGACCGAAAAGGGCGCGGAGGAAGCGCGCGCCGCCGGCCGGCTGATGAAGGAGAAGGGCCTGGATTTCGACCAGACCTTCACCAGCCTGCAGACCCGGGCGATCAAGACGCTCGACCTCGCGCTTGAGGAGATGGGCCGGCTGTGGCTGTCGGTCGAGAAGGACTGGCATCTGAACGAGCGACACTATGGCGGGCTGACAGGGCTCGACAAGGCCGAGACCGCGGCCAAGCATGGCGACGAACAGGTCCATGTCTGGCGCCGCAGCTTCGACATCCCGCCCCCGCCGCTCGAGCCGGGCAGCGCCTTCGACCTGTCCACCGACCGCCGCTATGCCGGTATCGCGATCCCCTCGACCGAAAGCCTGAAGGACACGATCGCGCGAGTGCTGCCTTATTGGGAGGGCCGCATCGCCCCAGCGCTCAAGGCCGGGCAGCGCGTGCTGATCTCGGCGCACGGCAACTCGCTCCGCGCATTGGTCAAGCATCTGTCGAACATCCCGGACGATGCGATCACCAGCCTGGAGATTCCGACCGGCCAGCCGATCGTCTACGAACTGGACGAAGCACTGAACGCAACCGACCGCTATTATCTGAGCGAGCGCTGAGGTCTTCCAAAGCTCCTCCTTCAGGGGAGGGGCTTTAAGTAAGTTGCCCTCTTTCCTCACCATGGTTAGGAAGCCGCTCCTTCTACCGGGGCACCTCTCATGACGGACCATCCCCTTGTCGGCATCATCATGGGCAGCGCGTCCGACTGGGACACGATGCGCCATACCGCCGACATCCTTGCCGAGCTCGGCGTGCCGCATGAGAGCAAGGTGGTGTCCGCGCATCGCACCCCGCAGCGTCTCTACGACTATGCGACCCATGCCGAGGTGCGCGGCCTCAAGGTGATCGTCGCCGGCGCCGGGGGCGCGGCGCATCTGCCGGGCATGGCCGCCGCGATGACTCATCTGCCGGTGCTCGGCGTGCCGGTCGAATCCAAGGCGCTGAAGGGCCTGGATAGCCTCTACTCGATCGTCCAGATGCCCGGCGGCATCCCCGTCGGCACGCTTGCGATCGGCAAGCCGGGCGCGAAGAATGCGGGGCTGCTCGCCGCCGCGATCCTCGCCACGCACGATGCGCTGCTGGCCGAGCGCCTCAAGAAATGGCGCGCCGCGCAGACCGATGCCGTGGTGACCGACCCCGAATGACCGGCCCCAGGACACCGCTGCCCCCCGGCTCGACCATCGGCATCCTCGGCGGCGGCCAGCTCGGACGAATGCTCGCGGTGGCGGCGGCGCAGCTCGGCTATCGTACCCAGGTTCTCGCCCCCGACGCCGAAAGCGTCGCCGCGCAGACCGCCTCGAGCTTCACCCGCGCCGATTATCACAGCCGCATCGTCCTGGACGAGCTTGCCGCATCGGCTGATGTCGTCACCTACGAGTTCGAGAATATCGCGATCGAGCCGATCCGCTATCTCGCGACCCGGCTGCCCGTGCACCCTGCACCCGCCGCGCTCGAGGTCGCGCAGGATCGCGCCACCGAGAAGAGCTTCGTCGACGGTCTCGGCGGCCGCACCGCCCCGTGGCGCAAGGTCACGACCCTTGGCGAGCTGAAGCAGGCGCTGGCGGCGATCGGCGCCCCCGCGATCCTGAAGACGCTTCGGCTCGGCTATGACGGCAAGGGCCAGGTCCGTATCCGCACCGCCGACGAGGCGGAGGCGGCCTGGGCCGAGATCGGGGAGCGTCCGGCGATCCTCGAAGGCTTCGTCACCTTCAGCCATGAATTCTCGATCATCCTCGCCCGAGGCGCCGATGGGGAGATGGTCAGCTATCCGCCGCCCTGGAACGAGCATGTCGACGGCATCCTCGCCCGCTCCTCGCTCCCCGCGCCCGCCGAGATCGCACGGCACTGGGCAGAGGCGGCGGCGCTCGCCGGCCGTGTCGCCGACACGCTCGGCTATGTCGGCGTGCTCACGCTCGAATTCTTCGCGACCGACCAGGGGCCGGTGTTCAACGAGATGGCGCCCCGCGTGCACAATTCCGGGCACTGGACGATCGAGGGCGCCGTCACCTCCCAGTTCGAGAACCATATCCGCGCGATCTGCGGCCTGCCGCTCGGCGACACGGGCCTGATGGCACCGCGCGTCGAGATGGAGAATCTGATCGGCGAGGACGCCAATCGCTGGGCGGAGATCCTGGAGGAACCGGGCGCGCGCCTGCACCTCTATGGCAAGACAGTGCGGCCGGGCCGCAAGATGGGCCATGTGACCCGGCTGGCGCGGGAATGAAAACGGCCCGCCTTCCGGGTGGAAGGCGGGCCGCTTCGTTACACGAGCCGGACGCGATCAGCCGGCGCGCGTGCCCGACATCGGGAAGCTGCCGAATGCGCCGGCGCCGACCGTGCCGGTCAGCGTGTCGCCCTCGACCGTCGCATTGCAGTCAAGCGTCATCGGCATCGGAACGGTGATGTTCATCGTCCAGTGGAGCGCATTGCCGTCCACGGTGCCGGTCACCTCGACCGATCCCATCGCGCCGGTGTTGGTGCCGGTGAAGCTGCCGCCGTCGCTCTTCACGACGAAGGTTGCCTTCTGGTCACCGAGCGGCGACTTCACGACCGTATCCCAGGTGCCGTCGACTTCAGCCATGTCTTCTCTCCTGATCCTGAATCCCTAGCGCACGTCCGCGACGGACGCCGCCGGCACCACCTCAACCGGCAACCCGAGGCTGTCAAGCTGGGGTCGAACGGTCTTCGCGTCGCCGACGACGACCCAGATCAGCTTCGACGGATCGATTACCGCGCGTGCCGCAGCGTCAAGCTGGCCGATCTTCAGCCCGCGATAAGCCTGAGGAAGTTTTGCATAATAATCGTCGGGCCGCTTGTAGAGGCTGTTGGACTGCATGCCGCCCAGCACGGCACCCGCCGTTTCGAAATTGCCAGGCAGCGAGCGAATCATGCCGGCGATCGTTCGGTCGAACTCGAGCGGGGTGATGCCCTTGGTCGTCAGGAAATCCCCCACATCGGCGCGCAGCGCGGCGATCGAGGCGCCGGTCTTGTCGACCTGCACCGGTGCCTGGATGACATAGGGGGCGGCGAACTCGGCGCGCTGGAAACTGCCGCTCGCGCCATAGGACCAATGCTTGTCCTCACGCAGATCCATGTTGATGCGCGACAGGAAGCCGCCGCCGAGCGTGTCGTTGGCGGCGAGCAGGGGCACGAAATCGTCAGTGCCCTTCAGCGTCGTGGGGGTCGCCGCATAGATCAGCGACTGGGGCGAATCCGGCCGGTCGACCAGCACGATCTTCGGCGTGGACGGCGTCGACGGCGCCGAGAAATCCTTCACGCCGGCCGGACCGGTCGGGCTCCAGTCGCCGAATTCGGCGTCGAGCGCCGCCTTCACCTCGGCCAGCGGCCGATCGCTGACGACGAAGATGCGCGCCTTGTCGGGCCGGAGCCACGCGTGCTGGAAGGCGATCAGATCGTCGCGGGTCAGTGTCGCGACCGCCTTGGGATCGCCACTGCCGAACGACTTGGCATAGGGCGAGGCCGGACCATGGACGAGCCGCGGCATGACGCGCGAGGCGAGGCCGCCCGGGCTGGTCAGCTCGGCCGAGATCTGCGCAAGCTGCTGGTTCTTGACTCGATCGACCTCGGCCGGCGCAAAGGCCGGGTTGCGTACGATATCGGCGAACAGGTCGATCGCCGGCACCAGATTGGGGCTGGGTACCGACAGAGTCAGGCTGGTGCGATCGGCGCTCGCACCCGCACCGATGGCGGCGCCGAGCCTTTCCTTGGCCTCGGCGATCCCGATCGAATCGAGCGAGGTGGTGCCCTCGTCCATCATGTTGAGCGTCAGCTGCTGCGTGCCGAGCCTGGCCGCCGGATCGGCGGCAACGCCAGCGTCGAAGCTGATCACCGCCTGGGTGATCGGCACAGCGCCGCGCTGCGCATAGATCAGCTCGATGCCGTTCTTCAGGCTGGTGTGCACCGCCGGCGGAAAATCGATGTCGGAGATGGCGGCGACGGCCGGCATCGCGCCGCGCGTGCCCTTGACCGGCACGTCGGTCGACGGCTTCGGCTCGACCGCCGCCGCCTCGGTATAGGCCTCGCGGGGACCGGGCACGACGGTCAGCGCATAGACCGGCCGGCTCAGCCACTTCGCCGTCGCCGCCTTGACGATCGCCGGCGTCGCGCCCGCCATGATCGCAAGCTGTTTCTTGTACGCAGCGGGATCGTTCGAATAGAGCGCGCCCTCGGCCAGGGTCGCCGCCTTGCCGCCGCCGCCGCCGACCGATTCAAGGCCCTGGATCGTGCGGGTCACGGTGCCCGTCGCCACGCGCTGCACCTCGTCGGCGGTCGGGCCCTTGGCGATCAGATCAGCCACGATCTCGTCCAGGCGCTTCGCGACGATCGCCGGATCGACGCCCGGCTTCACATCGGCATAGACCTCGAACAGGCCGACCTGCGCGAAGGTCTGGTTGCTCGCGGAGACGCGTACCGCGATCTTTTCCTTGCGCACCAGTGCATTGTCCAGCCGCGAGCTGGAAAGCCCGCCGAGCACGCCCGCAGTCACGTCGAGAAGGGTCGAATCCTTGTCGTTGACGCCCGGCACCGTCCACATGCGGTAGATGCGCGTGGTCGAAACCCTGTCTTTCATCACCTCGGCCTTGGCGGCGGCGAGGGTCGGGACGTTGACCTCAGGCACCACGCTGACCGGGCCGCGCGGGATCGCGCCGAAATATTTCTCGACCAGCAGCTTCGCCGTGGCAAGGTCGACATCGCCGGCAAGCGACAGGATCGCATTGTTCGGCGCATAATGATCGTGGAACCAGTCCTTCACCGTGACGAGGCTGGCGGCGTCGAGATCGGCCATCGAGCCGATCGTCGAGTGGCGATAGGGGTGGCCGTTCGGGAACAGCGCGGCAAGCTGGCTGTATTCGACCAGGCCGAAGGGCTGGTTGTCGCCCTGGCGCTTCTCGTTCTGGACGACGCCGCGCTGCTCGTCGAGCACACCCTGAGTCACCGCGCCGGTGAGATAGCCCATCCGGTCGCTTTCGAGGAACAGCGCGCGCGCAAGTGCTGGCGTCGGCACCGTCTCGTAATAATTGGTGCGGTCGAACCAGGTCGTGCCGTTCAGGTCGGTCGCGCCGACTTCCTTCATCGGCGCGAAATAATCGCCCGGCGCGTTCTCGCTGCCGTTGAACATCAGATGCTCGAACAGATGGGCGAAGCCGGTCTTGCCGGCGGGCTCGAACTTCGACCCGACATTGTACCAGACCGACAGCGCGACGATCGGCGCCTTCCGGTCGGTATGGACGATCACGCGCAGGCCGTTGGCGAGGGTGAATTCCTGATAGGGAATATCGACGCTCTTCACGAGGACTGAAACTGGGGCCGGCTTGATCGGAGCGGCCTTAGCGGTAGCGGCCGGGGACGGCGCCGCGACGACCGGCGTCGCGAGCGCGCCCAGCGCCACGCCCGCGAGCGCGAACAGCTTGATGTTCATGGAAGATATGTCCTCGAATAAGCACGTATATTACGCAGGTATAACGCGGCCGATGCGCCGCGCAATCGGGGCCGCTCAGGGACGATAGACCCGCTCGACATGGTCCTTGAGCTGCGCCGGATCGAACCACACCGGCTTTAGCTCATGCCGGACGAACAAGGGGGCCTGATCGGCATAATGCGGCGATTCGGGCCGCGTCGTCGCGGCGCCGAAGGGCTGGATCGATTGCGAGCTGACCCTGCCCGCCTTGTCCCACGCGACGAACATGATGAAGCTGTCGCCATGCTTCACCACAAGCCGGCCGTCAGGCGCCTCGTCCCACAGGGCGGCGGCACGGAGCACGTCGGGGCCGCCGTCCATCGGCAGGTCGACCTTGCCCTGGCGGACACGCAGGACGGTACCGAGTGGCGGATCGAGCCGTCCGAAATATTTCTTCAGATAAGCGGCCGCCTTGCCGAGTTCCTCGCGCGGATCGGCTTCGGGCCGCCGCTGATAATGCCATTTGTTGCCGGCGCGCAGCAGCAGCGCAGCGATCGCATCGGCCGGCCCCTTGCCGTCGTAATTCCAGTCCCATTTCGCCAGCAGCGCCTGTGCCTCGATCAGCGTCCGGTCGTCCTTGGGGTCGACGGCTGCCAGATCGGCGAACCATTTCGCCGCCCAGCTCACCCGGCTGACGCCGGTGTCGAACTTGATCCGGTGGAGATCAGCGTCGCTGATCGAGGGGGTCGCCCCCATCAGTTCCAGCGCGCGGGTCGCCCGGTTGGTGGTGTCGGTCTCGATCCCGAGCAGCGGGGAATAGTCCGCCGGCTTCATTTCCGAACCCGTCCCCGCCGCCTGGAAGGGAGTGTTATTGGCGTTGATCAGGAAGCCCGAGGCGGGGTTCACGTTGCGCGGCACCTGCGCCCAGGGCACCGTCCCAGCCGCGAGGTCGCGCGACGTGTCGCCCGGCAGCACCTTGGCATAATCATAGCCCGGCTTCCGGTTGGGGAAGCTCGCATTGTAGAAATAGGCGATGTTGCCCGCCGCATCGCCATAGAGGAAGTTGGTCGCCGGCACCCCCTGGATGGCCAGCGCTTTCTGCCATTCGGCGAAATCGCGCGCCCGGTTGAGCCGGTAATATTCCTCGACCATCCTCAACTGGTCGGCCCCGCCGTAACGAAGCGCGAACGCGCCCCTGGCGTTCTCGACCACCGGCCCCTGCACCGCGCGCAGCACCGTCTTCGGCACCGGCAGCACGAATGGGCCCCACAGCTTCACATGCAGCCAGACCCGCGTCTTTTCGAGCGGGCGCCATGCACCGTCGAAGCGATACGCATCGCCCGCCGGATTGAGCGTGAGCTTGTAGATATCGATCAGGTCGGGCCGGTTGACCGTGTTGGTCCAGCCGAGCGTCCGGTTGTGCCCGAGCAGCGGATAGGGCGCGCCGGGAAAAGTCGCCCCGGCGAAGTTCCAGCCGGCCTGCGAATGCACCACCAGTTCATACCAGGCGACGCCGCCGCGCCAGGGCTGGTGCGAGTTGGAGACGAGCCGGGTGAATCCGTCGGCCGAGCGCTTCGGCGCGACGACGAAGGCGTTTGAGCCGTTCTCATTCCCGTTCGGGCCGATCGGCGTGATGTCAGGCGCGTCGGGCACCGGTCCGGCGTTCTCCCTGGGCAACGGCGTGTCACCGGCCAGTGCGCCAAGCACTGAATCCAGCCCGAAGAAGAAGGGCGACCGAAGCACGAAACCCACCGCGACATCCCGGCCATTGACCGGGAAGAGCTTCGCCAGCCGCACCTCGCCCGGATGCTTCTCGGCATAGCGGTTCAACCCGGAGGCATAGCCATCGAGCAATGCCCGCACATCGGCCGGTTGCTTCAGGTAATCGCGATCGACCGTCTCGCGCGCGCCGAGCAGGTGAAGCACATAGTCGGTCTTCGCCCCATCGCCGCCGGTCATCGCACCGAGCCGCCCGCGCGTCATCGCGAGCACTTCCTGCAGGGTCGAGAAATCATCCTCGGCATGCGCATAGGCGATGCCGTAGGCGACATCGGGATCGGTCTTGCCGAAGATATGCGGCACGCCGAAAGTGTCGCGCGCGATCTTCACGTCATAAGAGTGGGCGGGCGGGGCCACGGGCGCGCTCGCGGTGAGCGGCTCCCAGATGGCGAGGCCGATCGCGGCCAGGATCAACAAGGCGACCAGTCCGGTCGCGCCTCTTACGAAAATCCGCCGCATCCACCCTCACCCGCTCTTTATGTCATGCGGGTGGTGTAGCGGTACGCGGCGGCCGGAGCGAGCGCGATTGCCGCCGCCTCCGCGCGGAGCGTGGAAGCGGCGGCGGCGCGACGATCAGAAGCCGGTCTTCACCGTGACGAAGAACTGCTGCGGCGCGCCCGCGAGCAGCGTCTGGTTGTCACCGCTGTTGCCGAAGCCGTTCGACCCGATGGTCGAGATATATTTCCTGTCGAACAGGTTGGTCGCGTTGAGCTGTAGTTCGACCTTGCGCTCGCCCGGCAGGGTGACGCGGGCGCCAAGGGTCGCATCGAAGATCACCTGTTCAGGCACCGACTGGTCGTTGGTGTAGGTGAAGTAACGCTTGCTCATGTAGTTCGCGCCGATGCGGCCGAAGAACATGCCCTTGTCATAGGTGATCTCGCCCTTGGCCAGATGCTTCGGGCTGTCGACGGTCGTCTTGCCCTTGGTCAGGACGGTGGCGCTGACATTGTCGCGATAGGTCGAGTCATTGTAGCTGTACGATGCGAACACGCCGAAGCCATGGCCGAGCTTCGCCTCGCCCGCCGCCTCGAAGCCATAGGAGCGGACCGCGCCGACATTCTGCAGGATCACCGGGTTGCCGACGATCCCCGCGCCGGTCGTCACGCCGAGCAGGCGATTGCGGAAGTCGACATAATAAGCCGCGATCAGGCCGTTGAACCAGCGGTTCTTGAAGCGGCCGCCCAGTTCATAGGTGTTCGATTCCTCGGGCTTCAGCTTGCTGGTGGTGAGCAGCGCGTTGAAACCGGGCTGGGTGGTCGCGAACGGGCCGGTCGTCGCCGACGAGACGAAGGCGCGCTTCACCTGGGTGAAATCGCCGAACAGCTCGGCGCTCTCGCTGAGCTTGTAGTTGAAGCCACCATGCGGCTGGAACCAGTCGGTGACCTTGATCTTGCCCGCCGCGAGGCCGCCCGAGACGATCGGGGTGGCGGAATTGCGGACGTCGAAGCCCTTCCAGCCGAAATCGATCGTCAGATTGCCCAGCGCGATCTTGTCCTGGACGTAATATTGGATGGTCTCGGTGCCGTATTTGAAATCCCACTGGGTGAAGAAGGGATTGGACTGGAATTCGAGCGAGTCCCGCGTCGGGGCCATGCGGCTGGTGAGGCCGTAGAAGCGCCGGGCCTGGCGGAAATCATTCTTCTCGTACCAGCCGCCGACGGTGATGTCGTTGAAGCCGAGCTTGCCGCCGATCGAGCCGAACACGCCCTTGCGGCGGATGTCGTACTCGGTCGTGCGCACCGAGAGCGGCGCGCCGCCCGGCGTCGCGGTGTACGGCGTGAACCAGATGCCCTGGCCATGGTTCGAATGATAATAGGCCTTGAGTTCACCATGGATCGGCGCGTCCTTCGCCGTCTCGATGCCGAGCGAGGCGAGATAGTCGACCCGCAGACCCGCCGCATTGTAATAGACGTCGTCGGCGGTGGCGTAGGGCGCCGGATAAGGCAGCGGTGCCGTCGGGTGCGCGCCGTTATAGGCAAGCACATCGGCGATCGCGACCGCGAGCGGATAATTGTTCGAGATATTGTCGTTGTTCAGCCCGAGACGGCGGATCATGTCGAGCGACAGATCCTGATAGTCGTTCTCGCGGCGATCCGAGAAATCGAACGTGCCGACGAGGCGGACATCGGCGATCGGTGCGACGAACTTCGCATTGACCTGGTGCTGGCGCTGCGAGCCGAAGCCCTTCCACTTCTCGGTATCGAGATAGCCGTAGGAGACATAGGCGCTCGGCCCGTTTTCACCGAGCACGCCGGTGTCCAGGCGGCCGAAGGCGCGCACCGTGTTCTGGCTGCCATAGGTGCCGTTCAGCGTCATGCCGAAAGTGGGTTTGGGATCGCTCGAGAAGAACTCGATGGTACCGCCGAGATTGTTGGTCGCCTGGGTACCGATCGATCCTGCGCCCTGCGACACGATCGTCTGGCCGATATTCTCCGACGAGATCGCGCGGCTGACGTGCAGGCCGTTGGTGTTGCCATAGCTGCCGTCGCCGAGCGGGATGCCGTCGAGCGTGAAGCCGATCTGGTTCTGGTTGAAGCTGCGGATCGAAACGCGCTCCGACCATTCATAGGCGCCAAAGGCGTCGGCCGACTGGAAATTCACGCTGGGCAGCTTCTCGATCGCCTTGAGCGGGCTGGTGCCCGCGGCCAGCCGCTCGATATCGACCTGGCTGATGCGCTGGACCTGGCGCGTCTCGCCACGGCCGATCACGATGATATCGGCGGAGGGGGCATCTGCAGCGGGCGCTTCGTCCGGCGCGGCTGAATCGGGCGTGGTATCGGCGGCAGCCGCATCGCCTGCGGCGGCTGGCTTGTCGGTGGTGACGGCAGCGTTCGCAGCGAATGGCGAGCACAAGGCAGTGCCAGCCAGCAGCCAGGCGTGAAGATGACGCATGTCGATTTCCCCTTTTGGGCGTTAAGTCCGGGGCGCCCCACTCCCTGGCGCCCTCGTCGCGCCTAGGCGTTGTGCGTTGCACAATTATGGGAGGAACATGTCGTTCGTGCGTGACTGGCAAGACAGGAATGTGACACCTTCCGGCCCCTCTGAAACGAGGGCGAAAAAGTCCTGCTGGAGAGGCTTGTGTTGCATATATACAACACCATATTCGGGCGAGACCTGGAGGGACGACAATGAACCTGGAAAAATTCACCGATCGCGCGAAGGGCTTCCTGCAATCGGCGCAGACGGTGGCGATCAGGATGAGCCATCAGCGCATCTCGCCCGACCATATCCTGAAGGCGCTGCTCGAGGACGAGCAGGGCATGGCCGCGGGACTGATCACGGCCGCGGGCGGCGACGCGAAACGCGCCGTGGCCGAAACCGACGCGGCGCTGGCAAGGATTCCCGCCGTCTCGGGCGGCGGCGCCCAGCAGACGCCGGGGCTGGACAATGACGCGGTACGCGTGCTCGACCAGGCCGAGCAGGTCGCGGCCAAGGGCGGCGACAGCTTCGTCACGGTCGAACGGCTGCTGCTCGCGCTGGCGCTTTCCACGACCACCGCCGCCGGCAAGGCGCTGGCTGCCGCGGGGGTGAAGGCCGATGCGCTCAACGCGGCGATCAACCAGATCCGCGCTGGCCGCACCGCCGACAGTGCCGGGGCCGAGAGCCGGTTCGATGCGCTCAAGAAATTCGCCCGCGACCTGACCCAGGCGGCGCGCGACGGCAAGCTCGATCCGGTGATCGGCCGCGACGAGGAGATCCGCCGCACCATCCAGATCCTCGCCCGTCGCACCAAGAACAACCCGGTGCTGATCGGCGAGCCCGGCGTCGGCAAGACCGCCATCGCCGAAGGGCTCGCGCTGCGCATCGCCAATGGCGACGTGCCCGATACGCTGAAGGACCGGAAGCTGATGTCGCTCGACATCGGCAGCATGATCGCCGGTGCCAAATATCGCGGCGAATTCGAGGAGCGGCTCAAGGGCGTGCTCGACGAAGTGCGCGCCGGCGAGGGCGACATCATCCTGTTCATCGACGAGATGCACACGCTGATCGGCGCCGGAAAGACCGACGGCGCGATGGACGCCTCCAACATGATCAAGCCGGCGCTGGCGCGCGGCGAACTCCACTGCGTCGGCGCGACCACGCTCGACGAATATCGCAAATATGTCGAGAAGGACGCGGCGCTCCAGCGGCGCTTCCAGCCTGTCTTCGTCGGCGAGCCGACGGTCGAGGATACCATCTCGATCCTGCGCGGGCTGAAGGAGAAGTACGAGCTGCATCACGGCGTGCGCATCACCGATGCGGCGATCGTCGCCGCGTCGACCCTGTCGAACCGCTACATCACCGACCGTTTCCTGCCCGACAAGGCGATCGACCTGATGGACGAGGCAGCCAGCCGGATCCGCATGGAGGTGGAGTCCAAGCCGGAGGAGATCGAGACGCTCGACCGGCGGATCATCCAGCTCAAGATCGAGCGCGAGGCGCTGAAGAAGGAGAGCGACGCAGCCTCCCGCGACCGGCTGACGACCCTTGAGGGCGAGCTCGCCAATCTCGAACAGCAATCGGCCGAGCTGACCACCCGCTGGCAGGGCGAGAAGGACAAGATCAACGCCGAGGCGAAGCTGAAGGAACAGCTCGACGCAGCGCGGCTCGAACTCGACCAGGCGCAACGCGCTGGCGATCTCGCCAGGGCGGGCGAGCTATCCTACGGCACGATCCCGCAGCTTACGCGGCAGCTCGACGACGCGCAGGCGACCACCAAGGGCGCGATGCTGCGCGAGGAAGTGACCGCCGACGACATCGCCGCCGTGGTCAGCCGCTGGACCGGCATTCCAGTCGACCGGATGCTTGAAGGCGAGCGCGCCAAGCTGCTGGGCATGGAAGAAGCGCTGGGCAAGAGGGTGATCGGGCAGAGCCAGGCGGTCCGCGCCGTCTCGACCGCGGTGCGCCGCGCGCGTGCCGGCCTGCAGGAACCCAACCGCCCGCTCGGCTCCTTCCTGTTCCTCGGGCCGACGGGCGTCGGCAAGACCGAGCTGACCAAGGCGCTCGCCGAATTCCTGTTCGACGATCCGTCGGCGATGGTCCGCATCGACATGAGCGAGTTCATGGAGAAGCATGCGGTCGCCCGGCTGATCGGCGCCCCTCCCGGCTATGTCGGCTATGAGGAAGGCGGCGTGCTGACCGAGGCGGTGCGGCGCCGGCCCTATCAGGTCGTGCTGTTCGACGAGGTCGAGAAGGCGCATGGTGATGTGTTCAACGTGCTGCTCCAGGTGCTTGACGACGGCCGGCTGACCGACGGCCAGGGCCGCACGGTCGATTTCTCCAACACGCTGATCATCCTGACCTCGAACCTGGGCAGCCAGTATCTGTCGAGCCTGCCCGATGGCGAGGACGTATCCTCGGTCGAGCCCCAGGTGATGGAGATTGTGCGCGGTCATTTCCGCCCCGAATTTCTCAACCGGCTTGACGAGGTCATCCTGTTCCACCGGCTCGGCCAGAGCGAGATGGCGCCGATCGTCGATATCCAGGTGGCGCGCGTCCAGAAGCTGCTGGCCGACCGCAAGGTGACGCTCGACCTTACCAGCGGCGCCCGCGCGTGGCTCGGCCGGGTCGGCTATGACCCGGTCTATGGCGCACGGCCGCTGAAGCGCGCGGTGCAGCGCTACCTGCAGGATCCGCTTGCCGACCTGATCCTGCGGGGCGACGTGAAAGACGGATCGACCGTGAGAGTCGATGAAGGCGACGGGAAGCTGGAGTTGCAGGTCGGCTAGGGGCGGTCTTGGCCCATCGCGACCATCAGAAGAAAATCAGGGGCATGATCCGTTCCAGTCGAATCATGCCCCTGCACGCCTATCAGGTATCCTTTATCGTGCTTCGCCCCCCGGAAGCCGATGGTCGGATCAGCAACCAACCTTCCTCCCGCAGCCGCTGACCTGCGACTGTTGGACTGTCTCCCGATCGACGCGGCGCTGCTCCGCCCATTGGCTTCGCGTCATGCAGATCTTCTTGACCGCCAACCGGCTGCCCAGAACCTCCTGGTTCTCGCAGACCATCTGGTTCGGATCGCGCTTCTTCGACGCCGCGCCTGCATCGTTCTTCTGTTCTGCAGCCAGCGGTGCCGGCATGAGGCTGGCGACCGCCGCCAGCAAGGCAACTCGGAAGACGGGATTCATAAGCGATTCTCTCGGGACGTTGATCAGGCCTGAAATCTGCCTCAGACCGTCCGGAATGGCCATATATTTCTGCGCGACAATCGAAAGGTTTCAGCGCGGCGGCGCGACATCGAACGCGACCGTCAGCCTCTCCCCCTCGGCAAAGGGCCGCGTCCCGTGCCACATCCATGAGGGGAACAGCACCAGCCTGCCCGCCTTCGGCTCGATCAGCAGACTCGGCGCCAGATCAAGCTTCAACGCTGCCTGAGGTTCGCCCAATGCCAGCCAGCCGGCGTGCACATGCTCATCCGGCCCGCGCGAGGGAAGCGCGATATACAGTGCCGAGCTGATCCAGCCTTGGGGATGAACGTGGTTGGCATGGAATCCGCCGTCGTGAAGCCGAACCGACCAGCTGCCGGTGAAACGGATTCGACGGTCGCGCCGTGCACCAAGGAGCGGATGCCCGGCATCCGGCCGCGGGAGCTGGGCGACATAGCGCGCGACGGCTTGCTCGATCGCCGCGCGCATGGCCCGGATCTCCGGGTCGATGCGACTGAGAAGCGGACCGTCGGTTTGAGTCCCGCCACGGACCGACTGATCCAGATATTGTCCTTTCGCCACGTGGAGCGAGCGCAGACGATCGGCCAGCCTCTCCAGCGCCGGCAACGCCGGGCCGAGATCCACCACCGCGACGAGGTCCGGCGAATCCTCCAGCCATGCGCTGCGGGGATCGTCCGTCAGCCGCCAGGCGGCGGCGGCATAGGGCCACATGGCCACGGCACGATCCGTCGCCAGTTCGCGATCGATGAGCGTGACAGCATCCGCTGCCCTGCCGCTTCTCAGCAGATGGCGGACCCGCCAGAGCGCAAGGCGCGGCCGGGCGGAGGCGGGAACGCTGTCGAACAGGACGGTGGCGGTATCGTCTTCCCCTAGTTCCACGGCCGCGATCGCCTCATATTCGGCGCGGGCGTCCTGCCCATGCCCTGCTTTCCCGGCTCGCTGCAGCGCCTCTCGCAGGCCGGTATAATTCTCGCTGCGTACAAGAAGATCGAACAGGCCCTGCCACAACGCTCCTTCGCCCGGGAGGCGTTTGAGTGCCTGATCGAGAGAATGAGTCGCCCTTTCGGGTCGCCCGAGCATCGATTGAATCTGGCCCAATTGCAGGTGACCGTGAATCCATCTCGGCTCTCGATCCAGAATCGCCTGGAGCTCGGCCGCCGCCTGTTCCCCACGACCCGCCGCCAGGCGCGCGGCGGCCAGCCCGAGCAGAATCTCCCCGTTCGCCGGCGCGAGCCGACGCGCCTGCTCGAACAGTGCGACTGAATCCAGACCAGCTTCAAGGGCCACATGGGCTCGGCCATGGGCGATGCTCGCAACGGCCGGCGCGAGGCGTGCGGCCTGCGCGAAGGATCGTGATGCGGCCACATGCTCGTCCAGCGCCCGCTGGAGCAATCCGGTCCATTGCCACAATTGCGCATTGGCCCCTTGCGCCGCCGCGCGAGTCAGCAGGGGAAGCGCCTGTTCTTCCTCACCCTCATCGAGCGCGAGTTCCGCCAGTTCGGCGAGGCTGCCCGCGTCCGCCTGTCCCAGCCGAGCCGCAGCGAGCCGGGACGAAAAGGTCACAGGCCGCTTGCCGCGGTACCGTCTGCTGCGATGAGCGCCGCGACCGCCTCGCGCTCGATCGCGGTCAGATCCGGATGCCAGATATCGAAGATAAGGACGACGCGGAGCTGGTCGCTCGGATTCGCTGCCTCATGCTCGATCGTATCGTCGAACACAAAGGCTTCTCCCCGGCGCCAGAAACGCGTTTCAGCGCCGACCCGGAACCAGCAGCCCTCCGGAACCACCAGCGGGAGATGGCATACGAGCCGGCCGTTGCTGACGCCGACATGCGGGGGAATGACGGTGTCGGGCGCAAGCAGGGAAAACATCGCGTTGGGAGAAGCCCCGGGGATCGCCGGCTGCGGCAGCCGGGAGAGGAGATCGAGCGTGCGGGGGCAATAGCGGGCGTTGGCCTCGATTTGCCGTCCGTTCTGCCACAGATGAATCGCCGTCCAGTCGGCATTATGGTTGAGCGGCTGCCACTGGCGAAGCGGGAGATGGTCGGCATATTGGATATAGGGAACGAGCTCGGCCCGCTCGGCCCCCATCACCGTCTCGAATTCCTCCTGAATTATGTCGGTCGCCGCCTCAAGCGCATCGAGCCAGTCGAAATGGCGCCGCGGATGGAATTCCCGCTCCACCAGGCCCGGAAAGTGAAAATGGGTGGGCTCGCTGTGATAAGGGCGCGTCCGGCGCAATGCATTGTTCCGGAAGCGCGCAATACGCGCACGCTCTTCTTCATCGGCGCGCTGCTCCACCAGCGCCATGCCAGCCTTCAGCCTGGCTTCCCGCCGATCGAGCCATTCGGCATATCGGCGCTCGCCCTGTTCGAGCACCACCGCGATCTGCGGCGGCGGCGCGGCCTGCGGTCTCTGGGCAAGCGCGTGACCCCACGCCTCTCCCGCCGTCTCGTCACCCAGGCGGTCCAGCAGCGTTGCCCGCATCAGCAGCGCGGTGAAGTCCAGCGGGGAGACGGCGAGCGCGCGGTGCACGGCGTCGAGCGCCACGCGCGGCTGGCCCGCAGCCCGGCTCACCCCTGCGAGTTTCAGGAGGATGGAAAGATCCTGCGGTTCAATCCCCGCCGCATCCCGGAGCAGCGCCTGTGCTCGCGTAAAATCCTGCGACGCCGAAGCGCGATCCGCTTCGGCGAGCAGTGATCCCACATCCGCCGTCAAAGCGAATAGCCGAATTTCGCGACCCAGGGTTCGAGCGTCGGCAGGATCGGCTCCAGATGTCGCCGGTACCGCTCCCAGCGACCCGATGCGCGCTTGTAGATCGGCTCGATGACCTGCGAGTAGCTCGCGGTGGTGATCAGGCCCCGGGACAGCGCCGTGCGGCGGTGGTCCAGCGCATCCTCATGCCAGTCGAGCCCCAGGAAATCGAACAGAGGACGAACTTCCGCTTCGACATTGTCGACCAGCCGTTCGTAGACGATCGTATGCATCTGTACCGGGAACAGTTCCCGCGACCGTTCCCAATGCCTGAATACCAGATCGTAGAAATCGGCCGCATCCTCCAGGCGCAGGAAATTGGCCATCGCGTTGTTGAGCTGGAAACTGCTCATGAAGCAGCTGAGCAGCACATCGCAGGGATGGCGCAGGGCCAGGATGAAACGCGCCTTGGGGAACAGGCGCTGGATCAACGGTACCTTGTAGAGGAACAGCGGCGATTTATCGATGAGCAGCCGACCATTCGGGACCGTGCCGACCTTCGCCATCTCCTCATAATAATGCGCCCGCGCGCGCACGATCGCCGCCTCGTCGAGCGTGGGGATCGCAGCAAGACCGCCGATCGCCTTGTCGACCAGATTCAAGGGCGGCTGTTCCTCAGTCACCACCGTTCCGGGGTGGCCCATCAGGATCGTATCGAGCAGCGTGGTCCCCGATCGGGGGAACCCCACCAGGAACACCGGATCGGGGCCATCGGCAACCGGCCGCGCCGTCGACCAGGTAGCGGGCCAGCCCGGCGCGAGCAATTCAAGCTCCCCGCGCAATTCGTCGCGCAGCGCGGCCCCGCGGCGTACGGGATCGGTCGGCCCCTCCTGGAGCAGCTGGGTGAATTGCCGGAAGGCATCGAAGGCCTCGTCGATCCGGCCGAGGCGATCGAGAAGCATCGCGCGAAGATGCACCGTACGCTCGGGCTCGATATCCGGCGGAACCAGCGCGAGACAGGCAAGCGCTTCCTCGAACCGTTGCGCCCGGCGATGCTCAAGCGCGCGCAGGAACGCCAGCGGCCCCTCGCCAATCCCATTCTCCGTCGCCAGCGCGATCAGCGGCGCAAACCCCTCCTCGCGGTTGGTGTGCTCATACTGGATCGCGAGCCCCAGATAGGCGTCCACCAGCGTCGGATCGAGCGCGATGGCCTTGCTGAAGGCACGCAATGCATCCTCGGTCCGGCGCGCCAGCCCGCATTCGACGCCGAGCTTGAGCTGCAGGTCGCCATTCTCCGGATTGCGCGAGACCGCCTCTTCGATGACCGGGAGCGCATCGTCATATCGTCCATCCAGTCGCAGCTGGAGGTAGAGTTCGTTCAGCGCGCGATCATCCTGCGGGAAATCCCCGGCAGCCCTGCGCAGGACAGCTTCCGCCTCCGCCGCCTCTCCGGCCGAGCGGAGTGCAAGGGCAAGGTTGAGCCGGGTCGGTGCCGCACGCGGATCAAGCTCGACGGCGCGTTTCAACGCCGCGACGGCGCCGGGATAGTCCTCAAGCCCCGACCGGGCATTGCCGAGATTGTTCCAGCTCTCGAAATCGTTCGGCGCGCGTGCCACGACATGATCATAGGCCTCGACCGACCCCTCGAATTGCTCGAGCGACTGGGCGAGGAAACCCCGGTAGCGAGCGACCCGCAGCGACGGATCAGCGAAAGCAAGATCGCGGCCGGCAATGTCGAGGGCACCTGCCTGGTCACCCGTTTCGATCAATGCCGCGATGAGATTGCACGCGATGGTGGCGTCGCCCGGCCGATGGCGATGAGCCGCCCGCAGATACGTGATCGCCCCCGCCGCGTCGCCCGCGCGGCTCCGCAACATGCCGAGAAAGGCATTGAGGGCAACCAGATCGCCCCCACGCAACAAGGCCGCCTCGGCAAGCGACCGCGCGCGCGGGACATCGCCCGTCCGGGCGGCGTCGATTGCCTGCCGGAGGGTCTCGGCCGTGTCGGAATCTAGCATGGGAACGCTTGCCACCATATCAGTCTGGACCGCCCCGCCCCGCCAATGCAATCCCGAAGCAACGCCGGGATAAAAAAAGGGGCGGCCGACCCGAAGATCGCCGCCCCAGAATGAACGATCCTTAAATCGAAGGATCAGAAGGTCAGAGATACCGCTGCATAGAGGTAGCGGCCCAGCGCATCATAGGTGCCGGGATAGGTGTTGCCGCTGCAGGGTCCCGACGGGCACAGGTTCGAACCATCGCGACCGCCATTGCCCGACGTGACGTAGGGCGGCTGCTTGTCGAAGACGTTGTTCATGCCCAGGCGGAAGTTGTAATTGTCACCAACGCTGAACGACGCCGCCAGGTCGAAATAATTGTACGCCTTGATGTGAAGCCCCGGATCATAGTTGTACGCGCCGTTGAGCGACTGGTTGTTCTTCTGGAGCGTCTCGGCCTGGACCGGACCGATGTAGCGCCACTGCAGCGAGAAACCGATTCCCATCGGAGTCTGCAAGGTTGCACGCGCCTTGTGACGCCATTTCGGAAGCGGGGCGCCGCTGTTCGTCGTGCCGCCCGCGCTGCAGGTCGGACCATAATAGCCGGCGCAGTCATAGGGCTGCGTGATGCCATTGTCGGTCCGATAGCTGTCGAGATAGGTGCCCGTCATGCTCAGGTTGAGGTTACCGATGCTGCCGAGACTCTGCGCGAAGGCAGAGCTGACCTCGATACCCTTGGTCTGGGTGCTCCCGATATTGCTCGGGATGTCGTTGACGTAACCATTGGGCGTCAACCACAGCGACCGCGCCGCGTCGCGATGGACGAGTCCGCACGAAATCGGCGTGAAGGTCGCCGTCGCATTGGCGACGCAATCCTTGAGAACCGCATCCTGGCTGGTCGCGCTGATGGTGTCCTTGATCTTGATGTCGAAGTAATCGACCGTCAGCGAGAAGCGCTTCAGGAAGCTCGGCTGGATCACGACACCGATCGTCTTGGTGGTCGCGATTTCCGGCCTCAGGTTGGGATTGCCGCCGATCAGGCCGTTATACTGGCCTGCCGGGTTGCTGGCCGTGCCGGTGCCGACGGTGAAGCCCTGTGCGATACAGCCATAGTCGGTGGCCGTGATCGACTTGGCGCAGGGATCGCTGCTGCCGACGAGACCGACGGTCGGCGTCGCGAACAGTTCCTGGATGTTGGGCGCGCGCGCCGCGCGGTTATAGGTGCCGCGGAAGCGGATATCGCGGATCGGCGCGAATTCGAGCCCGACCTTCCAGGTGTCGGTATCATAGCTCTTGTTTGCGCTCGTCTTGTAGGACGAACGGCGGTAGCCGGCGTTCAGCGACAGATCCTTGATGAAACCGTCATGGACGATCGGAACCTGGGTCTCACCGAAGAACTCCAGCACCCTGAAATTGCCCGACAGCGGCAGCGTCTTGCCACCCTGGCCCGTCAGGTCGCCCGTCTGGAAGGCATTGTCGGTCTGCAGCTCGAGCGATTCCTTGCGCCATTCGACACCGAGGTTGATCGCCACGCCGTCATCGGCCCAGGGGCTCTTGACGCCATACTGGCCCAGTGCGCCGGTAAGCGAAGCGCTGGCGATCTGCTCCGAGGTCTGCCCCTTCTGGAAGCCGGTTGCCGAGAGATAGGCAACCGATGCCGGGCTCGCCGCGCCGGCGCCGCCGAAGACGTTGTAGGGCACGCAGTTGGGATCGCTGCCATCGATGACCGAGCGGCAGACCGGCTGGCCGAAGGTCGAGCTGCCCGCGCGGTTGTCGGTGACGACGTTCAGCGCCCGGTTGAGCCG
The DNA here is from genome assembly GCA_029202385.1 of Candidatus Sphingomonas phytovorans. Classification (NCBI taxonomy): domain Bacteria; kingdom Pseudomonadati; phylum Pseudomonadota; class Alphaproteobacteria; order Sphingomonadales; family Sphingomonadaceae; genus Sphingomonas; species Candidatus Sphingomonas phytovorans. The sequence continues at coordinate 3,744,430 of CP119314.1, forward strand.
CGCGACGGAGAACTCGTTCGAATAGACCTGCGAATAGTTCGAGCGGCCATATTGATAATAGGTGTCATAGGACCAGGCGCTGCCCAGGGAGCCCTTGGTACCGATCACCGCGCGGAAGTTGGTGTGCTGCAGATCGGACTGGCGCGGACCGCCCTCGACGTTGCGGCGCAGCAGCTGGAAGAAGCCCTGATTGTAGACCCGGCCCTGCGAGTCGACGAAGTTGATCGGGGGCGCGTTCGGATTGGGATTATACGGCGCTCCCTGGGCGGTCGGGAAGTTGCCGAGATAGCCGTTGATGAGGTTCTCCGGGGAGCAAACCACGGCGCGCTGCGTCGCGGACATCAGCGGGTTGTCGCAGTTCATGGTCAGCGTGTTGCCGAAATCGCCCGACGGCGCGATCTGTGCCACGGTGCGATCGTCCATGAACATGAACTCGAGATACGGCTTGATCGAATCGTTGATCTCGTAGTTCGCGAACAGGCCGGCAGTGTAACGCTCGTCAGGGCGCTGATAATAGTTGGTCGGCGCGAAGTTGTAGAGCGACGTGCCGTTGACGAAGCCGCCGCCCGGCCGGAAGGTAAAGGCAGTCGAGGTGCCGACGGTGACTGCGTTGTTGAACAGGAAGACGTTGCCGTTGTCCGAGGTCGCGGAGCCGCCGCACTGCGGAACGCCTGCACGTGTGTTCTGAAGCACGCAGGCGCTGTAGTCGCGATTGGCCTGCAAAATCGCGTTGACCTTGCGATAGCCGAAATAGGCGACGGCATGGCCGCGATTGTCATCGAAGCCCGAGCCGATCGTCAGCGTCGCGTCAACGGCGCCGCCGTCGGCGACGCTGCCCTTGGGATAGCCGTAGCCCGGGAGCCCCGCGCCCGCGCGCGCATCAAGCAGCGGCGTCAGGAACTTGTCGCGATTGTCGTGCTGGAAAAGGCTGTACTGGCCATCCAGCTTGATGCCGGTGAAGTCGGTGTCGATGATGAAGTTGACGACGCCGGCGACGGCGTCAGCGCCATAGGTCGACGATGCACCGCCGGTCAGCACTTCGACGCGCTTCAGGACCGAGGCAGGAATGATGTTGATGTCGGCGGCCGAACCGCTGGTCGGGCTCGGATCGCCCGGCAGCAGACGACGACCGTTGACGAGAGAGAGCGTACGCGTGGTGCCGAGACCGCGAAGATCGACCGTCGCGGTACCGTCGGCGCCATTGGCCCGGGTCGAATTCTGGCTGGCGAACACCGACGGGAGCGAGTTCATCAGGTCCTCGACTCGCGTCGTCCCCTGAAGCTTGATGTCCTGCGCTGTCACGACAGTGATCGGGCTAACCGATTCAAGATTGATCTGCGGGATGCGAGATCCGGTGACGACGATGTCGCCGCCTGGAGCCGCGGCGGGCTGATCGGCAGGCAGCGTGCTCGCTTGCGCCGCATCGGCGGTCTGAGCGTTGGCCTGGGCCGACAGCAGCGCGAGCCCAAGAACGATTGGCGCTGTGCCAGCCTTGAGCATCGATATCTTTGCTAGTTTGCTCACTTCCCCGTTTCCTTTCTTGCCGCGCGGTGACCGCGCGGATTGATGTCGTGGAGAGGCCCGGAGCCCACTCCCGACGATGTATTAGTCAGTGCCTGTGGGGACTTGCGCTGTAAACGGCTTGTGCGGCAGTTGTGAAAATTGCCTTTTACTGTTGCGCCATTGCAACAATGATGAAATTGTAACCATTATGAAAAGCATCAAGTTCGCAACCGCTTTCCTGACCGCTTTATTGGCGGCGTATCCGGCCATCGCGCGGGACGAGCCGGCGCCTGCGCGCGCACCGGTATTTCAGCATCTGATCGATTGTCGTGCGATAACCGATACCGGCGCCCGTCTCGCATGTTATGATCGCGAAGTGGCAGCTCTCGCCGACGCGGAAGCTGCGAAGAACGTCGTAATCATCGACAAGGAACAGATACGTGGCGCGAAACGCTCCTTGTTCGGCCTGACATTACCGAGCTTCAAGCTATTTGCCGGCAACGACAATGAAGATGTTGGGCAGATCGAATCCAGAATCACTTCCGCACGGGACGGAACCGACGGATGGATCGTCGGACTGGCTGACGGATCGATGTGGCGACAGATCGATACCAAACCGTTCATCCGCGAACCGAAGCCTGGGCTGGACGTTGTCGTGCGGCGTGCGAGCCTGGGCAGCTTCATGATGCGCGTCGGAGGAGCCCCGGGCGTTCGGGTGAAGCGCGTCATGTGAAGACGGGCAGCGGAGGAACACCCCGCCCGCCGGTAAAGGCTCCGCTCCCGGATCGACGTATCGCGCCAATCTGACTGGCGTCAGGCTTCCGGGCCATCCCAGGGTGAGAAAGCGCGGGCCCGTATCCAGCGGGTTGCCAGCCATTTGGTGCCGCGGATTACCGGTTCGCCGCTGTGGCGCTTCGAGGGATCGGGCGCCCCGTTCGAGTCGACGTTCCTGAACACGATCGCATCACCGGCCCGGGGCGTGATGTCCAGCCGGTACGCCGGAAACGTCGTCCGCCCGCCTTCAAATCCGTCATTGAGATAGACGAGGACCGTCGCGACGCGCTGGTTCCGGGTATTGGGCAGGATATCCGAATGCAGCCTGAATTGCTGCCCGGGGCGATAGCGCAGGACCGCCAGGGATTCACCCTGGCCGGTCTCGGTGCCGCTCGCCGCGGCGATGCGCCTGTTCAGCGCCTGCACCACCAGATCCTCACGCGTCGGGCCGACCGCTGCATCCTCCGCCATCCTGACGGGGTGAGCGATCCAGCGGCCGGTGCGTGAATCGATCACACGGGCTGGTTCAAGCAGATCGGCCGCGACAGTCGCGACATGGGCACATTCCTCCGGTGTGAACAGCCTCGGAAAACGCATGATGCCGGAATCGACACCGAGCATTTCACGTTCGGGCAAGACCAGGGGATGGCCGTCCGCGCCGATCTTCATAGCGTCGAGCAGCTTCAACTGCCCCCCGGCCATCGGATCGGCCAGGGCGGCGGCACGCAGAAGTTTCAAGGCGGCAGCCCAGTCCGGCAAGCCCCCGCTGCCATTGGCGGTCAACGCCACCTCCATCAGCGCCGCATCGACATGACCGATCGCAACGGCCCTGCGCAGCAACGCACGGGCCGTGACGAGGTCCCGCGAGACCGGCTCTCCCACCAGATGCCATACGGCGAGTTGCATCAGGGCATCGACGTCGCCCGCATCGGCGGCCCGGGTCAGCAACGCGATCCCGTCAGCGATCGCGCCCGATGCGACCAGTTTGTTGGCGAGGGCCACGGGGGGTTCCGACATCGTTCCTTCCTACCGGAATTGACCACCAAAAAAAAAGGGCCGGAGGATGACTCCTCCGGCCCTTCAATGTTCTGGGATCGATCAGAACTTGGCGGTTGCGCCCATGTAGAAGAAGCGACCACGGTTGTCGTAGACGCCCGAACCGGCACCGACACCGGTGAGGCCGTACGGCGGGTTGACGTCGCCGATATTGGTGACGCCGCCGTAGAAGTTGAACTTCTCGGTCACGTCATAGCTCGCGCGGATGTCATTGTAGGTGATCGCAGGATACTTCTTGATCGGCGCGTAATCCGGGTTCTGCGGCGGCTGGCCGTTGACCGCGTTATAGTCTTCCCACGTGTTGAGATACATTCCGTCCAGCCAGCGCAGCGTGTGCCCGATGGTGAACTTGCCGAACTTCAGGTCGGTGCTGATGTTGAAAGAGTCCGAAGGATAGCTCAATTCATCGGTCAGCACATTCTTGAAGGTGGGGCGCGACGGATCGGTGAACTCGTCACGCTGGATGACATGGGTCCATACGCCCTTCACGCTTGCCTTCACGAAACCGAAGTCGCGGTTGAAACCGATCTGCGTATCGATACCCCGAGCCTTCAGCTTGGCGTAGTTCTGGGGGCTGTCCCTGAAGGTGCCGTTGAGGATCCGGAACGGCGTACCCGAAATGCTGCCGGTCGCATCGTCACGCTTGAACAGGGCGCAGAACTGATTGGCCAGCGACGGTGCATCATAGCAGGCGTTCAGCGCATTCTGCACCGTTGTCGAGGTGATCACGTCATTGACGGTGATGTCGTAATAATCAACCGATACGGTCAGACCGCGAGCAAAGCTCGGCTGATAGACGCCACCCAAGGTCCAGGACGTGGACTTTTCCGCCTTCAGATTCGGGTTGCCGCCGCTGACGATCTCCAATGACTGGTTGAAGACAAAGTCATAGCTGGTCGGAATGCCGGCAGCCGCGCAGTTGGCGGCGCGGGTAGAGGAGCCCGTGCCGATGTTGCGCGCCGAGCAGGGATCATTGGGCGCAGGCGTGAAGTTCTGCCCCGGAAGCGTGTAGAGATCCCCGAGGTACGGCGAGCGCACCGACTTGGAATAGGAGCCACGCAGCAGAAGGTCGCTGACCGGCCGCCACGTCACGTCGCCGCTATAGGCGAACACGGTTCCCACGCTTCCCTTATAGTCAGCCACGCGAGCCGAACCATTGACCGTCAGTTCCTTCAGCAGGAAGACGTCCTTGACCAGCGGGATCGAGACCTCGCCGAAAGCTTCCTTCACCTCGAAGGAAGGAGCCCTGAAGGACGGGATCGCGTTGTAGAAAGCGTAGCCCGCCTGGGTCATCGGATCCAGATCGTAGCGCATCGTCTCCCGGCGATATTCGCCACCGACCGAGAAACCGACCGGGCCGCCAGGCAGCTGGAACAATTGCCCCAGGTTACCCGACACGAAGCCGCTGACGACGAGCTGGGTCGCCTTGCCGCTCGCCGTGGTCGGCATGAGCAGATAGGCCTTGGCGGCATCGCTGACGCTTCCCTCGCCGAACGGATTCAGCGGAACGCAGGCGGCGACGTCCTTGGCCAACTGCGCCGGGTTTCCGGCACGATCCCTCCCGGCATAGGCGGCATCGACCTGCGAGCGGCAAACGATCTGCCCCGCGCTATTCCGGGTGGTGTCCATCGCCAGCAGGAACCGCTGACGATTGATGTTTCCGGTGATGACGTTGTCTTCTTTGTGCTCGCCATAGTTGGCCGAGATTTCGTAGTTCCAGTCGGTATTGAAGTCACCCCGGACACCAACGACCGCGCGGAAGGTCTCACGCTTGATCCGCTCGTCGCGCGTGCCCAGATCGACCCAGTTGCGACGAAGCGAAAAGCGGTAGGTGCCCGCCTGAACCTGCGCGAGCGCGGCTGCCTGATCGGCTGCGGCGCCCGCAGTCGTATTCAGCGACGTCTTGAAAGCTGCACCGGTGTTGGGATTGACCCCCGAATTGATTGCCGCAATCAACTGCTGCCTGATAGTCGCTTGCGCCGCAGACCCCAGATACGGGTTGTCGAGGCGTGTGCCCTCGCGATTCACGCTGCCCCCGGCGTTCGTGTAGGAACGATCGGTGAAGCCGGCGACCGCGATGCCGTCCTGCAGCGTCTGCCCCTGCGAGAAGAACGGGCCGCTCTGCGAACCGAACGCTTCCGTGCGGACATATTTCGCTTCGAAGAAGGGCACGAACGCAGGAGATATCTCGAAATGCCCGACGGCATTGAAGACATAGCGCTTCAGATCCGGCGAGAGCACCACGAGCTTGCCTTCACGACCGGTCATGCCGTTGCCGTTCACGAAGCTGCCGTTCGGGCCAAGGCCAACACGCAGGCCGGTCTGATTGACGAGGCTGCCATTGGGCTGGAAAAGATAGGCGCAGGTGAACGAGTTCCCGACAGCGTCCGTGCCGCATGGTGCACCGGCGTTGCCATAACGGAAACCAAGCTGACCACCGAGCGAGATCGTCGAGCTGCGGATGTCGCGATAGAAGGCCCGGTCGATGACGTCGTCCGACGGCGCGCCGACATCCGTATCGACGATCACGAACGCGTCGTTCTGGCGGAGGTTCGGACGACCCGAGGCGTAATAATCCTGCTGGTGCGCGAATTCGGCGTTGATCGCGATGTTGCCGCGACCCTCGGCGAAATTCTTGCCTGCGACCAGCGAGATATACTGGTTGCCGGCATCGCCGTATTTGCTGACGCCGCCCTGGGCGTGCAACTGCAAGCCGTCGTAATTGTCCTTGACGATGAAGTTCACCACGCCGGCGATCGCATCGGAGCCGTAGATCGACGAGTTGCCGCCGGTCACGATGTCGACCCGTTCGATCAGGTCGGTCGGCAGGGTGTTGATGTCAACCGCGTTGCCGTTGTTGATGATGTCGGCAGTCACCTGACGGCGGCCGTTGATCAGCACCAGCGTGCGCGAGCGGCCAAGGCCGCGCAGGTCGAGGAAGTTGAGGCCGCGCACACCCAGGCCAGACGTCGAATTCTGCGAACCCAGGGAGGAGCGGAGCTGCGGCATCTGGTTCAGCACGTCGCCGACGGAGATACGGCCAGTCTGGAAGATCTGCTCCCCGGTGATGGTCGTGATCGGAACCGGCGAATCGGCGTTGGGCTGGCGGATGCGCGAGCCGGTCACGACGATGGCTTCGGGCTCTTCCTCGGCGGTCGTCGTGGTCGTGTCGGTGTTCGGCGCGGTCGCCTGCGCGAAGGCGGGCGACGCCACGAGCGCGAGCGACATCGGCGCGACCGTGGCGAGAAGGCGCAGTTTCTGCGCGAGTAAAGTATTGTGAATCACGTAATTTTTCCCTCGCTTGGCCCCTCCGTTCGCGTTTCGCGATCCGGTAGGGCGGTTGCCAAGCCCCCATCGACCGCACGCAATACGGCCCCAAGAGACATGCCGTCGTGATGGGACACGGGGTTGGCGACTGTAAAGGTGCCATTCATATTCGCTGCGCTGCTTTCGCCAGATCTGTATCCGAAAAGACACATAATCGACGCGTTTCGGCAGCAAATGGCCAGTATCCTGTGATACTGTGCTGCGACTGCGAAGGTCTGGAGCGCTATTGCGCGACCGGCATCGGCCCCGCGACGAGCAGCGGGTCGATGCGGGATTCGCGCCACTTCATCCCCCAGTGGAGATGCGGCCCGGAGGCCCGGCCGGTCATCCCGACCAACCCGACCGGCTGCCCCCGCTTCAACCGTTCGCCAAGGCGAACGGTGATCTTGGACAGGTGGAGGAACGCGGTGTTCAGCCCCATGCCGTGATCGATCATCAGCAGGTTCCCCTCAAGCGTGAAGGGGTGATCGGCGGCAAGGATGACCACGCCGTCAGCCGGCGCCAGCACGACGGTCCCGGTCGGGCGGGCGATGTCGAGCCCCGAATGATAGCTGCCGGCCTCGCCGTTCCGGTAGATTCGCTGCGACCCGAACAGGGTGGAGATCCGCCCGAGCACCGGCCACATGAACGGCCCGCGCCAGCCGTCCGCGTCAGTCACGATCCGGCGCGCGGCGTTGATCTGGGCGAGCTCGGCCGGGCGCAGCTTCTCGAATTCAGGCTGGGGCACCGGATATTTGGGCACCGTGTCGAGCGTCGAGATATCCCAGGCGCGCGGCGCGACCGTCAGCGTGTCGCGCACCTCGCGCCCGTCGCCAAGCGTCGCGACCAGCGTCGCGGTCGATTTCGCATCGCGATCGAACGCAATCACGAAACGGCCGTCTGGCGCGACGGGGATCGCGGTGCCGTCGAAGGAGAGCATGCTCGTGCCGACGGGCGCGATGCCGATCACCAGACCGCCCTGGATCATGCTGCCCGAATAGCTGAAACTCGCCCGCACGGGGACACGCTGCGACGGGACGGTCGGCGCCACGCGAGGACTGGCCTGGACTGGCCGGATCGTCGGCCGCGATACCGACGGGGTAGTGCAACTTCCGGCGATGATCAGCGCGGTGCCCCCCGCCATCCAGCGCCGAAATCGCTTCATTGCGGCGCCATGGCCTGCATCGCGAGCTGCGGGGATGCATAGGGTTCCTGCCGCGCGACGCTCCAGTAGCGGAGATCCTCCAGCGCGATCCGTTCGCCCGACAGCGCGCAGACGACATGGTCGCCCGTCGCGAGCACACGGAATCCGTTCGCCATGAAATGGAGGCGTGCGGGGCGATCGCTGTTCGACATCAACATCGTATTTCTGCTCACAAGAGGCTCGGCTGTTCCGGACCCGGCTTGTCATATGCCTTGCCGCCCGCGCGCTCAACCCGCGCGTCGACAGGCCCGTCCCTGAAGTGGAGCGTGACGGCGCCGGCGGTGCGCGCCGCCGCGCTGGTCGTGACCACCGCGCCCGAAGGACGCGCCGACACCCGGACATAACCCCGTTCGAGCAGCCGGTCCGGGTTGAGCGACTCAGCCAGCCGCCAGGTCCGGTCGAGCCGGATCCGCGCATCGTCCAGCCGCCGCTCAAGTACTGACAGCCGGAGCGCCCCGGCCGAGCGGTCGAGCACGCCCCGCGCCAGGGTCACGCGCCGTTCCAGCCCGCGGTCCAGCCGCGCGCCGAGATCGTCGGCGCGCTGGCGCTGCGGCCCGAGCAGCGCATCGCGCTTCGGAATCACCCGGACCAGCGCGTCGAGCCGCTCGCGGCCGCGCTCGTGATAGCGCCGCACGCACCGTTCGGTCCGCTGCCCCATCGCGGCCAGGGTCAAGCGGAGGTCGGCGAGCACCGGCACCGCCATCTCCGCCGCGGCGGTCGGGGTCGGCGCGCGGAGGTCGGCGGCGAAATCGGCAAGCGTCGTATCGGTCTCATGCCCGACCGCCGAGATGATCGGGATCGAGCAGGCAGCGATGGCGCGCACCACGACCTCCTCGTTGAATGCCCACAGATCCTCGATCGAGCCGCCGCCCCGCGCGACGATGACCAGGTCGGGCCGCGGCACCGGCCCGCCGGGCTGGATCGAGTCGAACCCGCGCAGCGCCGCGGCGACCTCGGCCGCGGCACCGTCGCCCTGCACCTTCACCGGCCAGACCAGGACACGCGTCGGGCAGCGGTCCTCGAGCCGGTGGAGGATGTCGCGGATCACCGCGCCGGTCGGCGAGGTGACCACCCCGATCACCCCCGGCAGATAGGGCAGCACCTTCTTGCGGGCATTGTCGAACAGCCCCTCGGCGGCGAGCCCGGCCTTGAGCTTCTCGAGCAGCGCCATCAGCGCGCCTTCGCCCGCCAGTTCCATCCGCTCGATCACGATCTGGTATTTCGACCGGCCGGGATAGGTGGTGACCTTGCCGGTCGCGATCACCTCGATCCCGTCCTGCGGCTGGAAAGGGATCAACGCGACCTGCCCCTTCCAGATCACCCCGTCGATCACCGCGCTGTCATCCTTCAGGCTGAGATAGGCATGGCCCGAGGCGACGCGCTTGTAGCCCGAAATCTCGCCGCGCAGCCGGACATGGCCGAACTCGCCCTCGACGACACGCTTCAGCTTGAGTGCCAGTTCGCCCACGCCGAGCGGCGCGGCGTTGTCGCCCGGCATCTGCTCGGCTACGAGCCGCCCGGTCTTGTCGTCTTGAATACCGTCGTAAAAGGGGTCGGTCATGAATGTCCTGCTGATCGGCTCGGGTGGCCGTGAACATGCGCTCGCGTGGCGACTGGCGCAATCGCGGCGCCTCGGCAAGCTCTATGCGGCGCCCGGGAATCCGGGGATCGCGCAGCATGCCGAACTGGCCGAGCTCGACCCGGCGGACCACCGCGCGGTGATCGATTTCTGCCATCGCCATTCGATCGGACTGGTGGTGATCGGACCCGAAGCACCGCTGGTCGACGGCCTCGGCGACAATATCCGCGCGATGGGCATTCCGGTCTTCGGGCCGAACAAGGCCGCGGCACAGCTCGAAGGGTCGAAGGGTTTCACCAAGGATCTGTGCCGGCGCGCCAGCATCCCGACCGCTGGCTATGCGCGCGTCACCTCGCGCGACGGCGGCCTCGCCGCGCTCGCCGATTTCGGCCTGCCCGTGGTGGTGAAGGCCGACGGCCTCGCCGCCGGCAAGGGCGTGACGGTCGCGACGACGCGGGAGGAAGCGGAAGCTGCCGTCACCGATCTGTTCGCCGTCGCGGGCGCCGAGGCGGTGATCGAGGAATTCCTCGACGGCGAGGAAGCAAGCCTGTTCGTGCTGACTGACGGCGAGGCGATCCTCCCCTTCGGCTCAGCGCAGGACCACAAGCGCGTCGGCGAGGGCGATACCGGCCCCAATACCGGCGGCATGGGTGCCTATAGCCCGGCCCCGGTGCTGACGCCCGAACTGGAGCGACAGGCGATCGACGAGATCGTGCTGCCCACGGTCGCGGCGATGAAGGCGGCCGGCATGCCCTTTTCGGGCGTGCTCTTCGCCGGACTGATGCTCACCGCCGATGGCCCCAAGCTGATCGAATATAATGCCCGGTTCGGCGATCCCGAATGCCAGGTGCTGATGACCCGGCTGGAGGACGATCTGCTCGACCTGATGCTCGACATCGCCGAGGGACGGCTGGCCGGGCGCGCGCCGCTCCGCTTCTCGCCCGATACCGCGCTGACCGTGGTGATGGCTGCGAAGGGCTATCCCGGGACGCCGGAGACGGGCGGCGCCATTGCGGGGATCGACGCTGCAGAGGCGCTCGGCGCCCGCGTCTTCCAGGCTGGCACGCGCCTCGATCACGGCCGGCTGGTTGCCTCGGGCGGCCGCGTGCTGGCGGTCACCGCGATCGGTTCAGATATCGCCGCGGCCCAGGCCGACGCCTATCGCGCGGTCGACGCAGTCGACTTCCCCACCGGCTTTTGCCGGCGGGACATCGGCTGGCGCGAGATCGCCCGGACCCGCTGATTCTCCGATGTCCTGCGACGGCCGGTCGCAACGCAGCGCCGACCCGCTATCCGCCAGCCTCATGGTGAGCGGTGCCGGCGACTGACGGTGCGATCGATGATCCGGTGGCGTTGCGGGCCCCTCCTGCGATAGAAGGGGACGACACCTTTCGGAGCTGACCATGGAAACGACCGCCCCCCTGATCCTGATCGCGCTCGTCGCCATCGTCGTGGTTGTCGGCATCCTCTGGGGCATCAAGCTCAGGCGCCGGCGCGACACGACGGAGCGCATCGTCTCCTCGAATAGCGCCGCGGCTGAACCGGCCCTGCCCGGATCGGCGCCCCAATCGATCCCCGAATCGATCATCGCGCCTCCTGTCGCCCCCCCTGTCGCGCCGAGCCCTCCGCCGCTCGCCGACGAACCGATCGTGGCGGCGGCACCGCTCGACGCAAGCCCGGCCTCGATCGCCGCCGACGTGCCTGATGCTCCCTCCGCGCCGGAGCCAGCCGCTGCCGCACGGACCGACCTGACTCAGCTCAAGGGCCTTGGCCCCAAGCTGGTCGCCGCGCTGGCGGAACTCGGCATCACCCGGATCGACCAGATCGCGGCGCTGAGCCCCGATCAGGCCGCCGATCTCGATGCGCGGCTGGGCAATTTCCGCGGGCGGCTCGCCCGGGACCGGTGGATCGAGCAGGCCCGCCTGCTCGCCGCCGGCGATCGTGCCGCCTATGAGGCTGAATTCGGCAAGCTCGGCTGAGGCCCGGGTTGCGCAGGTCGCGACGAACGCCTCTTCCGTTCCCGTCCTGGGGGTTCTTCCTAGCGCTTTTTCCGCGCCTCGCTCACCAGCAGCTTGTCGATCCTCCGCCCGTCGAGATCGACCACCTCGAACTTCCAGCCCTGCTCGATGAAGCTCTCGCCTTCGCCGGGCAGATGGCGGAACACGGCCAGCGCAAGGCCTGCGACGGTCGCATAGTCGCGGTCTTCGGGCAGATCGATACCGAGCCGTTCGGCCAGCGCGTCGGCCGCCATCTGGCCGGCGACCAGCAGCGATCCGTCGTCGCGCTCGACCACCGACGGCGCATCGTCCGGATCGGTATCCGACGCGAATTCGCCGGCGATCGCCGCCAGCAGGTCGGCGGGCGTCACGATCCCTTCGAAATGCCCATATTCGTCATGGATCAGCGCCATCGGCACCTCGGCCTGGCGCAGCGCGTCGAGCGCGTCCATCGCATCGATCTGGTCGAGCACGACCGGCGCCTGGCGCATCAGCACGCGCAGATCGAGCGGCTCGCCCTTGAACAGGGCCACCGCGATATCGCGCGCCTGGACGACGCCGATCACCGCATCGACCGATCCGTCGGCGACCGGCATGCGGCTGTGCGACGCGGCCATCAGGGCGGCGCGGATCCCGGCGTCGTCAAGCGTCGCGTCGATCCATTCGACATCGGTACGCGGCGTCATCACCTCCCGCACCGGCCGGTCGGCCAGCCGGACCACGCCCGAGATGATCGAGCGCTCATGCTCCTCGATCACGCCGGACTTGGATGCCTCGGCGACGATCAGGTGGAGTTCCTCCGCCGTCACATGATCCTCGGTCTCACGGGTCAGCCCCATCAGGCGGAACAGCGCGCCGCTCGACGAATCGAGCAGCCAGACGACCGGCGCCGTCGCCCAGGCGAGGGTGCTGAGCGGGCCAGCCATGAGCGCGGCGATCGGCTCCGGCGCACGCAGGGCGATCTGCTTGGGCACCAGTTCGCCCACGACCAGCGAGGCATAGGTGGTGATCGCGATGACGATGCCGAAGCCGATCGTCTGCGCGGCGTCCCCGGACAGGCCGAGAAAGCCAAGCCGCGCGGCGACGGGGCCGCCCAGGCTCGCGCCCGAATAGGCACCGGCCAGGATGCCGATCAGCGTGATGCCGATCTGGGTGGTCGACAGGAACTTGCCCGGGTCTGACGCCAGCGCCAGCGCGGTACGGGCGCCGCGCTTCTTCGCCCGGGCCATTGCCTCGAGCCGCGGCTTGCGCGACGAGACGATCGCGAGCTCCGCCATCGCGAAAACACCGTTCAGCACGATCAGCGCGAGGATGATCGCGACGTCGATCCAGGGGAAGGGGGGAAGCGGTGCCATGGCGCGCATCCAGTCTTTGGCCGGTTTCTCGCGCCGGCACAACCGCCCGAAGACGCGAAGTTCGAATCGATGGCGGAACAAGCCGAGGGCAAAGTGTGTTTGACCCCGGTCGGAGGTCGCCATTGCGCGTCCAAGGGGAGAAAAGAATATGAAGGCTTCGAATCGGGTCCTCGCCGTTGCCGCTCTCGCAGCGCTGGTGACGACGAGCGCCTGCACCACTGATCCGGTCACCGGCGAGCGCCGCCTTTCCAAGACAGCGATCGGCGGCATCGGCGGCGCGCTGGGCGGCTATCTGATCGGCGACATCGTCGGCGGCCGCAACGACCGGACCGCGAAGATCCTCGGTGCCGGCATCGGCGGAATCGCCGGTGCTGGCATCGGCGCGTATATGGACAAGCAGGAGCATGACCTGCGCACGCGCACCGCGGGAACCGACGTGCAGGTCATCCGCCAGGGCGACGACCTGATCCTCAACATCCCGTCGGGAATCAACTTCGCCCATAACAGCGCGATGGTGGCGCCCCAGTTCCGGCGGACGCTCGACCAGGTCGGCCAGGTGCTCGGCCAGTATGACCGCACCTATGTCGACATCTACGGCCATACCGATTCGACCGGCAGCGAATCCTATAATCAGGACCTGTCCGAACGCCGGGCTGAATCGGTGGCCGACTATCTCACGACACGCGGCGTGCGATCAGCGCGAATCGGCATTCGCGGCTTTGGCGAAATGCAGCCGATCGCCTCGAACGAGACCGAGCAGGGCCGCGCCGCGAATCGCCGGGTCGAGATCAAGATCGTGCCGATCCCCGAAAGCGACCTGCGCTGACCGGAAAGCCTCTCCCGCCGGGGAGAGGCCGGCTCAACGCCGCGCCGCGAAGAAATCCCTGAGCAGCGCGGCTGATTCGCCCTCCCCGATCCCGGGATATATTTCGGGGCGGTGATGCACGGTCGGCTGGGCGAAGAGCCGCGGACCATGCTCGACCGCGCCGCCCTTCGGGTCGCTGGCGCCGTAATAGAGCCGCGCGATCCGGGCATGGGCGATAGCACCTGCGCACATCGCGCAGGGCTCGAGCGTCACCCACAGGTCGCAGTCGGACAGCCGCTCGCCGCCGATCGCCTCGGCGGCGGCGCGAATCGCCAGCATCTCGGCATGGGCGGTCGGATCGTGCAGGGCGCGCGGCGCGTTCGCCGCGACCGCCAGGATCCTGCCGTCGAGCACCACGGCCGCGCCGACGGGCACTTCGCCCTCGGCGGCTGCCTTGGCGGCGGCATCGAGCGCCGCACGCATCGGGACTGGAATGGGGAACATCCCCCCTCTTGCCCCAGCATCGCCGCCCGGACCAGCCCGGGCGGCGGCGCAGGGCTGCGCCATGAAGTTATTGGGCGCTGTTGGCCGCGACGTCGCCGGGCTTGTTCATTTTCACCGTCGGCACGGTGATGGTCTTCTCCGTGGTGGTGACGGTAGGCACTTCGATCGTCTTGTTGGTGGTGCCGACGCTCACCGTCGCGAGATTCGCGTCGACCGACGGCGCGGCGCCGCCATTGACGCTGACGGTCGGCAATGAGCCGGGAGTTGTCTTGAGCGTCAACAGGCCGAGCGAGAGCAGGATGGCAACCACGACGGCGGCGATTCCGACCAGGGCTAGCAGTGCGCGCATGGGCATTCTCCAATCGAGGTAATCGAATCGTTAGCGTAATAACGCCGCGCCACCGCACTAGGTTGCATGGGGAAAGGCTGAATCGGTTGACGCCCTGTCCCGTTACGGCTATCCGCGCCGCCTTTACGGGACCAGCCAGCACGGTCTGGCCGAAACTCAGGATACGACACATGTCGCGCATTTGCGAGCTGACCGGCAAGGGCCGGCTGGTGGGAAACAACGTCTCCCACGCCAACAACAAGACCAAGCGTACCTTTCTGCCGAATCTGCAGAACGTCACGCTGATGTCGGAAGCCCTGGGCACCAGCGTCAAGCTGCGCGTCTCCACGCACGGCCTGCGTTCGGTCGAGCATGTCGGCGGCCTGGACAACTGGCTGGTGAAGACCTCGGACGACAAGCTGTCGCTCCGCGCACGCCGCCTGAAGCGCGACGTCCGCAAGAAGCTCGGCACCGTCGCGGTGGCCGCCTAACCTTTTCGATTACAATCGAAAAACGCCGGCCTGCTTCCCTCCGGGGAAGCGGGCCTGTCGCGTTTGCGCCTTCGCTCAGCGCGATTCGGGTTCAAGCCTGAACTTGAGCAGCAGGCTGCGCTGCAGGAACAGCTGATTGTCGTCCGACACGATCCAGACGATCGTCGCCTTGCCCTCGCGCGTCACCACCAATCCTTCGAAATTGTCGTGGATCAGCGGGCTCGCCAGCGTCGCGATCTCCCGCCCGCGGACCACCGCGCCCGGCCGAATCGCCGCTTGATCGATCACCGTCAGCTTTGTCGAAAAGGTGAACGGCAGCGCGAATCGCCGGTTGAGGATCAGCAGCCTGCCATCGGGCAGCACGGCCATGTCGCTCGGATCATAGCGATTCGGCGGCACATAGCTGAAGCGGAACCCGGTATCGGGTCGCAAGGTGGGATCGCCCGAAAAACGAATCGCCGCCCTGCCCTTGTGCCCCGGCCAGGGTTGCCGCTCCCCGATCACGATGAATCCGCCATCGGGCAGGCGCGCCATCGCTTCCGCCCCGGTATTCGCTGGCCAGCCGGCCATGGCCCGCGGCGCGGCATGCGCCTCGCTTCGTCGAAGGTCCCGCGAAAATCGCCAGATTTCGTTCGCCCGCTCGAAGCCGACCCAGACCTGGCCGGTCTTCGGATCCACCGTCATCGATTCGCTGTCGCGGTCCTGCTTCGACCAGCCAGTGCCCGGCCCGGCGGGAAGCTCGGCGAAGCTGCGGTCGCTCAGCCGCCCGCGCGAATCCATCCGGAAGCGCACGATGCTGCCCCCGTCGCTCAACAGGGTGAAACGGTCGCCCGTGACGGCCATCGCAGAGAATCCACCAAAGGCCGGATCAGGGCTGGTGAGTTCCACGCCACCGAGCCAGGTCAGTTGCCCGACCCGTTTCAGGCCGGGATTGGCGTCGTCCAGCCCGACCCGCCTCGCCTCGAACCGGGGGACTGGCCCGAGTAGCGGCAGCCTCTTCTCCCCCATCCATGGCGGTATCAGGAAGAGTAGTAGCAGGACTGACTGGAGGATGCGCATCCCCATCGCCCTGATCGACCTGCACCGCTCGCGCAACCGGCATCCGCTTCATGAACATTGCCTAACGACTCCATTCAGGACGGGCTCAAGCCGGGGCCGACATAAGAGGCCCAACGACACGGCATCCAGAGGAGACACGCCATGCTCAAGAAGCTTTCTCTCGCCGGTGCGGCGATCGCCATGACCGCCACCGTGCTGATCCCCGCGACGCCGGCCGCCGCGCAGCGCTACGAGCGCGAGTATCGCGGCGACGGTTATGATCGCGGGTACGACCGCGGTTATCGCGACGACCGTGGTTATGATGATCGCGGCTATGACGATCGCCGGGGCTATCGCGGCTATGACCGCAACCGTCGCAACCGTTGCAACAATGACGGCGGCACCGTGATCGGCGCGATCGCTGGCGGCCTGCTCGGCAACACGGTTGCCGGCCGCGGCGATCGCCTGCTGGGCACCGTGCTCGGCGCCGGTGCCGGCGCACTGGCTGGTCGCGCGATCGCCCGGTCGGACGATCCGCGTTATTGCCGCCGCTAACGAAATCCCTCGCGTGGTGTAACGAGGGCGAGGGCCGGTGCCGCGAGGCGCCGGCCCTCATCCTTTCTGGGGCTCTCCCCGGTCGGGGACAGGACATTCCAACGGCGCGTCGGCGGCAAAGCCGCCGTCGGTCGGGTGGGCAGGCCCACCCGCCGGCCGTACCGATTGCTGCGCTTCGCGCATCGGCGGCACGTGGTGCCGCCTGCAATCGTCAGTACATATGCTGCCCGCCATTGATCGACAGCGTCGATCCGGTCACGAACCCGCCCTCTTCCGAACACAGGAACGCGACGCCCCGTGCGATCTCATGCGCCTGGCCGAGGCGACCGACCGGGATCTTCGCCACGATCTTCTCCAGCACGTCGGCCGGCACCGCAGCGACCATGTCGGTGTCGATATAGCCGGGCGCGATCGCGTTGACCGTCACCCCGGCCCGCGCGCCTTCCTGCGCCAGCGCCTTGGTGAAGCCGTGGATGCCCGATTTGGCGGCGGCATAATTGACCTGGCCATATTGGCCCGCCTGTCCGTTGATCGACCCGATATTGACGATCCGCCCCCATTTGCGCTCCCGCATGCCGGGGAACACCGCCTTGGCCATGTTGAAGCAACCGCCGAGATTGGTGTCCATGACCTCCTTCCACATCTGGTAGGTCATCTTCAGGATCGTGCCGTCACGCGTGATGCCGGCATTATTGACCACCACATCGACCGGGCCGAGTTCGGCAGCGACCCTGGCGCAGCCTTCCTGGCAGGCATCATAGTCGCCCACGTCCCATTTGTACGCGGCGATACCGGTACGCTCGGTGAACTCCCGGGCACGCTCGTCATTGCCGGCATAATTGGCGGCGACGGTCATTCCCAGATCCTTGAGCGCAAGACTGATCGCCTCACCGATTCCGCGGGTGCCGCCAGTGACGATCGCTACGCGTGCCATATACTTCTCTCCCGTTAGCCGTTGGGCAAGGCTAGGCGGGCAGGTTCCAGCCTTCAAGCTCCCGTTGCAGCAGAATGCGCAACATTTTCACCCCGACGTCGCTGTCGTTGAGGCAGGGTAGATAGGCGAAGTCGGTCCCGCCGGCCGCCACGAAGCTTTCGCGCCCGCGAATATCGAGCTCCTCGAGTGTCTCCAGGCAATCGGCGGAGAAGCCGGGCGAGACGATCGCCACCTTCTTCACGCCCTTGCCCGGCAATGCCTCCAGCGTCCTGTCGGTCGCCGGCTCAAGCCATTTCGCCCGGCCGAAGCGCGACTGGAAGGCGACGATCAGTTCCCGGCCCAGCGCCTCGCCGAGCAGCCTGGCCGTCTTGCGGCACTGGCAATGATAGGGATCGCCCAGTTCCAATGTACGCTGCGGCATACCGTGGAAGCTCGCGACGATCGCCTCCGGCGCGAAATCCAGCGCGGCGAGCGATGCCTCGACCGAGTCCTTCAGCGCGGCGATATAGGCCGGATCGTCATGATACGGCGGCAGGGTCCGGATCGCTGGCTGCCAGCGCATGTCCGCCAGCGCCGCAAAGGCCCTGTCGTTGGCGGTCGCCGTCGTCGCCGCGCAATATTGCGGATAGAGCGGCGCGATCAGGATTCGATCGCACCCGGCCTCCTTCAGCGCCGCGAGCCGGCCGGCGATCGCCGGATTGCCGTATCGCATCGCCCAGTCGACCATCACGCCCGGCCCGAACGCGCCCCGCAGCGCCGTGGCCTGGGCCCGGGTGATCGCCGCCAGCGGTGAACCGTCCTCGCGCCAGACCTGCGCATAGGCATGCGCCGATTTTTTCGGCCGCGTGTTCAGGATGATACCGCGCAATATCGGTTGCCACAGGATCGGTGGTATCTCCACCACGCGCCGGTCGGACAGGAATTCGGCGAGATAGCGTTTGACCGCCCCGGCATCGGCCGCGTCGGGCGTACCGAGGTTGACCAGCAGCACGCCGATCCTGCGTGGCGGGATGGCCGGATGGCCGGCGGGCGAAGTCATGCCTCGCCGGGGGTCAGCGGAAGGGAACGCATGCGGAAGCCCGTAGAGGCCTGGAGCGCATTGGCAATGGCCGGCGCGATCGGGGGCACGCCCAGTTCGCCGACGCCGCCGGGATCGGCCTCGCTGCGGATCATCTCGACCGTGATGTCGGGCGTATCGGCCAGGCGCGGCAGGGCGATGTCGCCGAAAGTGCGCGCATCGGCGACATTCTCGGTGAAGGTCGTCGCGCCGCCCAGCGCCGCCGCCATGCCGAAGATCAGCCCGCCCTCGATCTGCTGGCGCACCACGTCCGGATTGATCTGCCGCCCGCAATCGACCGCGGCGACGATCCGGTCGACCACCGGCACCTGACCCTCGTCGATATGCGCCTCGGCCAGCACCGCGATATGGCTGCCGCGAAAGCTGTGGCAGGCAATGCCCTGGCCGCTGCCCGGGATACCGCCTTCCCAGCCGCCCAGTGACGCGGCGGTCGACAGGCAGCGTGCCAGCCTTGCATCGCCGCCCAGCATGCCGATGCGGAACGACAGGGGTTCAGTGCCGGCGACATGCGCCAGTTCGTCGAGAAAGCATTCAGTGAAGAAGGAAGTGTAGCTGTGTGCGCCCGACCGCCAATGACCGGTCGGCACGCCGATCTCGGCCGGATGATGGTCGATCGCATAGGCCGGGATACGGTAGATCGGCTTGGCGCCAGCGACCGCATAGGCATCGCCCACCGCCGGGAGGGCAAGCGCCGCGCGCGCCGCCTTGTCGCCCCCCATCAGCCGCCCGGCAAGCTCGCGCCCCGTGGTCGGCGCGGCGATCTTGGCGAGCCAGCCGAGGATCTGCCCGTTGGGCCCGAGCCGCGCCGACATCCGCGCCGCGGCGGGCGGGCGGTAGCGGTCGTGCATCATGTCCTCGCTGCGCGACCAGACGAGCTGGACCGGGCGCTTCAGCTTCTCCGCGAGGATCGCTGCCTGCTCAGCGGCGAGATGTTCGAGATTGGCGCCGAACGATCCGCCGATCAGCATCGGATAGACCACGACATTGTCCTCCGACAGGCCGAGCACCGCCGCCGCCGCCGCACGGGCGAGGCCCGGCGCCTGGGTCGGCAGCCAGAGCTGAAGCCTGCCGTCGGCATAGTGCGCGGTCGCCGTCATCGTCTCGACCGCCGCGTGAACCGCGAGACCGGCGCTATATTCGGCGGTGACCAGCCGGGCCCCCTTGAACGCTGCCGAGAGATCGCCCTCGGCCGCCATGCGCTCGCCCGGCCCGTCGAGCGCGGCGGTCAGCGCGTCGTCGATGCTGCTCGAGCTGATGATCGCGCCGCGCGTCTGAAAGCGTGGCCGCATCGCCGCGAGCGCCTGGTTGGCCGCCCACCAGTTGCTGCCGATCGCGGCAACCCAATTGTCGTTGGTCGCGACCGACAGCACGCCGCGGATTCGCCCGGCGGCGGCGCGATCGACGCTGATCAGCTTCGTGTCGCCGACCGGCCCCTGGCGGATCGCGGCGAAGACCATGTCGGGCAGGCGGACATCCCCCGCGAAATTGGCCGAACCATCGACCTTGGACGGCACGTCGAGCCGGGGCAGCGACTGGCCGAGCAGGCGATTTGCCTCGCCGCTGCGCAACGGCAACGGATTGGGCAGCGTTCCGCCTGCCGCCTCGGCCGCGATCTCCCCGAAGCGTATCCGGTCTGTACCATGGATGACGAAACCGCCGGTCGTGCCGCAGGCCTGCCAGTCGACCTTCCAGCGCTTCGCCGCCGCCTTGCACAACAGCACCCGCGCGGCCGCGCCCGCGTCGCGCAGATCGTCCTCGAACGCGCGCACCGAGGTCGATCCGCCGGTCAGCACCAGCGCGGTGCGCGACGCATGGCCCGAACGAAGCGGCGCCGGCAAGGCATCGAACACGCCTTCGAACAGCACGTCAGCCGCCATCGGATTGGCGTAGAGCGGGTTGAGCGGCGCCGGCTGAACCGCGACGGTGCGCCAGTCGGCGCCGAGTTCGTCGGCGAGGATCTGCGGCAGGGTGGTATAGACGCCCTGGCCATGCTCGGCCTGCGCCACCGCCACCGTGACATGCCCGTCCAGGCCGATCTTGAGCCACGCGCCGAAGACCGTCTCGCCCTTCGCCGCCGTCAGGTTGGGTGCATAGCTGCGCGGCCAGACGCCCCAGGCGACGAACAGGCCGACCCCCACGCCACCGCCGATCAGCAGCGACCGCCGGTTGATGTTCGGAAGTGCGTCACTGACCGCCATCATGCTGCTCTATCGTGGTGGAGAAGGCGGTGGAAGGGTGACGCCAAATACTTCCCGTTCGTGTCAACAGCGCTGGCTGATCAGCCGGCAGCCACCGCCTCGGCCGCGGCGATCGCCTGGTATTTCGCGCGCAGCCCGACCTTGTCGATCTTCTCGGTCCCGAGCCGGGGCAACGGCTCCTCCGACGTCCAGATCCGCTGCGGCACCTTGAACGCGGCGATATGCGCATAGAGATAGGCGCAGAGCTGCTCCGGCGTCAGTTCCTCGCCGTCGCGATACTTCACCACCGCACCCGGCACCTCGCCGAAACGCTCGTCCGGCAGGCCGAACACCGCCGCCTCGGCGACGGCGGGATTCTGGTAGATCGCCGCCTCGACTTCCTGGCACGAGATATTCTCGCCGCCGCGGATGATGATGTCCTTCTTGCGGTCGACGATGAACAGATAGCCGTCCTCGTCGAGATAGCCGATATCGCCGGTCAGGAAATAGCGGTCGGCGGTGAAGGCAGCGGCGGTCGCCTCGGGCCGGTTCCAATATTCCTTGAAGTTCGCGACCGACCGGATCCCCACTTCGCCCCGCGCACCGGCGGCTACCGGCCGCCCCATCGCATCGAGGATGGCGAGGTCGACCAGCGGCGCAGAGGCGCGGCCGGTCGAATTGGGCTTGGCGAGATAATTGTCGCGCCAGTTGCCGCAACCGATGCCGTTGGTCTCGGTCAGGCCGTAGCCGAGCAGCGGCGCGCCGCCCATTTCCTCCTTGATCCGCCTGACATGCTCGACCGGGCGCGGCGCGCCCCCGGCGGCGAAATCGGTGACGGTGGAGAGATTGTAGTTCGACCGGTTGGGGTGAGTCAGGATCTCGAAGCTCATCAGCGGCACGCCGACGAAATAGGTGATCCCCTCCGCCTCGATCAGCCGCATCGCCTCCTCGGCGTCCCATTTCGGCATCAGCACCAGCTTGCGGCCCATGGCGAAGCTCTGGAGGAATACCGGCACCTCCGCCGTCACATGGAACAGCGGCACGTTGAGCAGCGTCGCCGGCTGGCCCTCTGGCGGATTGCCGTCCTTCATCGCGATGCCGAGCATCACCAGCGCCTGGGCCAGATAGTTGAACACCCCCTGCAGCACGGCGCGGTGATCGCTGAGCGCGCCCTTCGACTGGCCCGTCGATCCGGAGGTGAACAGGATCGTCGCAGGATCGTCACCCGTCAGCGGGGGCAGCGCGACCTTGGGCCAGCTATGCGTGACGGTCGACATCGCCTGAGCGAGCGGCTGGCCGTCGTCGATCTCGACGACCGGCACCGTGGCGCCCTCGATCGCCGCGAGCCGCTTCGCGCGCGGCGGATCGGCGAACACCAGCGTGCAATCGACATCGGCGATCGCCTCGGACAGCTCGGCCGACTGCCACCAGCCGTTGAGCAGGGTCGCGATCCCGCCCGCCATGGTGATGCCCATATAGAGCGTGATCCATGACGGCGAGTTGCGCATCGCGATCCCGACCCGGTCGCCCTTCTGCAACCCGTCGCCGACCAGCGTTCGCGCGACCTTCTCCGCCTCGGCATACACCTCGGCGAAGGTCAGCCGCTCCTCGCCCGCGACCAGGAATATCTTGTCCTTATGCTCGGCCGAATAATGCGCGAAATAATAGGGCAGGGCCGGCGGGACGGTCGCGATCAGCGGCAAATCGACCCCGTTCAGGGCGATCGACCCGAGCGCCAGCGGGGCGCCCTCCCCCGTCAGAGCGGCCAGCCCTTCGTCCATTCGCCGGTCAAGCTCAGTGCGCATCGCTCTCTCCACTTGGTCTTGTCGTTCCCCGCCTTTATGGAGACGCGAACCCTTGGGGAAAAGCCTTGATCCTGACCACGCTCGCCAGCGCGCAGAACCACCTCCATTTCGACAGCCTCGGGCTCAAGCCCGTGGCGCTGTCGCTCGGCTTCTTCGACATCAAATGGTATTCGCTCGCCTATATCTCGGGCATCCTGCTCGGCTGGTGGTACCTGCTCAGGCTGATCGCGCAGCCCGGCAGCCCGATGGCGCGCCGACATGCCGACGATCTCGTCTTCTACGCGACGCTCGGCATCATCCTGGGCGGGCGGCTCGGCTATGCGCTCTTCTACGCGCCCGGCATGTTCCTCAACCCGCTTCAGATCCTCAAGCTGTGGGACGGCGGCATGTCCTTCCATGGCGGGATGATCGGCACCTCGCTCGGCATCATCCTGTTCGCCCGGCGCCACAAGCTCGACTGGCTGCGAATCCACGATTATCTCGCCTGCTGCGTTCCCTTCGGCCTGTTCTTCGGCCGGCTCGCCAATTTCGTGAACGGCGAGCTGTGGGGCAAGCCGAGCGACGTCGCCTGGGCGATCGTCTTCCCGCGCACCGTGATCGGCGGCATGGATCCTGCGCGGCACCCGAGCCAGCTCTACGAGGCCGGGCTCGAGGGAATCGTTCTGTTCGCGATCCTGTGGTTCGCCTTCTGGCGCACCAAGGCGCGCTACGATCCGGGCAAGCTCGTCGGCCTGTTCCTGCTGTTCTACGGCCTCGCGCGCTTCACGGTGGAGTTCTTCCGCGAGCCCGATTCGCAGTTCGCCGGCACCTTCTTCGCGACGACCATCCATATGGGCCAGCTACTGACCCTGCCGATGATCGCCGGCGGCCTCTATCTGATCGCGACATCGAAGAAGCGCCGCCAGCGCGTCGAACCGATCGCCGGGAGCGAGAGCGTCGCCTGATCTTCCTCCCCTCCCGCTTGCGGGTGGGGGCGGGGGAGGGCATGCCCGCCACGCATTATGAGTCCTCCAAGCCCTCCCCTAACCCCTCCCGCAAGCGGGGGGGGATCTGAACCCAGCCTCGCCGATCGTCTCGCCCGCGCGGTAACGCTGGCGGGGCCGATCTCGATCGCCCAGTTCATGGCGGCCGCCAACGCGCATTATTACGCGACGCGCGATCCGCTCGGGGCAGCGGGGGATTTCACCACCGCGCCCGAGATCAGCCAGATGTTCGGCGAGCTGATCGGCCTGTGGTGCGCCGACCTGTGGGATCGCGCCGGACGTCCCGACATCGCCTGGGTCGAGCTCGGCCCCGGGCGCGGCACGCTCGCCGGCGATGCCCTTCGCGCGATGGCCATGACGGGGCTGACCCCGCCCGTCCATTTCGTCGAGACCAGCCCGACGCTCCGCGCCGCCCAGGCGGAGCGCGTGCCGGGAGCCGCCTGGCATGACGATGTCTCCACCCTGCCCGCCGACCGGCCGCTCATCGTGATCGCCAATGAGTTCTTCGACGCGCTGCCGATCCGCCAGCTCGTCCGCGCGCTCGACGTCTGGCACGAGCGTTTCGTCGCCTGCCAGGACCTGCTGTTCCTGCCGATCGCGGGCAGGCAGGTGCCTGACGAGATCATCCCCGAAACGCTGCGCGACGCTGCGCCGGGATCGGTCATCGAGACATCCCCGGCCAGCGTCGCGGTGATGCGCGCCCTGGCCGGTGCCGTCGCGCGACAGGGCGGCGCTGTACTCGCGATCGACTATGGCTATGAGGGGCCGGCGATCGGCGACACGCTCCAGGCGGTGCGCGGCCACCGTTTCGCCAATCCCTTCGACTTGCCGGGAGAGCAGGATCTGACCGCCCATGTAGATTTTGCGACGCTTGCCAGCGCCGCCCAGGCGGAGGGCGTGCATGCCTTCGGCCCCATTGGCCAGGGCACGCTGCTGAGCGCGCTCGGCATCGACGCGCGCGCCGCCGCGCTCGCCCGGACGGCACCCGACCGCGCCGAATCGATCGCCGCCGATCGCGAGCGGCTGACGGTCGCGATGGGGACGCTGTTCAAGGCGCTGGCGCTCACCGCGCCCGGCTGGCCGGCACCGGCGGCCTTTTCATGATCAGCTATCGCGATGCCCGCACGATCGACGGCCCGGCGCTGGCCGCCATGGCCCGCCGGTCCTTCACCGAGACGTTCGGCAACCTTTATCGCCAGTCGGATCTCGCCGCGTTCCTCGACGAGGCATTCGGCGCGAACGGCCTGCCCTCACAACTGTCGGACCCCGATTTCACCGTCCGGCTTGCCCTCGACGACGGCGAGGTCATCGGCTTCGTGAAGATGGGCCCCGTCACCTTCCCCGGCGAATGGCGGCCCGACGCAATCGAGCTCTACCAATTCTATGTGCTCGGGCCCTGGCAAGGCCAGGGCGTCGCGCCGGTGATGATGGACTGGGCGCTCGAGCATTCGCGGGAGCATGGCGCGAAGGAGGTGATCCTCAGCGTCTATGTCGACAACCATCGTGCCCGGCGCTTCTACGAGCGCTACGGGTTCGAGGAGATCGGCCGCTACGCCTTCCGGGTGGGCGAGACGATCGACGACGACCGAATCATGCGGCTGGTGCTGTGATCGTCACCTATCGCGCGCCGGGGCCAGCCGACGCCCCCGCCCTGTCGGCGATGGCGCGGCAGGCATTTATCGACAGCTTCACCGGGGTGATCGACCCGGCACCGCTCGCCATCTATCTGGAGCAGGCTTACGGCCCCGCCGGCCAGATGCAGCGCGATCTGGGCGACCCCGCGATCGACTGGCGCGCCGCCTGGCTCGACGGAGCGCCGGCCGGTTATATCAAGCTCTCGGCGATGACCCTCCCCTTCGACGCCGCGCATCCGGACGCGATGGAGCTGCGGCAGCTCTATGTCGTCGAGGCGTGCAAGGGCCGGGGCGTGGCCGATGCGCTGACCGAATGGCTGATCGATACGGCCCGGTCGCGTGGAGCGCCCGAACTCTACCTCGCGGTGTTCGACCACAACCAGCGCGCCAAGCGATTCTATGCGCGGCATGGCTTTGGCGAGGTCGGGCGCTGCGATTTCGTTACCGGTCCGCAGGTCCATGACGACCGTATCTGGCGGCGCACGCTGTGAGCGGGATCGAGCTTATCCGGGCCAGGGCACTTGATGGCGTGCCGCACGGCTTTCTCGGCCGGCGCGGCGGGGTGTCGACCGGCATCCATGCCGGGCTCAATGTCGGAATCGGCTCCGACGACGATCCCGATGCCGTGACGGAGAACCGGCGGCTCGCGACCGAGGCGGTGCTGCCAGGCGCGCGGCTTCTCACGCTCTACCAGACTCATTCGGCCGATGTCGTCAGGGCGCTCACCGCGTTCGATGACCGACCGCCCGGCGACGCGCTGGTCACCGACCGGCCCGGCCTCGCCCTTGGCATCCTCACCGCCGACTGCGCGCCCGTGCTCTTCGCCGACCGCGAGGCCGGGGTGGTCGGCGCGGCGCATGCCGGATGGAAGGGAGCGATCGGCGGCGTGACCGATTCGGCGATCGCTGCGATGGAGAAGCTGGGCGCCCGGCGCGATCGAATCGCCGCCGCGATCGGCCCCTGCATCGCCCGGTCGAGCTATGAGGTCGACGACGGCTTCGCCCGGCGCTTCGACGCCGACGACCCCGCCAACGAACGCTTCTTCGCGCCTGGCAAGCCCGGCCATCACCAGTTCGACCTTGAGGCCTATGTCGCCCACCGCCTCGCCAAAGCGGGGCTCGCGCGGATCGAGATGCTCGGCCTCGACACCTATGCCGACGAGGACCGCTTCTTCAGCTTCCGCCGCGCCACCCATCGCGGCGAGCCGGGATACGGGCGGCAGATCTCGATCATCGGAATCGCCGGCTAACGGCGACATTTGTTCAACATAGCCGCTGTTTTCCAACAGTCGTTTTTTCTTCCGCTGCTATGTTTGATTCTGGGGGCGGATTTCCCATTCGACGCCAGCAACTGCCGGCCGTTACGCTGTTACGGACAACAGCGGAAGAATCGGCCAAATCTGCCCTGTGACAGCCACGATTTCTCCTGACGACAGCTAAAAATCGTCCGCTATTTCTTGCCACGATGAGAAGGAACCGGAGGGCGCGGGAACGCTCCCTCCGGCGCCATGATGGAGTGATCACCGGACGCGTTGAATCGACGAAAATCGCCGTGCTGACGATGGCCGCTCTTGCAGTTCTGCCGCAGAGAGCGGCCATTTCCTCAGACCGGGCGATATTCCCGGGTGCCCGCTCGCCCTCGGGTGACCTCGAACGGGGGCACTTTCTTTCGCGACGGCCTAGAAGCCGAGACAGTTGCGAAACAGAACACCGGAACCACTGCCATTAAAGGCACCGGCCGTGCGGTTTCCACGCAGATCAGTGCCGCAAACGAGCGCGTCTCCGGTGAATGTACCCCCGAAAACAATCCCGTATTTCTGATTGTTGACATCGCCGCCATAGCCGCCGCTTCTGCCGCCGGTGAACACGACGCCGGTTCCGCCTATGATGTTCGCGCCGTAGGTCTCGGCCGCTCCAAGCGCTGCATTGCCCAGGAAGGAAGCATTGACAAACTGGACGTCACGCACGTTCCCGATCACCATCCCATGACCGAGATTCTTCTCGGAGCGCAGGTTCGAGAATTGCAAATTCTGCGTCTGGCTACCGTCGATGATCAGGCCCCGCATATTTCCGAAGCCGATGCGGCTACCGTTCCAATTGACGGTAGTGATGCGGCCGCTCGTCCCACTGTCAAAGACTACACCATCAGATACCGAGCTGTCGAAGTCACAAGAGTCGATCCACAGATCGGTAACATATTGGCTCGCGGCGGGAGTTACACGAAGACCATAGGACGCCCGCTGCGAAACACATTTACCCAGCCATGTTGCGTCGGTCTGAGTGATGAGGAATGCGATCGTGCCGCCCCCCGCATCATTCTTATAGGTGGTGCAGGTATCGAGATACTGATTGCCTCCACCGTTGATGGCAAAGGCGGTGCTGCGGTGATCACTGATATCGATATTACGCAACCGGCAGGCGCGATTGTCACCCTGGAGGACGACTCCTTGGAAAGGGCTGTATATCCACAGATTCTCGAGCAGAATTGCGCTTTGCCCATCGATACGGATCGCTGCGCCGGCCGTCACCGTACCACTGAAATCGAGCGCCATGTCCCTCACGCCGCCACTCGTGAAAGGGGTTGCGGCAAAGAATTTGATCATGTCGTCGGTGGTGTTCGTGGAGAGGATCCGGGTCGCCCCAGTGCCTTCCCCGACCAACGTCACGTTGGCCGACGAGATCGTCAGCGTTCCCGTAATTTTATAGGTCCCCGCCGGAAAGGAGATCATACCCCCGGTCGGGGTGCTCGCAGCAATCGCATTTCTGATCGCGACCGTGTCGTCCGCAATGCCATTGCCTACCGCCCCGTAGCTAAGCACCGAAATCATTCGTTATCTCCTCGCAGGAAGTTGGAGGCTCCCCTCCAACGAACAAAAGGAGAACAAATAAAATCCTACATTGCAACCCTCCCTCTCGAGCTCAGGAGGCAGAGCTGCTTTTACGGGTTGCCCGAATGATGGTTCGTTATCCGCGAACGGCTCTTGCCGTCGCGCAACAAGGTTTCAAGTGTGACTATCTCGCGCTAGGACGGCGCACCCCCTCTCTCCCAGGACGTATCCATGGCGATCAAGAACGAAGACGAAGCCGATCTGACCGGCGTCGCGCCGCGCACCAAGCCCAAGCCGCCGATCGAGAAGATCGGCGACCGCAAGCTGAAGCCATCGACGCTGATGATGGGCCATGGCTATGATCCGATGCTGTCGGAAGGGTCGCTGAAGCCGCCGATCTTCCTGACGTCGACCTTCGTCTTCCCCAATGCCGCGG
Source organism: Candidatus Sphingomonas phytovorans (assembly GCA_029202385.1). Taxonomy (NCBI): domain Bacteria; kingdom Pseudomonadati; phylum Pseudomonadota; class Alphaproteobacteria; order Sphingomonadales; family Sphingomonadaceae; genus Sphingomonas; species Candidatus Sphingomonas phytovorans. Next base: position 3,772,799 of record CP119314.1, read on the forward strand.
CGGGCAAGCGCCATTTCGAGGGCGTGACCGGCAAGCGCCCGGGCGGCGCCGAGGGCCTGGTCTATTCCCGCTTCAACGGGCCGAACCAGGAGATCCTCGAGGACCGTCTCGGCATCTGGGAAGATGCCGAGGATGCCCTCGCCTTTTCCTCGGGCATGTCGGCGATCGCCACCCTGTTCCTGTCGATGGTCAAGCCGGGCGACACGATCGTCCATTCGGGCCCGCTCTATGCCGCGACCGAGACGCTGATCGCGCGTATCCTCGGCCGGTTCGGCGTTCACTGGCTCGACTTCCCGGCGGGCGCGACCCGCGAGGAGATCGACGCGGTGCTGGGCAAGGCGGCGAGCGGCCGGGTCGCGCTGATCTATCTCGAAAGCCCGGCCAACCCGACCAACGCGCTGGTCGACATCCAGGCGGTCGCCGCCAGCCGCGACGCGATCTTCAAGAACGCAGCGGAAAAGCCGCCGATCGCGATCGACAACACGTTCCTCGGCCCGCTCTGGCTCAAGCCGCTCGAGCATGGCGCCGACATCGTCGTCTATTCGCTGACCAAATATGCCGGCGGCCACAGCGATCTCGTCGCGGGCGGCGTGCTGGGATCGAAGGAGCACATCAACACCATCCGGCTGATGCGCAACACGATCGGCACGATCTGCGACCCGCATACCGCGTGGATGCTGATGCGCAGCCTCGAGACGCTCGAACTGCGCATGAGCCGCGCTGGCGAGAATGCGGTGAAGGTGTGCGAGTTCCTGCGCAGCCATCCCAAGGTGGAGCGGGTCGGCTATCTCGGCTTCCTCGAGGACACGCCGGGCATGGAGCGCCAGGCCGATATCTATCGCCGCCACTGCACCGGCGCGGGATCGACCTTCTCGCTGATCGTGAAGGGCGGCGAGAAGGAAGCGTTCGCCTTCCTCGATGCGCTGAAGATCGCCAAGCTCGCGGTCAGCCTGGGCGGCACCGAGACGCTGGCCAGCCACCCGGCGGCGATGACTCATCTTTCGGTGCCCGATGCGCGCAAGCAGGCGCTGGGCATCACCGACAATCTGGTGCGTATCTCGATCGGCGTGGAGGATGCCGACGATCTGATCGCTGACTTCAAGCAGGCGCTGGACGCGATCTGACCCCCTCTTCCGTGATACCGGAACTCTCGACGAGTTCGGGACAGGCTTGTTCGGGTGTCCACTGCTCCGCCTGCGGAGCGGTGGGCGCCGGAGCAAATCCGGGCTATGGTGATACCGGACGGCAATTGCTGCCAAGACCATAGTTGGGCGATTTCAGCCATGCAGCCACCTGATGCGCTGCATGGGAAAGCCGTCATTGTCAAAAGCCTGTCGTTGATAAGGCTGAGGTCGTGAGTTCAGTCCTCGCCGACAGCACCCTTTTTTAAGCCGACTGGCCACATGATGCGAATCGCCCCGCGCGTTATAACTTGCATACAAGTATGATTCGTACAATCATCAAGGGCAATATATGAAAAAAGGGCTTCCAGCGGGCCTACCTATATCCTATAGCGCCAACCGCATATAGTATATCAACCCCGCAAAGTTAATAGCACACTTGGCCGTGACTGACTTTTATATTCAAACGACCCACGGCTTTTCTTAAACAATAGATGGATGCGATATGTCCGATACCAAGATTCCGACCGGGACCGTCTCTGACAAATTCGATATCAACCTCGTGCGCAAGGCCTGGATCGAGCCGGCATATCATACGCTCGATATTCGGGAGACCGCGAATACCGCGAACATCTGCGTTCGCAACGACGGGTTCTCTTTCAGCGATTGCTGAATTTTCTGGTTCGTTGACTCGGACCTAGAGTTGTTTCCAGCTCCGCTGGACCGGTACCAGCCCACTCCTCCACCCCGCCACCCATAGAGTGCTGCCGCCGGGTGGCCGGGAGCGGGCCGGCACCGCCACCGTTTCAGCTTTGCTGAAACAGGCACCGATCATTCGCGCGCCCTAATCATTCGCGCCATCGAAACGCCGCATGAAGCGGCCCATGGCCAGCGTCTGCAGCGTGAGCCCCTGACGTTCCGCCAGCAGCCGATCGGTCACGATCGTGTCCACTGGCCATTCTTCCCGGCTTGCGCCGGCGCGGAGCCGGTCAAGATCGATAAATGGCGCCGCATCGGGATGATCGACCAGCCTGTCGAGCTCGTCGGCGATATCGCTCCGTGCGGCATTGGCTGCGTGGCACCAGTTCGCCGCCTGGCGCCCACGTCGACGCTCGGCCAGCAGTTCGGGCGGCAGGATGCCCTGCATGGCGCGACGCAGCAGCCAGCGCTTGCGGCCGCGGTTGAGAAATTGCTCCTCGGGGATCGCAAAGCAGAATTCCATCAGCCGACGGTCGGCGGTAGGATCGCGCAAATCGATGTCGTGCGCGGCCAGCATGCCGCCCGTGACCCAGGACGCATCGTAGCGCGCCATGCGCAGGCACAGGTCACGCCGGCTTGCGGATTGAGTGGCGAAGGTCCGCACCGCCGGGCTCCTGAGCACTTGTTCCAGCTTGTACTCGGCAACCGCGGACGGCTTGATCGGCCAGAGACGCGCCAATGCCATGTCGCTGCGCCCGAATCTACGCAGCACATATTGGCGCATTTCCAAATTCACATAGGGGTCTAGGATCAGGCGCAGCAGCGCCAGTCGCGTCATGCCGCCCGCACGCAGGCCCGGCACGTGCCGCGCAAAGCCGACCCAGTCGAAGCGGCGGAGGAGCGCCGGCAACAGCATCATCCCGTCATAGCTGATGGTCTGGTTGCCCATGCCCCCCGCCAGCATCACGCGGATGCCACGCTGCCGGGCCTGGTCGTGCAGTTCCTCCCACCAGCCGGCATTGTTCACATCGCCGCGCGGTTGTTCATAATCGCGCGCATACCGGTCGAGCGCGTTCAGATCCCAGCGCTCGGGCCAGTTCACGAGCACATGCTCGACATTTGGGAAGCGGCTGGCGACCAGCGTGGCGAGCGGGCCTTCATCGCCCAGCTCGCGGTCGACCGAGGGCCCGGTCCAGCCCGGCGGCGGCACGGCCGTGAAGGCGGTCAGGCGCTCGCCCCGCGCCGCCAGCAGACGCGCCGCGGTGGCCGTGACGGTCGAACTGTCCCAGCCCGCGCTCAAGTGACTGCCGACCGGGTGGATACCGCGCATGCACGCCGTCACGGCCTGGTCGAAGACCTCGCGGAACGCCTCGACATAGTCCTCGTCGCGCGGGAAGGTTCGCGCCGGCAGGTTCTCCGGCTGCCAATAACGCTCTGCGCGCCACGCATCCGCCGTGACCGTCACCGATCCGCCGGCGGGCACGCGGTGAACACCCTGGAAAGCGCTGCTGGTCGGCTGGCGCGGCAGCGAGGCGGTGATCGCGATCAGATGGTGATGGTCGAGCGCGCGGGGAATGTCGGGCAGCGCATAGAGGGCGGAGGCCATTGTCGCGAACAGGCAACGGCCCTGGCCATGCCAGAAAAAGAGCGGGCGAGTACCGAGATGGTCGCGGGCGAGAAACAACCGGCGCTCGGTGCGATCCCATACCGCAAAGGCGAAGGCGCCGGTCAGATGGTCGAGGCAGCGGGCCTGCCAGCGCTCCCATGCGGCCAGCAGGAACCAGCTGTCAGAGCAGCCCGAGGCACCGGCATCGAGCGCGAGCGCGCGCTGCAGCTCGGCGCGATTGTCGAGACGGACATCGGCCACCAGCACATAGCGGCCATCGGCACTGATACGCGGCTGGCGATCGGAATCGTCCTCAGCGAACAGCAAGGTCGCGCGGCGGCCGAACGAGACCGATCCGCCATCCCACAGTTCCTCGCCATCGCGCCCATGCCGCGCGAGCATCGCGGTGGCGCGCGCGACAATCTCGCCCGTCGGGGCGCCGCGCCAATCGGCCATTCCCGCGATCGCCGTCATGCGTGGTAGGGTGCCGCTCCGTCCGATCCGCGGCCTGCCCGGCTAGTCATTCTCGATGTCGATCAGGTCGTCCTTCAGCCAATTCTGAAAAAGGCTGGTCACCTGCTCGCGGCAAATCGCCTCGTCCACCTCGAATTCGGCGCGCAACGCCGTCACCATCTCGTCGACGGTGCGGGGTTCATCGAGCAACTCCCACGCGACCGCCGCCGACTCGTTTAACGACAGGTAGCGGTCACCCGGCACATCGAGGATCGCGATCCCGCTGCCCAGCGTGGCGGTAAGCATGCCGTGACGGCGGGATACACGGTCGCCGGGTGAAATGGTGTGCGTCATGGAGTCTCGATCGGCGCGGGAATAAGGGTTGCCAGATGCCCTTCGAGCAAGTCGAGCGCGGCGTCAAACTTGTCCAGCGTCCAGGGCCGGTCGAACCAGTAGAGCTCAACACGGTTGGCCAGCTCCACCATTATCCGGAAGCTGCGATCGGCGAGCCCGGCGGTGAGCATCGACGCGGTCAGGCGCACGGCATCAACCAGCGGGGCGAGCGCGTCGACTGGCGCAATCCGCTGGATCCGCGGCTCCGCACCGGACGCGAGCCGGCGCGGCAGATAGAGCCGGCGCAGCGGGAGGTCGGTTCCCGCATCGGCGGGCACGGGGCGGAAGCTGCTCTTGCCATCGGCTTGCCGCGTGCCGGCGCGGAGGTGATAGGCGGACCCCAGATGTGCGGCTGCATCGTCGCGCAAACGGAGATAATCGGGGCCGCGGCCGACGCGCATGCCCGTTGGGCCCTCGATACGGGCGAGGCAGAGATCGTCGCCGTGCCAGGCATAGTCGCGCAGCGCCAGCGCCGCCGCCAGGGTCGATTTGCCCGCGCCGGAGGCACCCGCGAACCCGACGGCATTGCCACCCACCGCGATGGTCGCTGCGTGCAGTGGCAGATAGCCGCGCTGAAACCCGATCATCGACAGGCCGAGATTGGTGATGATGTTGACCAGTGCGCCGCGATCATGGTCGGGATCGGGCCGCACCACGATTCGGCGGCCATCGGTAATCCACAGCCGGGCGATGCCGGGAATCTCGCGCAGATAGGCATTGGCGGCGAACTGGCGCATCGGCTCGTCGATATCGGGCGCGGCGATCCGCTCCGGCACCTCGCCAAGCTCGACGATCACCGGGTCGGGAACGGGGCCGGAATCGCGCTCGACCACGCCGTCGAAGCGGAACGACGATCGCACCGCCAGCCCATGGATCATATAATGATGATGCTGTCCGGTCATGTCGTCACCGTTGCGCTTTTTCCTGGCGCAGTTGCGCATCCAGGATGTCGAATTCGGGGCTGGCGGGAACGCGGCGCCCGTCGATGACCAGCGCGGGGATGCCCGCCACGCCGGCCTGCTCGGCATTCAGGCGCGAGGTCAGCATCATGGTGCGCAGCGCGGTGTCGGCCAGGCAATGCCGCGCTTGCTGTGGATCGAGCCCGGCGAGCGCGGCCAGGCGCGGCACGGGATCCTTGGCGCCGACCCAACTGGTCTGCGCCGCGAGCATCGCCCTGATTACATCGATATACCGCGACGCGGGCGCGCAGCGCGCCAGCATCCCCGCGGTGAGCGCCTGTGCGTCGAGCGGATAATCGCGCACGACATAGCGTACCTGGCCGGTCGCCACCCATTTGTCGCGGAACGCGGGGAACACCCTGGCCGACCATTGGGCGCAATGCGGACAAGTGAGCGAGATATATTCGACCAGCAGGATCGGCGCCTTGTCAGATCCCAGGGTGCGGTCGTTCGCGGTGATCGGGGGGAGCGACACCGTGGTGACAGGACGGGACCGCGCGATCAGCGCGACCGGCAGGATCGCCACCAGCAAGGCCGCGCAGGCCAGCAGGCGCGTGCCGCGCGGAAACGCCGGTGGCGTGGTTGCCGCCCGTCCCTGCCAGGGCCAGCCGATGCTCAGTGCGAGCAGGCCGAGCGCCATCAAGGCTGACCAGCCAGCGATCGACACGCCGAACAGAGTGAAGCCCGCAACGTCGCACCGCGCGCGATGCTTACCCAAGGCGGCGCTGATCTCGGCATTGTCCGTCGCGACGCCGCACCAGCCGGGCGCGTCCAGCCAGCGATGCTCGAACGCGACCTGCAATCCGGCGAGCAATACGCCCACGAACAGGAGGAGCAGAACCGCGCCGTGGGCGAAGCGCGACAGGCCGGCACCAGGGCGAAGGGCGACGATTGCCGCGATCATCGCCACCAACGCGAACGGCACCATTCCGGCCTTGCCCAGGATCGTCGTGCCGGGCCCCAGATGGCGCTGCATCCACCACTGAACGAACAGGGCAAACAGCGCGCCGGCGGCGATCGCCAGGGGCCGCGCGCGCGCAACGCCGCAGATGTCGGTCAAGGTTCGATTCACTGCTGGCAAGGGAGCGTCGCGGTAGAACAACAGGACAGGTTTGCAAATGCGGGAAATGATGAAGGTCGGGCACAGCCACTGTGACCAAACCCGTTATCATGGTTACCGCAATGCGCGGCGCGCGGACGGCGATACGCATGGACGGCGTCGCACGACCGCGCGAGCACATGCGGCTGGAAGAAAGCGCGCCATTCATGACTGGTCATGCTTCGCCTCGTCCGTTCGACGCCCGCGCCGCATTGCCGATCTTGCGGAAGAGATAGGCCACCGGCCGTCGCACGAACAGAAACGGGATCATGACGTCCGGCATGTTCCAGTCCCGCCAATCCTTCTCCCGGTAGAAGAGCCGGCCGAGTTCGATCGCGACATAGCGCGGCCGGCGCTTGAGCAGCAGGCGGTAGAGCGTCGGGCGCAGCGCATTGCCCGCTGCCTGGATGGTCTCCCGGCTCTGCCGCGCAGTGCTGATCGCCAGTGCCATGTCAGCCAGCCGCACGCCATGGCGATCCTTGCCGGCTTCCTCCACCAGCGCGGCCGGCATGCCGGCCGCAATAGCCTCGATCAGCAGGATCCAGCTATGCACCAAGCTGGTCGTGCCCATGCGGCGCGCCGTGGCGCGGAGCGCTTCGATCTGCGCGGCGTCGGCCCGGCCCAGCAGCATTGCCAGGTCGGCGGCCCATTTCCAGCGCTCCCAGCCATGCCGTGCGGCATGCACGCCGAGATAATAAGGCAGATCAGCGCCACCGAGCGTCGAGACGGTGAAATCGCCCATCGCCACCGTGCCGCGGCGCTGCCACAGAGACGCGAAATCGGCCTCGACGATTGCGGTATTCGCGGACAATTTGTGATGCCGCTCGATGGTGATCCCGCTCGCTGGATGGACGAATTTCTCCTCATGCGTGAAGCGCGCACGCACGCTGCGCTGGCGTTCGGTGAGGTGCGCGGGGATAGCGGGCGCCTCGCATCCCAGATCGCGCAGCAGCCGATCGAGCCTGTCCGCCGATTGCGGATCGACCAGCAAGTCAAGGTCATGCGCCTCGCGGATCAACGGGTCGCCATATAGCTGGACCGAGAGGCAAACCCCCTTGAGCACGATCAGGTCGAGGCCTTGCTGCGCGGCACGTCGGGAGATTTCGCGAAGCAGCCTGAGTTGTTCGATAGCGCGGACGATGCAAAGCCGCTCGGCTTCCTCATAAGCCGCGCGCTGGGAGGCGTCGACGTCCGGCCACCCTGCCGCGCGCAAGGCCATCGCCGTCATCGGGCGGAGTTTATATTGCCATGCCCAGTGATGCAGCGCCTTGTGATCCAGGTCGACAAACCATTCGGCCGGCCAGTGACGGTTCGCGCCTATCGACCAGTTCGTTCCGGCGATCCTGCCGATGAGTCGTTGTTCGACGCTCATATCGGCAGCGAGACGGTCAATCACGAAGCCGCCATAGCCAACCCATTCGCAGAGGCCAACCTGTTCAGGTGCCCGGCCAACCCGACAACACCATCCGGCTGATGCGCAACACGATCGGCGTGGAGGATGCTGACGATCTGATCGCTGCCTTCAGGCGGGTGCTGGATGCGATCCGACTGCGGGATCAGGTTTTGAGCTAAGGAGAAATGAGGGGGAGACGCTATTGCCGGCCCCCGTCATCAGCCCTGGCGCTTCAACACCCAGTTCACCCCATTCTCCACCTGCCTCAGGAACCACGGGTCCTGATACGCCTCCACCGTGTGTCCCATCGCGGTGTAGAATACGCGTCCGCCCTCGAATTCGTGCACCCAGGACACCGGATTGGGATTGGCGTCGGGCTCGCCGATCGACGCCGGATCGACCGTCGAGAGCAGGTGCATCCGCGGATCGTAATCGTCGAAATAATACCATTCGTCGGCATGCCGGCTGACCGGTGCCAGCCCCTTGTTCGCCGGATGCTTCAGGTCGGCCAGCGTCACCACCCCTTCGGGCGTTCCCTTGGGGTGGCGGATGAAGCGGGCACCGAACAGCTTGCCGTACCATGGCCAGCTATAGTGCGAATCCGCCGCGGCATGGATGCCGACGACCCCACCCCCGCGATGGACGAAGGCCTGGAACGCGTCGCGCCGCGTGCCGGTCAGCCATTCCGAGGTCGGATCGTCATGCTTGCTGGTGTTGCTGAGCAGGATGATCGCCGCCACGTCCTTCAGCCCGTCATTGCTGAACACCGCCGGATCGGCGCTCGCGATCATCGTCACGCCCATCTTCTTGCCCAGCGCCTGCAGCGCGACGACGCCCGGCTCGATCGAGGCGTGGCGATAGCCGGTCGAATAGGAAAAGATCAGGACGCGCGGCGCGTCCTTCGCCCAGGCAGCGCCGCCCATCAGGGTCATGGCACCGGCCAGGATCGCCAGCAGGCGAAGCAGATATCTCATCGTCGATCCTCCCCACGGTCCACGCCTGTGCGTGATACCGGTAACGCGAAGGGCTGGACAAGCCCCGCCCCGCCCGGCAGTCTGGCGTGCAAGCGGGAAGCGCACAAGCGCTCTGATGCGATGAGAGGATGATGGAGAGGATGATGGAGACGGCCGAAAGCCGAGCGTTCGATCGCCGGGCACTCCTGCGAAGCGCGATCCTGCTGGTCGGCGGCACCCTTGCCGGCCTGCCCGACCTCGCTGTTGCGATCGCTCCCACCAAAGCCTTTTTCACGCCGGCCGAGCGCGCCCTGCTCGATGCCGTCTGCGGCGCGCTGATCCCGCGCACCGACACACCCGGCGCGATCGAGGCCGGCGTGCCCGGCTTCATCGACGCGATGATGAGCAACTGGGCCGCGCCGGGCACCGCCGCCGGCTTCCGCGCCGTGCTGGCGAAGATCGATGCCGAGGCCCGCGCCGCGACCGGCAAGGGCTTCGCTGCGCTGAGCACCGGTCAGCGCGACACAAGGCTCGCCGCCTTCGACGCCGCCGCCTTCGCGGCGAAGGACCAGGCCTGGCGCCGCTTCAGGAATCTCGCCCTGACCGGCTATTATCTGTCGGAGGCCGGCGCGACGCGGGAGCTTCGGTACGAATTGTCCCCGGGGGTCTGGGAACCGGGCATGAAGATGGGGCCCGACACGCGCGCCTGGGCAGTCTGACCAACATCATCGGGGAATGAGCATGAGCTTCGACGCGATCGTCATCGGATCGGGGATGAGCGGCGGCTGGGCCGCGAAGGAATTGACCGAACGCGGGCTCAAGACGCTGGTCATCGAGCGCGGCCGGCATATCGAGCATGGCAGCGACTATACCGACTCGCTCTCGCCCTGGGAGATCGACAATTACGGCCAGGTCTCGGAGGCCGAGATCGAGGCGGATTATGAGGTGCAGAGCAAATGCTACGCCTTCTCCGCCGCCAACAAGCATTTCTGGGCGAAGGACAGCGACCACCCCTATTCGACGCCGGAGGACAAGCCCTTCTACTGGATTCGCGGCTATCATCTCGGCGGCCGCTCGCTGATGTGGGCGCGGCAATCCTATCGGCTGAGCGAGATGGATTTCGAATCCAACGCGAAGGACGGCTACGGCACCGACTGGCCGATCCGTTATGCCGACATGGCACCGTGGTACGATCATGTGGAAACCTTCGCCGGCATCTCGGGCTCGGCCGAGGGTCTCCCGCAATTGCCCGACGGCAAATATCTTCCCCCCATGGCGCTGACCCCGGTCGAGGCGGAATTCGGCCGCAAGATGCAGGCTGCCTTCCCGACCCGCCGGCTGATCACCGGCCGCTGCGCGCATCTGACCGCGCCGACCCCGGAGCATGAGGCGCTTGGCCGCGGCCCCTGCCAGTACCGGTCGCTGTGCGAGCGCGGCTGCTCCTATGGCGCCTATTTCTCCAGCCTCAGCGCGACGCTGCCCGCCGCGAAGAACACCGGCAACCTCACCATCGTCACCGATGCCATCGCCCACAGCATCATCCATGACCCGAAGACCGGCAAGGCGTCGGGCGTGCGCTTGATCGACCAGAACACGAAAGCCGGCACCGTTTACGAAGCAAAGCTGATATTCCTCTGTGCCTCCACCATCGGCACCGCGCAGATCCTGCTGACCTCGACCTCGGACGCCTTTCCGACCGGCCTGGCCAACCGCTCCGACATGGTCGGGCGCAACCTGACCGATCATATCAGCGGCATGGGCGCGAGTGGGACCTATCCCGGCTTCGACGACATCTATCATCATGGCCGCCGCCCCAATGGCTTCTACGTGCCGCGCTATCGCAACGTGACCGAGCCGGGCGACGGGTACACGCGCGGCTTCGGCTTCCAGGGCCGGGGGCTGCGAAGCGGCTGGCAGCGCGGCATCGGAGAACCCGGCACCGGCGCGGCGCTGAAGGCAAGGCTGCGTAAACCAGGGCCCTGGACGCTCAACCTGAACGGCTTCGGCGAAATGATGCCGCGTCCGGAGAACCGCGTGACCCTCCATCCGACCCGCACAGACAAATGGGGCATCCCGATCCCGCATATCGACGTGGAACTCGGGCCGCAGGACAGGAAGATGATCGACCAGGCCAGTGCCGATGCCCGGACGATGCTCGAAATGGCCGGCTGCACCGACATCGTCCAGTACAAGCATTATGGTGGCCTCGGCCTCGGCATCCACGAAATGGGCACCGCGCGCATGGGCAAGGACCCGAAGACCTCGGTGCTCAACGGGCACAACCAGGCGCATGACGTGCCGAACCTGTTCATCACCGACGGGTCGTGCATGGCCTCGTCGGGCTGCCAGAATCCGTCGCTCACCTATATGGCGATGTCGGCGCGCGGCGCGCATCATGCGGTCGAACTCCTGCGCGCCGGCAAGGCCTGAGACCGATTCAAATCGCGACGCGACCGTGGCAGCGAGGAGCGGCCGGGCGCCAGCCGGTGCCCGGCCGCTCTTTCTTATTGTCGGAATCTGTTGGAGGGTTTTTCGACGTCCTCAGCGGAAAAAGAATGCGCGTTCGCCCGCATTCGCCCCCCATTTTCCGCTGTTATTCGATAACAGGGAAAACAGCAGTCAAGCACCTGTAAAACAGACAGGAATCCGGGCCCGAAATCCAACATAACAGCGGAAGAAAAAAGAAAGCGCGTTTCCGCCCTTTTGTCGGATCGTCGCGGCTACGCGATGGGGACGCGGGCCTCGCTCACGGCTTGGCTGCCGGCCGGTCGAACCCGGCAACGACATCGCCGAGCGTCTGCATCAGCGCCGCGTTGCGTTTGTCCGGCGTGTTGCCAAGACGCACCACCACGATCCCGCGACCCGGCCCGCTATCGGGGCTGGCGATCACCAGTTGCCCGAGATGACCGTCAGCCGCGACCGCGCTCGCCGGGCCCTTGCCGGGGAACAGCGTCGCCTTGCCCTCGGCGCCGCCGGGCCGGTTGAGCCAGGTCTGCGCGCCATATTCGGCGTTGGTCGGCGACGGCGTCTTCATGAAGGCCAGCCACGCCGGGTCGACTACCTGCCGACCGTCGCCCGCCTTGCCGTCGAGCAGCAGACCGCCGATCCGGCCCCAGTCGTCGAGGCTCATATGCAGGATCGATCCGCCGATCTGAGTCCCCGTGCCGTCATATTCGAGCACAGCGCTGGTGATGCCGGCCGGCCTGAACAGCCGGGCCTGCGCAAAGTCGGTATAGAGTGTCGCGCGCGTCTTCGGATCGTGGCTGTCGGTCAGCGTGCGCGCAACGATCTCGGCAAGGATGATCGTGGTCAGCGAGCTGTAGCGGAATGTGGTGCCGGGCTTCGTCTGGAGCGGATGGTCGATCGCCGCCGCCGCCATCGCGCCGGTATGGCTGACGAACAGGGTCTGGTTCGTATCCGACTTCTCGACCGGATCGCCCATTTCGATATGCTGGAGGCCGGAGGACATCTGCAGCAGATGCCGCAGCGTGATCGCAGCGCGAGGGTCGCCCGGCTTGTGCCATTCGGCGATCGGCGCCGGCGCATCGAGCTTCAGCCGGCCGTCTGTCACCAGCGCACCGACGAGCATGGCCGTCACTGTCTTCGCCATCGACCAGCTGATGAAGCGGTTCCCGTCAGAATAGCCCGGCGCATAGGCCTTGAATGCCGGGCACCCGTCCGCCGTCACCAGCACGGCGCGGGTTTCGGGATGGTCGGAGAACAACAACCGGATCGGTGCCATCGACTTTGAAAGGTCGGCGCCCCGGCAGGCGGTGATGCTGAAGGTCGACGCGAGCGGCGGCGCATCGGTGCTCCCCAGGAGGATGGGCACCATCGCGAGAAAGGAGGCCTTGCGTAGCATCGCCGCCACGATAGGGTACACGCCCATGAAGGCAAGGCGCATCGCGATCGGTCTTGGGGTGTTGCTGCTCGCGCTGCTCGTCGCGGCGTTGCTCTATGCCCGGTCGCTCACCCCGCAGCTCCAGCTTGGTACCGGCTATGCCGCCCGCGTCGCCTGCGCCTGCCGCTATATCGGCAACCGCGACCTGAAGAGCTGCCGCGCCGATTTCGAACCAGGCATGGAGGCGATCCGCCTCTCGGACGATCCCGCGACCAAGACGGTGACCGCCTATGTCCCGCTGATCGCCAGCCGTTCGGCAACCTATGACCCCGTCCTCGGCTGCCAGCCCGAGCCGTTCAAAGGTAAAGCGCTCAAAATCCACTAACCCCTCTCCCAGCGGGAGAGGGAGGGCCCCAAGCAAAGCTTGGGAGGGTGAGGGTGACGGATCGCCAACAAAGACGAAAAGGACTTCAGGCCGCGATCAGCGCCCGCTCGGTTTCTTCGATCCACCCCCCACCGAGCACGCGCTCCCTGGCATACAGCACCGCCGCCTGCCCCGGCGCGACGCCATATTCGGGCGAATCGAACACCACCCTGTCGCCGATCAGCCGTGCCGGCACCGGCTTGGCCAGCGAGCGCACCTTGGCGGTCAGCGGCCCGTGATGATCGCCGCCGATCCAGTTGATGTCGGACAGCCGCGCAGCTTCCACCGCCAGCGCGCTCTTCGGCCCGACCACCAGCCGGCGACTCTCCGGCTCGAGCCGGACGACATAAAGCGGCTCAGGCGTCCCGCCGATCTCCAGTCCGCGCCGCTGGCCGACGGTGAAATGGATCAGCCCGCGATGCCGCCCGAGCGTGCGCCCGCCCTCGTCGACGATCTCGCCGCTGGTGTCGGCCTCCGGCCGCAGCTTCTTGACCAGCGAGGCATAGTCGCCATCGGGCACGAAGCAGATGTCCTGGCTGTCGGGCTTCGCTGCCACGCCAAGACCGAGTTCGGCCGCGAGCTCGCGCACCCGGGTCTTGGGCAGCCCGCCGAGCGGAAAGCGGAGATAGTCGAGCTGGTCCTGAGTCGTCGCGAACAGGAAATAGCTCTGGTCGCGCGCGGGATCGACCGCGCGGTGCAGCTCGGCGCCCGCCGCCGCCTCGACACGGCGCACATAATGGCCGGTCGCCAGGCAATCGGCGCCGAGGTCGCGCGCGACCTGGAACAGGTCGGTGAACTTCGGCCCCATGTTGCAGCGGACGCAGGGGATCGGCGTGCGCCCGCGCAGATATTCGTCGGCGAACCCGTCGATCACCTGGTCGCGGAAGCTCGATTCATGGTCGAACACATAATGCGCGATGCCCAGCCGGTCGCACACGGCGCGCGCGTCGCGGATGTCGCGGCCGGCGCAGCAGCTCCCCGCGCGGCCGACCGCCTCGCCATGATCGTAGAGCTGGAGCGTCACGCCGATCGTCTCGGCGCCGGTGCGCGCGGCCAGCGCCGCGACCACGGAACTGTCGACGCCGCCCGACATCGCGACGACGATGCGCCTGCCGCTCAGGTCCGGGCCAAGCTGGAAATCACCCTCGGTCATCATGGGCGCCAGATAGGCGCGCGGGGCCCATGATGCAAAGCGATGCGCCTTTCCAAGCTCTTTAAACGGGCTTTACCGGAATTTCAGACCCTTTCCCTAGACAGGTCCCGATCGAGTCTCTGTCGCCGGAAAGGGCGCTATGGATCTGAGTTTTTCCCGGTTCGAGGCTGACGCCGGCGTCACCATCCTCCCGCCAGACCTGGCGGTGCTGATGGTGGGGATCGCCGCGCGCCAGGCAGCGAGCCCGACCGCGCTTCACCACGCCCATCTGGTGCCGGCGTTCAGCCATCGCAGCTGGTTCGCGCCGGAACATGGCGCGTTCAACCGGTCGGTCGCCGAAATGCTGGCGCGGGAACAGGAAGGAATGAACCCGCCGTTTACCGAGCCGCTTTAGCCGGCGTTCAAGTCCGCGCGCGTAATGACGTTGTTGAAGAAGAGAGGGGGCCCCCCGCCCCGATCGAGGTTGAGAATGATCGAGAACCAGAAGATTCGCCCCGCCAAAGTCATCGGCCCGTTGGGAGAACCGCTGACTCTTGACACGCTGCCCCCGCCCGAGACGACCCGGTGGGTCGTGCGCCGCAAGGCCGAGGTGGTGGCCGCCGTCAATGGCGGGCTGCTGTCGGTCGACGAGGTATGCGACCGCTACGGCCTGACGGTCGAGGAATTCGCCGGCTGGCAGCGCGCGATCGACCGTTCGGGCATGCCCGGCCTCCGCGTCACCCGGATCCAGCATTATCGTTCGCTGTACGAACGCCAGCAGAAATACTGAACCCTTTCCGCAGCATCGCTGAAGTTGCGCGCCCTCGCACCATTCCCCGGAATGGTTGCGGGGGCGTTGTCGTTCAGTCGAGCGAAACGCCTGCGGAACAAATCCGGCCGGTCATGAGTCTTTGAAGTCCGAACCCGGACAAGCCGGGAGCAACGGAGGGAAACATGGTCGGTCTTATTGTTTGGCTCGTAGTTGGTGGCGTCGTCGGCTGGCTCGCCAGCATGGTCATGCGTACTGACGGGCAGCAGGGCATCGTCCTGAACGTCGTCGTGGGCATCATCGGGTCGGTGATCGCATCCTTCCTCTTCGGAGGCGGGATCAATCAGGTCATCACCATCACGACCTTCGTCTATTCGCTGATCGGCGCGATCATCCTGCTCGCGATCGTCAACCTGATCCGTCGCGGTTCAGTCCGCTAAACGCCGGACAGCTGCGAAAATGCGGGCCGCCCGGGCAACCGGGCGGCCCGTGTTCGTTTACTTCAGCAGGAAACGGACGGTGACCGACACCGTCACGTCGGTCTCGCCGGGCACGACCCGGGTCGAGGCATCCATGCCCGCCGCCCTGGCGAACATGACCGGCTGCGGCGAGCTGCCGTCATTCTGGCCGGCCTCGGAGATCGAGACGATCCGCGACACCGACAGGCCGGCGGCGCGCGCATAGAGCTCGGCGCGGGCGCGGGCGATCTTCACCGCATCGGCGCGCGCTTCGTCCAGCGCCGCTTCGGGCTGGTCGATCGACAAGGTCGGTCCGTCGATCTGATTCGCGCCCTGCGCCACCAGCGCATCGAGGATAGTACCGGCCTTGGCGATATCGCGGAAACGGATCGCGACGCTGTTGCTCGCCTGATAGCCGGTGACGACCGGCGGCTGGCCGTCGGCATAGCGATATTGCGGGCTCAGCGAGACGTTCGCCGTCCGGTTGTCGCGGGGGGCCACGCCGGCGCGCTTCAGCGCGTCGAGGACGCCCGCCATGCGCTTGGCATTCTCCGCCAGCGCCAGGGCCGCCGTCGCGCCCTGAGTGACAACGCCCGCGCGAATCGTCGCGACGTCGGGCACGCGGCTCGTCTGGCCCTGCGCGGTCACATCAAGGAGCGCGCCATCGGCCACGATGGTCGGGGTCACCTGCGCCGAGGCTGGCGACAGGGTGAGCGGCAGGGCGGCGAGCGCCACGGCGGTCGCAAGGAAACGCATCAATATTACTCCTGTATCGAACCGGGCCGGCTGGCCCGCACACGCCTCATGCGGATGCGCAGGCCAACCTAAGCTGAACGGCTCGACCGCTCAACGCACCCGGCGGGACATCACCACGCGATAGAGCGCGAGCAGGACGACCGCGCCCACCGTCGCCGCGGCATAGCTCTGCCAGCCGGCCTCGATATGCAGCCCGATCATCGGCGAGAGATAGCCGGCGAGCAGGGCGCCCGCGATACCGATCAGGATCGTGACGATAAACCCGCCCGGGTCCTTGCCGGGCATGATCATCTTGCCGAGAACGCCGGCGACAAGGCCGATCAGAATCCAGCCCAAGAAGCTGTTGTGCAAAAGCATCGCTTCACTCCCCTCGATTACGGCCCGCTGGCGCGTGGCCGCGGGGAAGGTCGCCTTCATACCGGCGATATGCAACCGTTTCTTTACCACAACGATATGCTGCGCTTGCGAAAACGGCCCGAAACGGCCATGAGCGCAACCGTAAAAACGACCCCTTGAGGTCGGTGACTTATTTCTATAATACAGTCGGACGATAACGACGACGCCGACACGGGCGGGACGGGGAAAGTGACGCACATGAATTACGGCCAGCCGTCCTTCGGCACTGACGACCACCTCGCCCTGCCGGGCGCGGAGGGCCGTTCGAATCGCCGGTGGTGGATCATCGGCGCGGCGATCCTCGCTGTCCTCGTCATCGTCGGCGTTTATTTCGCGATGTCCGGCAACAAGGGGGCTGCCCAGCCCGCCGCTACCGGCGCAGGCGGGAAGAACGAGCAACTCCCGACCGTGTCGGTCGCAATTCCCGGCCGCCAGTCGTCCGCGCGCATCATCTCGGCGACCGGCTCGCTCGCCGCCAAGCGCGAGATGCCGATCGGCGTTGCCGGCGAAGGCGGCATGGTCACGCGAGTCCTGGTCGAACCCGGCCAATGGGTCAGCGCGGGCCAGGTGCTCGCGACCGTGGACCGTGCGGTGCAGACCCAGACCGGCGCCTCGCTGGCCGCCCAGGTCAACGTCGCCCGCTCCGACGCGGCGATCGCCCAGTCGGAGCTCGACCGCGCCCAGGCGCTGGTCAATCGCGGCTTCATCTCCAAGGCCGATCTCGAGCGCAAGGCGGCAACCCGCGACGCCGCGGTGGCACGCGTCCGCGTCGCCCAGGCGCAGCTGGCCGAGCAGAATGCCCGCACCGGCCGTCTTGACATCCGCGCCCCCGCCGCCGGCCTTGTGCTGACCCGCAGCGTCGAGCCCGGCATGGTGATCAGCTCCGGCTCCGGCACGCTCTTCCGCATGGCCAAGGGCGGCGAGATGGAAATGCGCGCCCAGCTCAGCGAAGCCGATCTCACCGGCCTGCCCACCGGCGTCTCGGCGCAGGTCACCCCGGTCGGCGGCGACCAGGCCTTCACCGGCACGGTCTGGCAGGTCTCTCCGGTGATCGACCCGCAGACCCGCCAGGGCATCGCCCGCATCGCCCTGAGCTATAATCCGGCGCTCCGTCCCGGCGGCTTCGCCTCGGCGACGATCCGTCGCGGCTCGAGCGACATGCCGCAATTGCCCAACTCGGCGATCCAGAGCGACACGCAGGGCAATTTCGTCTACGTGGTCGGCAACGACAACAAGGTCGTCCGCCGCCCGATCAAGCTCGGCGAAGTCTCCGACACCGGCGTCGCGATCACCGAAGGCCTGACCGGTACCGAGCAGGTGGTGCTCTCGGCCGGGGCATTCCTGAACGCCGGCCAGAAGATCAAGCCGGTCCTCCAGAACAAGCCCGTCCTCCAGAAAACGCAAGGCTGACCGCCATGAGCTTTCGCAACATCTCGGCATGGTCGATCCGGAACCCCGTTCCGTCGATCGTGCTGTTCTTCATGCTGACGGTCGCCGGCATCGTCAGCTTCTGGACGATGGAGGTGAACAACGACCCGGACATCGATTTCCCGGTCGTGATCGTTCAGATCAGCCAGCCCGGCGCAGCGCCGACCGAACTGGAAAACCAGGTCACCCAGAAGGTCGAGGCCGCGGTCCGCAGCCTTCAGGGCATCGACGAGATCAACTCGACGGTGACCGAAGGCAGTTCGGTCACCGTGGTCCAGCTCAACATCGGCACGCCGATCGACCGTGCGGTCGAGGACGTGCGCAGCGCGGTGCAGCAGATCAGGTCCGACCTGCCCGACGGCATTCTCGAACCACAAGTCTCCCGCGCCAACACGTCGGGCAACGATCTCGCCAGCTATGCCGCCGTCAGCACCGACATGACGATCGAGCAGCTGAGCTGGTACATCGACAACAATGTGTCGAAGGAACTGCTCTCGGTTCCCGGCATGGCGACGGTCAGCCGCAACGGCGGCGTCACCCGCGAGATCCGCATCATCCTCGATCCGGCCAAGCTCCAGTCGCAGGGCCTGACCGCGAGCCAGGTCAACCTTCAGCTCCGCCAGGTGAACCTCAACGCCGCGGGCGGCCGCGCCGAGATCGCCGGGTCCGAACAGTCGGTCCGGGTGCTCGGCAACGCCAAGAACGCCTATGAGCTGGGCCAGACCCAGATCGCCGTCGGCGGCGGCCGCACGGTCAAGCTGTCGGATATCGCCCAGGTCCGCGATCTCTATGCCGAGCAGCGCTCCGCATCGGAGATGAACGGCCGCCAGGTGCTGAGCTTCGACTTCCAGCGTTCCAAGGGCGCGTCGGACGTCTCGGTCTATCACGGCGCCAAGGAGAAGCTGGCCGCGCTGGAGAAGCGCAATCCGAAGGTCCATTTCCAGCTGATCTTCAACCAGGTGAAATATGCCGAGCAGCAATATCACTCGGCGATGGAGGCCATGGTCGAGGGCGCCGTGCTCGCCGTGCTCGTCGTCTTCCTGTTCCTGCGCGACTGGCGCTCGACGATCATCTCGGCCCTCGCCATCCCGCTGTCGGCGATCCCGACCTTCTGGTTCATGGAACTGCTCGGCTTCAACCTGAACCAGATGACGCTGCTCGCGCTCAGCCTGGTGGCCGGCGTGCTGGTCGACGACGCGATCGTCGAGATCGAGAACATCGTCAGGCACATGCGGATGGGCAAATCCGCCTACCAGGCATCGATCGACGCAGCCGACGAGATCGGCCTCGCGGTGCTCGCCACGACCATGTCGATCGTCGCCGTGTTCCTGCCGGTCGGCCTGATGCCGGGCGTTTCGGGCCAGTTCTTCAAGAATTTCGGCCTGACCGTCGTCGTTTCGGTGCTGATGAGCCTTGCCGTCGCGCGCCTCGTGACGCCGATGATCGCCGCCTATTTCCTCAAGGCGCATGGCGAGGCCAAGCATGGCGAGGGCCGCCTGATGGACATGTACATGTCCACGCTGAAATGGACCCTGAGCCATCGCTGGTCGGCGGTGGTCGGCGGCATCATTTCGTTCGCGCTTACCATCGTGCTGTTCACGACGCTGCCCGCCACCTTCCAGCCCGACCAGGACCAGGATTCGAGCACGGCCACGATCGAGATGGTGCCCGGCACCACGCTCGACGATACCAAGCTGGTGGTCCGCCGCGTGGCTGACTTCCTCGGCAAGCAGCCCGATGTCGAATCGGTCTATTCGCGCGCCTTTGTCGGCAATGGCCGGGTCACCGCCATCTTCAAGGAGAAGAAGGCGAAGAAGAGCATCGATTTCGAACGGTCGCTCGCCCCCGAGCTGGCGAAGATCCCGGATGCCCGGGTCTCGTTCCGGTCGAACAATGGCTGGGGCGGCAGCGGCCGCGACCTGACCGTCACGCTCGGCGGCGACGATCCGGCGCTGCTGACCGCGACGGCGGTCAAGATCGTCGAGCAGATGGGCAAGCTGCCCTCGCTCGTCGCGCCGCGCATCACCGGCGACCTGAAACGGCCCGAGATCGTCATCTCGCCGCGGATGGACCTTGCCGCCAATCTCGGCGTGACGACCCAGGCCCTGTCCTCGGCGATCCGAATCGCGACGCTTGGCGACATCGACCAGAACAGCGCGAAATTCTCGCTGTCCGATCGCCAGATCCCGATCCGTGTCGCGCTCGACCAGAATGCGCGCCAGCGGCTGTCGACGATCCAGAACCTGCCGGTGCAGACCGCGTCCGGCGGCTCTGTCCCGCTCAGCCTCGTCGCCGAGATCGGCTTTGGCGCCGGCCCGACCAAGATCGACCGGGTCGCGCAGCAGCGCCAGATCACGATCGGCGCCGACCGTGGCAACGACAAGAACGGCAAGCAGATCGTCTCGAGCGAGGCGATGAAGCAGATCCACGCCTTGCCGGCGATGAAGAACCTGCCGGTCGGCATCAGCGAGCTGACCCTTGGCCAGGCCAAATGGCAGGGTGAGATGATCAACAACTTCATCGTCGCGGTGGTGGCGGGCATCTTCCTCGTCTTCGCCGTGCTGGTGCTGCTCTACCGCCGCCTGCTGCCACCCTTCGTCAACATGCTGTCGCTGCTGGTCGCGCCGCTCGGCGGGCTGCTCGGCCTGCTCGTGACCGGCAATCCGGTGTCGATGCCGGTCTATATCGGCATCCTGATGCTGCTCGGCATCGTCGCCAAGAACTCGATCCTGCTGATCGATTTCGCGCTGGAGGAGATGCAGAAGGGCGTCGATACGGCGGTCGCCATCATCGATGCCGGGCACAAGCGCGCCCAGCCGATCGTCATGACGACGGTTGCCATGGTCGCCGGCATGGTGCCGACCGCCCTGTCGCTGAGCGGTGACGGATCGTGGCGCGCGCCGATGGGCATCGTCGTGATCGGCGGCCTGACCCTGTCGACCGTGCTGACGCTGCTGATCGTTCCGGCCAGCTTCAGCCTTGCCGTCGGCATCGAGAAGTGGATCGGACCGAAGCTCGGTCGCCGCCTGCTGACCTATCGTCCGGGCGACGATGGCCGGCCGGTGATCGACCATGACCCCACCCCGCAGATCGGGCGGAAGCCGGTGACGATCACCCAGCGATCGGGTGACGACGAGCCCCAGCCTGCTGAATAAAGTCCTTGTCCGGCCCCGCGCGGTAGCGGGGCCGGACATCAAATCGACTCAGCACTTGAACAATCCCGGGTTTCGGGGATTGTTTCGCCTATGAAGCTGCTCGCCCGCGCAACCGGCAACGGGGAAACCATCCCAACGGGCCTGCGCCGGATGCGCTGGATCGCGACGGGGCTGCTTGTCCTGATGGCGGCGACCTTCCTCGCCGCCCGGGCGTTCGACCATGTCCATCCTGCCATCGGCTTCGTCCGCGCCTTCGCCGAGGCAGCGATGGTCGGCGGCCTGGCCGACTGGTTCGCGGTCACGGCGCTGTTCCGTCATCCGCTCGGCCTGCCGATCCCGCACACCGCCATCATCCCGCGCAACAAGGATCGTATCGGCGAGACGCTCGCCGCCTTCCTCCGCGACAATTTCCTCGTGCCCGGCGTCGTCGCACGGCGCATGCGCCAGCTCGATGTCGCCGGTGCCGCCGGCCGCTGGCTCGCAAGCCCGGCAGGGACCCAGGGCCGCCTGCGCAAAGGCGCCTCGCGCCTTGTCGCCAACATGCTCGAGGCGTTCGACCCGCAGCGGCTCGGCGGCATGGTCAAGACGACGATCGGCCAGCGTCTTCGCGCCCTCGATATATCGCCATTGCTCGGCCAGGCCCTGACCGCCGCGATTGCCGAAGGGCGGCATGCCCCTCTGCTCGACGGCATCATCCGCTGGGCCGCCAAGGTGCTGTCGGCGAACGAACATATGATTCGCGCGATGGTGCATGAGCGCGCCGGATCAGTGATGCGCTGGACCGGGCTCGACGAGACGCTCGCTAACAAGATCATCGATGGCCTCGACAACCTCCTTCACGACATGGCCGAGGATTCGGACCATCCGCTTCGGGCAAAGGCCGAGGAGGGGCTCACGGCGCTCGCTTACGACCTGCAGCATGACGAGAAGATGCGCCTTCGGGTCGAGGCGCTGAAAGCCGAGATCATCGAGAACCCGGCGATGCAGCGCTGGCTCGACGGACTATGGGAAAGCGCCCGCGCCGGCATGCTGCGGATCGCCCGCGATCCGGACGCGGCGCTGACCGGCCAGCTTGGCGAGGCGTTGCGCCAGCTCGGCGACACGCTGCAAAATGACGAGATGCTGCGCGCGACGATCAACCGCTTCGTCCGCCGCACCGCCGTGGGCATGGCGGCGGACTATGGCGATGGCATCGTCCGCCTTGTGTCGGAAACCGTGCGCGGCTGGGATGCCCGCACGATCACCCGCCGGCTGGAGAATGCGGTCGGCAAGGACCTTCAATATATCCGGGTGAACGGCACGCTGGTCGGCGGTCTGGTCGGGCTGGTCATCCACGCCGTGGACGTGTCGCTATGAGTCGCTATCGCTCCCAGTCGACGATCGGCCAGCCTTTTTCCCGGGCGAGCGTGCGGAGCGGACCATGCGCATTGACCGCGAACGCTTCGTCAGCCCAGTCGAGCACGGGCGCGTCCGAAACGTGATCGGAATAGAAACGGATCGCCGTGTCCGCCCGATCGATGCCGTTCGCCGCCATCCAGGCCTGGATCATGCGGAGCTTGGCGGGACCGTAGCAATTCTCCCCGGCGATTCGCGCGCGCAGCCTGTCGCCGGCACGCTCCACCTCGGTGCCGATCACGTCGTCGAAGCCGAGCCGGTCGGCGATCGCGCTGGCGTAGAAGCGATAGGAGGCGGTTGCCATCACCAGCCGGTATCCCGCCGCCTTGTCGGCCGCGATCTGCGCGCGCGCGCCGGCGAACACGCCCGAGGCGACGACCGATTCGGAGAAACGCGCCGCGGCCTGCTTCGCCTGCGCGTCGCGCATCGCGCCGCCCAGCAGCAGGCGCTGCGTGATCTGTTTAAGCCGCGCCCGATCGATCGCCTTCATCGCATAGGCGCCGGTCGCAACCCCGGCGAGCGGCAGCAGGGCGAGCCGCCACGGCGCCTGGCGTCGCGCGGTGCCGATCAGGAACGAGGTCCAGGTCGGCGCGTGCGTGATCGTCTTGTCCATGTCGTAGATGGCGAGCTTGTGCGGGGCGGATTTCTGCATCGTCTCACCCTAGTCACGGTGCGGCTTGCCGATCCAGTGCGATTGCACCAATGGTGCCGGATATGAACGAGATGGCCGCCTTCTCGCACGAACGCGCCGATGACGGCGACGTTCTGCGTTTCACCGGCAACCTCTCGCTCGCGCGGATCGGCGATCTGCCCGAGCGGTTGCGTGGTTATGACGGATCGGTCGACGTGATCGACCTGAGCGGGATCGACCGAATCGACACGATCGGCGCCTGGCTGGTCCATCGCTTCGCCGCCAAGCACAGCGCCCGGATCGAAGGGCTCAACCCCGACAGCAAGCACCTGCTCCAGCAGGTCGAGGCGGCGGACCAGCCGGTCGCGATGCGGCCCGCCGTCGATTCGGGCCTTGTCCGCGTGGTCGGCGAGGTCGGAGACGCCATCGTCATCGGCCTGAAGACCTTGTACGGCCTGCTCGGCTTTCTCGGCGCGACGGTGATCGCGTTCGGCAACGTCATTCGCTATCGCCGCTTCCGCTTCAACGCGACGGTCCAGCGTTTCGAGGTGGTGGGCGTCACCGCGCTCGGCATCATCGGGCTGATGAGTTTCCTGATCGGCATCGTCATCGGCCAGCAGGGCGCGGTCCAGCTGCGCCAGTTCGGCGCCGAGGTGTTCACCATCAACCTGATCGGCCGGATCACCCTGCGCGAGCTGGGCGTGCTGATGACCGCGATCATGGTCGCCGGCCGGTCAGGCTCCGCCTTCGCCGCACAGATCGGCACGATGAAGCTGACCGAGGAAATCGACGCGATGCGCACGATCGGCGTGTCGCCGATGGAGGCGCTGGTCCTGCCCCGCGTCATCGCGGCGGTGGTGATGATGCCGCTGCTCGGCTTCTATGCCTCGCTGATCTCGATCATCGGCGGCGGGCTGTTCTGCTGGATATCGCTCGGCATTCCGCCGATCACCTTCGTCCAGCGAATCCGCGAGGTCGTACCGATCACCGATCTCTGGGTCGGCCTCGTCAAGGCGCCGGTATTCGGCGCGATCATCGCCATCGCCGGCTGCTTCCAGGGCATGCAGGTCGAGGCCGATGCCGAGCAGGTCGGCATGCGCACCACCGCCGCGGTGGTCCAGGCGATCTTCCTCGTGATCGTGCTCGACGCCTTCTTCGCTGTGTTCTTCACCTGGATCGGCTGGACATGAGCCCGGGCAAGAGCAGCGAGACAGTCATCTCCGTTCGCGGGCTGAAGAACAGCTTCGGCGAGCAGGTCGTGCATGACGGGCTCGACCTGGAGGTCAGGCGCGGCGAGATCTTCGGCGTTGTCGGCGGATCGGGCACCGGCAAGTCGGTGCTAATGCGATCGATCATCGGGCTCCAGGTGCCCGACGAGGGCGAGATCACGGTGTTCGACGAGAACACGGTCAACCTCGACGAGAATGAGGCGGTCAATATCCGCAAGCGCTGGGGCGTGCTGTTCCAGGGCGGCGCCTTGTTCTCTACGCTGACCGTCGCCGAGAACACCCAGGTCCCCCTGCGCGAATTCTATGCCGATCTCGACCAGGCGCTGCTCGACGAGATCGCGGCGTACAAGGTGGTGATGACCGGCCTGCCCGCCGATGCCGGCCCGAAATATCCGGCGGAGCTCTCGGGCGGCATGCGCAAGCGCGCCGGCCTGGCCCGCGCGCTGGCGCTCGACCCCGAATTGTTGTTCCTCGACGAACCGACCGCCGGGCTCGATCCGATCGGTGCCGCCGCATTCGACGAGCTGATCGCGTCGCTCCAGAAGACGATGGGGCTGACGGTCTTCCTGATCACGCACGACCTGGATACGCTCTACGCAATCTGCGACCGTGTCGCGGTCCTCGCAGACCAGAAGGTGATCGCGGTCGGCACCATCGACGAGCTTCTCGCGTTGGATCACCCGTGGATCCAGGAATATTTCAGGGGGCCGCGCGGCCGGGCGGCCACGGCGACGCTCGAACACAAGCAGCGCACGGAACAGGTCGCCCGACAGGCGGCCGAAAAGGCGACCGAAGAAGCAGGGGCTGACGACTGATGGAAACCCGATCGAACCATGTCCTGGTGGGCGCCGTCGTGCTGATCCTGCTTGCCGTGCTCGCCATCTTCACGGTGTGGATCGCCCGGCTCAGTGGCAGTTCCGAGAAGGAATATGACATCTTCTTCAAGCAATCGGTCGACGGCCTGAACAAGGGCTCAGCCGTCGCCTTTTCGGGCGTGCCGTCGGGCCAGGTGAAGGAGATCGCGCTGTGGAAACCGGATCCCCAGTTCGTCCGGGTCCGAATCAGCGTGAACGACGAGACGCCCGTGCTGCAGGGGACGACAGCGACGATCCAGGGTGTCGGGTTTACCGGCGTGAGCCAGATCCAGCTTGATGGCGCGGTCAAGGGCGCGCCGCCGATCCGCTGCCCCGAGGTTCACCCGGAAGCCGATTGCCCGTTCGGCGTCCCGGTCATTCCGCCCAAGCAGGGCGGGCTGGGCGCACTGCTCAATTCGGCGCCGAAACTGCTCGAGCGGCTGTCGACCCTAACGGAGCGGCTGACCGAAATGCTGTCTGACAAGAACCAGGCATCGATCAGCGGCATCCTGGCCAACACCAATAGGCTGACCGGGGCGCTTGCCGATCGCGGGCCGGAAATCGCGGCGACCATCGCGGAGACGCGCGTCGCGATCCAGAAGGCCGGCGACGCAGCGCAACAGATCGGCCAGCTCGCCGACACGACCAATGGCGTAATGGCGAACGATGTCCGCCCGGCGATGCAGAACCTCAACAAGGCGGTCGCTTCGGCCCAGCACAGCATGGAAACGCTCGATTCGGCGATCGGCGACGCTCGGCCCGGTATCCAGTCCTTCTCGAAACAGACCATGCCGGAGATCGGGCAGCTCGTCCGGGATCTGCGCGTGATGTCGGCCGCGCTCACCTCGGTGGCGGAGAAGATCGACCAGGGCGGAGCCGGCTCGCTCGTCGGCGCGCCGAAGCTTCCGGATTACAAGGGCAAGAAGAAGTGAGAGGGCAAGACGCAATGAGCTCGATGATGCGCATCCGTACCCTCAGGCCAGCGCTGGCGCTGCTGGCGATGGCGCCGCTTGCCGGCTGCATCAGCTTCGGCGCGAAGCCGCCACCCTCGCTGCTGACCATCACGTCAGCCGCATCGATCCCGGCCGGGCAGACCCAGTCCTCGGCGACGGCGCCGACCATCGTCATCCTGGTCCCGGCGGTCTCGCAGGCACTCGCCACGCCGCGCGTGCCGGTGCAGACCAGTGCCACCGACCTTGCCTATATCGCCAATGCGCAATGGGTCGAACCCCCTGCCCGCCTGTTCGCGCGGCTGCTGTCGGATACGATCAGCGCGAAGACGGGCCGGGTCGTGATCGGCCTCCAGTCGTCGGTCGATCCGGCGGCGCGCCTCTCCGGCGAGCTCCGCGCCTTCGGCGTCGATGCCGGCTCGCTCCAGGCAGTGGTGAGCTATGACGCGGCACTGACGCGCAAGGACGGCAATGTCGTTGAGAAGCGGCGCTTCGAGGCACGAGTCCCGGTTTCAGCGATCGAGCCGGGTCCCGCCGGCATCGCGATCAACCAGGCAGCCAATCAGGTCGCGGCTGAGGTCGCCGACTGGGTCGGCCGCTGAGCGACGTTAGCGCGCGCCGGCCCTGCGGGTGGCGAGCGGCAGATCGCAGATGTCGACGCCGCCAAGCCCGATGGTCGGTGGCGCTGGATTCTCGTGCAGCCTGATCAGCGCGGCAAAGCGCGGATTGTCGGTCGAACGATAGTCGAACCTGGGCCGTTCGGCCGCCGGCATGTCGCTGGCCAGCCGCACCGACACGATACCGGTGCGCTCCGCCTCGGTCGCATAGACGCCCAGTGCCGCATCGCTGCGCGGCATCGCCGACATGTATTTCATGCCCTCGATGATTCGTCCGACGATCGTATAATTGCGATCGAGCCGGCGCGCGGCGCCGCTGATCGGGGTGAACAACTCGGCACCGCTGCCGGTGTTGGGCAGTGGGTCGCGCGCCACGCCCACGGTGGCGTAGCAATGCGGCATCCAGGCCGCCCTGCCGTCAGTCACGATCGCCCAGCCGTCAGCCGTGACGCCGGATACGGTTGAATAGGCGTCGCTCCGGGTGAGCCGCTGCGCTGCATCGAACGCCGCCATATCGAATTCCGGTGCCGGCGAGGGCACGACGCCGGGGGCAAGCGGCTTTTTCTCCGTGGCATCGCCCCACTGAGTCACCCAATTCTCCTGCACGCGGTAGACGCTCGTTTCGTCCCACCAGTGCACCAGCGCCAGAGTGCGGACGTTCGCGACATGCTCGGGTGCGAAACGCGGCGCGAGCCGGATCACGACGCTGCGGTTGCCGGTGAGCGTGATGATCATCACCTCGTCATCCGGGATCGGGCGCCAGTCGGCCGCGATGGCGTCGGAGGGCAGCGGCGGGGCTGGCGCGGCCTGAGCGCCGGCGAGCAACGCAAGGAGAGGGATCAGCATGCGGCAATCTTGGCATGAAGACCGACCGTCCGGCAATCGCCCACGGCTTGCGCGCCCGCGCATCACCCTCTAGGGGGCATCGTCCGGGGAATGCGGAGCGGTGGCCGAGTGGTCGAAGGCGCTCGCCTGGAAAGTGAGTATACGTCAAAAGCGTATCGAGGGTTCGAATCCCTCCCGCTCCGCCAGAACCGCGCCTAAGCGCTTTAAAATAAGCGAAAATTCCTTTGCCGCCCTTGACCTACCACTTCATCTACCCAAATGGAGCGGGCGCTTGATCGCGATCGTTATTGACGTGGTGCGAAGATTTCGATTCTGTATGCAGCGGGGCTTTTGAAGGGTGCGATCATGGGCGATATCAGGCGATCAAGCATGAATTCGACCATTGGCGATGATCGCGAAATTTGGTCGTTCTTCTCCGGTGCGATGGGTTTGGACCTTGGATTGGAAGCGGCCGGGTTAGTGCCCACACTCGCGGTCGAGATTGATCCGGTGTTCTGCCGAACGATTCGCGCGAACCGGCCCGAGTTGGATTTGATCGAAGGCGATGTTGCGGCGCTGACTGCGACCGCCCTTCGTGAACGCCGGGGCTTTGATGGCGAAGTGTTTTTGATGACAGGCGGGCCACCCTGTCAGCCGTTTTCGTCCGGGGGCAAGCGCGCAGCGTTGAGCGATCCTCGCGGCAACTTGATCTATGAGTATTTCCGCCTGATCGCCGAAGTGCGTCCGCGCTACTTCGTGTTGGAGAATGTGGCGAATTTGACGACTGCGGCGTTGCGTCACCGTCCTATTGCGGAGCGTCCGGGCAAGCATTGGAGTCTGAAACGCTATGCTAAAGGTGCGTTGAACCGCGACGAGGGCAAGATTCAGGCTTTGGAAGAAGACGAACTTTCGGGCAGCGCACTTCGGCAAATCATCGGCGATGCGACGGTGCTCGGCTATCACATATCGTTCGGCGTGGTAGATGCGGCCGACTACGGCGCGCCGCAGCATCGCTTGCGCTTCGTAATGCTCGGCTCGCGCGATCACCCGCCCGCCGCGTTACCCAAGCCGACGCATGGCACGTCAACACGCCCATATATAACGGTTCGCGATGCGATCTTCGGCCTTCGTGACGATCCGGGCGCACATTCAGAATATACTGACGGAGTTCATCGCTTTTTCGCGATGGTGCCGGAAGGCGGCAACTGGCGTTCGTTACCGTTGGACGTTCAGCGGCTCGCGATGGGGAAGTCATTCGACTCGGGCGGCGGCAAAACCGGGTTCTTCAGGCGTCTTTCGTGGGATCGCCCTGCGCCTACGATCACCGGCCGCGCCAATCGAAAGGGCAGCGCCCTTTGCCATCCCGAGCAAGTTCGACCGATTTCCGTTCCCGAAGCGGCGGCACTTCAGGGCTTTCCCGCCGACTGGCAATTCATCGGCGCGATGAACGCTCAATATATGCAAGTTGGAAATGCGGTGCCGGTGCCGTTGGGGAAAGCGATCGGTGCCGCGATCGTGAAGCACGATGCATCCAAGCGACAGAACGCGGTTCGTCATCCCGATATGGATACGATGATGGCGCGTGCTGTTGAGCGACTTCGGGCGTCGGCTCGCAACAAGGTTGCGAAGGCCGCGTGACGATCGAGTTCCTTCCACCCCGTCACCCTGTCCATAGGATCGGAAACAGCTTGCGAGCGGAGATGATCCGCGCGCAACAGTCGATCATTAGCCGCGCCTTTGCCGATGCTGCGGAGTTCTGCGGTCGTGTCTTCGCTGACTTGCGTATGGCGGTTGATGTTCCGGCCGAACTCAACGGGCAACCCGTCGAAGCAATCGCTAACCTTCCTATCGCCAATCTTCAAGACTTGTTCGCTACTGCCCTTGCCCGTGCGGGGACGCCTGAAAGTGGGATCGCTTTATCAGCGACGAACCTTGCCCGCCGTGCGCAGCTATTGCGCGCCTTCGATGATCCCGATGCGGTTCTTCAGTGGGCTACGAACAAGGTCACGACAATCGCCGCCGATCTTCCAAAGACGGCTCGCGAAATCGAGTGCGGTCGAAATCCCGGCGACGTGCTTGATCCTTACCTTCTCGCGGCGACGCAATCGCTCTTATGCGAAGGCGACTTCCGGAGTGCGATCGGGGCGACGGTTACGCACAAGGCTTTGATGATCCTTGAAGGCTTGATGGGCCATCTTCACGAAGAAGTTATCGGGCGAATGCGCGGCAACGTGAGAAACCCGGAACCGCGCGCCGACAATGCGGAGATACTTGATCTTCAGTTCAACCCGTTTCCCGGTGCCGATGTAATTCAGCCGCCGCTTGCGGATGGCGAGCCGCTTCGCCTTCATCAAGTTAAGAGCAAAACGGGCAGCATGAACAGCAGCGGCGGTAAGCGTCTCGCGGAACAGATGCGCAATCTTCGCATGGCTTACCCCGGCGCTGAACTCTACGCGCATTCGCTCGTTGGCAACACGCTTCGCGGTCATCGCTCAATGAGCGGCATGTTGCGCGCCGAACCGGCGTTGATCGTTACGGTTGGCGATGCATCATTCCGCGTGTTGACCGGAAGCGACAACGGGGCCGAACTTCTACTGCGCCTGTATCAATCGGCCTTCGATCTTGCCGCAGCCCAAACCGGCTACAGCGTCGAGACAATGACGAATGCTATCTTCGAGACGTTCAAGGAACGTGCGGAAGAAGCTGGCGAAGGTTGGTTAGAGTCGGTTCTTCATCAATCTACGCGCGGCGCTGCGGAGAATATGGACAGTCGCACTTATCAAAGTGGGCGTCGTCGCTAAGGAGGGCTCCCACTCCGCCACACCGTCCAATGCCGCCGTGTCATACTCAGAAGCCGCATCGGGTACGATGCGTATTAGATGAGGCGGCGCGGGGCGTTTGAGAGACAGCGGCGGAATGTGCTTGCCCACATGACCTAAGGTTTGTGGGGATTCATCGTGAGTTGATGACGGCTGCTGCGAGGTAGATCATGGCCTCGAAGCTGCGATCGGTTTTGCAGGCGCGCATGGCGATGCGCTTGAACTCTTTGAGCTTGCAGAAGAAGCTTTCGATCAGATGGCGCCATTTGTACATCTCCGCATCGAGCGGGATGGGAATGGCGCGTCGCGGGTGCTGCGAGATAACGATCTTCGCGCCCCGCTCGTTGAGTTCAGCGATGATGTCGTTGCTGTCGAAGGCTTTGTCGGCAAGCAAGGCGCCAAACTCGACGCCCTTGATCAGCGGGGCGACGCCGACGGTGTCGAAGCGATGGCCGGGCATTAGTTGGAAGCGCACGAGGTTGCCCAAGGCATCGGTCAGCGCCAGAATCTTGGTCGTCATGCCGCCTTTGGAGCGGCCAATGGCCTGGCTCGAAGTCCCCCTTTTGCGCCCTGGCCGTGCCGGTGAACCTTGACGATGGTGGCGTCGACCATGGCGTATTCCATGTCGGACTCCTCCGACAAGGCATCGAAAATCTTCTTGAAAACATCGGCTTCTCGCCAATCGCGGAACCGTCGAAACGCCGTGCTCCAGTTGCCGAATATGGCCGGAAGGTCACGCCACGGACTGCCCGTTCGCACAATCCACAACACCGCTTCCATGAACAGCCGGTTATTCCTACCGCTCCGCCCCGGGTCGGTCGGCTTGCCCAGACAGTGCGGCTCCAGCTTCGCCCATTGGGCATCGGTCAGTACAAAGCGATCCATCCACAGCGTGAATCACATCTCAGCCAAAATGGAAATCCTAAATCCCCACAAGCCTTAGCCCACTCGATCGAGGAATGGGTCGATGTCGCCCCCCAATACACTTGATCGGTACAGATCGGGCATTCGGAGTCATGTGTCGCTCCCGGACGCCGGTCTTGCATCAGGTCGAAACGGCGCGAACGCTGCCACTCCCATCCTTGCGAGCCACGAAACCCCGCGCGCGGCCCATGGAATGCTGGCGCTCCGCGCTCAGCGATCATTCCGCCGACACGCGGGTCATACGGTCGCGAAGCCAGGCAATGAGCGCGTCCCGTCGATCATCTTCCTGACCAGTCGGCCAGATCGCGAGATAGTGCGTGCCATCGGGCGAGAATCCGTAAGGAGCGTGCAAGCGTCCATCGTTGAGAGCATCCGCGACCATATGGATCGACGCCATGGCCATGCCCTGGCCCGCTTCGGCCGCCTGGATGGCCAGATAGAAATGCTCATAGGGGATGACTGGTCCGGCAAGGCTTGCGGGGTGCCGCTGCGTCCAGGCGGACCAGGCTGCTGGACGCGTGTCGCTGCGCAGGCGAGGCAGGGTCGCGATATCCCGGGCGGCAAGCCCCGGATGCATGACCGGGCCCATGCGCTCGTCGGCGAGTATTGTCGTCTCGACGGCGGCCGGCATGGCGACATCGCTTCGGCGGATCGCGATGTCGACCTGATCGCGTCGGAAATCGATCGGGCCACCGGCGGCCAGCACGCGGATATCAAGGCCCGTCGCAATCTTCAGATCGGCAAGCGCGGGAATGAGTAGCCGCAGGCACAGGGTCGGTTCGCACGATATCGTCAGGGGGCCGGGCATTTCCCCGCCACCTGGAAAATCCTGCATGGTTCGGCGCAGGTCGGCGAACACCGCTTCCAGCCGTTCAGCAAGCCAGCGGCCGGATCGCGTGAGGTGGATGCCGCGATTGCGCCGTTCGAACAGCGGGGTGCCGAGTTCCTGCTCAAGCATCTGGATCTGCTTCGACACGGCGCCATGCGTCACGTGCAATTCGGCCGCCGCCGAAGCCATGCTCGAATGACGGGCCGCCGCCTCGAAAGCGCGCAGGGAATTCAGCGGAGGAAGGCGGCGATATTGCATGGCAATCCGTGAGATTCTCTCACTGATCTAGCGGAAGAACATTCGATTTTCAAAGCGCTTCCGGCGGCCGAGATCGCACCGTTCCTCTTGCGAAGGCTACGATCATGGAAGGCTTTTCCCTCATTCTCGGCATTATCTGGCTGGCCGTCGTCAGCCCTGGTGCCGATTTCGCCATGGTATCCCGGCTAAGCTGCATCGACGGCCGTCGCGCGGGGTTGCTCGCCGCTCTGGGCATTGCGATGGGGTGTTGGTTTCACGTCGGCTATGCCATCTTCGGCATCGCCATCGTCGAACGGCTCTTTCCGCAGTTCCTGATCGTGCTCAAGATCGGTGGCGCTGCTTATCTGATCTATCTGGGTGCCACGATGGCCCTGTCGCACCCTGCGTCGACGCCCGATGCCGAGGTACCATCCCGCCCGGCCGGCTCGCGTTCGCTGACGATGGGATTGCTGACCAACGGCCTCAACCCAAAGACCGCGGTCTTTGTCGTCAGCCTCTATGCGCAAGCGATCGGGCCGGGCACGCCGCTCGCGGTGAAGCTCGGTTATGGAGTCGCGATCTCCCTGTCGCATCTGATCTGGTTTGCAGCGGTCGCCATATTTCTCTCGCGGCCGTCAATTCGGGCAAGGGTGATGGCGCGGCAGCGTCTGGCGAATGCGTGCATCGGTGCCATCCTGATCCTGCTGGGGATCATGCTTGGCCTGAGCGACGTCGTGAGCCCGGCACGCCACGCAACGTGACGCTTCTTATGCCGCTTTCCGCCGCAGGCCGAAGAATATCGCGAAACGCGTCGTCCCGTCGATGCGGGCGAACCATTTGGTCACCGACCTGGTGTGTCGCAACCGTTCCGCACAATCGGCGATGCGTATGTGACGGCTATCAATCGGATTGGGCCCGACTAGTATTTTCATGAGCGGGTGCCGTTTCGCGACGCCGCTTCAAAGCAATGGTCGTCCCACCGAATCTGATTGGTCCATACGCAGCGGCCCGAATCTCAACAAGCCCGGCTTCAGTTTCAAATCCCAGTCGAGTCCTGCCGCATTTCCTGTTAAATCTTTCTAGATACAATGGTTTCACTACCCCGAACCTGACCTTTTCGTTCGCCTTGACGGCTGCAGGATTGTCGTGTCATCAATTCATGCCGCGCGGAGATAGACGACTCCAGAACTGCCGCCGCGGCACATTACCAGCAAAATCAAAAACAGGAGAGGCACATGAACTTGAAGCGGCTAGCTATGATAGCGGTAACACGCATCCTTCCACCGGTTCTCGCCCTGGCCACCGCCGGCAGCCTGCAGGCGCAGACCATCTGCAACAACCAGACCGGCACCAACAACGGCTACTATTATCAGGTCTATCTGAGCTCAGGCTCGGCATGCATGACGCTCGGCACCAACGGCAATTACAGCACCACCTGGAACCTCGGCTCAAGTGGCAATCTGGTTGCCGGGAAGGGCTGGGCCACCGGGTCGACCAGCCGCGTGATCGGGTACAATGCCGGCGTGTTCAATGGCGGCTCGAACGGCTATCTCGCCTTGTACGGCTGGTCGACCAACCCGCTGATCGAATATTATGTCGTCGATAACTGGGGAAGCTTTACCCCTCCGGGCAGCGGCGCCACCTTCATGGGCACCGTCAACAGCGACGGCGGCACCTACAACATCTACCGCACGCAACGCGTCAACGCGCCGTCCATCATCGGCAACGCGACCTTCTATCAATTCTGGAGCGTGCGCACGTCGAAGCGCGCGACCGGCACCAACAACGTCATCGCCTTCGTCAACCACGTCAATGCGTGGCGGAGCCATGGCATGAACCTCGGCACGATGAACTATCAGATCCTCGCCACCGAGGGTTATGGCAGCAACGGCAGTTCCAACGTCACCGTGTGGCAACAGTAAAGCGATCCTTTCCGGGGGCCGGGCACGCCCGGCCTCCGACCTTTCCGGTCGCTTCGTCCACGCCGGGCAATGCCGGCGATTCATTGCCTATACCGAACGCGCTGCTGCGTGACGCGTCACGGGCTTCCGGCGCGGTCGCCTGAACCAGAAGGTCCACACCGCCAGACTGCCCAGCATGGCGAGCGCGAGCCCGCACACCGTCAGCAACAGGCGATAGGCAAGGCCGCCCACCTTGGCCGCGTGAAGCGGATAGGCGCCGTTGAAGACCTGGGCGACCCGCGGCATCGCCAGCGCGTCGGTCGCCGCCAGCACATGCCCGTCCGCAGCATCGAACCACAGGGTGGAGCGGCCGTTGGGCAGCCATTCGCCCGAACGCTTCATCCGGATCAGGATCGCGTCGCCCGGTTTGCGCGGCAGGGAAAGGATGCGGATCTGCGCGTCGGGGAAGCGCTGGTGCGCGGCGCTGATCATCCCGCGCCAGTCCGGCGTCGCCGACAAGGGGCCGCTCTTCACTTTGGGCGGCGCCATCGCGGCGGCCAGCGTTTCGCCCGATCCGAACGGGATCAGCACGAGATTGGCGAAGGGCCTGAACACCATCATCGTCCCGGTCACCGCCGACAGCAGCAGCAGCGGCGCCATGACGATCCCGAGGTCGCGATGCTGCATCACGATCGCCGGCCTGCTCAACCGCTTCGGCCACGGGCGGAATTTGAAGGTCCGGCGGGTGCGCCACCACAGGATCGATCCCGTCACGACGAAGAGGATCGCCGCCAGCCCGGCCACGCCGATGATCGTCTCGCCCACATCACCGCTGAACAGGTGATGGTGCAGGTCGAAGATCCACAGTTCGGGCCGCTCCCACTGGCTCGACCAGCGCGTGACGATATTGCCTGCCTGGTCGGCATAGGCGCCCGCGCCCTTGGGAAAGCGCAGCTGGTCAAGGCCGAACCGGTCCCCGGCATATACGATGCCCTGCGCCCCGGGGTTCGCGGCCATCAGCCTCTCGGTCGCCACGCCGATCGCCACCGGATCGCCGATCCGCGCGTCGCCGGCATGCGGCAGCGTGATCCAGCTTTCCTTGTGGACCAGGATGGCACCGGTCAGGCCCATCACCGCCAGCACCAGCCCGATGATGCCACCGGTCCAGCGATGGATCAGGTCGAGCCACTTCATCAGAAGCGCGTGTCCCACCCGAGCGTGAACGAGCGACCGCGCCCAGCGAAATAGCTGAGATTGTCAGTCGGGAGCCGGGTATCGCTGCTATAGTCGATATATTGCCGGTTGAAGAGGTTCGACACGCTGAGCGTTATGCCGCCGATCCCGGTCTGGTAGCGGACATAGGCATCGGTCAGCGTGTAGCCGCCGAAATCATTGTCCGGAACGCGCTTCAGCCCCTGGAAGGTGCGCGACAGATAGAATTGAGTCTGGACGCGCATCGACAGCGGTCCCCTGGCATAATTGGCGGCGAGGTTGAGCCGGTCGGGCGAGATGTTGGTCCCGTCCAGATCGGTGTCGACGATACCGTCGGGGATGGGGCTGGCGTCATAGCGGCCTTCGATATGCGCATAGCCCGCGGACACGCGCAGCCCGTCGACCGGTAGCTGCACGCCCAGATTGATCTCAAGTCCCTGGATCTCGACCCGCTGCCGCTGGACGTCGAAGATACCGCCGGGACTGGCGATGAGCAGCTGCCCCTTGTCGCTCGACGACCAGAAATAGGTGGCGGAGGCGTCGAGCGGGCCGCGCTTCACTTCGACGCCGATCTCGCGATTGTTCGAGATGATCGGCTGGATGTCGACATAGTGGTCGATATCCTGGTTCGGCTTGCTCACTGCCCGGGTGATCCGGCCGATGTCAGGGACGGTGAAGCCCTGGGCATAGCTCACATAGGCGCGGATGCCCTTCAGCGGCTCGACGACCACGCCGCCGTTGATCAGGAGATCGCTGAAGCGTGGCTTGCCGCCGGATACCGCGACACCGCCATAGGTTGCGACTCTCGAGCCGTCATATGTGGTCGAGGCAAGGGTGTGATAATCGTCGACCTTGATCTGCACATTCTCCCAGCGCGCGCCGCCGGCCAGGCGCAGCACGCCGTCGAACAGCTTGAGATTGGCCTGCCCGAACGGCGCGAGGCTGCGGAAATCGCTTGGCGGCACCCAGACGCGGTTCGTCGCGATCAGCCGCTGCTGGGTCGAATCCGTCAGGAAATCGAACCCGATTGTCGTCGTCAGCGCCTCGATGCCCGGAATGGCGCGCTCATAGCTGATCTTCCCGCCGATCTTGCGCGACCGGTTCTGCGACTGGTCGAACAGCTTGAAGGTGGGGTCGATCTTCGGATCCTGGAAGGTCGGGATCGGCGCGATCTCTCCGCCAAAGGTGTCGCGGCTGCGGTTGAAGAAGACCTGGCTGACGAAATTGCCGCCCCAGAGCGACGTGTCGGTATAGGAAAGCGCGATGCTCTCGGTGCGGCTGGCGGCGGCGATCCCGGGCGGGTCGCCGCGCATCGCGCTGGTCGGCAGGCCGGTGACCCGGTTTCCCGGGACCGCGATATAGTCGCCATCGCCCTTCAGCTCGAAACGGCTGGCGATCAGGTCGATCCGGCCGGTCTCGCCGACCTTGTAGCCGAGCCGCGCGAACAGCGAGAGCGTCCTCGAATCCTGCGATTCGCCCTGGGTCAGGTTCAGGCCGACCCGGCGCCCGTCGCCGTCGTAGAAGACGCCGCGCTTCTCATAAGCGGCACCCACCGTCGCATCGAACCGCCCGGCCTTGTACTGGACGAGGCCGGCCACCTTGCCGCCGATCCCGTCCTTGCTGAAGCCGTTGTCCGCATTGGCCTGGAGCAGGGTCCGCCCGCTGAACCCTTCCTCGCGCGGCGCCCCCACCGTCACCTGGTTGACGATGCCGCCGGTACCGCCGACCCCCTGGAGCGCATTGGAGCCGTAGATCAGCTCGACACGATCGACGAAGAAGCCGTCGATGGTGAAGCCATCGCGGCTGCCGTCGCGCAGCGGCGTCGATTGCGGGATGCCGTTGATCGCATAGAGCGGCGACCGACCGCGCAGCGTCTCGCCCGCACCCGACAATTTCTGTCGGGTGGGCGAGAAGGACGGCGTCAGGTTCGCCACCGCGTCGGTGATCGATCCCGAGATCGCGATCTGCTGGTCGAGCGTCACCTTGTCGATCAGGTCGATCGTGAGCGGCAGCGCATTGGGCGGCAGGATCGTGCGCGCGGCGGTGACGGTGATATCGCCTGTCGCATCCGCCCGGTCGTCGGTCGATACGGTGGCGGCCTGCTGCGCTGAAGCCGCAACCGGCACGGCGCAAGCGAGCGCGACGAGAGACAGCGAAGAAACGGACCGAAACGACATGATATCCCCCCGCCCGCCGGTCATCATGCCGCGGGCTGTTACCGGGCGGCTAGCAGTCGAGAGATTCTAATGCAAGTCAATCGCAATAAGCCCTGCCTTCACAGGATGGCAGGGCGCGAGGGCGCGTGCTTTTCATTGCCAACCGCCCAAGCCGCTGGCCGGAGCTTCTCAGCGTCCTCAGCGCCTCTGCGCGAACCATCATCCCGGGTCGCCGACGGGCCGGTTCTGAAGGTCGCCCTTCCCCAGCCGTCTATTCCATGCAGCGCAGCAGCCGGTCGACCGTCGTCGTGGCGAACGCCGCGAAATTGTCCGCCACGCCATAGGGGATCATCACGTTCCGACCCTCGATCATCGCGCCGCAGCTATAGACCACGTTGGGCACATAGCCGTCGCGCTCGTCAGGGCTCGGGGTGAGGATCGGCTCCGGCGTGCGCGCCAGCAATCTGGAGGGGTCGGCCTTGTCGAGCAGGCACGCACCGATGCAGTAATTGCGCACCGTGCCGACGCCATGGGTGAACACAAGCCAGCCCTCGTCGATCTCGATCGGCGATCCGCAATTGCCCATCTGGACGAATTCCCACGGATAGCGCGGGGAGACGATCCTGCCGCCGCCTTCCCAGCGCAGGATATCATCCGAGAGGTGAAGCCAGATACTCTCGCTGTCCTGCCGGCCAAGCATGGCATAGCGCCCATCGATCCGGCGCGGGAACAGGGCCATGCCCTTGGCGCCAGCCGCGTCGCCGGTGAACGCGCGCATGCGGAAGCTGCGGAAATCGGTGCCGGAGAGCAGTTCGGGCCGCGCCGCGGCACCGCTGAAGGCGGTATAAGTGCCATGATAGGTCACGCTGCCGTCGTCGTCGGTGAAGCGTACCAGGCGCAGATCCTCGATGCCCTGGCGCTGGCTCGGCAGCATCGGAAACAGCACCGTCTCCGATATATCGCGGCTGCCGCCGCAATCGAGCGCCACCTCGGCAAGGACTTCGTCCTGCCCCTCGCTGATCATCGGCGGCACCGCTGTCGCGCTCGCGCGGTCGACGGCGATCTCGCCTCCGGGAATCCAGATGCCGGTTCGAAAGGTCACCGAGGAGACATGACCTTCCCCGATACCGCGAAGCGAAAGGATGAAGCGCACCGCCCCCTCCGGCACACCCGACTGGTCCGGCGCCGGCACCGCGCTCGGGTTGAACAAGGCCGCGGCTTCGAACGAGAATTCCTCGCTGAAATAGGCGCCGATCAGCCGGCGTTGCGCATCGTTGACCATGGTGGGGCCGGGC
This sequence comes from Candidatus Sphingomonas phytovorans, assembly GCA_029202385.1. NCBI lineage: Bacteria > Pseudomonadati > Pseudomonadota > Alphaproteobacteria > Sphingomonadales > Sphingomonadaceae > Sphingomonas > Candidatus Sphingomonas phytovorans. The sequence continues at coordinate 3,811,708 of CP119314.1, forward strand.
AGGAGCTTCGCGATCTCGTCGAAGCGGCGGCGCAACAGGTCGTCAACGTCGCGGTGCCGTTCGTCGAGCGACTGGGTGAGCAGTTCCAGCTCGCTCTCGAGCGCGCTGTCATCAAGCGTCAGGATGCGATCGACGATCGCCTGAGCACGCGGATGCCCCTCGACCTTGAACCTGCCCGGATATTCGAGCTCGAAGGGCCGGACGACCGTGCGCGACGGATCGGGCCGCAGGATCAGATCATGGTGATCGAGGACTGGCTCAGCCTGAAGCATGGGGTTTCCTGAAGCGCTTGAGTTCGTTGTGGTCGCGGACCGACCGGTGGCCCGGGAGCGTGAACGTGCGCGGCGGCGAGACGATCCCTCGCAGCCGGGCCCGCCAGGTCATCGACGCGCGAAACCCGGCGGCGGCGCACCGAGCACGTCGCCGCTATAGGTTTCCACCACCTGGCTGAACGGCGTGCCGTCGGGCAGGCGCAGCATGGCGCGATGCTCGATCACCCTCGCCGGGATGACGAGCGTGCGGCCGACGGTTCTCGGCCGCTCCTTCGGCATGACATCCCACCCGTCCGGCAGCGGCGACCAGAGCAGGGTCGCGCTGACGGTCTGCCGACGGAAATGCAGCGCCTGGACGGCGCGGCCGAAGGCGGTGTCGGTGGTGTCGAGCACTGCGTTCATCTCAGGCGTGAGCCGCGACGGGACGTACCAGTTATCCGCCTCGGACAGGACATGGTCGCCACAGCGCAGCCTGACGTGGCGATAACGGATCGGCTCCTCCGCCCCGACCTGAAGCGCGGCGCGCAGCTCGGGCGTTGCCGGCTTGTCCTCCCCGGCGATCCGCTCCGCGACGATCCTGCTGCCCATCGGTGCCAGGCGGCGGCGCGCGCACCAGCCGTCCAGGGTCAGCGTCGCACTGTCATGGCTGAGCAGGTCGGCATTGAGCGTCTGCAACAGCGCGAGCGCCCCGGCACGGGCAAGCAGCGTGTCGGGCCACGCCGGCGGCTGAGCCTCCTTCGCCCACGAACCCGCTGATACGGTGCAGGCCAGCCCCATGGCGAGGACCGGCAGTGTTCGGGATCGGCGGATGCTGGTCACGCCCCCCTCATAGCGCCACGATCGAATCGGCGAAACGTCAGGCAGCCGCGTTCCTGCGCCGGGTGACCCAGCCCTTGCGCGCGGCCGCCGAGCGCTGTTCGGCCGAGCCCGACTTGTGTGCCCGGCCACCACGCGACGAGGAGACATGCGTGTCGGGCTTGCCCCGACCAGAGCCGGATTTGTTGCCGCCACCCGATTCCTTGTTCACCGTCGCCCAGGCCCGGCGTTCGGCCTCGTCCTTCGGCACGCCGCGATCCTCGTAGCTTTCCTCGATATGCTCCGCCTTACGCTTCTGCTTGTCGGTATAGGCGTCCTTGTCTCCGCGAGGCATGATGCTGCTCCTGCGCTATGGATGGACGCGAAAAACGCATGGCGACCGATCGATATCCCGGTCGCGTGGCCCTTGCGCCGGCAGCGCGTTCAGGCGCAGCAGCCTTTTGCTATCGCGCGTCGAGTGCCAGCGATCCGGCCACACCGGGAGAGACCGAGAGCGCTTCATAATCGGGCGCGTCGAAATGTCGCGTGGCCAGCGGATGCGCATGGGTTGCGGTAATCACCACCACGGCGCAACCAGCCGTTTCGGCGGCCGCGATGCCGGCCACTGCGTCTTCGAACACAAGGCAGTCTCCAGCCGATACGCCGAGACGTTCGGCGGCCAGCAGGAAACAATCGGGGGCAGGCTTGCCATGCTCGACATCCTCGCCGGTGATCATCACCTCCGGCACCGGCAAGCCGGCAGCCTCCAGCCGCCGCAGCGCGAGGGCACGCGGCGCGGAGGTGACGATCGCCCAGCGACCGGCGGGCAGCGCCGCAAGGAAAGCGGGTGCGCCGGGGATCGGCGTCACGCCCGCGACATCCTCGATCTCGGCCAGCGTGATCGCCGCCGCCTCGGCCTCGGGATCGACGCCGGGCAGCGCGAGCCGGCGAACCGTTTCCACGCTGCGCCTTCCGTGGATCGTCGGCAGGAATGCCTCCACGTCCAGGCCGTGGCGCCTGGCCCAGGACGCCCAGACCCGCTCGGCCGCCGCGATGGAACTCAGGATCGTCCCGTCCATGTCGAACAGGAAGGCGGCGAAGCCGCGGCCGGGAAAGGGGCTGACCATGGCACGCCCCTGCCTTCGCTCGTCCTCCCGCACAAGCGCTCGCTCCGCCCGCATAACATATCGTCATGGCGACACGATGCGGTTAGAGGCCGCGTCATGTCGCTACTCACTCCCTACCGCGCCGATCTCGTCCAGCTCGCCGCGCAGGATCGCCTGCGGATCCTCACGCCGCGGCGCGGCACCGACGTGTCGTCGAACGACTATCTCGCCCTGGCATCGGCCCCGAGGCTTGCCGCCGCCGTCACGGCGGCGATCGCGCGCGGGGTGCCGACCGGATCGGGCGGATCGCGGCTGCTGCGCGGCAATCACGAAGAGCATGAGGCGCTTGAAGCAGAGGCCGCGACCTTCTTCGGGTCTGAGGCGACCCTGTTCTTCTCTAGCGGCTACAGCGCCAATGCGGCATTGTTCTCGACGCTGCCGCAGCGTGGCGACATCGTCGTCCACGACGCCCTGATCCATGCGAGCGCGCATGAAGGCATGCGGCTCGGTCGCGCCGACTGCGTGTCCGCCGCGCACAACGACGCCGACGCGTTCGAGGACAAGATCGCGCGGTGGCGGCGGGCGGGGGGAAACGGTCGGCCCTGGATCGCGGTGGAGAGCCTCTACAGCATGGACGGCGACCGTGCGCCGCTCGACGCGCTGTCTACGGTGGCTGCCCGGCACGATGCGATGCTGCTGATCGACGAGGCGCACGCCACCGGCGTGTTCGGCGATGACGGCCGCGGCCTCGCGTCGGCGCTCGACGGGCATGAGAATGTCGTCACCCTGCATACCTGCGGCAAGGCGCTTGGGTGCGAGGGCGCGCTGGTCTGCGGCCCCCAGGTGATGCGCGATTTCCTGATCAATCGCGGACGCGGCTTCATCTTCTCGACCGCGCCGTCCCCGCTGATGGCAAGCGCCTTGCGCGAGAGCCTGCGCATCCTGGTCGATGAGCCGGAGCGTCGCGCCGCCCTGTGGCAACTGGTTGCCGCCGCCGAACAGGCGCTGGCGCGTTGCGGCGTCGGGCCGACCGGATCGCAGATCCTGCCGCTGGTGCTGGGCGACGAAGCGCGGACGATGCGGGTCGCCGCGGCCCTGCAGGCAGCCGGCTTCGACGTGCGGGGCATCCGCCCGCCGACCGTCCCGGCGGGCACATCGCGACTGCGCATCTCGCTGACGCTCAATCTGACCCCGGACGATGTGGAGGCGCTGGCCGACGCCATTGCGGAGGCGCTCAAATGATCGCCCCGCGCATCGTGGTCACCGGCACCGATACCGATGTCGGCAAGACGGTCTTCGCCGCCGCGCTCGCGGGCGCGCTGGGCGCCTCCTATTGGAAGCCGATCCAGGCCGGGCTTGAGGAAGGCGGCGATTCGTCGACCGTCGCGCGGCTCAGCGGGCTGGAACCCGGGCGGATCCTCCCCGAGGCCTATCGGCTGACAACCCCCTGCTCGCCCGATCGCTCGGCCGCGATCGACGGCGTGACGATCGACCCCGAACGACTGATGCCGCCTCCGATCGACGGACCGCTGGTGATCGAAGGCGCCGGCGGCGTGCTGGTGCCGGTGGTCGGCGACCTGGTCTTCGCCGACCTGTTCGCGCGCTGGGCGTTACCGGTGGTGCTGGTCGCGCGCACCGCGCTGGGCACGATCAACCACAGCCTGTTGTCGATCGAGGCGCTACGCGCGCGCGGCGTGCCGATCCTGGGCATCGCCTTCACCGGCGACGCGGTGGAGCATAGCGAGGCGACCATCGCCCGGATCGGCGGGGTAAGGCGGCTCGGCCGGCTGCCGCATCTGGCCCCGCTCGACGCCGACACGCTCGCCGCTGCGTTCGCCGCCCATTTCGATCCGGCGGATTTCCGGTGAGCGGCTCCCCGATCTGGCATCCCTTCACCCAGCACGGCCTGGGCGAGCCGATCCCGCTCGTCACCCACAATGAAGGCGCGGCGCTCTACACGGCGGACGGGCGGCGGATCATCGACGCCATCTCCTCGTGGTGGGTGACGACTCACGGCCACCGCAACCCGCGCATCATGGCGGCGATCGCCGAGCAGGCGGGCAAGCTCGACCAGATCATCTTCGCCGGCTGGACTCACGAGCCGGCCGAAACGCTGGCGCACGGGCTGAGGGCGATGATGCCCGCCGAGCTCACCCGCATCTTCTTCTCGGATTCGGGATCGACCAGCGTCGAGGTGGCGCTGAAGATGGCGCTCGGCTTCTGGGCCAATCGCGGCGAGCCCCGGCACCGCATCCTGGTGATGGAGCACAGCTATCATGGCGACACGATCGGCGCGATGTCGATCGGCGCGCGCGGCGTGTTCAACCAGGCCTATGCGCCCCTGCTGTTCGATGTCGGCACGCTGCCCTTCCCCGCCGCCGGGCGCGAGCAGGACATGCTCGACGAGCTGGAAGCCGCCTGCCGCGCCGGGCCGGCGGCGCTGATCGTCGAGCCGCTGCTCCTCGGCGCGGGCGGGATGCTGGTCTATCCGGCCTGGGTACTGGCCGAGATGCGCGCGATCTGCACGCGGCACGGCGTGCCGTTCATCGCCGACGAGGTGATGACCGGCTGGGGCCGCACCGGGACGCTGCTCGCCTGCGAGCAGGCCGGGATCGTGCCCGATATCCTGTGCCTGTCGAAGGGGCTGACCGGCGGTGCCGTGCCGCTTGCCGTCACCATGGCGAGCGAGCCGATCTACGAAGCGCATCTGTCCACTGATCGCGCGCGGATGTTTTTCCATTCGTCGAGCTACACCGCCAACCCGATCGCCTGTGCCGCGGCCAACGCCAATCTCGCCATCTGGCGCGAGGAGCCAGTGCTTGAGCGGATCGCCAGCCTCGCCGCCCGCCAGCGAAGCCGGCTGGCCGAACTTGCGACCTTGCCGACGGCGCGCAACGCGCGGCAGATCGGCACGATCACCGCGATCGAGATCGCCGACGGGGCGAGCGATTATCTGTCGACCCTCGGCCCGCGCCTGTCAGCGCTGTTCCGCGACAAGGACCTGCTGCTTCGCCCGCTCGGCAACACCGTCTATGTCATGCCGCCTTATTGCATCGAGGATTCGGACCTGGACCTGATCTATGCCGCCATCGCCGAAGCATGCGAACTTGGGCCCCGATGATGATGTGTATCTTTCTTCTTCCCCGGCGGAGGCCGGGGTCCAGTTGGGAAGTAGAAGGAAACAGGCGAGGCGACCGTTGCAAGCGCGTCCCAACTGGGCCCCGGCCTTCGCCGGGGAAGGTTACAGGCAAATGGAGATGGTTGTTGCTCTCGGCGATATCGGCGCCATTGCTGGCCACGACCGCCTGCACCTCGAAACAGCCCGCATCGACCTGTGCCGATCTCTCCACAACACCGATGGTCGCGATCCCCGGCGGCAGCTTCACCATGGGGGACGATCCGCTCTACCGCGAGGAAGGGCCCCCGCGAACCGTCAGCGTCAAACCTTTCTGGATCGACACCCATGAGCTGACCAACGCCGAATTCGCCGCCTTCGTCGAAGCGACCGGCTACAAGACCATGGCCGAGCGCGTCCCGCCCGCGATGCCGGGCTCGCCGCCCGAGATGCGCCTGCCGGGATCGGCCGTGTTCAGCGTGCCGGGCCAGGACGATCCCCGCTGGTGGCGCTGGTCGGTCGGGGCGCAGTGGCGGCACCCGTCGGGGCCGGCCGAGTCGATCGCCGGGCGCGACCATGAGCCCGTCGTCCAGATCGCGTTCGAGGATGCCGAGGCTTATGCGCGCTGGGCGGGCAAGAGACTGCCGACCGAGGCCGAATGGGAATATGCCGCCCGCGCCGGTCAGAAGGCGCTACCCGAGCCGGTCGACGGCGAAGGGCGCCCCCAGGCCAATTATTATCAGGGCGTGTTCCCGCAACGCGACCTTGGGCTCGACGGATATAAGGGCCGGGCGCCGGTTGGGTGCTTCAAGCCCAATGCGTTCGGGCTGTACGACATGATCGGCAATGTCTGGGAATGGACCAGCGACCCGGGCGGGTCGCAGGGCGACATGCATGTCATCAAGGGCGGATCCTATCTCTGCGCGAGCAATTACTGCGCGCGCTACCGCCCCGCCGCGCGCCAGTTCCAGGAACGCGGGCTCGGCACCGACCATATCGGGGTCCGCCTCGTCGCCGACCGTCCGGTGCCGCCGCGACATTGACCCGGCCGGGATGATATGACACTCTAACTGCCAATATATAAAGCGGGAGAGTGATGATGCGGGTGCTCAGGACTCCGGACGAGCGGTTCGAAGGGCTGGCGGACTATGCGTTCGAACCACATTATCTGACCGTCACCGATGCCGACGGCACGGCACTCCGCATCCATTATCTCGATGAGGGTCATCCCGACGCGCCGGCCGTGCTGCTGATGCATGGCGAGCCGAGCTGGTCGTATCTCTACCGCAAGTTCGTGCCGGCGCTGGTCGCCCGGGGCTATCGCGTGATCGCGCCTGACCTGATCGGCTTCGGCAGGTCCGACAAGCCGGCCGAGCGCGCCGACTATAGCTATGAACGCCATGTCGCCTGGATGAGCGACTGGCTGACCGCGCTCGACCTGACCGACATCACCCTGTTCTGCCAGGATTGGGGCGGGCTGATCGGCCTGAGGCTGGTCGCCGCCTTCCCCGACCGCTTCGCGCGGCTGGTGATCGCCAATACCGGATTGCCGGTCGGCACCGGATCGTCGGCCGGGTTCGATGCGTGGCTCGCCTTCAGCCAGAATGTGCCGCAATTCCCGGTCGGTTTCATCGTCAATGGCGGCACCACGCGCGAGCTCACCCCGGCCGAGATCGCCGCTTATGACGCGCCCTTTCCCGACGAAAGCTACAAGGAGGGCGCGCGACAGTTCCCGACCCTGGTGCCGGTCACGCCCGACCATGCGTCGGTCGCGGAGAACCGGGCCGCCTGGGCTGTGCTCGAACGCTTCGAGAAACCGGTACTGACCGCCTTTGCCGACAATGACGCGGTGACGCGCGGTGGCGAGAAGGCGTTCATCGATCGCATCCCGGGCGCGCGCGGGCAGGCGCACGTGATCGTCAAGGATGCCGGGCATTTCCTACAGGAAGACAAGCCCGAGGCACTGTGCGCGTTGATCGACACCTTCATCCGGCAACGGCCGGTGGAGATCGCGGCATGAACGTCACCAATGTCGTCTTCCCCGGCCCCGAACAGGCAGCCGCCTTTTTCGGCGCCCCGGAGGACGGGCCGTTCGTCATGATCAACCTGCTCAAGTTCAGGGAACGGGCTGAATATGCCGACGGCTCCGAGCCGGAGTTGAGCGGCCACGACGCCTATCGCCGCTATGGCAAGGCGGTGCAGGCCTGCCTCGCCTCGGTCGGCGCGCGATCGCTCTATGCCGGCGACGTCACTGAGCTGATGCTGGGCGAGATCGACGAGCTGTGGGACATGGTCGCGCTCGCCGAATATCCCTCGCGCGCGGCGATGATGGCGATGGTGTCCTCCCCCGCCTATCAGGCGATCGAGAAGCACCGCATCGCCGGGCTCGCCGGCCAGCTCAACATCCGCACCAAGGCAATCGGCGGATGACCCTCACCTATGATCTCTACTGGTCGTTCCGCTCGCCCTATTCCTATCTGGTGACGCCGCGGCTGGTCGCGCTGGAGCGGGATCATGACGTCACGGCCAATGTTCGCCCGGTCTATCCGATCGCGGTGCGGCAGCCCGATTTCTTCACCAGCAACGATCCGCTCTGGGTAAGCTATTTCCTGCGCGACATCGGCCGGAGCGCCGAGTTCGTCGGCCTGCCCTTCCGCTGGGCATCGCCTGATCCGGTGAAGATGGACATGGCGACGCGCACCTATCCGAAGGAGCAGCCCCATATCCACCGGCTGACTCATCTCGGCGTGGCGGCGGCCGAGCGCGGACGCGGCCTCGCCTTTCTCGACGAGGTCAGCCGGCTGATCTGGGGTGGTGCGGTGACCGACTGGCATCTCAGCGACCATCTCGCCGAAGCAGCCGGGCGCGCCGGGCTCGACCTGGCGGAGATGGACGCGGCGATCGCGGCGGACCCTGAGCATCATGTCGCTGTAGTGGAGGCCAATCAGGCCGCGCAGCGCGCCGGCGGCCATTATGGCGTCCCCCTCATGGTGTTCGAAGGGGAGCCGTTCTTCGGGCAGGACCGGTTCGACCAGCTCAAATGGCGGATGGAGCAAAAGGGCCTCGCGCGCCGCTGAACCGCGCCACTAATGGCGCCTTCGTCGATTGACGCTCCACGCACAGTTTGATTGACTGCAAGGTGGCGGATCGAGTGCAGCGGAGAGAAGACGATGGGCGGCCATAGCAGCTATCGGACTCTGGCCGGATCGGCCCGCCCGGCGCCAGCGGGCAAGGCCATCGCCGGGCCGCGCCACGCCCAGCTCACTCAGCTCAAGGCAATCCTGCAACGCAAGCCGAACCGCACCGGCCTGCCCGACCGGCTCAAGTCGGGGGTCGAGGCCCTGTCGGGCGTGTCGATGGACCAGGTCCAGGTGCATTATAATTCGGCGGAGCCGGCGCAGCTCAACGCCCATGCCTATGCCCAGGGCACCGACATCCATCTTGCACCGGGCCAGGCGCACAACCTGCCGCACGAGGCATGGCATGTCGCGCAGCAGGCCCAGGGCCGGGTGCAGGCGACGACGCAGCTCGCGTCGGGGGTCCCGATCAACGACGATACGGGGCTCGAGCGGGAAGCCGATGTGATGGGCGCGCAGGCGCTCGCGACCGCCCCGCAAGAGACGGAAGAGGAGCCGGCCCAGCTCAGCGCGATCGACGGGCCCGGCACCACGCCGGTCCAGCGCCTGCTCGACGAAAAGGGCAAGGCAGTCAATATCGAAGGGCTCAGCGACGAGGATCTGCTCATACTCGGCGACAAGCTGGAGCACCGCGATACACCACCAGGCTACACGGTCCAGACCGGCGATATCGAACGCGTCGTCGCTGAATATCAGCGCCGTCAGGCTCCGATCAGCCTCGATATAGACGAAGATGATCTAAAACCCGAGAACGAAGCTCTCGACGAAGATCACCAGTTCAGTGAGCGGGACGAATTCGAGTTCCACATGACCACCACGGCCCGGCAAAATGCCGGCCTGGACAAGATTAAGTACAGGGACGACGAAGAGCGCGAGGTCAGGGAATGGCCCGAGCGCTCATTCCAGGGAACGATGGGCGAATATTACGCCAGCCAGGCGATGACCAGCCAAGGCTTGCAGCCCACCCCACTCAATGCCGGGTTTTTCAAGAATAACTTCGCCGGAGGCGACCATCTCTTCTCCGGGGGCAGCCGTAGTGGCTTCATGGAGCAGACCAAGCTCCATCTGTCGGATCACACCGCCTCGACCAATACCTATCTCGGCCATGTCGAAAAGGCACCGATCTATGCAGTCAAGGCGATCAAGGACTTCTACAAAAAGCGTGATGTGCTGGATAAACTGTCCAAACAACCTCCCTTTTCAGCGGACAAGAAATTCCGCGACTTCGTCAAGGCACTCGGAGAGCTTGACGGCACGAGCGAAGACGAAATCTTCGATTCTAAAGCGCATAAACTACTCGTCGAAGGCACGCGCTTTTCCGTTCCAAGCGATATTTACGATCAGATACCGGCCAAGGCCCAGCATAACTTCATCCGGATGGACCGAAGCGTCAGAGAACTGACTGACCTAAAGAATGATTTCGCGGAAGAGTTCGTGCCTTCGAAGAAGCGGAACACGGACGAAGACGACGAGGATTTCAAGCTTTGAACATAAACTGGCCGGTCAGGTCCGACGCGCCTTCCGCCGCCACCACACCGCCCCGGTCACGAGCGCACCAAGCGCCAGCAGCGCTGCCAGCGCCCTGAGCAGCTTCGGCCGAACGCTCTTGTTGAAGCCGCTCCGGTTGATCTGCGCCTCGGCGGTATAGCCGGCCGGCATCGGCAGCACCTGGTCGCGCCTGGCGAAGGCGGCATAATCGGCCTGCAGCGCCGTGAAGAGGGCAGGCATCGCCCCGGCAAGATCGCGCGTCTCGCCGGGATCCCGGGCGATATCGTAGAGGTGCCATTCGCCCGTGCCGGTGGGCGGCAGGTTCTTCACCAGCTTGTAATCGCCGCGGAACACCGCCGCGTTGCCGGACAGCTCATAGCCGATTGCCTGGTCGGCTGGATGGACGCTGTCGGCGGCACCAGTCAGCACCGGCCAGAGATTCGCCCCCGTCATCGGCTCAACCTGCTTGCCGCGATAGCTGCCCTTCTGGCCGGGAACCCCGGCAAGGGCCAGCAAGGTCGGGGCGATATCCGTCACATAGGCAAAGCGTCCGGCGATCGTTCCCGCCTTGAGCGCGGGGTTGCCCGGCCATGCCAGGATCAGCGGCACGCGCAGCCCCCCTTCCCCGGCGGAGAATTTATAGCCCCGCAGCGGCGAGGCGGCGGCGCTCGCCCAGCCCGGGCCGATCGACGTGAACGAGCCGCGCCGTCCCTGCGACTCCGGTGCCAGATCGTAATGAAGCCAGCTGTTGAGCGCGCTGAGGAAGTTTGCCATCGGATCGATCGGCTCGGCGCCATTGTCCGACAGGAAGACGAAGACGGTATCGGCATAGTCGCCGGTCGCCTTGAGATGCGCGACCAGCCGCCCGATCTCGGCATCGGCCGCCTCGGCCATGCCGCCATAGGCAGCCATCGCGCGCGCCTGCGCCGCCCGCTCGGCGGGGGGAAGGGCGTTCCAGTCGCGGGTGCTCGCCATGGTGACCATCGGCGTGCCGGCGGGAATGATGCCCAATGCCGCCGCCCTGTCCCGCCGCGCGGTACGCAACGCGGTCCAGCCGCCATCATAGGCGGTGCGGTAACGCGCGATGTAAGCATCGGGCGCCTGGACCGGGATGTGGTTGGCGAGGAAATTGATGGACGCGAAGAAGGGGCGCCCGCTCGACCGACCGCGCTCGATATAGTCGATCATCTTCTCGACGACGAAGCGCGAGGAATAATAATCCTTGGGCAGGGTCGCCGGCTTGCCGTCCTCGGTCCAGTCGGCGGTATCGTACAATCCCTCGATCGGGCGTTGCTCGAAATTGTCGGCGCCGGCATCGGCCAGCGAGAAGGCGTGGTCATAGCCGCGCGCGGTGGGCAGCTTGTCCGGCGTCCGGCCGAGATGCCATTTGCCGGTGAGATAGGTGCGATAGCCGCCGTCGCGGAACAGGCTTGCCAGGGTGACGACCCGGTCGTTGAGCATTGTGTCGTAGCCGGGCTTGCCGACATGTTCGGGCGGGATCGTCTCGGGCATGTTGCCGAGGCCGGCGCGGTGGTTGCTGACGCCTGTCTGCAACATCGCGCGCGTGGGCGAGCAGGTGCCGGCGACATGGAAGTTGGAGAAGCGCACGCCGATCTTCGCGAGCGCATCGATATTGGGCGTATGGATCTCGCTGCCGAAACTGCCGACATCGCTGAAGCCCCAGTCGTCGGCGAGCAGGATGACGATATTGGGCCGCTTCCGCTCAGCCGCGCCGGCACCCGAGGCGAGCGCGACGGTGCAGAGCAGGGGAGCAGCCCAGAGCAGGGCGACGGCGCGCCTCACCGGTCGATCAGCCGCTTGAGGGTCACCTCGTGCCCGCCCGCCGGCATGCTGAGCATCATGCCGTCCTCCCCGACCGTGATCGGCCCGTCATAATAGGAATGGGCATCGCCAAGGAACGCCGGATAGGCGAAGCGGATCGGCATCGGCGGGACGATATGGTTGAGCATCAGATAGCGCACGCCCGCCGCCTTCGCGACCTGCGCCGCCTGTTCCGGTGTCGAGTGATAGCCGATGATGTCGCGCGTCACCTGCGCCATGTTCGCCTGGCCCTTCGCCTCGAGCCCCCTGGTCAGCAAGGCGACGAGCTTCGGCTGGAGTGCTTCATGGACCAGCACATCGGCCCCCTTCGCCGCCGCGGCCACCGTCGGGGTCGGTGCCGTGTCGCCGCTCAGCACGACCGAGCGGCCCTTATAGTCGAAGCGATAGCCGACCGCCGGCTCGACCGGCCGGTGATCGACGCGGAACGCCGTCACCTTCACCCCGCCATCGTCGACCAGCACGACGCTGTCGCCCTGCCCGCGCGGCGGCGGCGCGAAGGGCAGCGCCGTTCCGCCGGCACCGGAAGGCGGCAGGATCCTGGTGCCGTGATGCGCGACGCGGTAGCCGGTATCGAGCCGGTACGCCGCATCGAACCCGGCGACGACGCTGTCGACCCCCGGCGGACCATGGATCGGCAGCGGCGTGGGCGAGGCGCGGCCCGACCAGCGCAGCAGCATCACCGGGCCGAGCCCGTCGATATGGTCCGAATGGAAATGAGTGAGGAACAGCGCCTCGATCCGGCCCGGCGGGATGCCCATCTGGACGATGTTCTCTGCGCCGCCCTCGCCTGCATCGACCAGGAAGACTCGCTTGCCGGCGATCACCACGGTGCACGGCCCGGCCCGAGTCGGATCGGGCAGCGGCGAGCCGGTGCCGCACAGCGCGACGTGCAATCCGTCGGGAAGCCCGGCGGTGGCATCGCGGCCGACGCGCTGGTCGACCGCGCGCTCGAGCATCGCCGTGCCGATCTGCCGCTTGAACAGGGAGACCCCGCCGAACGCGACCGCCGCCAGGGCGACCACCGCCAGCGCCCATTTCCCCAGCCCTTTTTTCGAAGGTGCTCGCATCGGCATCTCTCCCCAGGGATGATGATGCGCCGGGATAATGGCATTATCAATGCCGAAATGTTGCAAAGGGCCCGAGTGCTGATACGATGCCGGGAAACAAGGGAGAGGCAGACATGCGCACCATGATTCGCGCCGCGATCGCACTGGTCGGGCTGTTCAACCTGGCCATCGGGCTCGCCTTCCTGGCCGCGCCGGCAAGGCTGGGCGCCAAATTCTTCCTGCTGCCCGCGAGCATCCAGGGGCTTGCGACGATGCGGGCCGACTTCACCGCCTTCTTCGTGACCGGCGGGGTGTTCGCGCTGCTCGGGGCATGGCGCGGACGGGCCGAGCCGCTGACCGTGCCGCTGCTCCTGCTCGCCATCGCGCTGTTCGGGCGCTGCGTCGCCATCGCGATCGACGGGGCGTCGCCCACCGCCTTCGAACCGATGATCGCCGAGGCGGCGATGATCGCGATCCTGCTTGCGGGACGCCGCATCCTCTCCACCCGGCACCGAGGAGCCCGCACATGAAGACCTGGCTGAAGATCCTGATCGGAACGGTCGCGCTGCTCCTTGTCGGCGGCTACCTGGCCAAGGATTATGTGCTGCTCCACCTCGCCGGCTGGCTGTCGCCGCACGTCTATCCCAACCGGCCGGTCGCCTGGCAGAAAGGGCCGGATACGCCGCAGGTACCGGCCGACAGGCGCCCGCCCAACATCGTCCTGATCGTCGCCGATGATCTCGGCTATAACGACATCAGCTTCAACGGCGGCGGGGTGGCGGGCGGCCTGCTCAAGACGCCCCATATCGATTCGCTTGGACGAGAAGGGGTCAGCTTCGCTGACGGCTATGCCGGCAACGCCACCTGCGCGCCGTCGCGCGCCGCGCTGATGACCGGGCGCTACCCGACCCGATTCGGCTTCGAATTCACCCCGACCGACACCCGCTTCGCCCGCACCATCGCCGGCTTCCCGACGAGCTGGGAACACCGCACCATCTTCGACGAGGATGCGGCGCGGAACGATCCGCCGGCCGACGACAAGGGCATGCCGCGATCGGAGCTGACCATTGCCCAGCTGATGCGCGGCAAGGGCTATCACACGCTCCATCTCGGCAAATGGCACCTCGGCGGCGCGAAGGGCATGCGGCCCGAGGACAAGGGGTTTGACGAAAGCCTCGGCTTCATCATCGGCGCGCAGATGTTCCTGCCCGAAAATGATCCGAACGCCGTCAATTCGAAGCAGGATTTCGACCCGATCGACAAATATATCTGGGCGAACCTGCCGTTCAGCGTCCAGTATAACGGCAGCGCGCCGTTCCGGCCGAACCGCTACATGACCGATTACCTGACCGACCAGGCGATCGACACGATCAGGGCGAACCGCAACCGGCCCTTCTTCCTGTACCTGGCCTATAACGCGCCGCACACGCCGCTCCAGGCGCTGAAGGCAGATTACGACGCGCTGCCGCAGATCGCCGACCACCGTACCCGCGTCTATGCCGCGATGATCCGCGCGCTCGATCGGGGGGTGGGCCGGGTGACGGCCGAGCTGAAGGCGCAGGGCCTCGACAAGAATACGCTGGTGATCTTCACCAGCGACAATGGCGGCGCGCATTATATCGGCCTGCCCGACATCAACCGGCCCTATCGCGGCTGGAAGGCGACCTTCTTCGAAGGCGGGATGAAGGTGCCGTTCTTCATGCGCTGGCCAGCGCAGATCAAGCCGGGCACGCGAATCGCCGGGCCGGTGAGCCATTTCGACATCTTCGCCACCGCCGGCAAGGCGGCCGGGATCGCGATGCCGGCCGACCGCGCGATCGACGGCGTCGACCTGATGCCCTTTGTCGAGGGCAAGGCGACCGGCGCCCCGCACCAGACGCTGTTCTGGCGCGACGGCGCCTATCGGGTGGTGCGCGAGGGCGACTGGAAGCTGCAGATGCTCGATCTGCCGCACAAGGCATTGCTGTTCGACATGCGCGCCGACCCGACCGAGCAGCACGACGTCGCGGCGCAACAACCCGCCGTCGTCGCACGACTGCAGGCATTGCTGGCAAAGCATGATAAGGAAAGCGTCAAGCCGGCCTGGCCGTCGCTGATCCGGTCGCCGATCGCCATCGACCGGCCGCTCGGGACCAGGCCGAAACCGGGCGAGACCTATATCTACTGGGCAAATTGAACTGATGGCCGAAGACGAAGGGCGTTCAGCCGACGGGCGAAGAAGACGATCGGAATCAAGCCGCGACAAGATCGTCGAGGCGATGCTGGCGCTCGTCGCCGAAGGGCAGATCACCCCCAGCGCCGACCAGGTGGCGGGCCGCGCCGCCGTCGGCCTGCGCAGCGTGTTCCGCCATTTCAAGGATATGGAAAGCCTGTATGCCGCGATGACGGCACGGCTCTCGCGCCAGTATGAGATGTGGCTTGTCCCCTATAAATCGAGCGACTGGCGCGGGCAGCTCGCCGAGACGCTCGACCGCCGGCTGACCACCTATGAGAAGCTGATGCCGTTCAAGCGTGCCGCCGATGCACACCGGCACGAATCGGCCACGATCCAGGCTGAACATGCCCGAACGCTCGCCTTCATGCGGGCCAGGCTGAAATCGATCCTGCCCGAAGAGATTTCCGGCGACATGCTCGCCTTCGAATCGATCGACCTGCTGCTGAGCTTCGAGACATGGCAGCGGCTGCGCATGGAGCAGGGGCTTTCGATCAGGAAAGCCAGGGCAGTGGTTCGCGCGCAGGTTGATCGGCTGGCCGAACGCGCCCAGTAAGGGTCGGGTGACGTCCGCTGATCCCCTCCCCGACGATCCCCTTCACGCCCGGGGCGCCGACACGGCAGGCCATGTTCCCGACGATATCCGTCATCCGCCCTGGCGATTGATCGGCATCGGCGCGGTGGCGGCCGCAGTGCTGATCCTCGGCCTGATCGGCACGCTGATCGATCGCGGGCTACAGTTCGGCTTCGACCGGAGCATCCTGCTCGCGATGCGCCACGGCACGATTCACGGCGCGCCGATCGGCCCGTCCTGGCTGAAGCAGACGATGATCGACGTGACGGCGCTCGGCGGGGAGACCGTGCTGGTCATCATGGTGGCCATGGTCGCCGGGTTCCTGGCGGTGCAGCGCCACTGGCTGACCTTCTGGCTGATGCTTGGCGGGACGATCAGCGGCTCGGTCGCGGTCGCCATCGCCAAGAGCCTGACCGGCCGCGCCCGCCCCGAGGTGACCGACCATCTCGTCCAGGTGACCTCGGCCAGCTTCCCCAGCGGTCACGCCGCGAACAGCGCGATCATCTATCTCACCATCGCGCTGCTGATGGCCCAGATCGTCGAGGCGCCGCGCGCGCGCCGCTATATCCTGGCCGTCGCCATGCTGCTGGTCGTCGCGATCGGCTTCAGCCGGATCTATCTGGGTGTCCACTGGCCGAGCGACGTGATCGCCGGCTGGAGCTTCGGAATCCTGTGGGCGCTCGCCTGGTGGGCGCTTGGAGCGCGGGTGCGAATCAGGCGGGCGGCCGCCGTCGCGCCGCACGGAGCATGACGCTGCTGTAACAACGCATCGTCGGCGAAGCGTGCGCCTGTAGCGATGAATTGCCTTGATACTTTATAACATCCTATCTACTCCGCCGCACAACGCACAGTCGGAGTATGTCATGACGCTGAAGATCGCCCTGCTCGCCGGTACCACCCTGATGATCGCAGGGCCGGCTTTTGCGCAGGAAGCGCCTTCGGTGAGCGTGTCGGACAGCGCCTCCGCCCCGGCCGGCCAGAGCCCCGACGTGATCGTCACCGCGCCCTTCCGGCAGAGCGAGACCGACGTCCTTTCCGGCACCTCGGTCGTCAGCGGCGAGGAACTGACCCGCGACCTGAAGCCGACGATCGGCGAAACCCTGGCCAAGCAGCCCGGCGTCTCGGCGACCTCGTTCGGGCCGAGCGCGTCGCGTCCGATCCTGCGCGGCTTCCAGGGCGAGCGGGTCCGCGTGCTGACCGACGGGATCGGATCGATCGACGTGTCCAACACCTCGGTCGACCATGCGGTAATCATCGATCCGCTGCTGGCCGAGCGGATCGAGGTGCTGCGCGGTCCCTCAGCCCTGCTGTTCGGCTCCTCCGCGGTGGGCGGCGTCGTCAACGTGATCGACACGCGCATCCCGCGCGCGGTGCCGGCCAAGGGCTATCGGCTCGACGGCATCGCCACCTATGGCTCGGCCGCGAACGAGCGGTCGGCCGGCATGGCCGGCGATGTCGCGATCGGCGAGCATCTCGTGCTGCATGCCGACGGTTCCTGGTCCAAGAGCGACGACCTGCGCATCGGCGGCTATGCCCTGACCGAGCAGCGCCGCCAGGAGGCGATCGCCACCAGCAAGCTGCCGCCGGCGGCACCTGAGCCCGGCGAGGACCCGATCGACTATGCCGCCAACGCCGCGATCCGCGGCAAGCTGCCCAATACGGCGGCCAAGACCTGGACGGCGGGCGTCGGCGCCTCGATCATCACCGACACCGGCAGCCTCGGTGTGTCGTACAGCCATTATGACAGCCTGTACGGCGTGCCGATCCGCTATGCGACCCTGCCCGACCAGGGCCAGGAAGCACCGCGGCTCGACATCGTGCAGAACCGGTTCGACCTGCGCGCCGAGGTGAATACGGGCGGCGGCTTCCTCGACAAGATCCGCCTCCGCGCCGGCCATGCGACCTATCGCCATTTCGAGCTCGAGCCCGATGGCGCGATCGGGACCGCCTTCTATAATAACGGCACCGAGGCGCGGCTTGAGCTGGTCCAGGCGAAGCGGGGCGCCTGGGTCGGCGCGTCTGGCGTGCAATATTTCAACCGGGTGTTCAACGTGGTCGGCGACGAGGCCTTCCTGCCCAAGAACGAGACCAACCAGACCGGCTTCTTCACCCTGCAACAACTCGATCTCGGCGCGTTCAAGGCCGAGGGCGGGCTCCGCTACGAAGTGACCGACGTCGCGGCGCGCACGCCGCTGGGCGACGAGCGCTTCTTCGCGGGGCAGCGGCATTTCGGGGCGCTGTCGGGATCGATCGGCGCGTCCTACGGCATCAGCGACGCAGTGCGGATCGGCCTGAACTTCTCGCGCACGGAGCGCGCTCCTTCAGCCGAGGAATTGTTCGCCAACGGCGCGCATGCCGGCACCCAGGCCTATGAGTTGGGCAATCCGAACTTCAGGCTGGAAAAGAGCTGGGGGCTGGAAGGGACGCTGCACGCGCACGGCAATGGCTACAGCTTCGACGCCTCGGCCTATTACAACCGCTTCACCAACTACATCGCCGAGACCCAGGTCGCGCAATCGGTGTGCGAGGCTGCCGCCGCGCCGAGCGGACGTACCGTCGAATTCCCTTGCTTCCAGTCGATCCAGACCGATGCGATCTATTACGGCGTCGAGGCCGAGGCGTCGGTGCTGCTCGCCCGGGTCGGCGGCTACAAGATCAATGTCGACGCGCTGGGCGACTATGTCCATGCCTCGATCGTCGACCAGGGCCCGTTGCCGCGCATCCCGCCGATGCGGGTGCTTGGCGGGGTCGAGGCGCAGGGCGACAGGCTCAACGGCCGCATCGAGGTCGAGCGCGTGTTCAGGCAGAACCGGATCGCCGCATTCGAGACGCCGACCAACGGCTATACGATGGTCAACGCCTCGATCGGGATCGCGCCGTTCGGCAAAGCCAACAAGACCACGCTGACGATCACCGCCAACAACATCTTCGATGTCGATGCGCGGCGCGCGGCGAGCTTCCTCAAGGATTTCGCGCCGCTCGCCGGCCGCGACATCCGCGCCACGCTGCGCTTCGGCCTGTAAGCCGCCTCCGGGACGATTGCCTCGCGCCCGCGCCACCCTATCTTGGGCGGCTCAAGGCAGGAGTGAGAGATGGCAAGCGACGTGGCGACGCTGGCGGGCGGATGTTTCTGGTGCACCGAGGCGGTGTTCAAGGACGTGATCGGCGTCGAGACGGTCGAGAGCGGCTATATCGGCGGGACGGTGCCCAACCCGACCTACAAGCAGGTGTGCGGCGGCGATACCGGCCATGCCGAGGCGATCCGGATCACCTTCGACACGGATCAGGTCCGCTATGGCGACATCCTGGACATGTTCTTCGCGACTCATGATCCGACCCAGCTCAACCGGCAGGGCAATGACGTCGGCACGCAATATCGCTCGGCGATCTTCCCGCATTCGGCCGACCAGCGCGAAGAGGCCCGGGCAGCGATGGCGCGCGCCTCGGCCGACTGGCCTGCGCCGATCGTGACGTCGATCGAGCCGCTTGCCGAATGGTATCCGGCGGAGGATTACCACCAGCAATATTGGGAAGGCGAGGGGCAGTCGAACCCCTATTGCCTGGCCGTGATCCCGCCCAAGCTGAAGAAGCTCCGCAAGAGCTTCTCGACTCGATCCAAGACCGAGCTGGCCGCGTAATATTCCCCTCCCTCTCAGGAGGAGGGGAATAACGAGATCAGAGCGCTTCGCCCTCGATCGGCGGCTTTTTGGACGCGTCCGCGCCGAGCGTTTTGTACACGAGGCCGCCGAGCACACCGCCCACGATCGGCGCGACCCAGAACCACCAGAGCTGCTGAAGCGCCAGCCCGCCGACCACCAGCGCCGGGCCGGTGCTGCGCGCCGGGTTCACCGAGGTGTTGGTGACCGGGATGCTGATCAGGTGGATCAGGGTAAGCGCGAGGCCGATCGCGATCGGCGCGAAACCGGCCGGCGCGCGCGTGTCGGTCGATCCCATGATCACCAGCAGGAAGAAGAAGGTCAGCACGACCTCGATCGTCAGCCCGGCGGCCAGCGAATAATGGCCGGGCGACAGCGATTCGAGCCCGTTCACCGCAAGGCCGTTGGGTGGCAGGGTGAAGCCGGGTGCACCGCTGGCGATGAAATAGAGCAGATAGGCGGCGACCGTCGCGCCGAGCACCTGGGCGATGACGTAGAGCGGGATGTCCTTGCCGGCGAATCGCCCGCCCGCCCACAGGCCGACCGTGACCGCCGGGTTGAGGTGGCAGCCGGAGATATGGCCGATCGAATAGGCCATGGTCAGCACGGTCAGGCCGAAGGCGAGCGCGACGCCCGCAAAGCCGATGCCGACTTCCGGAAAGCCCGCCGCCAGTACCGCGCTGCCGCAGCCACCGAAGACGAGCCAGAAAGTACCCAGGAACTCAGCGAGCCCCCGCTGCGTGTTCGTCACCATGGTCTTCCTCTCCTTTACGAGTCGTAGGAAGGGAGGTTAGCGGCCGTTACGGCGGCGTAAAGACGTCAGTCGCGGTGCGCGGCGCGGCGCAGGCGATCGTTGATCGCCACGCCGAGCCCGGTTTCGGGGATCGGCGCGACGGCGATTCGGGGTTTTGGAGACGCATCGCCTCGGTGCAGGGCCGAGAACAGGGCGGCGGCGGCCTCGGTCAGGTCGCCCGTCCCGGACAGGGAAACGTCGCCGGAGATGGAACCGAATCCGATCAACCATTCGTCCGGGGTGGCTGCGCTGGCGTTGATGCGCAGCGGTTTGGCCGGTGCATAGTGGCTTTCGAGCTGGCCGGGGGACGTCACGATCTTCTTCCCCGGTAAAGGCCGGGGCCCGGTTGCGATGCCCTCCGATACCGGGCCCGGGCCTTCGCCGGGAAAGAGACTGGAGATGACTTCCGTCGTGATGGGCCCGGGGCGCAGCACCTGGACCCCGTCGCCCGTCATGACGATAGTCGATTCCAGCCCCGCCTCGGTCGGCCCGTCATCGACGATCAACGGAATGCGCCCGCCCAGGCTCGCCAGCACATGCTCCGCGCGGGTCGGACTGATCGAGCCGCTCGCATTGGCTGACGGCGCGGCGAGCGGCCTGCCCGTGGCCAGCAGCAGGGCGCGCATCGCCCGATGCGCCGGCACGCGGATCGCGATCGTATCGAGCCCGGCCGTCACCAGCGACGCGATCCCCGCATCGGGGCGGAGCGGCAGCACCAGGGTCAGCGGCCCCGGCCAGAACGCATCGGCAAGCACTCCTGCGGCTTCGTCGAACGACGCGATACGCTCGGCCGCCGCGCGATCGAGGACATGGACGATCAGCGGATTGAAGCTCGGCCGGCCCTTGGCGGCGTAGATGCCGGCAACCGCGCACGACTCGGTTGCGTCGGCGGCAAGGCCATAGACCGTCTCGGTCGGGATCGCGACCGGCTCGCCCGACAGGATCGTCGTGGCGGCCTCGGCTATGGCCGCCTCGCCGTAAGGTAAGGTGCACGTGGAGATAAGTGGGTTTGGCGAGGTCATCAGGCGACGCTATAGCGCGCGCGACCGCAGGAAGAGAAATACCATGACATTCACCGCCCCTACCGCCGACCAGCGCTTCGTCCTCGACCATGTCGTCGGTATCGGCACGCTGGCCGACTCCGACCGATTCGCCGCGGCGACGGAGGACGTGGTCGAGGCAGTGCTTGAGGGAATCGGCGATTTCGCGGCGGGGGAATGGGCGCCCCTGCTCCGCGCCGGCGATACCGTCGGCCCGAAATGGACGCCTGACGGGGTGGTGATGCCCGAAGGCTTCGGCAAGGCGTATCGCGACTATGTCGAGGGCGGCTGGGGCACGATCGGCGTGCCCGAGGCTTTTGGCGGCCAGGGCCTGCCCTTTGCGATCCAGACAGCGGTGCTCGACACGCTCGGCGCGGCGAACATGGGCCTGGCGCTCGCCCCGACCCTGACGGTCGGCGCGATCGAGGCGCTGATCCATCACGGATCGCCCGAGCAGCAGGCGCTCTACCTGCCGAAACTCGCGACCGGCGAATGGACCGGCACGATGAATCTGACCGAGCCGCAGGCCGGATCGGATGTCGGCGCGCTGCGCACCCAGGCGAAGCCGCGCGGCGACGGGACCTG
Organism: Candidatus Sphingomonas phytovorans; assembly: GCA_029202385.1. Lineage (NCBI taxonomy): Bacteria > Pseudomonadati > Pseudomonadota > Alphaproteobacteria > Sphingomonadales > Sphingomonadaceae > Sphingomonas > Candidatus Sphingomonas phytovorans. Next base: position 3,833,369 of record CP119314.1, read on the forward strand.
GAGCATCAAGGGCACCAAGATCTTCATCTCGTTCGGCGACCACGACATGGCGCCCAACATCGTCCACCTCGTGCTCGCCCGCACCCCCGATGCGCCGCCGGGGACCAAGGGCATCTCGCTGTTCCTGGTCCCGAAGCACCGGCTCGATGCCGACGGCAACCCGGGTGAGCTCAACGACGTCCGCGTGGTCTCGATCGAACACAAGATGGGGCTCCATGCCTCGCCCACCTGCGTGCTGAGCTTCGGCGACAATGACGATTGCGTCGGCACGCTGATCGGCGGCGAGTTCGGCGGCATCCGCGCGATGTTCACCATGATGAACAATGCGCGGCTCAATGTCGGGCTTCAGGGATCGCAGGTGGCAGAGCGCGCGACCCAGGCCGCGGTCGCCTATGCCCGCGAGCGGATCCAGTCGCCCCGCGCCGGATCGCCGTCACGCGATTCGGTTGCCATCATCGAACATCCCGACGTCCGCCGCATGCTGATGCGCATGAAGGCGCAGACCCAGGCGGCGCGCGCCCTGGTCTATTTCGCTGCCGGCCATGTCGACCGGGCGGCGATCGGCGAAGCGGGCGCTCAGGACCGGCTCGAGCTGCTGACCCCGCTCGCCAAGGCGCACGGCACCGATATCGGATGCGAGGTCGCCTCGATCGGCGTCCAGGTCCATGGCGGCATGGGCTATATCGAGGAGACCGGCGCGGCGCAGTTCTACCGCGATGCGCGCATCACCCCGATCTATGAAGGGACCAACGGCATCCAGGCTGCGGACCTGGTCGGACGCAAGCTCGGGCTCGGTGCCGATGGCAAGGGCGGCGGCGTCTTCGCACGGCTGATCGCAGACATGCGCGCCGAGGCGAGGGACGAAGGTCTGATCGAGCTGATCGAGGCATGCGACGCCATCGGACGCGACCTGATGAGCCGCGACACGGACGACCGGCTGGCGGCAAGCTATCCCTTCCTGACTATGCTCTCGACCGCTGTCTGCGGCTGGCTGATGGAACGGCAGGGCCGCGCGGCGACGGGATCGGGCGATCCCGCCTTCCTCGCGATGAAGGCGGCCACGGCGCGATTCTATGTCGAACAGATCGTGCCCGAGGCGATGGGCCTCAGGGCGGCAGCGACGGCGAAAGCGGAAATATTGTATGCGATACCGGCCGAGGCGTTCGGGGCCTGACCCCCTTCGCCATGGCCCGGCTTGCCGGGCTTACGCCCCTGCGCGCTCCAGCAGGTCTTCGGTATCGAGGCCCAGCAGCACGATGTGCGCGCGGATGCGCGGCCAGCTGTCGCGGATGAAATGCTCGCGCTCAGCCGCGCGAAGCTTTTCGGCGGCGCCCGGCAGCACGAACATGCCGACGCCGCGCCTGACCTCGACATAGCCGTCGTCCTGGAAGCTCTGATAGGCCTTGGCCACCGTCAGCGGGTTGGCGCCGTGTTCGGCCGCAAGCGCACGGACCGACGGAAGCTGGTCCCCCGCGCGATACTCCCCGCGCAGGATCGCCGCGGAAATCGTGCCGCGAAGCTTGATATAGACGGGACTGTCTTCGCTGTTCAGGGCTGTCATGGTGCAATAATACACCGATCAGGCCGAGAGTCCAACACTATGTCCAATATCGGACGATTTTGTCCGATTCCGGACGCGGCCGCTCTTCCAGGGGCCTGGAAGGTGTCCCGATAAACATGAATCCGGCGATTTTTTCCGGCGCTGTGCCAAAAGCGTCACGCACCGACTCGTTGTAACTAGCCCATCCGGTGAGCCATCCGCCGGCGAACCCGGCGGCATGCGCGGCATGGAGCAGGTTCATGCACGCGGCGCCCGCCGACAGTTCCTGCTCCCACAACGGGATATGGCTTTCGGACTTCGGCGAGGACAGCACGACGACCAGAGTCGGTGCCTGGCGGGCGAACTGGTCGAGCGCTTCGATCTCGAGCCGCGCTGCCTGCGGACGTTCGGCGCGATAGGCGGTGGTGATCAGGTCGCTGAGCGCTTCGCGGCGATCGGCCGGGACCACGACGAAACGCCACGGCGCCAGCTTGCCGTGATCGGGCGTGCGCGCCGCGATCCCGAGCATATGGGTAAGCTGGGCCTCGTCCGGGCCTGGCGCGACAAGGTCGCGCGGCTTGCCCGAACGGCGGGTGGCGAGGAGCGCGAGCGGACTGCTGGTGTCGTTGAACATGGCGGTCATCTAGCGATGGCCACGCGTATTTACACCCCGGCGCATGCCGCTAGTCTCCGCGCCATCAGCAACGCCGCATCTGACGGCGTGAAGTCATTCAGGGAGCGACCAAAAAAATGGTGGACACACCGACCGCGGACAGCCCGCGAGAACCCGATATCACTCATGTAAATCCCGCAAGCGACGCGGTCTGGTTCGGCCACCCGCCACAGCTCAAACGCCTGTTCACCACCGAAATGTGGGAGCGGTTCGGCTATTACGGCATGCGGGCGATCCTGACGCTCTACCTCGCCCATCATTTCCTGTTCAACGACGAGACCTCGACCGGCCTGTATGGCGGCTTCACTGCCCTGGTCTATCTGACGCCACTGGTCGGCGGCCTGATCGCCGACCAGTATCTCGGTTCGAAACGGACCGTGAAGTTCGGCGCGATCATGATGGCGCTCGGCTATCTCACGCTCTGCTTCGGCGGCAACGGGGCCACCCCGTTCGCGACGATCGACGGGCAGCGCTACGAAGTGGTGGTCGAGGGCAAGGGGGATGCGGGCAAGCAGTTCGTCATCGACCATGACCAGAAGCTGCAGATCCGCGGCAATGACGACAAGAGCGTCTCGCTTCTCGCCCAGGATGGCCACGAAGTCCGCAAGATCGAAGCCAATGGCTTCAAATCCGACGGCGAACGCTCGCCCTTGTTCGTCTTCATCCTCCTGCTCGGCCTGTCGCTCGTCACCGTGGGCAACGGCTTCTTCAAGCCGAACATCTCGACGATGGTCGGCGAACTATACGCAAGCGGGGACCGCCGGCGCGATGCAGGCTTCACGATGTTCTACATGGGCATCAACCTCGGCTCGCTCATCTCGCAATTCTTCTGCCCGATCCTTGCCGAAAGCGTTGGCTGGTGGGCCGGCTTCGGCCTCGCCGCCATCGGCATGGCATGCTCGTGGCTGCTGTTCCAGTTCGATGGGGGCCGGCTCGACGGCTATGGCGAGCGCCCGGCCGATGCCAGGGCGGACAGGGACTGGTGGATCTATGGCGGCGCGCTCGTCACCGTGCCGCTGGTCATCTTCCTGTTCTGGAACCTGATGAACTATGTCGCCCCGCCGGAAGGGTCGGGCGTCATCGGCTATGTCCTCAACCTCCCAGTCATGGGCAAGGCGCTGTTCGGAACCTTCCTGATCGGCGTGCCGGCCATTCTCGTCTGGTCGTTCGTCAAGGGGAGCAAGGCCGAGTTCCAGATGATGATGGCGGCGATGGTGCTGATCATCTTCAATGTCGTCTTCTGGACGTTGTTCGAACAGGCCGGGTCATCCCTCACGCTGTTCGCCGCGCGCAACACCGTGCTTGAAATCGGCTGGACGGCCCCGCTGTTCGCCATGTTCCAGGCCACCCCCATCACCTATTATCTCTTCTTCGCCGCGGTGATCGGCGGCGTCGCCTGGCTTGCCTTCTGGTTCTTCGCCTCCGGCGAGCAGCCGGAAACCCGCCGCATCATGGCCATCGGCTTCGCCGTGGTCGCGGTCGCCGGCCTGGTCGGCATGCATGTCGCCCGGACCAATGGCTTCGGCAGCCAGGCTGTCTATGTCATGCCCGCCGGCCAGACCCAGATCTTCAACGCGCTGTTCATCGTCATCTTCGCGCCGATCTTCAGCGTGCTGTGGAACGCACTGGCCCGACGCGGGCTTGAGCCTTCGATCCCGATCAAGTTCGCCATCGCCTTGATGGGCGTTGGCGCGGGCTTCCTGTTCCTCGTCTGGGGCAGCCAGTTCGTCGGCAGCGACTTCAAGGTCGGCATGGCCTGGCTCGCCGGCCTGTACCTGATCCATTCGATCGCCGAACTCTGCATCTCGCCGGTCGGCCTCTCGATGATCACCAAATTGTCGATCGCGCGGATCGTCGGGATGATGATGGGCGTCTGGTTCCTGTCCATCTCCGTCGCTCAATATGTCGCGGGCGCCGTAGCACAGGTGGCGAGCGTCGAGACGGTGGGCGGCCAGGTGACCAATCTCAAGGTCAGCCTCGAAACCTATACCGGCGTGTTCACGACGATTTCCTACATCGCGATCGGGCTTGGCCTACTTTTGCTCCTGCTGTCCTGGCCGCTGAAGAAGTGGATGCACGGGGTAACCTGACGACTGCCCCTTTTCCTCCCTCGCGGCGCGAGGGAGGAACGGGACCGGCCTCGATTCAACCCGTCGTCCGATTGCCGCACGCTGAAGCCGGATAGGAGCTGCTCGCGTCCTGTCCGGCTCTTTGACATGACCGAAAAATGCTGGATGATTTTTCCGCCGGAGCAGCGGTAGAAACAGGGCGGTTTTCGCCCGAAAGCCGGCGATTTTCCCCTGTTATGCGATAACAGGGAAAACACCGTTCAAAGCACTGAAAACAGGCCCGGATTCCTGACCCGAAATCCACCATAACAGCGGAAGAAAAATCGAAACCGCCAATCGCTGGAAATGGTGGGCGCTCAGGCGGCCTTGCGGAGTTCCAGCCGGCTCCAGATCTCGACCAGGGCGCCGGTAAGCTCGCGCATCATCGCCTCGTCATGCGCGGGGCCGGGGGTGAAGCGCAGCCGCTCGGTGCCGCGCGGCACGGTCGGGTAATTGATCGGCTGAACGTACACGCCATATTCGGCGAGCAGGATGTCGCTGATCTTCTTGGCCTTGACCGGATCGCCGACCATCAGCGGCACGATATGCGTGGTCGAGTTCATCACCGGCAGCCCTGCCTCGGCCATCATGGCCTTCAGCATTTTGGCCGCGGCCTGCTGGCCGTCGCGCTCGACGCTCGACGCCTTGAGGTGCCGCACGCTCGCCAGCGCGCCGGCGACCAGCACGGGCGACAGCGACGTCGTGAAGATGAAGCCCGGTGCATAGCTGCGGATGACGTCGATGATCGTCTGGTCGGCGGTGATATAGCCGCCCATCACCCCGAACGCCTTGCCCAGTGTGCCCTCGATGATGGTCAGCCGGTGCGCGACCCCGTCCCGCTCCGAAACGCCGCCGCCCCGCTCGCCATACATGCCCACCGCGTGGACCTCGTCGAGATAGGTCAGCGCGCTGTACTTGTCGGCCAGGTCGCAGATCTCGGCGATGGGGGCGATGTCGCCGTCCATCGAATAGACGCTCTCGAACGCGATCAGCTTTGGCACGGTCGGATCGACCGAGGCGAGCAGCTCTTCCAGATGCGCCACGTCGTTGTGCCGGAAGACATGCTTCTCGCAGCCCGAATTGCGGATACCCGCGATCATCGAGGCATGGTTGAGTTCGTCGGAGAAGATGATGCAGCCCGGCAGGATCTTGGCGAGCGTCGCAAGCGTCGCCTCGTTCGAGACATAGCCCGACGTGAACAGCAGCGCGCCCTGCTTGCCGTGGAGATCGGCGAGTTCACCCTCCAGGTCGACATGGTAATGGGTGTTGCCGCCGATATTGCGCGTGCCGCCCGAGCCGGCGCCGACATCGTGCAGCGCCTCTTCCATCGCGGCGATCACCGCCGGATGCTGGCCCATGGCGAGATAGTCGTTCGAGCACCATACGGTGATCGGCTTCGGCCCGTTATGTCCGGCGAAGCAGCGGGCATTGGGGAACGCGCCCTTGTTGCGCAGGATGTCGATGAAGACACGATAACGGCCTTCGACATGCAGGCGGTCAATCGCCTGGGTGAAGATGCGCGAGTAATCCACTCCCCGCAGCGCCGTGCCGTCCGCTTCCATAAGGGCCGCCCTAGCGCGCGGCGCCAAGGATTTCCAGTGTTTTACTCACCCCGAATGCGCCCGAACCGGTTGGAAAAAGAATCGCATTCCTTAGCTTCGCTCAAGCGCCGCCCGCCCATTCATGCTATGATGCGCCGTCGCCGGCCGCGTGCCGAAAGCACCCGCCGCGATCGAGAGACGCGATGCGCTCCCGCAGCAGCATGGAGCTTATGATCATGGCCAACGATGTGCCAACTGACGGAAAACAGGTCTATTATTCACACAGGGCAGCGCAGGAGCGCGAGCTTGCCGGGCGGACTGCCGACCGGTCGGCGCGCCGCGTGCATCGCGAGCTGGCGAGTCGTTATGCCGTGCTGGCCGCCGAGTCGGCCGAGGTCCAGGCGGAAACGCCTAGAGCGCCTTTACCCGCGTGAGGCCGTAGCGGGCGAGCGCCGGCGCGAGCGCGGCGTGATCCGCGTCGCCGGTGAACACCGCGACTCCCTCGCCCGGGCTGTCCGGCCATGACTGCCCCTGGGTGAGGAACGCGACTCGGCGCGCAATCCCTTCCGAGCCATCGACGAAAAGCACCGGATGCGGCGCGGCCGCCGCCAGTTCATCGACCACGAGCGGGAAATGCGTGCAGGCATTGACGATCACGTCGATGCGCTCGCCACCCGGCTGACCGAACAGGCCGGCAAGCGCCGCCTCGAACCGGGCGGGCGGGACGTCCTCCCCGCGCAGCTTCGCCTCGGCGAGCTGGACCAGGTCGGCCGATCCGTGACGCAGCACCAGGCAATCGCCGGCGAACCGCGCCGCGAGATCGTCGACATAGGGCTGGCGCACCGTCGCATCGGTCCCGAGCACACCGATCGCGCGCGTGCGGCTGGCTTCGGCGGCTGGCTTGATCGCGGGGACCGTGCCCACGATCGGCAGATCGAGCGCGGCACGCACTGCGGCGAGCGCAATGGTCGAGGCGGTGTTGCAGGCGATCACGATCAGGCGCGGCCGATACCGCTCCGCCAGCCGCCCGAGCAGCGCCGGCACCCGCGCCGCGATCTCGGCCTCGCTCCGGGTGCCATAGGGAAAGCCAGCCGAATCGGCGACATAGACGAAAGGAGCATGGGGCAGCAGCGCGCGCGTCGGCGCGAGCACGGAAAGCCCGCCCACCCCGGAATCGAAAAACAGGATCGGCCGCGTGTCCGTCACAGGCGCGATGTAGCGCGCTTGCCGGGTTTGACAATGTCCCGCCCTTGAACCTGGGCCGGGGCTTGCCAACCTAACAGAGGTTGTTGGCGGCAATCCCATATCGGGCTATGCTGGCGTCGCGTGGGGGCTGATCCATTTTGCCGACCGAAACTGTCTGGATGGCGCCGGCTGGCGCGCTGCTGCTCGGGTATCTGCTGGGCTCGATTCCGTTCGGGCTGATTCTCACCCGCGTTTTCGGGGCCGGCGACCTGCGCAAGATCGGATCGGGCAATATCGGCGCGACCAACGTGCTGCGCACCGGCCGCAAGGGCCTGGCCGCGGCAACGTTGCTGCTCGACGCAGCCAAGGGTTTCGCTGCGGTCGCGATCGTCGAGGCGATCTGGCCGGGCAACGGCGTGCTCGCCGCGGCGGCGGCCTTTCTCGGCCATCTCTATCCGGTCTGGCTCGGGTTCCGCGGCGGCAAGGGCGTCGCGACGATGATGGGTATCGTGCTGGCACTCCATTGGCCATGCGCCGTCGTCTTCGCGGTGGTCTGGCTCGGGCTGCTCGCCGCGCTGCGCTTCTCCTCGCTGGCCGGCATGACCGCGGCGTTCAGCGCGCCGGTCAGCGCCGCCTTCTTCTCCGCCTTCGACATCGTTCTGCCCCTGCTCGCGCTGGCGCTGCTGGTGCTATGGAAGCATCGCGAGAATATCGAGCGCCTGCTGAACGGTACCGAGCCGAAAGTCGGCGCCAAACGTGCGTGACGATCCGGCGCGCGACCGGGCGATCGCGCGCCTCAGGCTGATCCGCACGCCGAAGATCGGCCCGGTCACTTATCGCCAGCTGATCGAGCGCTTCGGCGACGCATCCGCCGCCCTCGAAGCCCTGCCCGATCTGGCGGCTCGCGGCGGTGGGCGGGCGCCGGCCATCGCCCTGGCCAGCATCGCCGAACGGGAACTGGCGGATGCGGCGAAACTCGGCGCGCGCCATCTGTTCGTCGACGATCCGGACTATCCGGCGCTGCTGGCCGAGCTTGACGATGCGCCGCCAGTGTTGATGCTGCGCGGCGACATCGCCCTGGCCCGCCGCCCGACGATCGCGATGGTCGGCGCGCGCAATGCGTCTGCCGCGGCATGCCGCTTCGCGCGGCAACTGGCGGCCGAGCTGGGCCGCGAGGAGGTCACGATCGTATCGGGGCTGGCACGGGGCGTCGACACGGCCGCGCATGTCGGATCGATCGACAGCGGCACGATCGCGGTGATCGCCGGCGGCATCGACATCGCCTATCCGCCCGAGAATGCCGGCCTGCAGGAAGCGATCGCGATGCGCGGCCTGCTGATCGCCGAACAATCCCCCGGCACGGAACCTCGCGCGCGCCATTTTCCCTATCGCAACCGCATCATCGCCGGGCTTGCCCAAGGCACCGTGGTGGTCGAGGCAGCCCCCAAATCCGGGTCGCTCATCACCGCACGGCTGGCCGGCGAGATGGGCCGCGACGTGATGGCGGTGCCCGGGTCCCCGCTGGATCCCCGCGCGCAGGGCTGCAACGGGCTGATCCGCGACGGCGCGACCCTGATCCAGTCGGCCGCCGACATCCTCGAGCTGATCCGCCCGATCGACCCGCGCATGGTGCGGGCTCCAGGATCGCGCTTCGAAGGACCGCCGCCCGAGGATGCAAGCGACATCGAACGGCGCGACGTGGCCGGGCTGCTCGGCCCGGTGCCGGTCGCGATCGACGAGGTGATCCGACAATCCGGGCTTGCCCCGGCGATCGTCCAGACAGTGTTGCTCGAACTTGAACTGGCCGGGCGGCTTGAACGTCATGCCGGCGGGAGGGTGAGCTTGATTTGACGCTGGCATCCAACCAGATTCGCTTCGTTCGATTCAAACGATGGGGAATCACGCTATCCCGGGATCGCTCTCCCCCCGCTTGACGCCGCCCCGAACACCTCTCCATCCTCGCGCGTACACGTAAGGACGCTTCAAAAACCCATGCAGCTTGTCATTGTCGAATCGCCGGCCAAGGCGAAGACCATCGAGAAATATCTGGGCTCCGACTATCGCGTTCTCGCGAGCTACGGCCATGTCCGCGATCTGCCGGCCAAGGACGGATCAGTCGATCCAGACGACGGCTTCTCGATGGAATGGGAGAATTACGCCGACAAGTCGAAGCAGCTCAAGGCGATCACCGATGAGGCGAAGAAGGCCGATCGCCTGATCCTCGCGACCGATCCGGATCGCGAGGGCGAGGCGATCAGCTGGCACGTGCAGGAAGTGCTGCGCGGCCGCAAGGCGCTGCCCAGGGAAGTCGAACGAGTCACCTTCAACGCCATCACCAAGGCGACGGTGACCGAGGCAATGAAGCATCCGCGCGAGCTGGATACCGACCTGATCGACGCCTATCGGGCGCGACGGGCGCTCGATTATCTCGTCGGCTTCACGCTTTCGCCGGTGCTGTGGCGCAAGCTGCCCGGCGCGAAATCGGCCGGGCGCGTGCAATCGGTCGCGCTGCGCATCATCGTCGATCGCGAGCGCGAGATCGAAGCGTTCCGCGCGCAGGAATATTGGTCGGTCACCGCCGACATGGAGCAGGACGGCACGCCCTTCACCGCCCGGCTCGTCACTTTCGAGGGCAAGAAGCTCGACCGGCTGTCGATCGGCGAGGAAGGCACCGCACTCCGTGCCAAGGCCGCGGTCGAGGCGGGGCGCTTCAGCGTCCAGACGATCGAGGTCAAGCCGGCCACCCGCAACCCGCCGCCACCCTTCACCACCTCGACCCTTCAGCAGGAGGCATCGCGCAAACTCGGCTTCTCCGCCGATCACACGATGCGCATCGCGCAGGGCCTCTACGAGGACGGCGCGATCACCTATATGCGAACCGATGGCGTGCAGATGGACGGATCGGCCATCTCGGCCGCGCGCAAGGCAATCGCCGACCGCTATGACGCCGGCTATGTCCCGGACAAGCCGCGCCTCTATCAGACCAAGGCCAAGAACGCGCAGGAAGCCCATGAGGCGATCCGCCCGACTGATTTCTCCAGGGACAAGGCCGGCGGCGGCGATCATGCCCGGCTCTACGACCTGATCTTCAAGCGCGCGCTTGCCAGCCAGATGGCGTCGGCGCGGATGGAGCGCACCACGGTCGAGCTGACCGACGGATCGGGCCAGACCGGCCTGCGCGCCACCGGCCAGGTCGTGCTCTTCCCAGGCTATCTCGCCCTGTACGAGGAAGGCACCGACGACAGCGCCGACGAGGACAGCCGCCGCCTGCCGCGCCTGCGCGAAGGCGACGCGCCCGCCAAGAAGGCGGTCAAGGCGGAGCAGCATTTCACCCAGCCGCCGCCGCGCTTCTCCGAAGCCTCGCTGGTCAAGCGGCTGGAGGAGCTCGGCATCGGCCGCCCCTCCACCTATGCCTCGATCATCAAGACATTGAAGGACCGCGCCTATGTGCGGGTCGAGAAGAACCGCTTCTTCGCCGAGGAGAGCGGCCGGCTGGTGACGGCATTCCTCGAACGCTTCTTCGAAAAATATGTCGGCTATGATTTCACCGCCGGGCTGGAGGACGAGCTCGACGAGGTGTCGGGCGGCCGGGCGCAATGGCAGGCAGTGCTCGAATCCTTCTGGAGGGACTTCAAGCCGCGCACTACCGAGGTGATGGAGCAGAAGCCGTCAGAGGTGACCGCCGCGCTCGACAAGTTCCTCGAGCCCTATCTCTTCCCGGCCAAGGCTGACGGCGGCGACCCGCGGCTCTGCCCCAATTGCGGCCAGGGCCAGCTGGCGCTGCGCGGCGGCAAGTTCGGCGCGTTCGTCGCCTGCTCCAACTATCCCGACTGCAAATATACCCGGCGTTTCGGCCAGGGCGGCAGCGACGAGGGCGGCGATGCCGGTCCCGAAGCGATCGGCCAGGACCCGGAAACCGGCCTTCCCGTCGAGCGCAAGGCGGGGCGGTTCGGCCCCTATATCCAGCTGGGCGAGGGCAAGGACGCGAAGCGCGCCTCGATCCCCAAGGATATTCCGGAGCTCGACCTGGAATGGGCGCTGAAGCTGCTGAGCCTGCCGCGCACCATCGGCACGCATCCGGAAAGCGGCGAGCCGATTACCGCGTCGATCGGACGCTATGGGCCCTATCTCGCCCATGCCGGCAAATATGCCCGGCTCACCTCGACGGCGGAGGTGTTCGAAACCGGCATGAACGCGGCGGTGGTCAGGCTGGCTGAAGCTGCGGCCGGCGGCGGACGCCCGCAGCGGGGCGCGCAGGCGCCGCTCAAGATCCTGGGCAAGCACCCGCGGACCGAAGCCGAGATCAAGCTGATGGAGGGTCGCTACGGCCCCTATGTCACCGATGGTGAAACCAACGCGACATTGCCCAAGTCGATCGAGAAGGATGCCCTGACCCTAGAGGAGGCAGCGCAGCTGCTCGACGCGCGCGCGGCGGCCGGCCCATCGAAAAAGACCAAGAAGAAGGCACCGGCGAAGAAGGCCGCGGTCAAGAAAGCCCCGGCCAAGAAACCGGCACCGAGTAAGGCCAAGACCGCGACGAAGACTGCGACGAAGACTGCGACGAAGACTGGGGCAAAGGCGGGATAATAGCCCATGGCCCTGTCCATCAGGCACTATGTCGCATCGGATCGCGACCGCATGCTGGCGATCTTCGACGCCAACACGCCGCAATTCTTCGCGGTCAACGAGCGGGCGGATTTCGTCCGCTATCTCGACGGAAACGCCGGCCTTTATGCGGTTTGCGAGCGGGAAGGCTCGATCGTCGCCGGCTTTGCGGTGGCGCGCGGCACGGCAGGCCGGGCGCATCTGAACTGGATCCTGGTCGATCCCGCGGCACAGGGCGGGGGTATCGGCAACGCGATGATGGGCGCGGCGCGGACGCGCGCGGCGGATCAGGGCGCCACGATACTCGACATCGCGGCGAGCCAGCACAGCGCACCGTTCTTCCTGCGCCACGGCGCCCATGCCCTCGGCCGTATCGAGAATGGCTGGGGTCCCGGCATGCACCGCATCGACATGGAATTGTCGCTCGGCGATTGAACGATTCAGCCCAGCAGGGGCAGAACCGTCCTGACAAAGAGCCAGACCGCCATGCCGAGCAGGGTCAGCAGCGTAACCACGATGCCGATCGAGCGCGCGGGCTTGGGCGGTCCGGGCGGGTTGAACAGGCCGATGGCGTTGAGCAGGCGCGCGCCGACAAAGGCGGCAGCGACGATCGAAAGAATGGTGGTGTTGGCGCCGTCGCTTTCGAGCAGCGCGATCAGGATGATGCCGGTCGGGGCATATTCCGCGAGATTGCCGTGCGCGCGAATCGCGCAATTCAGGTCATGCTGGCCGGCATCGCCATAGGCAGCACTGTGCTTGATGCGCATCCGGATCGTGGTGACCGACAGGAAGACCAGCAGCAGCGCGAGCGCGGCCGCGGCGAGCGCGGTGATCGTGAGTTGCATACCCCCTCCTTTGTTGCGGAGGCGGTTCTATTCCTTTTGTTGCCCTGCGTCGATTGGCGTCGATCCGGATCAGGCAGCGCGGCGTGCCGTCACGCTGAGCCAGGCACGCGCCGCCTTCTGCGCCTCGGCGATCTCGCGCGCACTCATGTCCTCCGCGATCTCGCTGCGGCAGGCCTGCGCTGCGTCGCTACCCGCGACCGCCGCCAGATTGAACCATTTATGCGCCTCGATCAGGTCGACATCGATGCCGGCGGCGCCGCTCGAATAGACCATGCCGAGATCGTAGAACGCATCCATGTCGCCCCGGGCCGCGTCGGCGAGCCGGCTGTCTATCAGGAACTGCGCACTCTTCAGGCTGCTGCCCATGCTCTTAACCCCTGTTAACCATCCCTGTCGGGTGAGTTTGGAGTCAAGATTTCAACAAATGGTTAACGCCGGTTAGGCATGCCGCCACTCAGACCGCGATATTGTCGATCAGGCGAGTCCCGCCCATCCGCGCGGCAGCCAGCAGGCGGCGCGGACGCTCGGGATCGGGCGCCTCCTTCAGCGTCTCGGCATCGACCAGGGTGACATAGTCGATCTCGAACCCGGCGGCGGCCAGCGAATCCCGCGCGGCGCCCAGCACCGTCTCGACATCGTCGCCCTTCCCGATGCCCTTCGCCGCGACGCCGAGCGCACGCGGCAGTGCCACTGCCCGGCTGCGCTGGTCGTCGTCGAGATAGATGTTGCGCGACGAGAGCGCGAGGCCGTCATCCTCGCGCTGGGTGGGCAGGCCCATGATATCGATCCCGAAATCGAGATCGGCGACCATGCGGCGGATCACCGCGAGCTGCTGGAAATCCTTTTCGCCGAACCACGCGATATCGGGCCGCACCTGGTTGAACAGCTTGGCAACGACCGTCGCGACCCCGTCGAAATGGCCAGGCCGGGCCGCGCCGTCGAGTCCTTCGCTGACTCCGGCGACCGAAACGCTGGTCGCGAAACCGTCCGGATACATCGCCTCGACCGGGGGCATCCAGAGCAGGTCGCAGCCCGCCTCCTTCAACATGCGCGTGTCGGCGGTCTCCTTGCGGGGATAGCGCGACAGGTCCTCGTTCGGGCCGAACTGCTTCGGATTGACGAAGATCGAAGCGACCACGCGCGTGCCGGGACGCTTCGCCGCCTCGATCAGCGCCATATGCCCGGCATGCAGGGCGCCCATGGTCGGGACGAGCGCGATCGTCGCCCCCTGCTCGCGGAATTCGGCAATCCCGCCACGGAGCAGATCGAGTTGACGGATGGTTTGCACGCTTGATGGGCCTTCGATAAGGACGGGTAAGGACGGGGCGGGCCTTCTATGGGGCGTGACGCGACCGATCAATACGGCCAATCATCAGGGACACGAGCGACTTGTCGACGGTTGCACAGAAGCCACATATCATCGTGTTCGCCAACGAGAAGGGCGGCACCGGCAAATCGACGACCGCCGTCCATGTCGCGATCGCACTCGAAGCGCGCGGGGCCAAGGTCTCGGCGCTCGATCTCGACCATCGCCAGCGGACCATGGGCCGCTATCTCGACAACCGACTGGCAACCGCCAAGCGCACCGGTCGCGAACTGAATATCCCGCGCCATGCGACGCATGACGGCGAGAGCCTCGACCGCTTCACCGAAACGGTCGCGTCCCTCGCCGAGGGCGCCGATTTCCTGGTGATCGACACGCCGGGCCGCGACGACCCCTTCGCGCGCATCGCGGCGCAGAAGGCCGACACGCTGGTGACGCCGATGAACGACAGCTTCGTCGATTTCGACCTGATCGGCCAGGTCGATCCCGTCACCTACAAGGTGACCCGGCCGAGCTTCTATGCCGAGCTGATCTGGGACGCGCGCAAGGCGCGCGCCAAGGCCGACGGATCGACGATCGACTGGGTGGTGCTGCGCAACCGGGTCCAGCATATCGAGGCACGCAACATGCGCCGCGTGTCCGAGGCGCTCGACCAGCTCGCCAAGCGGGTCGGCTTCCGGATCATTCCGGGGCTGGGCGAACGCGTGATCTACCGTGAGCTCTTCCCCAAGGGCCTCACCATGCTCGACGCGCGCGAGTTCGGCGAGATGGGCCTGGCCCATGTCGCGGCCCGGCAGGAACTGCGCGAGATGATGGCGGCGCTCGGCCTGCCCGAGCCAGCGATGCCGCTGTTCGCCTGATGGCGAAGCTGCTCTTCATCGGCTTGGCGCTGTTCGGCCTGTGGCTGTACCTGCGCCGGAACGCCCCCACCCCGCCGATCGACGAGAAGGAAGCGCGCGCCATCCTCGGCGTGAGCAATGCCGCCGATGCCGATGCCATCCGGGCAGCGCATCGCCGCCTGGTCGCCGCGGTCCACCCGGATCGCGGCGGATCGGTCGAGCTGGCGCGGCGGATCAACGCGGCGCGCGACGTGTTGCTGAAGCGGCGCGACTGACCCTTCTCCAATGAACTTTCCCGGCGCTCGCCGATTGGGCGCAGGACATTACCCACAGGAGCCTCGATGACTCACCGGTTCGACCCCACCTCGCTACGTGAATATGACATTCGCGGCATCGTCGGAAAGACGCTCGGCCCAGCCGATGCGACCGCGATCGGACGCGGCTTCGCGACACGGGTACGGCGTGCCGGCGGCACGCGGGTCGCGGTCGGCTATGACGGCCGGGTCTCCTCGCCCGAGCTGGAAGCGGCGCTGATCGACGGCCTGACCGGGAGCGGCGTCGACGTCGTGCGGGTCGGCATGGGGCCGACGCCGATGCTCTATTATGCAGAGGCGATCCTCGAGGTCGACGGCGGCATCCAGATCACCGGCAGTCATAATCCGGGCGATTACAACGGCTTCAAGATGGTGCTCCAGCACCTGCCCTTTTTCGGCGCTGACATCCAGGATCTCGGCCGGCTCGCCGAAGAGGGGGACTGGGAAGAGGGATCGGGCGAGGTCACCGAAGCCGATATCGTCGACGACTATGTCGGGCGGCTGCTCGCCGGCTATGCCGGTGGCGCCTATCGGATCGGCTGGGACGCAGGCAATGGCGCGGCCGGGCCGGTGATCGAGAAGCTGACCAAATTGCTGCCCGGCGAGCATCACCTGCTGTTCACCGAGGTCGACGGCACCTTCCCCAACCATCATCCCGATCCCACGGACGAGAAGAACCTCGCCGACCTGAAGCGCCTCGTCGCCGAGAAGCAGCTCGATTTCGGCCTGGCATTCGACGGTGACGGCGACCGGATCGGCGCGATCGACGGCCAGGGCCGGGTGATTTGGGGCGACCAGCTCCTTTCCATCCTGGCCGAGCCGGTGCTGAAGGAGGTGCCCGGCGCGACCATCATCGCCGATGTGAAGGCGAGCCAGGCGCTGTACGACCGGATCGCCGAGCTCGGGGGCGAACCGCTGATGTGGAAGACCGGCCACAGCCTGATCAAGATGAAGATGAAGGAGACTCATTCGCCGCTGGCAGGCGAGATGAGCGGGCACATCTTCTTCGCGCATGAATATTACGGGTTCGACGATGCGCAATATGCGGCCGTGCGGCTGATCCGCGCGGTGCATATGATCGGCAAGTCGATGACCGAGATCCGCGGCGCGATGCCGGCCATGGTCAACACCCCGGAAATGCGGTTCCAGGTCGACGAGAGCCGCAAGTTCGCGGTGATCGACGAGGTGCTCGACCGGCTCGAGACGGAGGGTGCCGACATCAACCGCACCGACGGCGCACGGGTCAACACGCCCGACGGCTGGTGGCTGCTGCGCGCGTCGAACACGCAGGACGTGCTGGTCGCGCGCGCCGAGGCAAGGGATCAGGCCGGGCTCGACCGGCTGATGGCGATGATCGACGCGCAGCTTGCGGCAAGCGGCATCGTGCGGGGCGAGCAGGCGGGCCATTGAGGGAGATGGCCCCTTCCCTGCGGGGGAGAGGCTTTAGGGACTCGCATTCCGCGCCTCGAACCGCCACGTAAGGGCATGCCTCCCCCTCAGCCCCAGCTTATCCGCGTCGTCGACCTAGAGACAACCGGTCCGGCGCCGCCCGCGCATGGCGTGTGCGAGATCGGGTGGCAGGACGTTGCGCTCGGCGCCGATGGCCGGTGGGAACTGCACGGCGAGGGCGGGAGCCGCCTGGTCAATCCGGGCCGGCAGATTCCGCCGATCACGCAGGCGATCCACCATATCCTCGACGAGCAGGTCGCCGACGCACCCTATTGGCATGATGTCGCCCGTGCCGTGCTGGACCCGTGGCCGCGCCGCGTCGCGCTCGCGGCGCACCGCGCCGATTTCGAGGAGCAATATTGCACGCCCGCGCTCACCCGCAATGCCGACTGGGTATGCACCTGGAAATGCGCCATGCGGCTCTGGCCGGACTGCCCGAGCTTCTCCAACCAGGTGCTGCGCTATTGGCGCAAGCCGGAGGGCATCGAGCATGAGCGCGGCCTGCCGGCGCACCGGGCCTTTCCCGATGCCTATGTCACCGCCTTCCATCTGCGCGACATGCTCAACCAGGTCGGCCTTCCCCAGCTGATCGAATGGTCGAACCTGCCCGGCCTGCTCCCGCGGGTCCGCCAGGGCCCCGATCGCGGGAAGGACTGGCGCGAGATCGAGGATGAATCGCTCGCGCGCTTCCTGGGCGACCGCGACATCGACGTGCGCTTCACCGCCGAGACGGAGCTGGCGCGTCGCCGCGGCGGCGGTGCCGTCGGACGGACCACGCTGCAAGGCGCGCTGTTCTAGGCCTGCGCCCGTCACGCTGGCGTTTCCGGACGGGCGAA
This sequence comes from Candidatus Sphingomonas phytovorans, assembly GCA_029202385.1. Lineage (NCBI taxonomy): Bacteria > Pseudomonadati > Pseudomonadota > Alphaproteobacteria > Sphingomonadales > Sphingomonadaceae > Sphingomonas > Candidatus Sphingomonas phytovorans. The sequence continues at coordinate 3,850,628 of CP119314.1, forward strand.
TCTAGAAACGCCCATGCTCGACAGGCCCATATTCCGAGGAATCGCCCGGCGCTTCGGATGGGCGGAACAGTCGATGGGCCGTTTCCTCATCGGATGCATGGTCATCGGTTTCGCCAGCCTGGTCGCCGCGGGGGCAGCCGCCATCTGGTCGACCGGGCGCAACCAGGAACATATCCGCGCCGTCAACCACACCTATGAGGTGGAACTGGCCATCTCGCGCGCGGTCGTCCTGATCGAACAGGCCGAGTCGGTACGGCGCGGCTACATCATCGCCAGGGAGCAGGAATATCTGGACAGCTACAAGAAGATCGCCGCGCAGATCCCGGGCGCGCTGGGCAAGATCGACGAGCTGACCGACGACAATCCCCGCGAACGGGCCAATCTCACCCGGCTCAGGCGGCTGGTCGCGGCGATCGAGACACGCCGGGACATCACCAACGGGCTGGTCGAGGCCGGGCGGATCGGGGAGGCGATCGACGCCTTCACCGACGAAACCACCGCACGCCGGATGCGCGGCATCCGCAATCTCGGCAAGTCGATGGAGCGCGAGGAACAGCGGCTGCTCACCTTCCGCGATGCCGAGCAGCGAGCCAGCGTGCGGACCTTTTACGTGACGATCGGCGTCGCCGGCGCGCTGTTGCTGTTCGTCGCGATAGCGTCCCTGCTGACCATCCAGCGCTACACCCGGGACCTCGCCACGTCGCGCGACGCATTGCGCGATTTCGCTGAATCGCTCGAGGAGCTGGTCGACGAGCGCACCGCTGACCTGACCCGTGCGAACGAGGAAATTCAGCGCTTCGCCTACATCGTCAGCCACGACCTGCGCGCGCCGCTGGTCAACGTCATGGGCTTCACCGCCGAGCTCGATGCCGCGATCGGCGCGATCACCGAGCTGATCGACCGCGCCGAGACCAGTGCGCCCGCCATCGTCACCGAGGAAGCGCGTACCGCCGCGCGCCAGGAGATGCCCGAAGCGATTCGCTTCATCCGCACCTCAACCGAGAAGATGGAAAGGCTGATCAACGCGATCCTCAAGCTGTCGCGCGAGGGTCGGCGCGTCATCGTGCCGGAGCGGATCGACATGACCGCCCTGGTCGCGACGATCGGCGCGACGCTGCAGCACCTGATCGACGGCAACCAGACCCGGCTGGCAATCCAGGCCACGCTTCCGGAGATCGTCAGCGACCGGCTGGCGATCGAGCAGATCTTCTCGAACCTGATCGAGAATGCCGTGAAATATCTCAAGCCGGGCAGTCCCGGCGTGATCGAGATCCGCGGTGTGCGGCATGGCGGGCGCGTGACGTTCGAGGTCAGCGACAACGGCCGCGGGATCGCGCCGGCGGATCACAGCCGGGTGTTCGACCTGTTCCGCCGGGCCGGCAATCAGGACCAGCCGGGCGAAGGCATCGGCCTGGCGCTCGTCCGTGCCTTGGCGTATCGGCTCGGCGGCGTTATCGATGTGCGTTCCGATCTCGGCAAAGGCGCGACTTTCCGCCTTTCGCTTCCCACCACGCTCTCCGATGCACAGGGGCATTAGATGAACGATCACCACTCAGTCAGCATCGTGATGATCGAGGACGATGAAGGTCATGCACGGCTGATCGAGAAGAATATCCGGCGGGCGGGCATTCTGAACGACATCGTCCACTTCACCGACGGGACCCGGGCGCTCGACTATCTGTTCAACGACAAGAAGGGGCCGGCGCTGGGCGGCCCGGCCCTGGTGATCCTCGACCTCAACCTGCCCGACATGAACGGCAACGACATCCTGGCGAAGATCAAGGGCGATGCGACACTGCGGCGCACCCCGGTCGTGGTCCTGACCACCACCGACGACAAGGCGGAGATCGAGCGCAGCTACGATCTCGGCGCGAACGTCTACATCACCAAGCCGGTCAATTACGAAAGCTTCGCCCAGGCGATCCGCCAGCTTGGCCTGTTCCTGTCGGTGATCAAGGTTCCCGAGGCCGAAGGGAACTTCTGAATCAGGCGGCGAAGCCAGCGAGAAGGCTGGCGACATTGGCGCCGAGCGCGTCCACCGCATAGCCGCCCTCCATCGCGATCACCGTCGGCCAGCCGCGCGCGGCGATGTCACCACCGAGCACGGCATAGTCCTCCGTCGCGAGCCGGAAGAAGGAGATGGGATCGCCGTCCCACGTATCCGCCCCGAAGCTGACGACCAGCAGGTCAGGCCCGAACCGGGCAATCGCGTCCAGCGCCGACGCCTGCGCCGCCCTGAACGCATCGAGCCCGGCCCCTTGCGGCAAGGGCAGGTTGAGCGTGGTACCCGCCCCCTCCGCTTCGCCCGTTTCCTCGGCATGGCCCCAGAAGAAGGGATAGTCAGTCGCCGGATCGGCATGGATCGAGGCATAGAAGACGTCGCCCCGAGTCCAGAAGATATCCTGCGTGCCATTGCCGTGATGATAGTCCACGTCGAGGATCGCGACCCGCCTCGCCCCGGCATCGCGGGCGGCCTGGGCGGCGATGGCGGCGGTGTTGAGATAGCAATAGCCGCCGAGATAGTCGGCACCGGCATGGTGACCCGGCGGACGGCACAGCGCGAAGGCGGCGCGATCCCCGCCCTGCACCGCGTCGAGCGCAGAAAGGACCGACTGGACGCTCCAATAAGCGGCTTCCCAGGTCTCCCCGGTCAAGGGGGTGGAGGCGTCGAGGCTGTAGCGGCCGGCGAGCGCGTCGATCCGGTCGAGCTTCAGCGCCCGCCGGGCGACGATCGGCCAGATATAGCCGATCACGTCCCCCGGACGCCCGGCCGCCGCCCAGCGCGCCGGCCCGGTCCTGAGAAAATCGAGATACCCTGCATCGTGCACCGCGCGGATCGCGGTATCGCCATGATCGACGGGCGCCTCCAGCGTGCCCAGCGTCTCCGCGATCGCCTCGGCCCGGACCGGCTTTTCAGCATAATCGGCGAAGCCGCCATTGTGCAGCTCCTTCAGGGGAGCATGGGCGAGCTGACGGGGGTCGAAGAAACAGCGCATCCGGCCTTGTCGCGCGGCGCTGAGACCGGCGCAACCAGATCCAGCAGCGACTCGGCTTTTCCGCGATCAGCCGACACCTATTTTTCTTCCGCTGTTATGTTGGATTTTCGTGCCGGATTCCACCAGCATTTACAGTTACTTGGGTCAGCCTTTCCCTGTTATGCATAACAGCGGAAAAACGGCGGAGAAAAGCGCCGGATTTTCCGCTGAAGCACCGTAAAAAACCCTTCAACATCAATCGACCGTGAGAAAGAGCCGGCCGGAGGGCCGGCGCTTCGACGCTGCCATGGTCCTTGCCCCGGTTGAATCAGGACGACCTGGTGCGGGAGCCGGCAAGATACAGCACGACGAAACCAACCACCGCGGACAAGATCGAGCCGGTCAGCACGCCGATCTTCACCTCGTCCATGATCGCGGCATTACCTGGGAAGGCGAGCCCGCCGATGAACAGGCTCATGGTGAAGCCGATCCCGGCGAGCAGCGCGACGCCATAGATCTGCGCCCAGCTCGCGCCGCGCGGCACCTGCGCGATGCCGAAGCGAACCGCAAGCCAGATGCTGCCGAAAATGCCGAGCTGCTTGCCGAAGAAAAGCGCGAGGGCAATGCCCAGGACCAGCGGCTCCACCAGGATCGACGGCCCCAGCCCGGCAAGCGACACCCCGGCATTGGCGAACCCGAACAACGGCACCACGCCATAGGCAACCCAGGGATTAAGCGCGTGTTCGAGTATATGGAGCGGCGAATCACGATGATCGGGCGCGCCCGGCGACCGGCGGATCGGGATCGTCATCGCCGCGACGACGCCGGCGATGGTCGCGTGCACCCCCGACATCAGCACGAGCAGCCACAGCAGAGCAAACCCGATCAGATAGGGCCAGAGCCGTACCACGCCGAACCGGTTCATCGCCGCCATGCCGCCCGCGACGATCGCCGCGCCGGCGAGTGCCAGCAGCGACAGGCCGTGGCTGTAGAAGACCGCGATGATCGCGACCGCGCCCATGTCGTCGACGATCGCGACGGTGGTCAGGAACAGCTTGAGCGAGGCGGGCACGCGCGGGCCGAGCAGCGCCAGCACGCCGATGGCGAAGGCGATGTCGGTCGCAGCCGGGATTGCCCAGCCGCTACGCAAGTCCGCCGCGCCACCGGTGATGGCGAGATAGAAGATCGCCGGACAGATCATGCCGGCCCCCGCGGCGATGATCGGCATGCGCCGCCGTTCGGGCGAGGCGAGTTGCCCGTCGACCAGCTCCCGCTTGATCTCGAGCCCGACGAGCAGGAAGAACACCGCCATCAGGGCATCGTTGATCCAGAGATGGACCGTCATCGGCCCGATCGCGGGGGCGAGCACCGGCCCCGTCTCGACGTGCAGCAGGTGGAAATAATCCTGGGCGAAAGGCGAGTTGGCCGCGACCATCGCCAGCGCCGCCGCAGCGATCAGCAGGATTCCGCCCAGCGCCTCATTGGCGAGGAAGGCACGCAGGGCCGAGGCGTAACCGCGGCGTTTCGGGCTGCTCATGCGCGTCCCCTTTCGCGTCCGCTATGCCGGTTTGTGGCATGTCGTTGCAAGCAAAGCCGGTGAAACGGAAGCGCCGTGCAATCGACAGTGCACGACCTGCATCATGGCGATTTTCGTTTCGTTGCGTTCACAGCATGATTACATTGTGCAGTGCAGCGTTCGAGGATTGGAGCGAGACATAAGACGGATTGGCGTGAGCCCTTGGATCGAGACGGTCATCGTGATGGCCGCCGCCCTCTGGCTGTTGCTTTTCGTCGCGCCTGCGCTCTTCAACGCGCATACGTCGACCGGCCTCTGGTCATCGATCTTCCTGTTCCTGCTGAGTCCGCTTGTTCTTGCGGCAATGCTGACGCGCATCGTGCGCGCGCTGCATGCAACAGGAAAAGACGATGGACGACACATTCGATGAGGTCCCGGTAGCCCGCAGCCTTGGCCGCTTCACGCGGCGCCGTGGCGCGCTGATCGCGGGGATGATGGCACTGGCGATCACGGCGATCTTCCTGACCAATGCGTTCGCGCGCGTGCTGCCGGGTTATGTCGGCATCCGGGTGAACAATATCGGCGGCAACGCCGGCGTGGTCTCTCAGCCTTTGCCGGTCGGCTGGTATTTCGCCCCTCCCGGCACCAACATCTACGAATACCCCGTCTTTACCCGCACCTATAGCTGGACTCGTTCGGCGACCGAACAGACCCGGGTCGACGAGGCCTTCAACTTCCAGGACAAGAACGGGCTGGCGCTGTCGGCCGACGTCGCGGTCGCCTATCATGTGGACGCAAGCCGCGCGCCGATCCTGTTCCAGCGTTATCGCACCGACATGGACGCGATCATCGCGGGGCCGCTGCGCAATGCCATTCGCAACGCCATTGTCGAGCGCGGCGCGCAGCTTGGCGTCGAGGAGATATATGGCCCGCACAAGAGCGAGCTGATCCAGACGGCGCTGCGCCACGTCCAGGCCTATTTCGCGCCGGTCGGCCTTCAGGTCGAGCAGCTCTACTGGGCGGGGAATATCGTCGTGCCGGACGCAGTGCTCCAGCAGATCAACGCGAAGATCGCCAACGAACAGCAGGCCCTAGCCGCCCAGGCCAATGTCGCGACCGCGCGGGCCGACGCTGAGGCACGGGTCGCCAAGGCGGAAGGCGATGCCAGGGCGATCCAAGTAGAGGCCCAGGCGATCCGCACCAATCCGGAAATCGTGAACCTTCGCGCGGTCGAGAAATGGGACGGCAAGCTGCCGACCTATACCGGCGCGAGCGCACCCCTGCCCTTTATCGGGGCGAAGTAGAGGGGCCGCATTTCGCCTCCAACTCCCTCTCCCCTGCGGGAGAGGGAGTTGGAGCGAAGCGGCGGGAGGGCGAGGGGGAGTGAGGTTCGAGATACTCAGTGACGAGTGTCCCCCTCACCCTTCCCACGCCTTCGGCGCGGGCCCCTTCCCTCTCCCACAAGGGGAGAGGGAGGTTGGGAGAGGAGGTTTCAGAGCTCCCGGAACATCACGAAGGCGTCGACGAAGCCATGGGCCGGATGGTCGAACGCGCGCGGCAAGGTGCCGACGATGTCGAAGCCGAGCGATTGCCAGAGGCGCACCGCCCGGTCGTTGCTGCTCACCACGAAGTTAAACTGAATTGCCCGGAAGCCGCGTAGCCGCGCGTGATCGATCGAATGCTCCGCCATGCGTCGCGCCAGGCCACGACCCGTTGCCGCAGCATGAGTCATATAGCCGCAATTGGCGACATGCCTGCCGCCACCGGCCTGATTTGCCCTGATATAATAGGTACCGAGCACGACACCGTCTTCCTCGGCGACGAAGGTCTCCCTGTCGGGGCCCATCCAATAGGCAATCGCCCCGGCCTCGGCCATGTCGCGGTCGAGCGCATAGGTTTCGCCGGCCCCGATCACCGGGCCGATGATCGACCAGATGGCAGCGGCATCGTCAGCCCGGGCGGGCCGTATCGACATCGCGCCTCCCATCAGCGCGCCAGTGCCTCGGCGATCAGCTTGCGGCTGTTCTCGATGCCGTAAAGCGCGATGAAGCTGCCCATGCGCGGGCCCTGGGATGAACCGAGCAGCGTCTCGTAGAGCGCCTTGAACCAGTCGCGCAGAGTCTCGAACCCGCTGGTCTTGCCGATCTCATAGACGATGTTCTGGATGTCCTCGGCGCTCGCCTCGGGCGGCAATGCGGCGAGATCGGCGTCTAGCCGTTCGAGCGCGGCGACCTCCACACCCTCGGGCGCGCGGCGCTGAAGCGTGGGCGCGACGAAATCGCGACCATAAGCGAGCGCATGGCCGATCAGCCGGTCGAGCTCGGGATAAGCCTCGGGCGTGGCGTCAGGCACATAGTTGGAGAGATAGCTCCATACCTGTTCCCTGGTCGCATCCCCCATCACGCTGACGAGATTGAGCAACAGCCCGAAGGTGACCGGCAATTCGCCCGTCGGCAGCTTGCCGTCATGGATGTGATGGACCGGGTTGCCGAGCTTCTCCTTCAGTTCCTGCCCGGCATAATTGCCGCGGAACTGCCAATATTCGTCCACCGCGCGCGGGATGACGCCCATGTGAAGCGACTTGGCCTTTTTCGGCTCGCGATAGATGTAGAAGGCGAGGCTCTCCTCAGGCCCGTAAGTCAGCCACTCGTCGAGGCTGAGCCCGTTGCCCTTCGACTTGGAAATCTTCTCGCCCTTTTCGTCGAGGAACATCTCATAGGTGAGTCCCTCGGGCGGGCGGGCGCCGAGCACGCGCGTGATCTTCGACGCCTGGGTGACGCTGTCGATCAGGTCCTTGCCCGACATCTCGTAGTCGACCTGAAGCGCGGTCCAGCGCATCGCCCAGTCGACCTTCCATTGCAGCTTGGCCATGCCGCCGAGCGCCGACTGCTCGATCCGGTCGCCCTCATCCATGAAGGCGATGATCCCGGCATCGGCATCGACCACCTCAACCGGCACCTGAAGCACGATGCCCGATTTCGGGCTGATCGGCAGGATCGGCGAATAGGTCGCGGCACGTTCCGCCCGGAGCGTCGGCAGCATGACATCCATGATCGCCTGGTAGCGCCGGAGGATCAGCTTCAAGGTCGGGTCGAACCGGCCCGAGGCATATTCAGTGGTCGAGGACAGGAATTCGTAATCGAAGCCATAGCGATCGAGGAAATCGCGCAGCATCGCGTTGTTGTGATGCGCGAAGCTTTCGAACTTCTCGAACGGATCGGGCACCCTGGTCAGCGGCTTGCCGAGATATTCGGCGAGCATCGCGCGATTGGGGACATTGTCCGGCACCTTGCGCAGGCCGTCCATGTCGTCGGAAAAGGCCACGAGGCGGGTCGGCATGTCGCTGAGCGCGTGGAAGGCGTTACGCACCATCGTCGTGCGCAGCACTTCGTTGAAGGTGCCGATATGCGGCAGGCCCGAGGGGCCATAGCCAGTCTCGAACAGCACCGGCGCACCCTGCTTGCCGTCCGGATAGCGTTTCAGCAGCTTGCGCGCTTCCTCATACGGCCAGGCTTTGGATTCGAGGGCGGCAGACCTGAGGTCGGCGGGGTGGAGTTCGGGTGCAGTCATGCGGGCGCAGTAGCGCGGTGGCGGCTGAGCGACAACATAGCCTGATAGCCTGCTTTTCGAGACGCAGCCTTCCGCTTCTATCTCCCCCGGCGAAGGCCGGGGCCCAGTTGGGAAGGCTTGAGTGATTGCGCGCAACGCAAATTCCCAGACGTGCCCCAACCGGGGCCCCGGCCTCCGCCGGGGAAGGGAATGGGTGGAAAGTCCCCGAATGCGACGGGTCGCCGTTGCCAATTCGTTCCATTCGGGCGATGGGTGGGCGTGGTCCCACTCCCCTATCCCGCCCTCCACGCAAGCCATAGCGGCATCTGGATCGCCGATGCCGAGGGCACGCGGCCGATCGGGCGCGGCGAGGCGATCCGGATTGCGGCCGATACGCCGGTGATCGTGCTCAACGCGCCGCTGATCGGGCAGCGGCTCGGCTATGCCGATCTGTCGGGGCTGGACGTGCTCGAACTGTTCGCCTTTCTCTGCCCGGCGCGCTTCATGGTGCCGACGCCGCGCGGACTGGCGCGCGAGACCGAGCTTGAGCCGCCGCCCAACGATGCGGACGTCGCCGCATTCCTGCGCGCCGCGACCGCGAAGCTGCTCGACATGCCGGCTGGCGACTGGCCGGAGCGCGAGGGCGCCTGGACCGCGGCGCAATCGCTATTCCGGCTGCGCTGGACCTGGGCGCCGGTCATCGCCGAGCGGCTACGCAAACCCGCGACCGCCGAACGCTGGCTGTTCTCGAAGCTACCGGAATGGTCGGAAGGCGCACCGCGACCCGCGCCACGTACCATTTCGCTCGACCCCGAAGAGACCCAGGCAAGGCTCGCGCGCCTGACCGGCAACGGCGCGGAACAGCGGCCAGGCCAGCGCGCCTTCGCCCAGGCCGCGATGGAGGCGTTCAGCCCGCGCATGGTGCGCGATGAGCCGAACATGGTGCTGGCCGAGGCAGGCACGGGCATCGGCAAGACGCTTGGCTACCTTGCCCCCGCCTCACTCTGGTCGGAAAAGGCCGGGGGCGCGGTGTGGGTATCGACCTTCACCAAGGCGTTGCAGCGCCAGCTGGGACATGAAAGCGCGCGGCTGTTCCCCGATCCGGAAATCCGCAAAGCCAGGGTCGTGACGCGCAAGGGCCGGGAGAATTATCTCTGCCTGCTCAATCTTGAGGATGCCCTGCAGGGCGGGTTCGCCGGGCGCGCGGCAATCCTGGCGCAACTGGTCGCGCGCTGGGCGGCCTATAGCGCTGACGGCGACATGGTCGGCGGCGACCTGCCCGGCTGGCTGCCGACGCTGTTCCGCCGCAACGGATCGACCGCGCTGACCGACCGGCGCGGCGAATGCGTCTATGCCGGCTGCCCGCATTACCGGAAATGCTTCATCGAGCGCGCCGCCCGGGCAAGCGCCGAGGCGGATATCGTCATCGCCAACCATGCGCTGGTGATGGTCAATGCGGCGCGTGGCCGCGAGCTGGCGACACGGCCGACCCGATACGTATTCGACGAGGGTCACCATATCTTCGACGCGGCGGATTCGATGTTCTCGACCGCGCTGACCGGGCAGGAGACGATCGAGCTCAGGCGCTGGATCCTCGGCCCCGAATCGGGCGCGCGCGGGCGGCGGCGCGGGCTGGCGGCGCGGCTTTCCGACGTGGCGAGCTATGACGAAGGCGGCGGAATCGCCATTGCCGACGCGATCAAGGCGGCGGGGACGCTGGCGAGCGACGGGTGGCTGCAGCGGCTGGGCGAGGGAGCGCCGTTCGGCCCGGTCGAGACCCTGCTCGCGGCGGTGCGCGGGCTGACTTATGCACGCGCCGAGGCGGCGGGCGATGCCGGCTATGGCCTGGAAACGGAGCTGGCCGAACCCGATCCGGCCTTGATCGAAGCGGCCGCGCCGGCGGCACAGGCGCTCGATACGCTGGTCCGTCCGCTCGTCACCCTGGGGCGACGGCTCGAGGCAGTGCTGGCCGAGGCACCCGACTGGATGGACGGCCCCGCCCGCGCGCGGATCGAGGGCGCGATCGCCTCGATCGGCTGGCGCGCCGAGACGGTGGCGGCATGGCTCTCCCTGCTCGCCCGGATCGGCGGGCCGGCCACGCCCGACTATGTCGACTGGCTGGCGGTCGACCGGATCGAGGGGCGCGAGTACGATATCGGACTTCACCGCCACTGGCTCGACCCGAGCAAGCCGTTCGCCGAAACGGTATTGAAACAGGCGCATGGCGCGCTCGTCACCTCCGCCACGCTGCGCGGCGGCGGCGACTGGGAGGTGGCCGAGGCGCGGACCGGGGCGCAGCATCTGGTGCGCGGCGCGAGCCGGTTCGAGGCGGTGAGCCCGTTCGACTATGCGGCGCAGGCCGAGGTGCTGATCGTCACCGATGTGAAGCGCGGCGACATGGGGGCGCTGGCCAACGCCTATGCCCGGCTCGGCGTCGCCTCGGGCGGGGGCATGCTCGGGCTGTTCACCGCGATCAGGCGGCTGCGCGGGGTGCATGCGCGGATCGCCGACCGGCTCGCCCGGGACGGCCTGCCGCTCTATGCCCAACATGTCGACCCGATCGACACCGGTACTTTGGTCGATATCTTCCGCGACGACGCCTCCGCCTCGCTGCTCGGCACCGATGCGCTGCGCGACGGAGTCGATGTGCCGGGCCGGTCGCTGCGGCTGGTGGTGATGGAGGGCGTGCCCTGGCCCAAGCCGACCGTGCTGCATGCCGCGCGACGGCTTGCCGGGGGCGGCAGCGCCTATGACGACCGAATCGTGCGGGCCCGGCTGGCCCAGGCGTTCGGGCGGCTGATCCGCCGGGCCGACGACCATGGCATCTTCGTCCTGCTCTCCGCGGCCATGCCGTCGCGGCTGCTCACCGCCTTTCCGCCGGGCGTATCGGTGTCTCGCGTGACCCTGGACGAGGCGGTGCTCCGTGCGGGCCGTCTTCCTTCCTTCACGAAGGTGGGGCATGAGGCGCGCGAGGAAGCCTGACGGAGACGCTTGCCGGGATGAAGACGCTGACGCTCCTGCGCCATGCCAAATCGGGCTGGGACGATCCGGTGCTGCGCGATTTCGATCGGCCGCTCAACGGCAAGGGCAAGCGCGCGGCCCAGTTGGTCGGGCGCAACTGGCGGACGATGGGCCTGAAATTCGACCAGGTCGTCGCCTCGCCCGCGGTGCGGGTGATGGAGACGATCGAGCAGGTCGCCACCGGCTATGGCGCCGCGCTGGCGCCCGCCTGGGACCGGCGAATCTATCTCGCCTCGGCCACGACGCTGCTCGACGTGATCCACGAGTTGCCCGAGGGCGCCGACGACGCGCTGCTGATCGGGCATAATCCGGGGCTGGAAGATCTGGTGCTGCTGCTGGTACCCGATTCGGACGAGCAGCCGCTGCGCGACGATGTCGAGACCAAGTTTCCGACAGCGAGTACCGCGCAATTGCGGTTCGCCGTGGAATCATGGCGCGATATCGCGGCGGGCGGTGCGTCGCTGGCGCTGTTCGTGAGGCCCCGCGATCTCGACCCGAGTCTTGGCCCCGATCAGGACTGACCTTTTTCCAGCTTGGCCTTGAGAGCCGCGAGCCCGGCCAGCGCGCCGAGCGGCTTTGCCTCCTCCTCGCTGATCACCCCCGCCTGCTTCAGCATCGCCGCGGCATTTGGCCCGCGCGGGAAGGGATCGAGCGCAAGCGCCATGGTGTCGGCAGCCGCCTCGCCGAGATCGATCGCGGCGCCGTCGAAGCTCATCGTATCGAGCGCGTCCTCGCTGAGCTCGACTTCCTCGCCCGCGGGTTCGTCGTCAGCGACGAAGCGCAGCGCGACGGGTTCGTCGACCGAGACGGGAATCGGATCGTCGGTAACGACACAGGCCTGCACCACATCCGCCTGGACATTGCCCCGCGCGACAATGCCTGCGGCATCGCGCCGGATGCGGAATCTGCCCTCGAGCCGGTCGATCGCCTTCAGCCCGAAGCGGACGGCGAGTGCCGCCCGTTCCTCCGCGCTGGCGGAAACCGCGACCTCGCGCTCGCCGTCGCCGATCGCGTCGATTCGTTCAGGGCGGGAGAATTCGGGAACGCTCATGGCAGGGTTCCCGCGAGCAGCGATGCCGTCGGCGTGGCGGCGAGCGAATCGCGGAAAGACATCAGCGAATCGCGCGCATGGGCCAGCGCCGCCGGACCAGGCGGCGTCCCGCGATAGAGGTTGCGGACCAGCGCAGCGTCGAGCGCGGCGGGAGTCGCCGAATCGCGATAAGCGCCCAGCCGGCCGCCGAGCATGCTCATCATCTTGCCGATATGCTTGCCGACGACGATGTCGCCGATGCCGATTTCACGAAGCTGGCCGTCCATGTCCTCGACGAAACGCTCGGTCAGCTTCGCGCTTGGGCCGGCCGCCACGGGATCGTCCTCGAGCCGGAGCAGCACGAAGGACAGGGCCGTCGCCACCATATCGAACCGGCCGTCGATGGTGTCGGGCACCGCGCCCGCCTCGTACCAATGAGGTTCCCGGGCACGCGCGACGATCGCGGTATAGAGCGGCAGCGTCTCCTCATCCCGGCTACCGAACAGCTTCGCGATCCATTGCACGTCTCAAGGTCTCCCGCGCGTGCCCTTGTTTGGCCGCGTTCATCCGCATATTGAGGCTGACGGCGCATGATGCAATGCACTCGCGTTGCCGCGCTGGCGTGCCTGGAGAGTATGATGAGTGTGATTTCCGCCCGCTTTCTGATGGGCGCCGCCCTGGGCCTCGCGACAATCGCCGCCGCTGGCTGCACGCCGCTGCGCGCGCATCAGGGCTATGTGCTTGACGTCGATCTGATCAACTCGGTCCAGCCGGGTGTCGACAACCGCCAGTCGGTCCTCCAGGTGCTCGGCAAGCCGAGCTTCGCCAGCCAGTTCAACCAGGGCGAATGGTATTATATCGCCCGCGACACGCGCAATTTCGCCTATAACAACCCCAAGGTGACCAGCCAGACGACGCTGCGCATCAGCTTCGACGCCAGGGGCAATGTGACCTCCGTGACCCGCACGGGCGCCGAGGAGATCGCGAAGATCAGGCCGTCGGGCGAGAAGACGCCGACACTTGGCCGCAAGCGCAGCCTGTTCGACGAGCTGTTCGGCAATATCGGCACGGTTGGCGCGGCGGGCCTGGGCTCGCCGGGCAGCGGGACTGGCGGCGGACGCGACACCCCGTAATCGTCGCCACGAATCGCGGTGGCGCGGCGGAAGGCCGTCGCCCATGCGTCATTCTTTCTATCACCTGACTGGCTGGTTCGCGCCCCGTTCAGCGCGAGCCGGCGACAAGGAGGGGCCGCGGCGCCTTTTCAGGCGCCTCCGGGAGAAGATGGAGAATCGACGATGCGTAAACTAATCATCCTGACGCTGATGGCCGCCACGGTCCTGCCGACCACGGCCATGGCGCAGTCGAACCGCGAGGTCCGCCAGGACCGGCGCGACCTGCGCGAGGAGCAGCGCGAGCTAGACCAGGCGCGCCGCCATGGCGACCGCCGCGACATTCGCGACGAGCGCCGCGACGTCCGCGACGCCCGGCAGGAGCTGCGCGAGGACATTCGCGACCGCGACCGCCGCTGGGGCCGCAACGACTGGAGCGGCTGGCGCGACCGGAATCGCTCGCTGTACGCACGCGGCAACTGGAACGCGCCGTTCCGCTATTACGCGTTCCGCCCCGGCGTGCGCATCGCGCCGAGCTATTACGGGCCACGCTATTTCATCGCCGATCCGTGGCGCTATCGCCTGCCGCAAGTGGGGTATAACCAGCGCTGGGTGAGGCATTATAACGACGTGCTGCTGATCGACACGCGTCGCGGCGTCGTGGTCGACGTGATCCGCAACTTCTACTGGTAACCGCACGGGCGGCAATGCCGTCCCGCGCCATGGCCGCGTCCGCACCCAGCGGGCGCGGCTTTTTTTATCTTTATCGGACGGTGAAAAGCACCTGGTCGACCACATGGCCGCCGACATCGACCAGCCTCAGCCGGTGCTGGCCAGGCGCCGCGAGGACCTGGGGTTGCGAATCGGCGGCGCCGAGATCGCGCCGGTCGAGCAGCAGGCGATGCGCGGTCACTTCTCCCGACACGCCGATCGCGAGCCGCTGGCGATCGGGCGGGATATCCGGATCGATCGCATAGACGCTGCCGGCAACCGGATTGGTGATGCGCGGCCGGCGGGCAGCCGGGGGTGCTGACGCGATCTCGGTCTGCGCGGTGCCGGCGAGGAAATATTCAAGCCGCGGCTGCTCGACATGGTTGGCGAAGCGGATCGCGCGCTGCTCGATGCCCGGCGGGCGCGGCGGTGCGGTGACCTTGCGATCGGCGTTCAGCGCCAGCATCAGATCGCGCCAGACCGGCGCGGCGCCGCTGGTGCCGGAGACGGCGCGCATCGGATCCCCCTCCAGATTCCCGACCCAAACCGCGACGGTGTAGCGATCCGAAAAGCCGATGCACCAATTGTCGCGCATCGCCTTCGACGTACCGGTCTTCACCGCAGCCCAGAAGGGCAGGCGAAGCGCCGAATCCAGCCCGAAGGTCGCGGCGCGGGCATTGGGATCAGCCATCATGTCGGCGACGATCCAGGCAGCCTGGGGTGTGGTGACCTTGCGCGGCGCATCGTGCGGGGCGTCGGCGGTGAGGCGGAGCGGCGACCAGCGGCCGCCATTGGCGAGGCTGCGATAGGCATCGGCCTGTTCGAGCAGGGTCACCTCGGCCGAGCCGAGCGCGAGCGAGAAGCCGTAATATTGGCCGTCCTCGGTCATACCACGATAGCCGGTATCCCATAGCCGATCGCGGAATGGATCGACCCCGACCAGCAACAGGGTGCGGACGGCGGGCACGTTGAGCGACCCGGCCAGCGCAGAGCGTGCCGAGACCGGCCCCTTGAAGCCGCGATCGTAATTCTGCGGGACATAGAGGCCCGAGGCGGTGTCGAGCTGGACCGGCGAATCGTCGAGGATGGAGGCCGGGGTGAGATAGCCCTTCTCGATCGCCTGGGCGTAGAGGAAGGGCTTCAGGGTCGAACCGGCCTGGCGATAGGCGTTGGCGCCGTCGACCGACGGCGCGGTCGAGGCGCCGCCGATGCCGCCGACATAAGCGAGCACCTCGCCGCTGGCATTGTCGAGCACCACCACCGCCCCGTCACGGGCACGGGCGCCGCCAAGGCCCTGGAGCTGGCGTTTCAACGCGGTGATCGCGAGTTGCTGGATGCGGCGATCGAGCGTCGTTTTGACGCGCAGGCCGGGCTTGCGCAGCAGCCGGTCGGAGAGATGCGGCGCGAGGCCTGGGTCGAGCGCGAGGCTGCGCGCCGGGCCGAGCATCGACGCGGCCTCGCCGGCGAAGCGCGTGCAATCCGCCTCATGCGCAAGGGCGCAGGCGCGGCGGGCGACCCGGTCCGCGGTCGCCTGGGGATCGGGCAGCAAGGCCGCCAGCAACAGCGCATCGTCGCGGGCCAGGGCATCGGGGGTCTTGCCGAACAGGCCAAGCGCCGCGGCGGCGATGCCCTGCGCCTCGCCGCGGAAACCCGCCAGGTTGAGATAGGCCTCGAGGATCTGATCCTTGGTCCAGCCGCGTTCGAGCGCCCAGGCAGCCCGCATCTGGCGGATCTTGTCCCACCACCGGCGGGAGCCGGGCGCCGCCAGATCGGGCGCGAGATAGCCGGCAAGCTGCATGGTGATGGTGCTGGCGCCCCGCGCGCGTTCCCCCTGCGCCTTGTCGCGCGCCACGCCGGCCAGCGCGAGCAGGTCGACCCCGCCATGGCCGAGGAAGCGGCGATCCTCGGCGGCGACCAGCGTTTCGCGCGTGACCGGCGAGACCTTGTCGAGCGGCGTCCAGCCGAGCCGGCGCGCCGCGAAATCGACGCGGGCGCTGTCGATGAGGTTGCCGTCGCGGTCGTAGAGCCAGGCCTCGGACGGATGCCAGGCGGCGCGGACCCGGGCATAGCCGGGGAGCGGCGGGGGAAGCGTGGCATAGTCGACCACGGCATAGGCCAGCGCGACCAGGCCTACGCCCGCGAAGGTCATGCCCTTTCTGGTGCGGAGCGCCGCCCACCAGCGGAACAGCAGCGACTCCGCGCGCATCCAGAGCCGCCCGCCAGCCTTCACCGCTTCCGCGCCCGCGGAGAGCAATCTCCCCGGATCAGGCAAGGCAGCGACTCGTCACCGCTGCGCCACCGTCATCGGCGCATTGGGCAGTTGGGCCCGGATCGCTGGCGAATACATCGCCTCGACCCGCGACGGCGGCAGGTTGAACCGGCCGGCGCCGTTGAGGCGAACCAGATAGCTGACCGTCAGCTTGCCCCTGGGGAGCCAGGAGAAGAAGGCGCGCCACGATTCATTGCCGCGCTCGACATAGGCGAGCTGGGCGCCGACCTCGACGTTCCAGAGCTTGCCGTCGCCGTCGAGCGCGACGAAATCGAAGCCGCCGCCATTGCTGCCCTGGTCGGCAAGGATCTTCGACTGGCCGCCGAGATCGCCGATGATGGTGCCACCGGCCGGGATCGGATCGTCGATCACCACCCAGTTGCGTTCCGCAGTCGCCTCTACCGTGATCGTCACCTTCACGACATCACCGCGGGTCAGCACGCCCTTGGTGCGCGCCTGCACCACGTCCATCTTGCGCGACATCCGGTAGCCGGCATTGAGCGGCTTGGTCAGCGGCACCGCCGCCGAGACCGAGACGCTCGCCCAGGGGCCAGCGCCACCCGATTGCGACAGGCGGAGCGGGGTCTGCGCGGCGGGGAGCGGGAAACTCGCCTGGCGCAGATCGACCGAAAGCGGCCATGATTTCGACACGGTGCGGCTGCCCAGCACGAGCGAGGTCGTGCCGGCGATCGCCTCCGCCGGGTAAAGCGTCGCGAACTTGCGCGCGGCGACACTGCCCCAGGCATTGGCCGTTGTCGTATCCCAATGGCCGCGAACCTGGCGCAGCGCGACGCCGACCATCATCTTCGGCGCATCGTCCTGCCAGCCGGGCCGGCCGAGCGTGGCGAGGAGCGCCTTGATCGACGCCTCGTCGCTTGACGACATCAGCCACCAGGCCGAACTCGACGCGTCGGTCAGGTCGAGCCGCGTGCCTTCATAGGCGATGCGCGAGCGGATCACCGCCTCCGCCGCCGCCTTCAGCGCCGGGCCGTTGGCGAGGCCGGGGACCTTGTCGAGCGCCATCAGGTAATCGGCCACGCTCGCGGTCGGCATCTCCTTCGGCGTGATGCTGATCTGGCCGAGCATCGCCGGGGTGGCGACACCGGCCCGCGCCAGCGCGGTGAAGGCGGCGACCTTTTCGAGACGGACATCGCCATAGGTTTCGTGCCGCAGCCGCCCGTCGAGCACTGCCTTCAGCCCTTCGATCATGCGCGTGCGCGATGCCTCGGGGATCGGCAGGCCGGCGTCGGCCGTCAGCGAGAGGACATAGGCGGTCAGGATCTCCGACCCCTGCAGCGTGTCGGACGGCCAGAAGCGCAACAGCCCGTCAGGCGCCTGATAGGTGGGGATAGCCCCCGCCAGCGCGGTCCAGCCAGCTGAATCGCCCAGCGCGACGATGCGCGACAG